>PBAE01000012.1 GCA_002715745.1 Woeseiaceae bacterium
GACTGCCCTTTTAAGAGATGCCTTTCAACCAAACTTAGTTCAAACCCTAGAAAATAATCCTGCTTTGATGCATGGAGGGCCTTTTGCAAATATCGCGCACGGATGCAATTCTGTGATGGCCACAAAGACTGCATTAAAATTGGCCGACTATGTGGTTACAGAAGCTGGTTTTGGAGCGGATTTGGGTGCAGAGAAATTTTTTGACATCAAATGCCGGAAAGCAGGTTTACATCCTGATGCAGTGGTTTTGGTTGCTACTACAAAAGCATTAAAAATGCACGGAGGTAAAGATAAATCAAATCTCACATCAGAAGATGTTGATGCAATTAAAAAAGGATGTGAAAACTTAGGGCGACACATTCGAAATATTGGACAATATGGTGTGCCAATGACTGTCGGTATCAATGGATACGTAACTGATACAAAAAACGAGCATCAAGCTATTATAGATTATTGCAAACAATTTGATGTTGAATGCAAAATCTCAAATCACTGGTCTGATGGCGGAAAAGGCGCGGAAGATCTTGCAAGGCATGTCACTGAAATGATTGAAAATCAGAAATCACAGTTTAGAACACTGTACGACGATAATATGCCACTTTGGGAGAAAGTCCGCCATATCGCAAGAAGCATTTATGGTGCAGAAGACATCATAGCAGATAAAAAAGTGCGCGCTCAATTTGAAGAATTTGAAAAAGCCGGATACGGGCACTATCCAGTTTGCATGGCAAAAACACAATACAGCTTTTCAACTGATCCACAACTCATGGGCGCACCCAGCGGACATGATGTTCCTATCAGAGAAATCCGCCTGGCATCTGGTGCTGAATTCATTGTAGTCATCTGTGGTGATGTCATGACCATGCCGGGGCTTCCAAGAAAACCTGCCTCAGAAAATATCGGAATCAATGAAGATAAAGAAATTATCGGATTATTCTAAAAAAATACATCAATTCTCAATGTTGTTAAAAAACAACAATAAAATAAAAAAACAACAAAATTAAGATAAACTTATTGTAGTTTTGTTACAAATACATTAAATTTCTTATCAATAGTATGGCAAAAAGTCGCTGTTCTTTACGTAACATGAATTTTTGTCATTAATTTAAATCGATTTAATTAACAAAAGCTAAAAATGAATAAGCAAAAATATCCCAGGGGGAAAATAATATGCTTAAGGTAAATAAGGTACATCAAGCGGTATTGGTTGCGATGTCAGCAGGGACGGCTTCATCAGCGTTGCATGCTCAAGCAATCGAAGAGATCACAGTGACCGCCACAAAGAGAGCCGCAAGTATGCAAGACGTTGCTTTGGCAGTTCAAGCGATGGATTCGCAAGCACTTGAGGATCAGAATATTCAGAGTTTTACAGATTACGTAAAATACTTACCAAGTGTTAACTTTGGTGGTCGTGGCCCAGGACAAAATGAAATTTATGTTCGTGGTGCTGCAGTCGATGCCATCAACATCACAGTGGCCGAGTCTCAGGGTTCAGCGCCTAACGTAGCGCTCTATTTGGATGAGCAGCCTGTTACATCAGGTGGGCGAAACTTGGATGTATATGTAACTGATATGGAACGAATCGAGGTTCTTCCTGGGCCACAAGGTACGCTTTATGGTGCGAGCTCGATGGCAGGAACAGTAAGATTGATTACTAACAAGCCAAATCTTGATGAATTCGAAGCCAGTTGGAATGGAAGTTACTCCAGAACCGATGGTGGTGAAGCATCTAACTCAATGGAAGCTATGATCAACATTCCAATCGTTGAAGGTAAAATGGCTTTCCGTGCTGCACTCTATAATGATAACCAAGGTGGTTACATAGATAATGTTGCCGGTACATTCCAAGCAGATCATACAGTAAATGGAACTTTCCCTGGACATAGTGTTACATTCCAACCAGGTCATAAATTTGCTAATGGCACGTCAGTTCCAGCAGCAACATCTGTGACATCTGTCAGTAATGGAATTGAAACAACTGTTGTAACAGGATTCCCATTAAATGTTCCTGTAATCAAAGAAGTGGCTAATAACTCTTCAACTGTTGAAGATGATTTCAACGATGCGCATTATGCTGGAGCACGGTTCGGTTTGAAATGGGTGCTCAATGATAATTGGGATCTATTAGTTCAAAACACGCAACAGTCACTTAAAACAGAAGGTGTCTGGGATTACGATATGGCTAAGGGAGACCTTAAAGTATCGCGCTTCACACCAGATAACTTAGATGACACATTCAGTCAGACTGCATGGACATTAAGTGGCTCGGTTCGTGACATTGATGTCGTTTACACAGGTGCGTACCTTGACCGTTCAGTAGAACAAATGCTTGACTACACTGGATATACAAACATTGGTGCATTCATTTCTGGTTATCAGTGTGAATACCTAGTTGGTGGTTACTACACGGGTGATTACGACATGGGCACAGCCTACACATGGGATCCAACATTGAGTGGTGACCCAAATGTAATTGAATGTGGTGATCCATCAAGTGGCACTTACCTAGAAAATGAAATGACTCGTATGACTAATGAGTTGAGATTCAGCACCAATTGGGATGGCATTATGAACCTTCAGGGTGGTGTTTTCGTTGAAGACTTTCAAATCAAACACAGAGGTGATTTCAACTACAACGCTCCTTACAAAGCAGGCTTTGCGCCAATTGATATCAATTCGGCTGCTAAATTCAATAACTCTCCTGCCAATGCAAGAGGTGTAACGAATGCAGCTACTCAATTTAGAAACGATAACCTTCGTGAAGAGTATCAGATTGCTTTCTTCGGTGAAGCCAGTTTTCAATTGAGTGATGAGTTAAACGTAGCTGTTGGAGCCAGACGTTATGACCTAGAGTATGATTATCAAGGTTATGGTGCATGGCGATACGGTAACAGACCAATATTTGTGGATGATAATGATGCAACAAATGACATCAGACCAAAAGTGACAGGTGGTCGTGACTACGGAACGAACTTTACGGGTATTAGACCACTTAATACAGAAGATACCATGTTGAAGTTCACTGTTTCATTTACACCAAGTGATGACATGCTGCTTTATGCGACATGGTCTGAAGGTTATCGACCAGGTGGTTTCAACCGTGCAGCTGCAAAAGAAGGTGCATACAGCGCATCAGCAAGCAACACGACTGATAGCGGTCTAGCTTGTGGAAACAAAGCCGCAATTAATTCTAACTCTAGAACTGGATTCCCAGGATACTGTCTACCATATGTATTTAGGTCAGATACCATGGAAAATACAGAGCTAGGTTGGAAATCAACCATGATGGATGGTCGCTTAAGATTCAATGGTTCAGTCTACTACATAGAGTGGAAAGACCTCCAAGTATCTCAGTTTGACTCGCAAAACATCTCTATCTTGACAGTAGTTGATAATGGTGGTGATGCTGAGATTTCTGGAATGGAAGGTGATCTAGTTTATGCAATGACAGATAACTTCACATTACACGGAGCATTCTCACTTAATAACACAGAGTTGACACGAGTTGATCCTGCATTCGCAGTTGTAGTTCAAGATGAAGGTCGCGAACTTCCATTAACACCTGAAACACAATTCTCACTCAGAGGAAGATATGAATGGGAAACTGCCAATGGTGATGCTTACGCGCAGCTTGGAATGAAATACGCAAGTAAAGCATTGAACTCAATTGTTGATACAACTGATGAGCCAAACACATATCAGAAGGCATACACAATTGTGGATGCAGCAACAGGTCTCAGAAATGTTAGAAACAACTGGGGAATGGAGCTCTACATTCAAAACTTGACTGATGAGCGTGCTCAATTGCACATCAACAGACAAGACTTTTTTGAAAGAGTTACAACAAACCGTCCTCGTACAGTTGGTCTTAGAATCTCATACGATTTCTAAATCAGCGACGTAAGTAATAAAGAAAAGGCGGGCTATGCTCGCCTTTTTTTATTGAATAACAAATCAAGTTAACTTATTAAAATGCAAGCACCAGAGAAAAGAAAAATTGAGTTTGATCAGCGTCTCGAGCAATCAAAGACTTTACTTGACAGTAGCCGTTTGGTGGAGGCAGAGAAACATACAGAGAAAATACTGGAGGATTTTCCTGATAATGCTGAAGCCCTCTATGTGTTGGCTGTCTGCCAACGTTATCTCAATAGACTTGAAGTAGCACTCAAAACACTAAAAAAATTAAAAAAAATAAGACCAGGATACGGCAGGGCTTTTCAAGAGGAAGGTCACGTTTGCGTTAAAGCCGGCTATATCAGTCAGGCTAAAAGTGCCTACAGACATGCAGTTAATTTAAATAACTCACTTATTGCCAGCTGGGCGGGATTGACAAAAATATTAAAATCGGAGGGCAATGAAAAGAATGCAAAAATTACGGAGCATGAATACAAGAAACTTCATGCATTGCCTGTTGAACTTTTGAGTGTAAGAAACATGATTGCTGAGGGCCATAATTTTCAGGCNGAGAGATTATGCCGAAGATTTCTAATGCAAAACAAAAAAAATGTAGAAGGTATGCGATTACTTGCNAGNTTGGGNGTTGCNGCTGATGTTCTTGATGATGCCGAATTTTTGCTGGAAAAAGCCCTAGAATATGAACCAGATAATAATTTTGCTCGAAATGATTACATGGAAGTATTGTATAGGAGGCAGAAGTATCAGCACTCACTCGAGCAAGCAAAAATTCTTAAAAATAAAGATCCAAATAACATCAAATATCAGGTTGCCTATGCAAACCAAGCAGTTGCAGTAGGTAATTACAAAGAAGCGCTGAAAATATATGACCAAGCTAATAAGGCTCTTCCAAATAATCCAGAGCTAAATTTAGTGCATGGTCACGCATTAAAAACTATAGGTAATGTGGATGATGCAATTNTTGCCTATCGGAAATCTTATTCATCTCGAAAAGATTATGGTGATGCATACTGGAGTTTGGCCAATCTCAAGACATATCGATTTACCCCAAAAGAAGTTGACTTAATGCAGGCAAATGAGTCTGCCTCATCAACAGTTCTAGCNGATAGAATACATCTAAATTTTGCCCTAGGAAAGCATTTCGAAGATTCGAAATCTTTTGAAAAATCATTTNACTACTATGAAAATGGAAACGCATTACAAAGCTCTAATCAACATTATAAGAAAGAACACATGACGGATATCCTAGATCTACAAATTAAATATTGTAATGAAGAACTCTTTAGTAAAAATGACGATGCTGGTTATGATGCTCCAGATCCAATCTTTATTGTAGGGCTNCCCAGAGCCGGCTCAACCTTACTTGAGCAAATACTTGCATCTCATTCAAAAATTGAAGGAACACTTGAATTACCGAACATACCATCATTAGCATATCGGCTTGCAGGGAGAAAAACTGTTAATGAAACGCCAGATTANCCTAAAAACTTAAATTCTNTGGATAAAAAATTACTTCGTGATTTTGGAAAGCAGTATATNGAAGAAACTAGAATACATCGAACAAAACNACCTTTCTTTATTGATAAAATGCCAAATAATTTTCGTCACATTGCACTGATCAGCCTTATTCTTCCTAATGCAAAAATAATTGATGCAAGACGAAATGCCATGTCTTGCTGTTTCAGTGGATTTAAACAACTCTTTGCCAGTGGTCAGCAGTTCTCATATGGACTTGAAGAGATAGGTACTTATTATAAAGACTATGTAAAATTGATGGATCATTGGGATAAAGTGTTGCCAGGAAAAATACTGCGTGTTCAATATGAAGATGTTGTAAATGATNTGGNTAACCAAGTTAANAGAATCCTTGATTACTGTAAATTACCATTTGAGGAAAATTGCATTAACTTTCATAAAACAGAGAGAAATGTTCGCACTCCAAGTTCAGAGCAAGTTAGACAACCAATTTATAAGAGTGGCCTCGAACAATGGAAAAATTTTGAACCTTGGCTACAACCACTAAAAGATGCGCTGGGTAAGAATTATTCGGATGAATAATAAACCTAGATTTTATTAATCGAGTATAATTCGAACATGATAATAGATAATTTTTTAAAGAGATGAGCAAAAAATATAAAAGCAATTTAATCAATGGAGAGTGGACCGAAAATGGCTCACAATTCATGAGTACAAACCCATCTGAAACGTCTGATCAGATTGGTCCTTTTTTTGAAGCGACTGAAGATGATTGTGATCTCGCCATCAGTTCAGCAAGAAATGCTTTCGAATATTGGTCCAAAAGTCAGCTTGAGGAAAGAAAAAAAATACTCGATGACATCGGCGATGCACTGATAAAGAATAGTCAAGAAATTGGAAAATTAATTGCTCGCGAAGAGGGCAAAACTGTGCCTGAAGGTGTTGGTGAAGTGTATCGCTCAGGACAGTTTTTTCAATATTTTGGTGCTGAAGTATTGAGACAAATGGGTGAAGTGACCACATCCGTTAGACCAGATATTGATATTGAGGTGACAAGAGAACCTCTTGGAGTGATTGGTGTAATAACACCGTGGAATTTTCCTGTTGCGGTTGCAGCATGGAAGATAGCGCCTGCCATTGCATTTGGTAATTCTGTTGTACTTAAGCCCTCTGAAATTGTTCCAGCTAGCGCTTCGGTTTTTGCTGAAATCATCCATCAAAGTGATCTACCCGATGGTGTTTTTAACTGCGTTCAGGGTTCAGGTAATGTAGGTCAAATTATTACGAACAGTAAGAATATAGATGGCATATCATTCACCGGCTCCGTTAGGACAGGCAATCATATCGCACAAAATGCAATGAAAAATATGGTTAAGATACAGATGGAGATGGGCAGTAAGAATGCCTTAGTGGTCCTCAATGATGCAAATATTGAAACAGCTGTGCAGTGTGCCATCAATGGTGCTTTTTTTGGTACTGGTCAAAAATGTACTGCTTCGTCAAGATTGATTGTAGAAGATAAAATTCATGATGAATTTGTGGCTGCACTTACTGAAGCTACAAAAGCGCTCGTTGTTGGTCATGCTCTTGATGAGAAAACACAAATTGGCCCAGCTGTTGATGGCCGTCAATTTGAACAAAATAAAAAATATCTGGATGAAGCTCTAGAAAAAGGCGCCAAGATGGTTGCAGGCGACGAAAAGATTGACACGAATACAAATGGGTTCTTCATGAGACCAACGTTACTAATAGATACAAACAACAATATGCAGATTAATAGAGAAGAAGTTTTCGGCCCCATCGCCTGTGTTATCAGGGCAAATGATTACAATCATGCGCTATCGATTTCAAATGATTCTGATTTTGGTCTTACCTCAGGAATCGTTACTAATTCACTTAAGCATGCAAATCACTTTAAAAGAAATTCTCAATCGGGTTGTGTTATGGTAAATCTCCCTACTGCTGGTACGGATTATCATGTGCCGTTCGGTGGCAGGAAAGCATCCAGTTATGGACCAAGAGAACAAGGTCAGTATGCAAAAGAATTTTTTACCACAGTAAAGACCAGTTATATATCATCCGCTTAGAAATAGAGTCTTTAATGATAAAAACACAAGACATGTTAATTATAGATTGCCTTGAGTATGTTAATTGGGATCGAGAGCTATTTGAGGATGCAAAATCTTCCGGTTTAAATATAATTCATGTAACCATTGCATACTGGGAAAACACCAAAGAAACACACAATAATTTTAAATTGTGGGATGAGCATTTCGAAAAGCACGATGATTTAATAATGCCTGTCTATGATTATGATGACATTCATAAGGCAATTGAACAAAATAAAATAGGCATTATCTTTGGGTTCCAAAACTGCTCTCCAATTGAAGATGATATTGGAAATATCGAAAAGATGCATAGTTTGGGTGCAAAAATTATGCAACTCAGTTATAACAATCAAAGTCTCTTAGCTACGGGATGTTATGAAGATCGTGATTCAGGTATCACCAGATTTGGCAAAGAGGCAATAAAGGAAATGAATCGTTTAGGCATGATTATTGATATGTCACACAGTGCTGAATATTCTACACTTCAAGCCATCGAGCTATCATCGCGTCCCATTGCAATTACCCATGCCAATCCGAGCAGTTTTCATGATGCACTACGCAACAAATCCGATACGGTATTAAAGAACTTAAGTCAGTCAGGAGGGATGCTCGGAGTCAGCCTATATCCATTTCATCTAGCTAATGGTTCAAACTGTGAGTTATCTGCATTTTGTCAGATGATATATGACACAGCAGAAATGATAGGCATAGATCAACTTGGCATTGGCTCTGACCTCTGTCTGAATTGGGATTACACGATTTTAGAGTGGATGCGAAGTGGAAGGTGGGCACTTAAACCAGATTTTGGAGAAGGCTCATCTGATAATCCATCATGGCCTAGGCAACCCAATTGGTTTGAAAATCACGGGGGTTTTCAAAACATNGCAGATGGACTTGATTCAATTGGCTTTAANAAAGAAGAAATTGAAAAAATTATGGGGAAAAACTGGTTAAATTTTTTCAAAAAATCTTTTCAAAAGTTACAATAANCTTATGCAAGCAAACCTAAATACAGNCCAATCAAATGANCATTTCATGCGTGATCCCAGTGTTGTAATGGATCTCAGAAGACTTGGCTCTTTCTATCCTTATAAACTAAGCTTTATGCGTAAACTAATAAGAAAGATCACNCACCAGAAGTGGAAAATTTCTATTGATCACTTCAACCTNGATAACGATGGNTATGGAGAGATTGTTTATGATATCNAAACACCTGAAGATCGTTTCCATTTTGTTGTATTTTCAAACTTCCTTGATCAGAACAAAAGAACAGACAGAGTTATCGCAGAACAATGGGACATCACGCTTACATTGAGGCATGGTAAATTTGATCAAAATCAATTGGAAATGTTAAGAAGTAATGTTCCACTCCAAGAAAAAGGCAGAATGTCATCCAATACTTTAGTCTTGTCTAGAGCGAATCGAAGCAGCAGAAATTTTGATTATGTAATTGATCAATTATCCACAGGTCAACAGCCTTCAATAGAAAAAATAAAAGAAGTGGGTTATATCTATAGAACAACAGCGGTCTATGGTAGCGGTAAATTTGGTATGGCTGATTGGGAAAAGGTAAGAAAATACTATAAAGATTTCTCAGAGCCTTTTTCAGCAGAAATGTTTTCTTGTTTTATGATCAGGCAATTCAGTTTTGATCAAGTTGAGCATATTGCAAGAGTTAGATCGCCAAAAAAATCAGTTGCACTTACAAGTATAACCAAAAGAAACTTGGGTATCGGCAATGCAACCGGTCTTGGGATGGCCCCTTTTCTCATTAAACATCCNTTATTAATAAATAACTGGATTGAAAAGAGAGAGAAAGTTCTGTGCGAAATACTGAAAACCACTCAACCAGATAAAAATAGTTTAGTAACATTCCTATCACTGGCTCAGCGTGCATTTCATCATTTAGAGGAAATTAACAGTGAAAATAAGACGCAAAATAAAATTAATAAAGATGCGTCAAAAGATCTGAAAATAATGATTAGTTGGATTTCGAANAATAACAAGTCCATAGNAAATTGGANGAATCTTCTTAATCACATAGCTAAAAATTATGGTGTTGAAACGCAAGAAATAGCCAATACTATTCTCATAGAAATTTATCCNGATATTGCNTTGGATATGGAAAATTATGATTACATTGACGAGAAATATGAACTTATACCTAAAATGACTGTCATTGAGCTTCAAAATATCATTAAAGAAAAGTACGAATGGGCTNTGAAATATAATTTTAAGAAGCCAAAAAATAATTCTGTATTTTGGTATCGNTCAGAAGAGAAAATGGAGCCGAGATTAGGTCAAAGAGGAATAGATGAGGGAGCAGAAAAAGAGATGTTAATTGGGATCGCAAAGATTGTTTCAGAATGTTACAACTCAATTTGCTCACTCTCNAAAAGTTCACAAATAAAAACAGTTGGTGAGTTTGTTTTTGCTCAACCANAATANCGAANAATTATTCGACGTATTCAAACGTTATCNAAAACAATATATGGTGAAATTCAGGCNAATTTGCTNGAGGAAGATGTAATGCCCATTCATCTATTAAGATGCAAATTATCGTTTTTTGGTGTTGGCAAATTTGATCCAAAATCACGATTATGGGTAAGAAATACAATGTTTCAGGGTGCNCCAATTATCGATGATATAGAAGATATCTACGAAGACGATTGGTTTTTTCCCACAATAAAGCTATCTGAACATAACGTGGATAATGAAATTCACTAGAGTTTCTAATAATGAGCTTCGCACCATTTTGAATAATGCGTGTGAGGCATTTATCAGTCACAAGAATGATTTTGAGGAGACAGCCTCCACAATCTTATGGCTAGAAACCTATGATTTTTTTGGAATAGAGATGTTTCTNAATTGTCTAGATAAACATTCTGAATACAATTACTCACAGCCAAAAATAATTGATAGTGAAAAAGCATCGCTTATCATCGATGTAAAACATGAAAGCCATATTTTTAATGCGCATTTAATTTCAGACATTGTATGCACTCTCATTAAGGAAAATGAAAACGATGGATTCACAATAATTAATTCAAAAAATCCCGAAGCATTGGTACCNAAATTAATTGAATCTAAAGTATTTAAAAATTACTTATCAATAAATTGGATGGATGAGAATTATTTGTCCCATCTATTCTATAGAAATGAAAATAATTCAAATTTAATAACATATAAGACAGACTCCGAGCTCANTGAAAAATACGTTAATACAGTTGTAATAAACAATAAAAATGACCATAAAAATAACGAAAATGAAATACTCAGATTAAATGATCTAAATAAATTAAAGATAATCAATCGAATTCAACCTGAGTACTTCCAGTCATTAAAACGACAAAAGTTGATGGATGGATTTTATATG
Organism: Woeseiaceae bacterium; assembly: GCA_002715745.1. Taxonomy (GTDB): domain Bacteria; phylum Pseudomonadota; class Gammaproteobacteria; order Steroidobacterales; family Woeseiaceae; genus SP4260. Next base: position 10,876 of record PBAE01000012.1, read on the forward strand.
GAAAACACCAAATTAAATGAATTATCGTCTATTGCCAATAATGTGCTTGTTGAATCGAGTGAAAAATCTCGATTGGGTGCGGGTGAATAATAATAATAATTAATTAACTTTCATTTTAAAAAATTAATTTATGAATAAAATAATTGATAATTTTTATCATGGATACAACAAAACAGTTGCATTGGCACCAAAGATACTGGTTATCGCACTGATATTGTTCGTGGTGATATATCCAGATTCTGCTGGACAAAAATTATTGGCTGCACAAAATTGGTCAACAGAAACATTTGGTGGCTGGTACATATATGTATCACTTTTTTATGTCGTGTGTTGTTTAAGTCTTGGTTTATTCAATAAAACAGGAAAAATAAAACTGGGAAAAGAGAACGAACANCCCGANTTCACAACTCTCTCATGGTTGTCTATGATGTTTGGTGCCGGTATTGGTATAGGAATGCTCACTTACTCTACTGCTGAACCTATTTTCCATTTTGCAAATAACCCAGATACCATTACAGGTGTCTCTTCAGCATTAAAAGAGAACAATGTTCGAAATGCTTACAAGTGGGCAATTTTTCATTACGCTCTGCATACCTGGTGTATCTATGGAATCATAGGTATCTCACTTGCTTATTTCTCATACAATCGAGGAATGCCACTGACCATAAGAAGCGGGCTTGAGCCGATTTTTGGAAAGTTCATGTCCGGTAGACTGGGCAACATGACAGATATTGTTTCCATTCTCGCCACTCTGGTTGGCCTTGGTGTCACAATAGGCTATGGCGTTTCACAATTTTCCTCAGGTTTATTCAACATCACTGGTATAGAATGGCTTATAGACAATGAAGGACGACCGTCATTAACTGGTCAAGTTTTTGGACTGGTTCTAATCATGACTATTTCTTGTGTATCCGCTTTCACTGGAATTAGAAAAGGGATCAAATGGCTATCCAACATCAACATGGGTTTGTCCCTTCTCTTGTTATTATTTTTTGTATTCTTCGGCGCAACATTATTTGCACTAGAAAATTTTCTGGTAACAATCTGGGACTATGTCATTTCATTTCCAGAAATGGCAATATCAGTATGGAATAATGATGGAACAGAAATCAGTTCAAATCTTCAAAAATGGCAATCAGCTTGGTCAATTTTTTATTGGGCATGGTGGATTGCATTCGCTCCATTCGTCGGATTATTCCTAGCTCGCGTTTCAAGAGGCAGGACAATTCGTGAATACATCATGGGTGCGATATTTATACCCTCGTTAATCTCCCTGTTTTGGTTTTCATTTGTTGGTGGCACAGCAATAGATCTTGAGCTTAGTGGTGTGGCTCAGGGAGCAATCGTTAATGCCGATATATCCGCTCAGCTATTTCAAACAATAAATTTATTTATGAATCCAACCATGGCTGTTTCGCTTTCTGTGCTTGTTGTTATATTGCTTATAACTTTCTTGGTGACATCAGCCGACTCTGGGATTCTGGTCATGAATACACTTGCTTCTGGTGGGAATACTAAAAAGAGAGAATTAAAACACATAATACTTTGGGGATTATTATTTTCAGTCATGATAGCAGTCCTGCTTATGGCAGGCGGCATGGACTCCCTAAGATCTGTGATGATTATAGGTGCCCTCCCATTCTCACTGATTCTGGCACTTATGCCAGTAGCTCTGGTTAAGACAATACTTCAAAAATAGATAACTAATTTTTTATGAGNCCATTTATGGCTGTGGTCATAAATGCATTCAAGTTGCTCTTGGCAGATCTTAGTGCTGATATTGCATTATCTTCTGTGCTTACGTTAAGCTCTTTTCCTTCCAATTTTTGTTCTATTTTATTCAAACCCACCAAACCATGGAGAAAAGCCCATACTTTTATGCATTTCCTATCGTACTCATTATTATCTTTTAAAGTGACATAACCTCTTAGTGATCTTTTTAGCGTGCCGTAGCACCTCATTGCTGCTTGATGTAATTCAGGATATGTCTCAAAATCCTTAATAACAGTACCAAACATAATTTCATAAATATTGTAATTTTTTTCCGCAAAATTAAGATATGTCATCATACCCTTTATAAGGGTTTTCTCTGAGATGGTTTTTGATTTTGAGAAGTTAATTATCTTGTTAATAGATTCTTCCATATCAATAAATCCATTCGTTGCAACTGCTGCAAGCAAAGATTCTTTAGTTTCAAAATGGCGATATGGTGCAGTTTGCGAGACATTTGCCTCTTTTGCGATACTCCTTAAACTTAACTTTTCATAGCCATATTGATGACATAAATTGCTCGCGCACCTTATTAGCTCTTCGCGTAAATTACCATGATGATATTTCATATTAATGTTGACACCGTTAACATTTAGTATTATGTTTACGCTGTAAACATTATGNTGTCACCTCAAGTTTGTCAAATCTATGAAAAAGTTTATCCAAAAAAACCAGACTNTATTGGCTTTTATNGCATCTGTCGGATCACTAAATTTTATTTTGATCGTCATGTTCCAGCTTTCAAAAGTGGCTTAGTTTGTATGAGAAGTTTGCTGCCATTTATAGTAATTTTTTACGCATCACTTTCTCTTTCGCAAGACTCTTTTGAGCTGCAAGAAGTAAAATTACAAGAAAGCTATAGAGAGATAAAGNTGATTCCNGGGAAAATTTTACCGACCAAGATATCACGTTTAGCATTTGAAATTCCTGGTTCAGTAAATAAGATTGATGCTGATATAGGTGATGCNTTTTCAAAAGGTGATCTCTTAGCTGAGCTCGATAATAGAGAAGCCTCCGCAAATCTTAAGCGGGCAGAGGCCAAATATAAACTTTCTAAACTTGCACTTGATAGACTTGAAGATCTAAAAACTGATGGTTTTATTTCTGCTCAGGAACTTGATAAAGCCAATGCGGAATATGATGTAGCAAAATCTGATCTTGAATATTTCAAAGTCAAATTATCTCAAACAAAGATAATCGCGCCCTATGATGGTTTCATACAAAATAGAATGATTGACCAAGGCACTATAATTAGCCCTGGAGTAAATGTATTTGAATTTGTTGACTCATCGTCAGTTGAAGCTCACATATCAATTCCTGAAAAAATTATTGATAACCTCACTATTGGAGAAAAATACTTTTTCACAATAAAGGAAAAAAAATTAAATGCAGTTTTATCAAGAATTGCTCCAATGACCATTGGAGGCTCTACAAATAGACTGGCGATATTCCTTTTTAATGAATTTATAAGCCCAGGATCTATCGGTTATCTTAATTACGAAAATCGTGTTACAGCAAAAGGTCTATGGGTTCCATTCAGTGCTCTTTCAGAATCAGATCAAGGTTTGTGGAGTCTCTATGTTCTTAATTCAAATGATAATGAGTCAAGCATAGCTCGAGAATTAGTTGAATTACTTCACGTTGAAGATAGGCTTGCTTATGTATCTGGAACNTTATCGCCCGGTGAAAAAATTATTGTTGGTGGCGCATCGAAAGTAATCGAAGGTAAAATTTACAATTAGAGCTGTATTCAATGAATCCCATAGAAATATTCCTTGAAAAACCAAGAGTATTTATACTCACATTGCTGTTTATCTTGATATCAGGAACATCTGCTCTTAATTCTTTGCCCNGGCAAGAAAATCCTGAGCTTGCTCAGAGGTGGGCTAGCGTTCAGGTAGTTTTTCCAGGGGCGTCTCCTGAGCGAATAGAAACTCAGGTTCTTGAGCCTCTCGAAGCTAAACTAAGAGAGGTATATGAGGTGAGACGTTTGGTTTCATCTGCATCAGATGGTTTTAGCATTACATTGGTTGAATTAAAAGAGGATGTTGATCCTCTATTAATTGAAGACACATGGTCTGAAGTTCAAGACAAAATTGATCAAGCTAAAGCTATGCTNCCAAATGATACCAATACGGAACTCATAAGAAGCAGTGGTCCTCCTGCTACATTANTCTATGCTATCAAATGGATGGGTGATGGACCGCCACCAAAAATTTTAATGACGAGAGTAGCAAATGATCTGAGATTGGAGTTGGCCTATGGTGGAGGAACGGATAAAGCGCTCCTATTTGGTGGGTCAGAAGAAGAGGTTTTGATCGAAATAGATAATGCAAAACTTTCAAGCATGGGATTGTCCTTTCAAGAGATTTCAACAAGACTTCGAACGATGGATAACAAAAGACCTATCGGAATATTTACAGATCAAGAGAGAGAGATTTTAATTAAATCAAAAGATAATCTCAGAACAATTCAAGAGATCGAAGATCTACCCATTCAAATCTTCTCTGGTAATGAAATTATCAGACTAAGTGATATAGCAAATATCANAAAAACGCCTAGAGTACCTTCCGAAGAAATGGTTTATGTAGACGGACAACCAGCAATACTTATTCAAGTAAATGCAGCTTTTCAACAAAGAATAGATGTTTATGTGCAAACTCTCGAAGAGATAGCAAGAAAATATAATGCTAATCTGCCAAGTGAACTTAGCATCNTTAAGCTATATGATGAATCATATTATCTGACTGAAAAATTTGATAATTTATCACTTAGTATATTCTTTGCCACCAATACAGTGATCTTATTAAGCTATTTCCTGCTGGGATTAAGATCTGCATTGATTGTGGGTATCACAATTCCTCTAACCATATGTATCGTCTTATTTGGCTGCAGATTAGTCAATCTTCCACTGCATCAAACATCAATGACAGGGATTATCATCGCACTGGGATTACTTATTGATAATGCCATAATTATGGTTGAGGACTACAAGTACAGAAGANGAATAGGAAATTCNCCCAAAAACTCAGCTTTAATNTCCTTCCAGCATTTATGGGTACCTCTGGCTGCTGCCACAGCAACGACTGCATTTGCTTTTTTACCTGTGGCAACTGGCAAGGGCCCAAGTGTTGAGTTTGTTGGCGGTATGGCTGTTACTGTAATCCTGTCGGTATGTGGATCTCTTTTTCTCGCATTATTTATAACTCCAGTTTTACTGAATCTGATGGAAAAGCTTCCTATATTTAAAAATCAAGAATTGGCAACAGAGGGCTTCTCAAACAAAAAGATGCTACATACTTACCAAAAATTCTTGACCTGGAGTTTTGATAAACCAAGGCGAGGAATTTTTATCGCTCTTATTTTTCCAACGATAGGTTTTCTTTTATTTCCTATGTTGAAGCAAGATTTTTTTCCAGAGCTAGACAGAAATATGTTTAGGGTTAGTGTTGAGCTGCCACCAAATTCGTCTATTGAGGCTACAGAGTCAGAAATTCTAAATCTAAGGGAATCAGTATACAGAGAAGCAAAATTTAAAATTGATACAGATGTCTGGTTCATAGGAAGGAAACTTCCTCGGATACTTTATAANGTCATTGGTGGTGACTCTCCTCTTGGGAATAATAATGTTGCTGATGCATTTTTTATTTCAGAAAACTACTCAGACATGATTAATAATCTACCCGATCTCGCAAGATCAATAGTAAAACAAAATCCAAACCTAAGAGTTATTATCGACAAATTTGATTCAGGTCCACCTGTTTTTTCTGCAGTCGAATATCGGATACTTGGAGACGATCCAGAAATATTAAATATTTTAGGAGATAGGCTGGAGCTTATTATAAATAATGCACCAGATGTATTTTTAACCAGAGCCGATTTATCACAGGTGAGCACAAAATTTGAATTGGATTTTAATAACTCAAATATGCTCTTATCAGGCTTAAATACAGAAGTTTTGCTAGATGAGATATCAATTGCAACTCAGGGAATTGAGGTTGGGTCCATGCTTGATGGAAACAAAGAAATTCCAATTAGAGTTAGAGGATTGAAATATCAAGATCTCAATGACTCAATACAATACATTTCTGTCCCCGGTGAAAGTTCTTTGAATTATTCTTCGAGTTTTGGAGAGCTAAAACTCACGTCTAAGGCAACCTCACTTGGACGTTTTGAGGGGTCAAAAGTAAATACTGTTCAAGGTTGGATTTGGCCTGATAAGTATGCCTCTTCAACAGAAACTTATATAAAAGAACCCATAGAATCATTCCAAAAATCTCTGCCTCCTGGGTACACACTTAATCTATCTGGAGAAGCTGAATCAAGATCAGAATCTCAGGCTCAGCTTTTTTCCTCCGCAACAATTTTCTTTGTTTTAATTGTTATTGCATTGATCTCTGCACTTAATTCTTTCAGAGAAGCTGGAATTATTTTGAGTGTTGCTATTTTATGTACAGGGCTGGCATTTTTCGGACTTTTGGTAGGCAATGCAAATTTTGGATTTATTGGTTTGGTTGGTGCAGTGGGTTTAATTGGATTATCCATCAATGACGCGATTGTGGTTCTCTCGCACATCAAAGAGGCAAACGAAGATCAAAAACTCAGCAAGGAGAGACTGATAGAGGTTGTGATTCGCTCTACAAGACACATAATTACAACCTCGGTTACAACAGTTGGTGGATTTCTTCCTTTATTAATTACAAGCGTATTCTTCAAGCCGCTCGCTTGGGCTATGTCAGTAGGCGTGCTTGGAGCTACCATTATTGCTCTTCTCTATATACCCAGTTTATACGTAATTAAAGAAAAAATTGTTTAGCAAAAAATTACAGATTTAAAAAAGAGAAAAATCAGCGCATCACAAACGGATTTTTCATTGGATCATTTGAAATATTTATCCAAGTCGTTTTTGTCCTTATGTAATCATTTATAGAGTCTACACCCGCCTCTCTGGCGTAACCCGATTGATTATATCCACCAAATGGTGCGATCGGTGAAATAGCACGATAACTATTAATCCAGCATATACCAGCTTTAATTTTTTTTGATACGCGATGTGCTCGCGCCAAGTTGTTGGTAAATAATCCTGACCCGAGTCCATATTTTGTATTGTTTGCCATTTTTATGGCTTGCTTTTCATCCTTAAAAGTCAAGACTGAGGCAACAGGACCAAACATCTCTGTTTCAAGAGATACAATAGATTCATTTGGGCAATCTATGAGTGTTGGTTCAAAATAATATCCCTTTTGATTGAGACGAGAACCACCAAATACAATTTTTGCTCCTTGAGATTGGGCTTTTTTAAGTGTTTTTTCAATGAGTGTTATTTGTTTATTTGTGCACAAAGGTCCAACATGAGTGTCATTATTTCTGGGGTCTCCAGTAATAATTGACTCAGCACGCTTTGATAGTATTTCAATTAGCTCTCTCTTTATNGATTCATGAACGATTACTCTTGTGCCAGCAACACACGATTGTCCTGACGCACCATAATTGCCGGCGATAATACCATTTACCGCTCCTTCAATATCAGCATCTTCAAATACAACTATGGGAGATTTTCCACCTAATTCTAATGTGGTGACAGCNAAGTTCTCAGAGGAATTAATTACTATTTGCTTGGCAACTTTTGGTCCTCCAGTAAATGCAATACGATCAATATCAGGATGCGTGGTTAATGGGATTGCACAGTTTTTTTCGTCTCCTGTGATGACAGAAACAACTCCATCAGGAATGCCTGCCTCCTTAATCAATCTGGCAAAATACAATAAAGAACATGGTGCAATCTCTGATGCTTTAATAATTATTGTGCAACCAGCGGCAAGTGCTGGTGCAAGTTTGGTTGCTGTTAAAAACATTTGTGCATTCCAAGGAACAACCGCAGCAACAACACCAATTGGCTCACATGAGGTAAATACATGCATATCAGGCTTATCAATTGGGAGTGTTGAGCCCTGAATTTTATCGGCCAAGCCAGCAAAATAACGATAATATTCAGCTACATATTGGGTCTGGGTAGCAGTTTCTGCCAAAAGTTTTCCACTGTCATTGGTTTCTATTTTTCCGATCTCATTCGCATGCAATTCAACAAGATCAGCAAGCTTGAGAAGTAATTTTCCTCTATCAGAGGCAAGCATTTTTGGCCATTCCCCCTCATTGAGACATCGCCTAGCAGCTGCAATTGCAAGATCCACTTCTGATTTTCCTGCAACTGAAAAAGTTGCCCATATCTCCTCATTATGGGGATTGAGACTGGGGAATATGTCTGTATTATTTTCGTAGAATTTACCGTCAATAAATATTGGGTAGTTTTGAATATTTGTATTCGGTTTCATATTGTTCTGTCTATGATTGGATTGCCGGTATTACTTTTTTAATAAAGTGTTCTAATGAAGCCATCTTCATATCATAGTCCATTCCTGAATCAATCCAATAAGAGAACTCATTGTAGCCCAGTTGTTCGTATTTTTTTAGTCGCTCTATAACTTGATCGGTCGTTCCCATCAACAGATTCTCTCTCATAATCTCTGGTGTATACATTTCCAACGAAGCCAATTCTTTTTGTGATAGTTTTTTTATCGATGCCTGATTTATTGGTCTTGTATTTTGAAACCAAGCACCAAAATGAGCATAAAATTCACTAAATTTTTTGGCAGCACTATCTAACACATTATTATCATCGCTAACAAATGTGTGCTGGAGAAGCATTATTTTGGATTGAGATTCAGAATCATATTTTTTCTTAGCTTTATCAAATTTGTTAATCAGATTTTGAACTTCTTTATATCCTTGCCATAAAGGTGTTACCTGAACATTACAGTGATTCTGAATAGCAAACTCATGGCTATTCGGGTCTCTTGCCGCTATCCAAATTGGAGGTCCGTCAACCTGAAATGGTTTCGGTGTTGAAGTGGATTTAGGAAAAGAGTAAAACTCACCTTTATGTGTATAATCTCCTTTCCAAAGTTGACGCACAGCAGGGATAATCTCACGTAATCTTTGACCCGCTTCCCAAGCATCCATTTCAGGCATCAACCTTTCATACTCAAAGCTATAAGCACCCCTTGCTATACCCATCTCCAATCTGCCAGATGTTATTATGTCTGTCATAGCTGACTCTCCAGCGAGTTTTATTGGATGCCAAAATGGGGCGATGACTGTTCCTGTTCCTAACCTTATATTTTTTAACTTATTGGCCAAATCAACAATTGTTATGAAAGGATTTGGTGCGATAGTGAAATCCATACAGTGATGTTCGCCTGTCCAGATTGCATGCATACCACCATCCTCAGCAAGCTTACAAATGCTCAAAAACTCATCATGTAGATCTTTATAAGATTGAGATGGGCTTGTCTTCTCCATGTGTGCAAAAAGAGAAAATTTCACTTATCTATTTCTCCATTATCTATTTTCAATACCATAGATTTAATAGCATTATTCACTTCATTAGAATGGGTCATCTGTGCCAAATGTCCTGCATTTTCGACAAGGATAACAATTCCATTTTTACTTAATTCACTCATTTGTTGGCTCATACATGGTGTTGAATTTCTATCCAATCTTCCTGTGACGAATAAGATAGGTAAAGTATTATTTATCAATAACTCATTTGGGACACCTTTTTGATTTGCAAACGCCTCATAAGCAGCTCGGTATCCATCTAAATTGCAATTTGATAACCATCGATGGCAATAATCGGCTAATTCTCGATATTCGCTATTGTTATCTCCAAACCATCTCTTTGTTGTAGCATCTATTTCTTTGTCGTGATTCACGGATACTATGTTATTGAGCCTTTTTTTTAGTGCTTTCATTGCTCCATCAGAACGCTGGAAAACACAATTTAATGCAACTATACCATTGCAATCATTTTTGTATTTAATTGCATAATCGATGGCGATTAGAGCGCCCAAAGAATGTCCAATAATGATGAATTTTTTCTGAATAATTTCATCGGCAAAGGATTTTATCATTCGTGTATAGAAATCTATATTTATATTATTAGATGTCTGAAAATCGCTCTCTCCATGACCAGGGAGATCAATTGCAATCACATCAAAATGAAGCTTTAAATATTTTAGTTGTGCGCTCCATGATTCTAATCGTAACCCCACTCCGTGAATAAACAGAAGAGAGGTTCCAGAACCTTCCCTATAATAGGCAATGTTATTACTGCTTTTAGACCGAGGCTGGGTTTTCCACATCATGGCCTAGATCTTTTAAATCCTGGTAGCGATCTCCAATGCGGTGATGAGGCCGACCGCCAATCGAACCACCAATTGCGACAACAATTTCATCAGAACGTGGAGCATCAGCTATGGAAAACTGAATAGTAAGATAATGTGAGCGCCGACCAGCATCATTTTTATCCATCAATGGAATCATTATTGGTGAGTCTGCTGGTCCTCTTGTGTTGGTGAATGATAGATAGCTCTTTGCACCAACAGCTTCTCTATAGAAATTTCCAAATCTGAGTGTATGAATGAGGGCAGAGGCATGTTCAATTTCACCATCTAAACCCGCCACAGCTGCTTTACCATATGCTTCAATTCTGTCTCCACCACCGACTAAATTGGTAATACGCTGGGTTAGCTCTTTTCCAAGAGGTGGAGCAATGGATAAAATCTCAGGTTTAAGATCTTCGATATACTTTCCAGCCCAAGGATTTTCTATAACTGCTGCTACGGCAAACATTCTCAGTGGTGTCTCAGCTTTCCGGAAACCCTCTATTAATGTCTCCTCATCATAGACAACATATTTTCTTATTTTCAACGTCACTTGATTATTCCAATTGAGATTAACTTTACTTAAAACAGCCTTCATTCAACATACTATATTATTAATAATCGACATCCTACATAAATAACAAGAACTGCTGTCATCCTTCTTATGATATCTGAATTAATAAATTTTAAGCCCAAATGAGAACCGAGTTGCCCGCCCAAAAATACTGCAATGAATAACCACAAATATTCTGGTTTGATCAGAAAATTACCAGCACTATGGTTTTTAATCATTTGTCCAGTTAACCCTGCAAGAGAATTGGCAAGTATGAAGAGACTTGTAAAAGCTGGGATAATTCTAACAGGGAGAGTTTGTGTTAAATGAAGTATTGGTGCAAAAAATATCCCGCCCCCAATTCCAACCAATCCAGCGATATACCCTAGTATGGATGAGGTTATATAAACTGTTGTTTTTCCTATTATGCTGTCTATGTGGTCACTAAATAATTTTATTGGGTTATGATTCATCATCATGGTCATACCAGATATTATTAAAACTACAGCTAGGACAATCACGAACACCTCTTTATCAACTTGGGTATTTCCGCCCAAAAAGGCAAAAGGCATTGATACGACTATACATGGCAAGACATATTTCCATGGAATCATATTCATTTTTTGATGCTTTACGCAGCTTCCTGCTACAACAATGAGATTGCATATTAAAGCGATAATCGGAATGGCTCTATAGTCTACATCCAACAGTATTAATAGGGCGTTATATGTAGAACCCCCTCCAAAACCAACTGAAGCATAAATCAGTGCCGTTACAAAGAAAGAAAGTATTAAAAAAATCCTATTTTACCTATGCCAATTTTTAGAGATTTGTAATTATTTTATTAGCATTATAGGGCTATGAAACTAATTAGACCATTGCAATAGTTTTATGGAATACTACTAGCTATGGAAATGATAGGGATTAAAAGACGAATCACTAATATGCTTATTCTCGTTTTAGCAGGCGAGATAATTTTTGGTTTACCTTTTCACTTGGCGCGCTTCTTTCGTCCTACGTATCTTGATGTTTTCAGTATCAGTAATACCAATCTAGGAGACGCATATGCAATGTATGGTTTGACAGCGATGATTTCATATTTTTTTGGAGGCATGCTCGCAGATAAATACTCACCAAGGATTTTGATGTCACTTTCACTTGTACTCACATCAATCGGTGGTTTTTATATCTCCACCATACCTGAACTTAGAACTATTTTTTTTATTTATGGGTACTGGGGCATTACAACAATATTTTTGTTCTGGTCTGCAATGATCAAAGCAACAAAAGAGTGGGGAGGAGAATATTCGCAGGGCAAAGCGTTTGGAATACTTGATGGTGGAAGGGGTTTATTTGCTACAATTGTCTCCCTCGTTGCAATTTATCTATTTACTGCATTTTTGACGCAAGAAGTTGCTCTTGCAAATCCATCTGAAAAAAAGACAGCTTTTCAGTCTGTTATCATTTTATATTCCTCTCTCACTCTTCTGATTGGCATAATTGTTTGGTTCTTTTTGCCAGATAATAACGCTGGCGCGAAAAGGAAAGAATCCGTATTTAAAAATCTTAATAAGGTCGTAAAAAATCCACTTGTCTGGCTTAATGCAGGTATTATTGTTTGTGCTTACTCAGCATATAAAGGATTGGACAATACCACGCTTTATGCACATGAAGTTCTGGGCATGAATGAAGTTGATGCAGCAAAAGTTTTTTCCTACGGATCACTGATCAGGCCAATCGCGGCAATAGCAGCAGGAATCATTGCTGATCGTTTTATCAGCAGTCGTGTAATTCTTGTAATGTTCTCGTGTTTGACCCTCATATTTGCATTATTAGCAATGAGTGACACCATGCTCCTATACCCAGCAGTTGTTCTTTTGAATATTTACATAACATTCTTTCTGGTATTTGCGATTAGGGGTATTTATTTTGCAGTAGTACAAGAAACAAAAGTGAATAGTAATGTTACTGGTACTGCAGCAGGGGTAATTTCCTTTATAGGGTTTACGCCAGATATATTTTTTGGATCTATNTCAGGAAGAATATTAGATGCAAACCCGGGAGTTGTGGGGCATCAAAATTATTTTCTCTTTCTGACCGTTATTGCTTTTTTTGGCATTGTAATTCCATTTATATTCAGAANAATCTCAAAAAGAAATGAGAATAAAACANNAAGNGAANCTGCCTGAAAGCTTCTNATTTNAGTNCCACTTAGTTCAAAATTACCCAAAAAATTTCTATANACTTNNACTGATANATTAATTNANTTNTTNNGNGGTTAAATTGATAGATCTTAAACAAATTGAACAGGCAGCCAATAGACTNAGCTCGGTCATAATAANGACACCGTTAATATCTTCATCGNACCTTGACAANCTCAGTGAAGGGAAANTNCTNCTTAAAGCAGAAAATCTCCAACGGACAGGATCTTTTAAAATACGTGGGGCTTACAATCTATTGAGTCAATTGAATAAAGATGAAAAAAATAGTGGTGCCGTTGCATATTCGTCAGGAAACCACGCTCAAGCGGTAGCAGCATCCGGTAAGATTCTGAATATTGAAACAACAATAGTTATGCCGGAAGATACCCCTAAAATAAAAATAGAGAATACAAAAAATCTAGGTGGGAATGTTGTTTTTTATAATCGCTACTCTGAGAATAGGGAAGAAATCGCCAATGACATAGCAAAAGAGAAGGGTGCTGTATTGGTTCCTCCTTATAATCACAATGAGATAATCGCAGGTCAGGGAACAGCAGGTCTCGAGATTGCTGAGCAGTGTTCAGAATTGAATTATAAACCTGATCAAGTATTGGTTTGTTGCAGTGGTGGTGGACTGACTGCAGGGATTGCAACTGCAGTAAAAGCTAAATACCCAAAAAGCAAAATATTTGCAGTTGAACCACAAGATTTCGATGATACGAGACGTTCATTATTATCAGGAAATTTAGAAGTTAACAATCAAGAATCCAGAACTATTTGTGATGCTCTTATGAGTGCGCCCCCTGGAGAATTAACTTTTGATATTAATAAGAAATTACTGACTGATGTTTTATTGGTATCTGATTCTGAAGTTGAAGACGCAATCCGATTTGCATTTAATTATCTAAAACTTGTAATTGAGCCAGGTGGTGCTGCAGCATTAGCAGCCATATTAAATGGCAGTATTAATACCAAGAATAAGACAACCATTGCTATTTTAAGTGGCGGAAATATTGATCCAATCCTTCATTCCTCAATTATATGTAACATGGAATTGCCAAGAACTTAATGACAACACTTTGCATTGAAAAAAATAAAAATTAATCTTATTACTCATTCTTCGAAAGGTTTCTATAAGAATCTCTTAAAAAAACATACAATAGACCCACTCCACACGATCCCAGAAATATTGCACAAAAAAACGTTAGCCAATCCCATCCTATCATTTCTGCCCGCTCCTCATTGAATTCTCATTTGATTTGACTCCAAATAAATTGCCTATAAAAAATCCAAGTAAACTAAGTGGAAGGCAAAAAAACAATGAGTACTCTTGCCAAACAGAAAACTCCTTACCAAACAGTGAGAAGGTCCAGATGTATGTACCCCAGGTTTCATTGTAAATTCCTATCTTAGCGAGACCAATATAATAGACAAACACGCTTACTAAGCCGAAACTACAACTTAGCAACCCAGATAATGATGTTTTTTTACCCTTATAAAAAAGAGCCATTAAAAGTGGAACGAAAACTGTAGATAAAATTACTGTTGTCACAAAAATCAATAGAGCCATGATTCTTTCNAATTGAAAAGCAACCAAATATCCGATCGTCCAAGCGATAACAATGCTTATCTTTGTTGCCTTGACTAACTCTTTGTCTGTAGCATCAGGCTTTACGAGAGGTCGGTATATATCATAGGAAATATTTGATCCTGCAACTAGAGTATAACCATCGATAGTTGACATAGCAGTTGCGAGTACGCCGGCTAAAAATATACCCGATAAACCAATTGGGAGAGCATATGTAACAGCAATTAAAAAAGCATCATTAGGATGCACTGTGCTCACTAAGATTCCCTTACTAACAGCAGCTAAAGCAGCAATTCCTCCTGCGACAACCAGCCAATCAAATGCTGTCCATATTGCAGTTGCAGACAAGATTGCATTTCTTGCTTGTCGTGCATTTTGTGAGGCAAATATTCTTTGATAAAGGGATGGATCGATGAGAATTGCTAAACTTGACGAGGCATATGCTAACAGTAGCCAGGGTGGCACTGTTCCAAAAAATTCAAAATGACCTTCTGGGACAAGTTCCTTGATGGCAACAAATCCACCAACTTCATGAATCAATAAGGGTACTCCCACTGCGACGGTAATGCACATCAGTGAAAATTGAATAGTGTCAGTTATAGCAACTGCTTTCAGACCGCCCAATAAAGTGTAACCCAATGCAATTCCACCAAGAAGCAGAGCGCCATAGTTTGCGTCTATACCAAAAACAAATTCAGAAACACGACCCAAGGCAAATAAACTCGTTGTGGGCAGGCAATAAACCATGGAACTGATGGCTCCAATAGATGATGTTTTATTTCCATATGTTTTTTCTAAAATCTCTGGTAGTGAGACAAAATTCGCCGATCTCAATTTCTTGCTCATATAAAATGCAACGAATAGATAAAAAGCCAAACTTGATAATGCATAACCAAAAAATGCCATTAGACCGTCATTAAAAGCCATCTCAGATGAACCGAAGAGTATATCCAGACCGTAATAGGTTGATACCATTGTAGAAATTAGCATCGGAGTCGTCATGCCTCGCCCAGCGAGCATGAAATCCGTATATGTTGAGTCTTTGCGGTATGAATAAATACCAATAGTGATGAGCATGATTATGTAGAGAAAGATAATTATATAATCTATGTTTGCTACGTAATTACTCATAATGTCCAGGCCTTTTTAATTTTTTGATGCCGGCTTATTTTGGCCTCATATTATGCTATGTTATCAACATCAATCTAAACAGAGAAATAGGCTATGAAGACCATAAATGGATACGTTCACTCAGTATACACTGATTCAGACGGTAACATGGGTAAATTGGAGACAGACTATATTGATATTGAGCTTGATGGTATTGTTGATGATTCTCACAGGGGCTACACCAGAGAAACATGGGCTGGCGACAAACAGCCAAAAGGAACCATAAGAAGAAATGAGAGGCAATGGTCAGCTGTATCGGTTGAAGAGCTAAAGTCTATATCAGATGAAATGGATTTAACTTCACAAATTGATGCAGGAGTTCTCGGTTCCAATATCTGCCTCGAGGGTATTCCAAAGCTGTCCTCTCTGCCAAAGGGAACAATTCTCAAATTTGCTTCTGGAGTTGAACTAATGGTTGAGGAATACAATCCTCCTTGCAGTGATATGGGTCAGAAAATATCATCACTTTACACAAAGAATTCAGATGAAAAAGTCTCAAATACTGCCTTTTCCAAAGCTTCAAAAATTTCAAGAGGAATTGTTGGGACTATTGAAACCCGGGGACGAATTTCAAAAGGTGATCATGTGGTTGTCTCGATATATGAACATCCGTCATGGTTGGATTGAATATGAATTTACATAGCGACTTTATGATATCAATAACAAGATGATCGAAAAAAACCTCAATTCAGATTCGAATCAAAGCAACTACAGAGGTTATGGTTTAGATGTACACAGAATTGTTTTCCCTGTAATTACAACAATTATCATCCTTTTTATCTCTATTACGCTTATTTTTCCTGAGATTGCTGGTAATGCATTCACAGAATTTCGACTCTGGTTAACTTCAAGATTTGACTGGGTATTTATAATTACAACGAATATCCTGTTGTTATTCTGCCTTATTCTAGCAATAACTCCAGCCGGTAAAATCAGACTTGGTGGGCAAGATTCAAAACCAGAATTTTCCAGGCTCAGTTGGTTTTCAATGTTATTTGCTGCTGGATTGGGTATTGGTCTTATGTTTTTTGGTGTTTATGAGCCTGTGAATCATTTCTTATCTCCACCCCTTGGGATAAATCCAGAACAGATCGCTTTGGCAAGAGAAATGGCAATGTCAGCATCAATTATGCACTGGACTCTGCATCCCTGGGCACTCTACTCTTTTGTTGGTCTCGCTCTGGCTTTTTTTTCTTACAATAAGAAATTACCTTTGTCAGTGAGATCTGTCTTTTTTCCTTTTTTTAAAGAAAAAATTTGGGGATGGCAAGGTCATGTTGTTGATGTCTTAGCTTTATTTGCAACAATATTTGGAATTGCAACATCGCTTGGTATTGGTGCTGAACAATCCATGGCTGGTATCAATTATTTGTTTGGGTTTGAGTTAAATTCAAAAAATATAATTATTGTGATAATCACAATCACATTGGTCGCACTGTTTTCAGTTCTCAGAGGTTTAAATGCTGGCATTAAGAGGTTGAGTGAAATAAATATTTTCCTAGCAATAGGCCTTTGTCTGTTTATATTTTTGTCTAGCTCTGCTTTGGAAATAATCCAAAACTCAATATCTTATACAGTTGATTTTTTGAGGAACTTACCTGCATTGAGTAACTGGATAGACAGGTCAGACTCAGATTTTCTGCATGGATGGACAGTTTTCTACTGGGCTTGGTGGATATCGTGGTCACCATTTGTTGGTATGTTTATTGCGAGAGTATCTCGGGGAAGAAGCATTAGAGAGTTTTTAGTTGGCACGATAATTTTTCCTTCAATTATCAGTGTCATTTGGTTGACACTGTTTGGTGATAATGCGATCAATCAATTTTTATCAGAAGGTAATCGAAATGTTATTGATACTATTCAAAATCAATCGCCTGAAATGTCTATTTACAGATTTTTAGAAGGTTTTCCCTTTTCAGAGATTACTTCTTTAGTTGCAATAACGTTAATTTGTATATTTTTTATTACATCTATGGATTCTGGGGCGCTTGTGATTGACACAATCGCTTCCAATGGAAAAACAAACACTCCAGTTCGTCAAAGAATATTATGGTGTCTATTAATTGGATTAATCGCGGTTGCTCTTACTCTGAGTGGGGGACTTGGGGCGCTCCAATCAATGGCTCTTGCAACCGCTTTTCCATTTTGTTTTATTTTACTATCAATGTGCATAAGTACTTCCATAGGAATCTATCAGGAAAAAGATCAACTGTGAAAATAGGCACTGTATTAAAAAATAAAGTGCAATATCTCGTTTTTATGATCAATGAAGATACTGCTATCACTTCATATGAAATTAATAAGAATTTTGGGACACAAATCAGCAAAACCATGCAAGGATTCATAGCAAAGGATTCTGATAAATATAATGAAATTGAATCTATTTTAAATGCTATTCAACAAAGTACTGAGAATTATGAATTTATCGATCTTAAATCGATTAAGTGGCAAGCACCCAATCCTGACACCAGAAAAATACTTGGGGTTGCTTTCAATAACAAAAATATTAGAAAAGAAGTNCATATTGATCCTGGTTGTCCAAATTATTTCTTAAAATCGTCCTCTTGTCTCATTGGACATAATAATCCAATTTTAATCAGAAAGTCCTATGGCAATACCATTCCNGAGCCAGAGCTGTGTCTTATCATTGGAAAAACTGGAAAGGATATAAATACGGAAAAAGCATTAGATTATGTATTCGGTTATTCAATAATGAATGATATTACCTCTCATGGAATGAAATTTTCGATGGACAGTGTCGCGGTNACNCGNGATCCAGAAATCATNAAACCTGAATTTATAAATTGGAGGAAGTACGGTGAGCAAGATAAAAATGACCTTTATTTTGTTTATCATACTCGCTCCAAAAGCTCAGATACCTTCGGACCGATGGGACCCTGGGTGACAACAGCTAATGAAATTAATAATCCCAATAATATTCGAATTCACGCTTATAAAAATGGAGAATGCTATACAGATGATTCAACTTCGTCTTATTTGTTTAGTATTGAAGAGATAATATCTAACGCAAGTCATTATTTCACTCTGGAACCNGGAGATATCATAAGTTGTGGAACAGCAGCAAAAGGAAATAAAAATTTTCCCAATGCTCATCGCAACATACTATTAAATGAGGAAGAGTGTGAACTCAAGATTAACATTGANGGACTGGGAACTTTAACTAANACGGTAAAACACACTCAATNATCTAAACTCGATTCAATCATTAAATGGATCATTCATCCCATCATCAATAGGTATCTCAAAAGCATTCAGCGTCAGTGAGACAAGGCAATAATAACCAACGAGTGAGACCAACTCTATCATTCCTTTCTCATTGAACTCATTGATACCTTCTCGGTATATCTCGTCGGACAAAGAATGTTTATCCAATAATTGTGTTGATATCTGGTATATNAGTCTCAANNTGGAATCATTGAAAGATGGAGTTTTATTCTGACGAAGATCATTTAATATTTTTTTGCTGATGCCATTTTTCTTGGCCAGCTCGGCATGATANGCAAATTCAAACTTTGCTTTGTAGTGACTGCCTACCACACAAATTGCGAGTTCTTTCATNGTCTCATCGAGTGATGTNTCGTATCGCAATGAAGCACCAAGTTTTTGAATAGCATCACCGATCTTNCCGGCTCTGCACCATACTCCAAAAGGTCCAGNCATTGGAATTTTACCTCTNGGACCACTTTGAATGGCNCGCAAAACAGTACGTTGCGAATCAGTAAGTTTATCCTCAGGTAAGGACGGTAACCTTGTCATGATAGTTTTACTCTCCTGTTTTTTCTGATTTGCTAATTTTGAATTATANTTTTATAAATATCCGGATCAGTAGCGCCCTCTGTTCCAATCAATAAAACTCTGCTCTTATGATCAAGATCTANTTCATTCGCCAAGCATGTATTATCTTTTAGCGAAGCCAAAGCGGCCAGACCGCTAACTGAACATTCGCCAGCTTCGACACCAATATCATTCTCATATCCTTTTGCCATAACACGCATCAGTCCAGGAATTTTATCATCACTAATCGTCATAAATAGATCCGTACATTCGCTCAATATCTCCCATGCCAAAATCGAAGGCTCTCCACATGAAAGTCCAGTCATAATTGTTTCTTTCTTGATATCAAAAACTTTTGGTTCTCCATCTATAGCACTCTCGATCAAACAAGGTGCATAATTAGGTTCTACTATTATAATTTTTATTTTTTTNCCGCCCCATTCATTCAAAAAAATCGTGCACATCGCAGCTGCAAAACCTCCTACTCCCGCCTGCAGAAATATATGTGTGGGTATTGATTTTTTTGATAACTGATTGACAATCTCTCTGGCCAAGACGGTGTATCCAGCCATTATGAATCTTGGATACTCTGTATAACCCTCATATGAGGTATCACTTATGACCTGCCAGTGATTTTTTTTAGCCTTATTTATACATTCTCTGAGTGAATCATCNTAATTTCCTTTCACTCTAATTACCTCGGCTCCAAATTTTTCCATGGCATCTTTTCTNCCCTCACTGACCTCAGAATGAATAAAAATTNTACATTTACAGCCAAATAAACTCGCTCCATAAGCAACAGATCTTCCATGATTTCCATCTGTTGCAGTTGTNACAACAAGATCCTGTGTAAGATTGATATATTTTTCAAATCGAATATCTTCCGAACTGACGTCAGTGTTGATTTTCTCTTGAATTTTATTCTTGAGATAATGCATTACACCATACGCACCGCCCAACGCCTTAAAACTGCCAAGATTAAATCTTTTNCTTTCATCCTTATAGTAAATATTCTCTATTCCAAAACTNGCGGCCATATTCTTGAGAGAAACTAATGAGGTTGGAGTATATTTTTTCCATTCAGTTATCTCATTATATGCTTCTTCAGCATCCTTCAGGCTTAAAGACTCATTTAANAAATGAGGATAATCACAATTCGATTTTTTTGGATTCAAATAAAATCTAGAGNTATTTGTACCTTTATTCATAAGTGGATCATTCAATGATTAATCTATGATAAGAGTGCTCGAGCTATCCATTTATGAAAATTATGAGTAGGAATTTCCATTGATGGCGAGAACACNCCNCCATCGAACATTCTNGTGTTCCTTCCTTTTTGCATACCNTCAACAACNTAAATATCTTCTTCAAAGATATTTTTCCAAAAGTTTTTATTCTTTATTAAAAGTTTCTTCATGGATTTTCTTTGTTCGAGTTTTTCAGAAAAATAAAATGCGGCTCTCTCTGTTATCTTTNTANCTGATAATGGGTTTACTATAACAGAGAATATTTGATCGCGGTGAACNCCCATCANGACATTTGGATAAAGTGCTACATACTCTGTNCCATTATTCCATTGATCCGCAAGATCCATAAAATCTGGAAATACNTCAGATTTATCTGAGATTTGATTATAAAGCAATGACCCTTGTCCTGAATAATTCTCACTTTCACATATNTGATAATGNTCACTGAGTTTTGAAGTTTTNTTCAGTTCAGGGTGAACACTCGGCAAATGATANCTTTCGCAATAATTTTCAATGGCTAACTTCCAATTTGCGTTCAGACACATTGAAAATTCTGAATCATATCCGCCAAAAAACATTGGCTGGTCAAAATCAGACCATCTTTTTTTTAATCTTGAAAAATGATCATCGAAAGATGAGGCATCTCCTGATATGTTAATAAAGATCNTATCATTCCATATATGTGATCTTATTTTATTTAATCCGAGATCATTTTTTTTAATGNCCTCATGATTATGATTACCAATTCCACCCACATGTGGCGTAGAGAGTAATTTTCCATCAATCCCATAACACCAATTATGATAAGGGCACCGGATANGTTTTTTTTTTCNTGACGCTCTCTTNAACCAAGATCATTCCTCGGTGNCGACATACATTCTCAAAAACTTGAATCTGCTCTTTTTCTGTNCTGACGACAATTAATGGGATAGAGAGNAATTCCAATGCCTTGATNTCTCCNACATCGGGGATATCTGAACCAAAAGNAATGCCNCACCAGTTATCAGAAAAAACAGTCTCTTTTTCGTATTCGAATATTTCTTCAGACGTATAGAATTTGTTAGGCAGTCCTTTTGATGATTCAATATTGGAGTTCACTGTATTTAGAGATTTTTTTATTTTATTCTCAATATGCANGCTCAACTCCATCGAAAGAACTATTTGATTAATTTAAATCCANAATATGACAAAGAATTCTANTTTNATTTTTTGTGTCTCTTGATTCTGATATTAATCCAGCTTATTAATTAAATAAAGCCGTGTGAAGCTTTATGTTTTTATGAGAAATATTTAATATTCGTCTATGCTTGTGAAAGCATAAATAATTTAANTNGTGAGAAAAAAATATGACTGANATTACAGTTAATCTTGATGAAGTTGAAATAAAAACTGCTTNGGCACTTGTTAATCATGGAGCAAAGAAATGGATAGCCNATGAGGTAGCCAAGGCAGTTAGGGTTGCTGAAGCTGAAGGCAATAAAATTTGTGGACTGTATTATTTAGAAAGTTATTGNAATCAGTTAAAAAGTGGCAGAGTTGATGGCAAAGTAGATCCGGAAGTTAAGAAAGTTTCTGGNAGTTCAGTNTATGTTGATGCAAAGTTGGGATTTGCTCAACCNGCCTTTAGTNNAGGCTTAAATTTAGCTGTTGANTTAGCTAAGAATAACGGGATATCACTTTTTTCAATTGGACATTCTCANACNTGNACNTCCATGGGATACTTCACAGCACAAATAGCAAGACAGGGTTTGATTGGTATAGGCGCTACTAATGCNCCNGCTTGCGTNGCTCCTCCAGGNGGAAATAAACCATTGCTTGGNACTAATCCTATATCTATGTCNGTTCCTNCAGAAAATAATGAGATTGCATTTCAGTTTGATCAATCTACAAGTGCTATTGCAATTGGAAAAATTAGAGTTGCTGCTGCAAATGGAGAAAAAATACCAGAAGGATGGGCTATTGATAAAGATGGCCATCCAACTACTAAACCAGAAGAAGCATTAGAAGGATCTTTACTATCATCCGGCGGATACAAAGGTTTTGGATTCGGATTAATGGCTGAAATTCTTGCTTCAGCTCTCACTGGGTCACTTGGTAGTTTGGATGCACCACCACTCAAGACAACGGAGGGAGCTCCTCATGATCTTGGTCAAAGCTATATTCTTATTGATCCTAACTATAATGGAGTAAATAATCATTTCTTTGAACGACTTAATGACCTGTCTGAATTTATTTCAATGCAACCTTATGCAAGATTGCCCGGTTCTAAAAAAAATAGTTCCCACACTGTCAAAATAGAGCGAGATTTATGGAGTCTGGTGCGACTTTTATCAGAGAAATAAAAAGGGCTCTGATGAGCCCTGTTTACCGAATACTAGAATCAGACTAATTATCCCTTGATCTAAGTGTCCTTCCTATATATGCTCTCGAATTTTCACACATGTATGTATCATTAATTGATCTTATCTTTTCACGCATAGCATCATCAAGTTTATCAGCATTAGCGCCCCAAGTTTTGAGGTCAGATTGTACGCTCAATAATACGAAATCATAATCATCTGATGCGCCGATTCCAGGTATAATAATTCTAGAGGAATGATTAAAGCCATTTGACCTTAATTCTGCTATTACTTCTTGCCTATTTTCATAAGCGTCTAGGAGTGTTTTGCCTTCCATTAGATTGCAACTTCTATAAATAACAGCTGTCTCATTTGGATCATTGCTCCAATTATCTGGATTTTCGAAACGATAAGTTCTTGTCATAAAAGAAGATGAACATTTCGCTGGAAAATTCGACTGCATATTGGTTTTCATATACCTAGATCTTCCCTCAAGAAGGGTTTCGTTATTGTCTGAATTTCCAACCCAGACAAAATCGATATTTCCAAGAAGATCTGAGGATCCATACAACGGAGTTAATAAATACGCGCTATAGACATTCGTCCCAGTCTGATCCATCCATGAATTCCACTTTTTTATCCATCTATTTAGATCATTAAAATCACTTCGATCGTTTAAGGTGCAGGCATGGTATTCAGAAGCATAAGGTTGAGGCATAGATGAGGCATTTACAGTCCCTATTGCACCTAAGAAAGTAAGCACTGAAATTATAGTTGCTAGTATAGTTTTCATATTCATTTTTCCTTTATTTAAATTAGGCAGGCGAAATATGTGTGTGTACAATCTTCCAGTCACCATCAACTTTAGCCATTACAACAGTAACTAATTGACGAGTTGTGTTATTGCTCATTCCATTTCTCATACCTTCTGCACTTGGCAGAAAATTTAAGTTTCTTCTGAAGCTTGCAACGGCTGCATCACCAAACACACGGACAATTTGATCTTCTCTGGTAGCATAGTAAATTGAATTAGGATCCATTTCTTCACTACGATTATTGACATGCATCTGTCTCATCATATTTGTTTTATTATCCGTCATTCTCATTGCTGGAGCACCGATAATAAATATTCTGTCTTCGCTCATTAGTGCATTCTGAGCCATCAAGTCAGATTCGGTCTCTATGTATGCATCCAACAACGCATGAACATCATCCGTATCATCTGCTTTAGCAGTGAATGAAAATAATAATGCCATGATTGCTAAATAGTATGTTCCTATATTTTTTAATTTCATTAGTAACTCCTTTATTTTATTTTTTAATTATTAATCGTCGGAGAGATATGCGTATGAACTATTTTCCAGTCACCATCTCTTTTAAAGAGCGCCATTGATACAGTTTGGTATATTGAATTCATAACTGAGGCACCTGCCTTAACACTATCAGCATTATTGATATTATTTATAACTCTGTAAAAACTAGCTATTGCTGCATCACCGTTAATACGTATTTTTATATCTTCAACCGTAGTTATTCTGACTGCTCCAGGGAACGCTCTTTTTGAAACACGATTAGATGCATTCTGAAGCTCCATTGAACGATCATTATTTGAATATCTAACTCCATTAACTATATAAGTTCTATCAGATGCCATCAGTTCAGCTTGATCATCAATTCCATCGTATGTTTCGAAGTCAATATACATATTAATAACTGCTTCGACATCTTCAATATCATCTGCTTTAGCAGTAAATGAAAATAATAATGCCATGATTACTAAATGATATGTTCCTATATTTTTTAATTTCAGTAACTTCATATTTTTTGCCTCTCTTTTGAAGCGATTGATGAAAATGATAATTATTATCATTAAGGAATAAACAAAGTAACCCTCGACGAATAAAAACGCAACCTTTGTTTATATTTTCCCTCCTTGTTTTGCATATTTTAAAAATGTAATCTATTTTAATGGATAGTCAGTCAGAGAGCTTCGATGGATACCTTAAGGAAAAAGATATTGAATGTCCAAATTGTGGAGAAATCATAAGCATCATTATTGACCAGACAATTAAAATACAGGAATACACCGAAGATTGTTCTGTTTGCTGTCAAGCGATGATCATAAGAGTTAATCTGGATGATGAATTCAACCAGCTATCAATCTCGAATGAAACAGATCCTTTTTAA
>PBAE01000013.1 GCA_002715745.1 Woeseiaceae bacterium
GAGTGGCTCTTCAGGTGGTATGAGTGGCTCTTCAGGNGGTATGAGTGGCTCTTCAGGTGGTATGAGTGGCTCTTCAGGNGGTATGAGTGGCAGTGGAGATAGCATTCGAGGAATGGGAGGTCAATCAGGAGCNAGCAGTTATCCTGGGGAAACTAATTCACAACGAAAAAAACGTCTAGAAGGTGAGCTCGAAAAGTCTGTTGGTGGTTTAGATGAGNTATTAGGTCAGGAGCAAAGNAAAATTGANTCNGTAGGTAGAAATACCGAAGGTTTCGGTGGAAGTGCNAGCAGAGGAGGAGTTGGTCTAGGGAGGCAATCCACAGGAGGAACTCAAAGAGGTGGCTCNTCATCAAGATCAATGGGCAANAGTTCTAGAGAAGCTTCAGTAGGAGGCTTNAGTGAGGCAGAAATTGAGGCAAGAACACCAGATGATATTCCNGATCTCGTAAGTGAGGATGTGGTATCAAAGCAACTCAGAGAAGCAGCTCTGTCTGAGGATGATCCAGAGCTNAGAGAGAGGTTATGGGAGGAGTACCGTAACTATAATAAATTTTAATTCTCTTTATATACACNATTATGTTCAATTTATATAAAATTTGTAAGCTAATTGTCGTCATACTCNCTGTCGGAGGTTTTTCTGCTTGCACTGTCTCNGAGGTTATCGATGCAGAGAGAACCAATTTGGATATTGCTAGNTTGAATATCCAAGAAGATTTACTATTGGATGTTGGTATTNTCATGTTCGATAATGGTGTATCAGAGAAAAATGATCCAGATAAAACTGGAATATTTCCTGACATTAGGAATGCNGAATCTAGATATTTTCCNTACCATCTAAAGACAACACTCGAAAAGAGTTTATATTGGGGNTCCGTTAGAGTGATCCCNTCCACTGAAGCTNTTACCGATGTNTCAGTTTTCGGGAAAATTCTNCGNTCTGATGGTGAATATGCTGTTATACAGATAGGCGCCAGAGACTCCACTGGACAGAGGTGGTTTACGAAAGATTATTCAATNCAAACTGGATTGCGCTCATACTCTGAGAGCAGAGATAGATCTGAAGATCCCTATCAGAAGATATTTAATGACTTTGCAAATGATCTGAGAATTTATGCCTCNNGCCTTCACGGATCTCAAAACAGAAGAATTCAAGAAACTTCACAACTGCTTTTCTTCGCGGATATGATTCCTTCTGTCTATGAGNATTATTNCTCTCAAGAAAATGATCAAATTACGATATTGAGGTTACCAGCAGAGAATGATCCTATGGTTCAGAGNTTGAGGNGCATAAGGGAGCGTGACAGACTAGTTATAGATTCNATTAATGAGCATTACGCAAATTATTACTATGGCATAGCAATCCCTTATGAGGGTTGGAGAAGAAGAGCTAGAGAAAATCAAATNGATATCAGGGATACAAAGCGTGCCGCTTCAATTAGAGCTCTAATTGGCGTTGCTGTTACTGCGGGCTCNATAAATATGGATACNAGAGATACCAGTCGCTCNAGACGAAATATAAAAAGAGCAACTAGAAGTGTAGGTATTGATAGAGGAATAAGAACTATTATTGATGCATGGCAATTAAGAGAATCTACCAGATCGTATCGAAATCAAATAGGCGAATTATCTGANTCATTTATTGCNGAAGCGGCTCCCATGGTTGTTGAAGTTGAAGGTCAATCTAGACGTTTAATTGGGACAGCAGAATCGCAATATGAGGGTTGGAGAAAAATACTTAAGGAGATTAATCAACTGGAAAATCAGATGCCTNCTGAATCTATAGTGGGCGTGCCTNAGAGATCAAGTAATGAGGTACTAAATTAANTTAGGTGAATAATTTGCACGAAGGTAATCTCATCTCAAATCGTTATCTTCTAACTCGATTACTTGATCATGGAGGAATGGNGAGTGTTTGGCTTGCCAGAGATACCAAATTAAACAGCGATGTAGCCCTAAAATTTTTATCCNAAAAACTCGCAGGGGATATTTCTGCAGTTAATAATTTCAGAACTGAATGGGAAATAGCGAGCAAACTTGTTCATCCAAATATAGTTAAAGTTTTTGAATATTTTACCAATGAGAACTCACCACCATTCTTTTCAATGGAGTATATCGAAGGCAAAGATATTTCTGCGCTCTCAGAGGGAAATTTTTTAGAAACTCTCAAACCGATATTATTGGTAATAGATGCATTAGATTATGCTCATAATCAAGGTGTCTATCATGGGGATCTNAAGANGAATAATGTTCTTCTTAATNAGCGTGGAAAACCCATACTCATAGATTTTGGAATATCNCATTATCAATNAAACAANAAGAATGAGGATTGCAGTCCAGCATTGTCGGATATTTTNTCACTTGGGGTTCTGATTCATGAGATATTNGTTGGTGTTCCTCCAAANAACAATAAGATCATCGATGACTCAGTAGAAAAAAAATCCAGTAGGAAGATCGAGTCATTAATAAAGGAGATGATTNATCCTAATGATGTNAACAAGCCATCATTAAAGAAAACGGCTTCTTCATTAGTTGAGGAGGGAATCACTCCAGGAAATGCTGAATTAAGTTCACTATCGGACTCAGAGGCTGAAGAGAAACTGGTAGCACAAAATTTTAAAAAAATTCCAGATAGGTTTGTTAGTCAAGATAATACAATTAGTGGATCTAACGAAGGAGTCTCTCCAAAAGTTTTTTGGATGAGCCTCAGTTTGATTTTGACTTTTTGTTTCTTTGTCTTTTTTATCTTGCCAGATAAAGTCGGAAAGGAATTCGAATTACCCCAGCAACAATTTTCAGATACNGATCAAAGTTTGATAGATGAAAATANAGATAATTCAGAAAATACTGTTGAGCAACAGAAGATGGCTGAAGAGATGCTTGATAAGATTCTGATTGAATTGAATAATCTCAGAAATCAGGGCGTATCCAAATGGGGTGGTATCGATTTTAGAAATGCTGAGGAAAATTATAAATTAGGNGATCAGGAATATCTTAACTCCAATTACATAAGCGCGTTAAATTACTATCGAGAAGCTTTTACAAATATTGATAAATTATCCAAAACAGTNGATGAACAATTATCCATCAATTTAAAGTCAGCTGANAAAGCATTTAAAGAGAATAATTTTAACGACGCAATTTATTTTTTTGATATTGTTGTGTCAATAAAGCCAGATAATCCAGAATACCAGTCTTTTTATGATCGGGCACTCGTTCTAGAGGATGTTCTGGATCTATATACCACTGCAATNAAAAAAAATAATCAAAAGGAATTTGAGGATGCGAGAGAGCTAATTCTGAGATCATTGGTTCTAGACCCAGAGTATGGTCCTTCGATCAATCTTCTCTCAGAGATTGAAAGAAATATATTAAGGAGAAACTTTGAATCCAGAATGACAGAAGGTTTCGTTGCTTTATCAAGCCTTGATTTTGTATCAGCAAGAGTATTGTTCTTAGAGGCAAAAAAATTATATCCAAAATCGCAAGAAGTCATAGATGCAATATCGCAACTCGATCAAGCAGAAAAAGATCAATTTATTACTAACATGGAAAAAGAATTAATTATTCTGGAAGATGAGGAACAATGGGAAAATGCTGTTGAGTCATATAAAGAGATTCTTATCGCAGATCCAGATCTCCAGTTTGCAAGAGAAGGACTTAAAAGAGCACTGTTTCGCTCTGATATTAGCTCAAAGCTAGATAATTATATTGAGAATTATAATAGTCTCAACGATACCGATATATTGCAACAAGCAACCAATCTATTGATTAAAGTATCTACATTTGAGCGAAAACCAAGAATTGAGCAGCAAATAAGTGAATTAAGAAGATTATTAAAAAGAGCTAGCACACCAATCGACGTACAACTGGTTTCTGATAATTTAACTAATGTAAGCATNTTAAAAATTGGGAGTTTTTCATTCTTTTCAAAAGAGATTATCAAATTAAGACCAGGAAATTATACTGCGATAGGAATTAGGAATGGTTATCGAGATGTTCGTATAGATTTTACGGTGGCACCTGAGAATGATGCGAAACCGATCAAGATTGTTTGTGAGGAAGTGATTTGAAAATCAATAACTTTGTAATTAATGATACTCAGAGAATTGACGTCTCTTCTATTGGTGGCTCTNTTACGATTGGGACTGATAATGAATCTGATGTGAAGGTCCTTGGACCAGGTAATACCANTTTCATGGAAATTATCGTCCATGAGACAAAAATTCATATTAANTTAATCAAAAAGAACGCTCTTATAAAAATTAATAATAAGCTTATTGATTCTGAACGAGAAATTTATTCTGGAGATCAAATCGAGTTTTACGGTGTAATAATTGACATCTCAGTTGAGAATGAAGAATTATTNATTTCGATAGATGAAAAGGGCAGCAACTATTTAACAAAAGCTCCCGAATTTGAGAATGAACAAGAATATCCTAGTAATGAGAAAATTCATGCAAAGAGTTACACAGTAAAAAGAGATGNTATTAAAACAGATAAGAAATTTGGTCTTGCTAATTGGAAAATTACAGTATCTGCAATTATTATTTTTTTAGTATCTTCTTCATATTATATTTTCGATTCAGAATCAGTTAAATTTGAGATACAACCACGTGATGTGGACCATCTATCGATTCAGGGTGGATGGTTTCAGATCCCCCTTGGAGATCGCTATCTATTGAGGCCTGGAGACTATTCNGTTGAGATTNAAAAAGAGGGNTTCTATCCATTAATTCAGAATTTCATCGTCACCGAAGAAGNGAACCAGATCATTCCCGTTTCCCTTAAAAAACTTCCTGGAATCTTAAATATTTATACAAATACAAATGATGAGACTCAAATATTCATTGACGATGATTACATCGCGGCTAACCAGATTAAAGAGCTCAAATTGGATCCAGGTTTTCATAAACTTGAGATAATCTCCGAACGGTTTCTTTCATATTCTGGAGGAATTTTTGTAAGAGGTATGNATATTTCTCAGGACATATATGTTGGGATGATACCCGGATGGTCAGAAATAAGACTGGAATCAAGACCATCCGGTGCAGACATATATAAGGATGATGTGAAGATAGGTCAAACTCCAACTTCTTTTAATTTAATGGAGGGAATGCATACTATTACCTTATTAAAAGAAGGATTTAATGCTTGGGATCGAACTTTTTCGGTTGTTGCAAGTAGCAAGGAAAGTATAGGGCCCATTATACTCGAACCCGCAAATGCAGAGCTTGACATCAAGACAATTCCATCAGGCGCGAATGTTAATTTAGATGGAATGTATCGTGGACAAACTCCTCTCAAAGTATCTCTCAATCCCAACCAAGAATACATATTTTCATTTTCGAAAAATGGATTTAAAACTGTTGATCGTCAATTTAGATTAAATTCAGCGGAGAAGAGGACTGTTACAATTGATTTGGCCGCAATTTTTGGACAGATATCCATTCTACTCAATGAGGAGGATGCCGATGTGTACATTGACAAAAAAAAAGTTGGAAATGGCTCGCTGACACTTGATCTTCCGACAACTGAGCATACATTGACAGTGACAAAACCTGGTTATAAGACATTTACTAGAAAAATAAATCCGCGAGTCAATTATCCCCAAAAGATTGAAGTCAACATCCTCAGCGAGGAGGAATATAGGAATCAGAGTGTCGTTAAATTCATTTTGAACTCACAAGAACAAGAATTGAGAAGAATTGGTCCTGGCGAATTTACTATGGGCTCATCAAGAAGGGAGGTTGGAAGACGAGCTAATGAAGTTATTAGGAATGTTGAGGTCACAAAATCTTATTTTATTGGCACAAAAGAAGTCACAAACAGAGATTTCAGTAAATTCCGCTCAATATCAAGTCAATCTGCCGATGTTCATCCCTCACTTATTGCTGATAATAATCCAGTCGTATTAATTAGTTGGTCGGACGCAATTGAATATTGTAACTGGTTGAGTGATAGCGAAGGACTTAACCCTGCTTATATAAAAAGATTTGAAAAATGGGAGCTTAAAGAACCACTAACAAATGGATACAGATTGCCTTCAGAAGCAGAATGGGTCTGGGCGATAAAGTATGAGTCAAAAAATAATAGTTATGTATTTCCATGGGGTAATCGTATTCCACCGAGAAATGATTTTGGCAACTATGCTGATTCAGCAGCACAAAAATTGTTGCCTAATATAATTCCAAATTATAATGATGGATACAGCTCATCATCTCCAGTCGGAAGTTTTCGAGCAAATTCACTTGGAATTTATGACGGAAGTGGTAATGTTTCTGAGTGGATAAGTGATTATTACTCTATTCCAACGCCAGGGGTTCCAGATATAATTAAAGACCCTAAAGGACCAAAATCTGGAACTCAGCATGTTATAAGAGGCTCTAGCTGGCGACATGCGAATGTAACTCAACTCAGGCATTCTTATAGAGATTTTGGTAATGAAGGAAGAATTGATGTTGGATTTAGGATAGCTAGAAATGCTGATGATTAAAAAAATCTTCTCAAGTACATTTCATGTAAAAAGCTTATCTTTTCTTATTTATATTTTAGCTTNTCTTTTTCTTATTTCAATCCAAAATAATTTGGTCAGTCAAGAGCGAATGGAAAATGGTACTATCAATGAATCNACTCAAGAGCAGGAAAATTCCTCANAAATCATAATTCAAACTCAAAATGAGAATAGCAAGAATGATGTTACAAATGANGAGAGCGATGATTCCGATTTGGATGATCAAACATATGGAGAAGATGATGATGACTTTGTTCCAACAGAAGAGGTTCCAGCAGATGAGTCAATACCGTTTCCAACCAATATTTAGATTTTTTTACATTTTCAAAAAATCTAATATAAGAGAGTGTGCAAAATGAAAAAAAGTAACGTACCAGTTGAATTTGTATATCAGTTATTTGCATTGATTGTCGCTGTGATCATTGTTCACGGTTACTTCGTATCTGTTGTAAGACCGAATGCCAATCAAATTCAAATCGAGCAAAATATTGAAGCTGAAAACAACCCAAATTATGTTAGGGAAAGGTCAGTATGGGTACTGATCAAGGATTTCGAGCAGGAGTCATGCTTTATTTTGATGCTTTGGGCCCTTGCAATTATGGGGTTTAAATTAGGGTTATTAATGAATGAGAGAAAACTTTTAGATGCCGATCTCATATCAGTTGCAGAAGGAATGACAATTTTACCAAGAGATACAAGAGAACTTGAAAGACAAATTGAAACTTTAAATGAAAAAGAAAAAAAAATGGTATTACCAAGAGCACTTCTTAACGCGCTGAGAAGATTTGGAGCAACAAAAAATGTTCAGGATGTATCGGTGAGCACTCATACTATATTTGAATCTGAATCTGAGAGACTGGAATCTGAGCTTTCAATGATCAGATACATTTCATGGGCGATTCCATCTATTGGATTTATTGGTACGGTCAGGGGTATAGGTGAGGCTTTAGGGCAAGCTGACATTGCTGTTCAGGGGGACATTTCAGGAGTAACTCAAAGTCTCGGTGTTGCCTTTAATTCAACCTTTATTGCCCTGCTAATTAGTATTTTTTTAATGTTTTTGGTTTATCAGCTTCAATTGATGCAAGAGAGATTGGTATTTGATAGTGAG
The DNA here is from genome assembly GCA_002715745.1 of Woeseiaceae bacterium. GTDB lineage: Bacteria > Pseudomonadota > Gammaproteobacteria > Steroidobacterales > Woeseiaceae > SP4260. The sequence continues at coordinate 7,623 of PBAE01000013.1, forward strand.
AATTATACAAATGATCACTTAATTCGACATATGAAGACTGACAAAAATCAATAATGAGAAATCATTTTGTCGCCAGCAATTTTAAATATCAATAACTCTGGAATCTGCCTCTTTCAAAATGACAGAGTTCTATACAAAGAGATAGGCATTATCCTTAATAGTGATGATGGATTTTTGTTAGGATCAAAAGCGATGGATTCTCGGCGAATATTGCCTAAAAATATAAATCACGATTTTTGGAGCAATCTATCAGAAGCAAAGATTCAATCCAGTTCATTCTCAAATTATTCATCTGCTGACTTAGTAAGTTATCAGCTCAAGGAAGCACTGCAGTTCATAAACAATAATGATCCAATCATTATTATTTATCCTTCTTACCTTGATTCGGAAAATCTGAGTTTACTATTGGGTATTGCCAACGCACTCAATATTAAAATAATCACTTTTATTGAATCATCAATAGCAGCAACAAAAGAAAAATATTTTGCCTCTAAAATAATACATCTTGATATCCATCTGCATGGCATTACGGCCTCATTGATGTCGGATAAGAGAGATGTTTCTATAGAAGAATCGATATTTATTGAAGAATGTGGGCTTTTTCAGCTTTATGATTCTTGGATTAACTTGATTACAGAATCATGCATCGAACAACTAAGATATGACCCAATGCATTCTGCTAAAACCGATCAAATGCTCTATGACAAAATCATCAAAATTGTTGATGAGACAACAAAAAAAAATAAAGTCACCATAAATGTCGATCCAGAGAGTAAATCAAANGTCATCAAAATTGGTTCTTCAGCTTTTATAGATGCAGTAAACACANATTATCGACACCTAGTTAATAAAATCAGACCATTGTTCTCTAGAAATGAAAATTATGTTATTCAGCTAACTCAGCAAGTAGCAAAGTTACCTGGCTTGATCTCATTGCTTGAATCTAGTTTTTCATGTTTTGTCAGAGTGCTGGATGATTTAGAGCCTGAGAAGGGTGCTTATAGATTTAATTTAAATGCTTTCGACAATAATGCTCCCTCAATTTGCAGAGCTTTACCTTATGAATCTGAAAACATGGTTGATACTGAGAAAGCTGATACAGGCAGTTTTGCTCCAACTCATATCTTGTATGATCATGTTGCTTATGAAATTAGTGAGGTTCCAATTTACATTGGTACAGATGTAAAAACATATGATCGATTTATAAAGCTTGATACAAATTCTCCAGGAGTATCAAGAAAACACTGCAGTATTCATATGCAAGAAGGGCATTGCATTTTCAATGACTTAAGCAGGTATGGTTCGTATTTGAATGATCGAAAAGTTAAGGAAGAGACAGTGCTACAAATAGGAGATTTGTTGAAAATAGGTTCACCATCTATTGAATTTAATCTCATTTCAATAGAGAGATAAAATGGCTAGCAGAAGAAGACAAACTGAACAATTTAGCATGTCTTTTCTTGATTGTATGTGCTGTGGTTTTGGCGCTGTAATTCTTTTGTTTATGATAATTAATTCTCAAATTAAACAGAAAAATGACCAGGATCAATTGATACCGATTGATGATGTGAGCATTATTAGATCTCAATTGCTCGAAGAAAGAAAGAATCTAGTTTTAGCTAAGAATATGCTCTCAAGAGCAGAAAATGAGGAGCAAACAATATCTGATGAGATCACTAAACTCATGATTTTGCTAAATAAAATTAAAGCAGAGTTAGAAGAAAATGATGTTGATTCATTGGCGAAAATAAAAAAAATAGAACAATTAAATTCAGATATTGAGAAATTGAATAAAGAAAGAGAAGAAATACTTGCTGTTACAGAAAGATTAAATACTGGCGATAATTTAAGAAGTTTCACAGGAGATGGAGATCGTCAATACTTGACGGGCCTTAAAGTTGGCGGTAAGAGAATTTTAATTTTAGTTGATTCTTCTGCAAGCATGTTAGACAGAAAGATTATAAATATTATTAGAAGAAGAAACATGTCAGACGATATCAAATTAAGATCGGTGAAATGGAGACAGGCTGTCTCCAGTGTTGACTGGTTGACAGCGCAATTTCCTGAGAATAGTCAGTTTCAGATATATTCATTCAACAATGAGGTGCAGCCAGTTATTGATAATACTGAAGGAGAGTGGATTGATGCCTCAGACGAAGAGAAACTTGATCAAGCGATCAGAAATTTGAGGCGAATAGTTCCTCAAAATGGGACAAATATGAAAGATGCATTTGCAAAAATTAACCAACTGGAGCCAAGACCNGATAATGTTATTTTGTTGGTAGATGGGTTACCTACAATGAATGAANCAGAAAGCAGCAGAGGAATGATTACCGGTCAAGAGAGATTGAATCTCTATTATGAAGCGGAAAATGAAATTCCAAGTGGAATACCTGTAAATATTTTACTTTATCCGATGGAAGGCGACTACAATGCATCGATAGCATATTGGTTACTTGCATATAGAACAGGCGGTTCATTCATGAGTATCAGCAAAGATTGGCCATAGAGAATCACGATAATGAAAAAGAGAAGAAACATTGAAGCATTTAGTCTGTCATTCTTAGACTGTATATGTTGTGGATTTGGAGCAATTGTTCTGCTGCTTGTTCTAAGCAAGATATACGATCCAAAAAATATTAATGTTCAAGCTGAATCAATAGAATTGTCGCAATCACTAAAGGAGCAATTGGAAGAATTAAAAAATGAATCATCGTTTGTTGATGAAAATTTACGTGAAGCAAAACTTAATACAGTCAATTTGTTGCAAGAGCTAGAAGTTTTAAATGAGGAGTTAAATAATGTCAGAGGAGAGTACGCAATCAGTTTGTCAAAACCGATAGAACTTGATGACAATGAAAAAGATCTAGAAGAAGCAAAACAGAAATTATCTGATGAGATAAAAAAATTGCAACCAGATTTTCGCAGAGCTTCCAATGAGGCAATAGGCGGAATTCCTGTAGACAGCGAATATATCATTTTTGTCATTGATACTTCAGGAAGCATGCAATCAAAATGGGATTGGGCGGAGAGAAAGCTGAGTGAGGTGCTTGATGTCTATCCCACAGTTAAAGGACTGCAGATCATGAACGATAATGGNAGATTTATGTTTCAGCAATATGGTAAATCATGGCTGCCAGACACTCCTCAACTGAGACAATCAATAAAAAATACAATGAGACAATGGGCGCCTTTTAGTGATAGTGATCCGTCTGATGGAATATCTTATGCGATACAATCATTTTGGGCTCCAGATAAGAAGATNAGTATTTATGTTTTTGGAGACGAGTTTCAAGGNAATTCAATGGAAGCAGTTCTAAATGATATTGATAGAATTAATATTGAAGATGAAAACGGCGATAGATTAGTTAGGATTCATGCGGTTGGCTTTCCTTATTCTTTTGGTGGAAGCAGAATACCGCAGAGTTCACAGAGATTCGCAGGTCTTATGAGACTTCTCTGTGAGAGAAATGGGGGGACATTTGTCGCTCTTACGAACAGTGATAGATAAATAATCGAGTGCTCTTATCAATTGTAAATATTAATAGAGCACTCAANTAAAATTATAAAAAGGTTTATTCGATAATAAACTTACCTTTCATGATTGCGTAATGACCTGGGAAAGTACAAAAATATGAATAATCTCCAGATGGATCAAGCGAACTCATATCAAAAGTAACAGATGTTTCCTGTCCTCCACCAATCATATCAGTAGCAGCAATAATTCTAGAATCACCCTCAGGTAGATAGTTTGGAGCACCTGCTTGCATAGAAGCTCCTGAAAGAGGCATCATGTCCGCAGTGTTACTCAAAACCCAATTATGACCCATGAATTGTTGAGGCAGATTCCCAACGTGTTTTAAAGTAACAGTCATGTTTTTACAATCTGCGCTGACTCGCATTTCTTTGAGATCAAACTGCATAGCATCGTTTGATTCAACAATTTGCGAGCAATCCTGTGCAACAGCCAAGTTGGAATATCCCAATGTAATAAGTATTGATAGTAAGCTTAGTATTCTCATGTTGACTTTCTCCATAAAGTTATTTTTATTCGTAAATGAGATATCCATAGATAAGGTCATTATTTCGATTTACAATGAATTATAAATTAATTTTTCTTTTAGCCTGAGATACTATTCTGATAATTATAAGAACTAAGAAATAATTTAGAAAATACAGGAGAAAATCTATTGTCTAATTTGATAGATAAAAAATGCAAAAACTGTGAAGAAGATGCGATTGCTTTGAGTGATACAGAAATTAAAATACATCTTGAGGAGTTAAATCAAGCATGGTCAGTAGGAGTAGATGGGAAATCAATCGAGAGAAACTACACTTTTCCGATTTACAGCAGAACAATTGCTTTTGTAAACGCCGTAGCATGGATAGCGACAGAAGAGGGCCATCACCCAGAAATGACTATTGGATATGATTATTGCAAGATTTCATACTCAACTCATTCAATTNATTCCCTGACAGAAAATGATTTTATCTGCGCGGCTAAAATTGATCTTCTTGTGGATTAGTATTTCTTAATTCTATGTATGAGATCAGTGAAATAATCGATGCAGCTAAAAGATTAAAAAATCACATATACGAAACTCCTTTATTTGAAAACTATGAGTTAAATAGTCTTTGCGGTGGGACTGTATATTTAAAACCTGAATGCATGCAAATGACTGGCTCTTTTAAGATTAGGGGTGCTTTTAATTTTATGAGTCAGCTTTCTCAAGCTGATGCAAAAAATGGAGTGGTCGCATTCTCATCAGGTAATCATGCTCAGGGTGTTGCTATGTCAGGAAAAATCTTGAATATTGATACAACCATAGTTATTCCAGAGGATGCGCCTCATTCAAAAATAGAAAACACAGAAAAACTCGGTGGAAATGTTATCTTATACGATCGTTACAATGAAGATAGAGAAAAAATAGCAAGAGACATAGCTTCAAAAAGAAATGCAATTTTAGTTCCATCCTATGACCATAAAAATATTATTATTGGTCAGGGAACAGTCGGTCTTGAAATAATTGAAGAAATAAATGAAAAATCAGTGCCTCTTGATCAGGTTTTAATTTGTTGCGGAGGTGGAGGTCTAAGTGCTGGATCATCAATACCAATTAAAAAATATTCACCCGAGACAGAAATATATCTAGTTGAGCCTGAGCATTATAACGATACTCAAAGATCAATTGATCTAAACAAGAGGGTGTCAAATAAATCCAATAAAACCTCTATATGTGATGCACTCTTAGCCGATACGCCAGGCGAGCTAACCTTCGCAATTAATAGCGAATTAACCGAGAATGTTTTGACAGTATCTGATGAGGAGGTGAAAGCAGCGATGAGATTTGCTTTTCATTATTTCAAAATGATAGTTGAGCCTGGAGGTGCAGTCGCCCTGGCAGCGGTGATGAGCAAAAAAATTGAACTTAGAAATAAGGTGACAGTTGCTGTTTTAAGTGGAGGTAATGTTGATATGGAAATGTACGATAAAATTCAAAGTGAAAAAACCAGTGATCACTAAAACATACTGCTCTTGTCTAGTTCTTCATCTACAATCTCATTTCGATTTTTTATCCAATCACCGGTAATCATCTTATCGTAAGTTTGACCTGGCCCTACCATTGGATAAACACCAGCATCCGGATCAATAATAACTTCTAAAAATGCTGGACCATCGAACTCAATAAATTTTTTTACAGTGTTCTTTATTTCACTCTTATTATCTAATCTTTCGCTAAACTCAAAACCATCTGCCTCTGCAGTTTTAACGAAATCTTTTCGATGAAGGGATTTGTCACTCGCTGACATTCGACCCTTATAGTATAGTTTCTGCCACTGACGAACCATACCATCTCCATAATTATTTAGAACAAGAACTTTGATCGGCAGATCGTATGTTGTTGCTGTTTCTAATTCACCAATGTTCATTCTTATACTGGCATCACCATCTATATCGATTACCAATGTATTGGGTTTTGCGAACTGGGCACCTATTGCTGCAGGCAAACCAAAACCCATTGTTCCCATGCTTCCTGAAGTCAACCACAATCTGGGTTCCTTGTAATCAAAATATTGTGCTGCCCACATTTGATGTTGCCCAACACCGGTTGATATGATCGCTTCACCACGACTTAGTTTATTAATTTCTTCGATTACTTCATAGGGTTGAATCAATTCACTGTTTTTATTGTAATTTAATTTATACTCTTCTTTAAGTTTTTCAATGTGACTGTGCCATCCACTAAAATCTGAAACAAATTCTATTTTTTCCCCTAATGCAATCAGATCATTTAAATCTTTTTTGAGGCTACCTACATGGTACCAATCTACACTCTTAACTTTGTTTATTTCTGATATATCGATATCAAAATGAGCAATCTTTTTAGCATTCGGCGCAAAACCCTTTGGATCTCCAGCAACTCTGTCATCAAATCTAGCTCCTATGGCAATCAAAAAGTCACAATCCTCAACTGCATAATTTGCTGATGCTAAGCCATGCATTCCCAACATGTGAAGTGATAATGATTTTGTCGTATCACTTGCACCCAATGCCATTAGTGTAGTGACAATTGGTATTTTATAAGTTTCAGAAAACTGCCTCAATTTCGAGCTAGCATCTGCATTTATTACTCCTCCACCAGCATATATGAGGGGTTTTTTTGATTTGCTAAGTAATTTGTAAAAATTTTTAGCCAATTCATCGTTAAGATTATTATTCATTACAGTTTCTAGTCTGTTTCGGTAGCCAGTCAAAGGGAGTGATCCCGAGCCGAGGAACTCACCCTCCCAATTCTGAATATCCTTTGGTATATCAACTACCACTGGTCCTGGCCTACCTGTTTTTGCTAATTCAAACGCAGAACGGATTGTAGATTCTAGAAGGAGCGGGTCTGTGACAAGAAAAATATGTTTGGAGACAGCTCCCATTATCGCGGAAACAGGTGCCTCCTGAAACGCATCAGTACCAATTGCTGTTGTAGGGACTTGACCTGATATCACAACAATTGGGATAGAATCAGCCATACAATCACGTATCGGTGTTACAGTGTTTGTTGCTCCAGGACCTGACGTAACCATCACAACACCAACCTTACCACTTGCTCTTGCATATCCTGAAGCCATGAATCCTGCACCTTGCTCGTTTGCAGGAACTATTAGTGGCATTGGTTGATTGCCATCCGAATCTTTGTTTTCTTCATTGAATCGAAAGACAGCATCATATGTAGGTAGTATTGCCCCTCCACTATAACCAAATATTGTGTCGACACCTTCATCAGCCAATATTTGGACGATCATGTCGGCACCCATCATCTTCTTTCCTGCTAGCGGATGATTTTTTGTGAGTGATTCTGTAGTCATATTAAAATAAGTCTTTCAAATAATTTTAGAGTGTTTACTATATTTTATTAGATTGCAATACTATAGATGCAATACGATCAATTTATTTGAAAAACTCAAAAAATTAATCATTTAAAGCAAAATTAAGTGAGGAAATATTAAGGAAAAGCGATGCGTCACGTAATTTCAGTTATCTTGCAGAATGAGGTTGGTGCCCTAACGAGAATGACGGGCTTATTCTCAACTAGAGGATATAATATAGAATCACTCAATGTTGCTCCAACAGAGGATAAAAATCTTTCCAGGGTTACATTAGTAATCAGTGGATCAAATGATGCAATTGAGCAATTAAATTCTCAATTATCTAAATTAGTTGATGTTGTTGGAATAAATAATATGTCCCTCGGCGAACATTTTGAACGAGAACTACTGATCATTAAAGTAAAAATTGATGCTAAATCAAACAATAAAATTCAAGAGTTGAGTCAAAATTTCAACGCAGAGATACTTGATCGATCACCTAATAGTTTTACCATTCAATTGACAGGTGAAATTAAAATAATTGATGAATTTGTCTACGAAATAGAAAAAATAGGAGAACTCCAAGCCGTNGCAAGAAGTGGAAGCGTATCAGTTTCNAAGGGTGAAATAACACTCACGTCTTATGCGAATAAAAGTTTATCTAAATAGAATTCAATGAAAGTAGGAAAAATTGGTCAGTTCAATAGAATAGTGATTAAAGTAGGATCGGCATTACTCCTTGATAATAATGAGGAGTTTAACCNTGACTGGCTCAATAATCTCTCCAATGAAATTGAGCAATTACATAATAGATGCACTGAAATACTAATTGTTTCTTCTGGTGCTGTCGCTATTGGATCTACTTATCTCAGAAAAAAGAGATCGCACATGAACCTTCATGAAATGCAAGCTGCTGCGGCTATGGGTCAGGCGCAACTCGTGATGGAATGGCAGGATTCTTTCAAATCTAGCGGAATCTATACAGCTCAGATTCTTCTAACAAGAAGTGACACTGAAAATAAAAAAAGATTTTTGAATTCAAAAGATACACTACTTACTTTGATCAAATATGATGTTATTCCAATTATTAATGAGAATGATACGGTTGCGACAGAAGAGTTGAGATATGGTGATAACGATAGGTTGGCAGCGAGAGTAGCGCAAATGACATCTGCAGATTTATTGATTCTGCTCTCTGATGTTGATGGAATGTATACCTCAAACCCTAAGACCAATCAGACAGCAAAACATATACCGGTCATCGATAATTTAAATGAAGAAATATTCTCAATGGCAGATATAGCAGATTCAAATTATGGCAGTGGAGGCATGATAACGAAGTTAAAAGCGGCTAAAATTGCTACCTCAGCTGGATGTGCGACAATTGTAACTGATGGATTGAAAAAAACCCCTTTAACATCTCTAATTGAAGGAGGGAAATGTACATATTTTCCGGCTAGATCAAATTCTAAAAGCACCAGAAAACAGTGGCTTTCAGGTTACCTCGATACTTCTGGGAGCTTTAAGATTGATGATGGTGCGAAGGTGGCACTTGAGAAAGGTGGAAGTCTTCTTCCGGTAGGATTGACTGAGATAGAGGGTACTTTTGAGAGGGGTGACGTTGTCACCATAATTGATGCCAATAATACAGAGCTAGGTAAAGGGATGACNGCTTATTCTTCAGTAGAGGCCAAACAAATTATTGGCTGTCAGTCAGATTCTATAAAAGATAAGTTAGGGTACAAAAATTCATCTGAAATCGTACATAGGGACGATATGGCTCTTAATGAATTCTCTAAGTAATATAATAAAATAATATGACAAATGATATCAGTAAACTCATGATCGAACTCGGAGAGTCAGCCAGACTTTCTGCAGAATATTTAGCAAGAACATCTAATCAACAGAGAAATGAAGCAATATCATGTATTGCTCAATCTATTCAAAAAAATACCAATAAAATACTTAAGGCAAATACAATTGATATACAAGCAGCCAAAGAAAAAGGTCTTCCAGAATCTATGATTGATCGCCTGATGTTAGATAAGGATCGAATTGATTCAATGGCAAGCAGCATGAATATTATTACCCAAATAGAAGATCCCATTAACAAAATAACAGAAGAATGGTCAAGGCCCAATGGAATGATTATTCAGAGGGTGTCTGTTCCTCTTGGTGTNATTGGAATTATTTACGAGAGCCGGCCAAATGTTACTGCTGATGCAGCTGCATTGTGTATAAAATCAGGAAATTCAGTTATTTTAAGAGGCGGGTCTGAAAGTTTTGAATCAAATAAAGCTATTTATCTCTGTCTTAGAGAGGGTTTGGCAGATGCTGGACTTGATCCATCGTCAATTCAGCTTGTCCCAATAAAAGACAGATCAGCAGTAGGTTATATGCTGTCATCTATGAGTAATTGGATAGATGTGATTGTTCCAAGGGGTGGGAAAAGTCTCGTAAGGCGAGTACAGGATGAAGCTAGAATACCAGTAATTGGGCACCTGGAAGGAATATGTCATGTATATGTTCATCAATCAGCTAATCTAAAGATGGCCAGAGAGATAATTTTAAATGCAAAAATGAGAAGAACCGGGATCTGTGGAGCCGCAGAAACTGTCTTAATTGATAAGAACATAGCACAAGAAATTGTTCCCGATCTGATTGATGATCTATCCTCAGCTGGCTGTGAGATTAGAGGTGATCGCGAAATAAAAGACATCTCAAGCCAGGCACTTGAAGCCTCAGATGAGGATTGGTCTACCGAATATTTGGATGCTGTTATTTCAATGAAGATTGTGAAAGATCATGATGAAGCAATCTCTCATATTTCTGAATATGGCTCAGGACATACGGATAGTATTGTGACTGAGGACGATGAAATCGCTGATAAATTTATCATGGAAGTAGACAGTGCAATAGTGATGCATAACACTTCGACTCAATTTGCCGATGGTGGAGAGTTTGGAATGGGAGCTGAGATAGGTATTGCCACAGGACGAATCCATGCCAGAGGCCCTGTTGGTGCAATGCAACTTACTAGCTATAAATACGCCGTAAGAGGGAATGGTCAAGTCAGATCTTGATGATATTTTCAGAGAGAGTTAATTATCTCGTTAAAAGTTTCACTCGGCCTCATAGCTGATTCTACAAGTTCTGCATTTGGATGATAGTAACCTCCAATTTCAATTCTTTCTCCTTGGTTACTATTAAGTTCGTCATTAATCTTTTTTTCATTTTCCATCAATTTATTATAAGCATCCTTAAATTTTTCTTTGATTGATAGATCCTCTGATGAGGATAGCACTTTTGCCCAATATAAAGCCAAGTAGAAATGACTATGTCGATTGTCAGGTTCTCCCACCTTTCTCGAAGGTGATTTATTATTTTCTAAAATCATGGAGTTTGCCTTATCAAGTGCATCAGCAATTATCTTAGCTTTCTTATTTTTAGTCTTTCTAGCCATTTCCTCCAATGAAACCTGAATAGCAAGAAACTCACCTAGTGAATCCCATCTCAAGTGTCCTTCATTAATGAATTGCTCAACATGTTTAGGGGCCGATCCTCCGGCACCTGTTTCATATAATCCTCCGCCAGAAAGCAATGGAACTATAGACAACATTTTTGCACTAGTTCCTAGCTCTAATATAGGAAATAAATCTGTAAGGTAATCTCTGAGAACATTGCCAGTCACTGATACAGAATCTTTTCCATTTTTAATTAAATCAAGTGTTTTTCTCATAGCTAGGTGAGGTGATAAAATTTGAATCGAGATATCTTCAGTCGTCTTCATAAATTTTTTGACTTTTGATATTAATATCTTATCGTGAGCTCTTTCATCATCTAACCAAAAAATGGTGTCTACNCCTGTTATTTGAGCTCTTTTTATGGCCAATTCAATCCAATTCCTTATTGCCTCATCTTGTGTATGACACATCCTCCATATATCGCCTTTTTGAACCTCATGATTAATTAGCACTTCATCCGAAGAAGTGCATATCTGAATATTTCCATTGAAAGGAATTTCGAAAGTCTTATCGTGAGACCCATATTCCTGAGCTTTATTTGCCATAAGACCTACATTTGAAACATTACCCATTTTTGATACATCAAAAGCCCCATTTCTCTTACAATAATTGATTATTTCACTATAGATACGGGCGTAACATCTGTCCGGTATAATGGCTCTGGTATCTTTAAGTCTTCCATCTGATCCCCACATTTTTCCAGATGATTTTATAGCTGCGGGCATTGAAGCATCGATAATAACATTACTTGGTACATGCAAATTAGTAATGCCTTTATCAGAGTCAACCATAGCGAGTGGAGGACGTTCTTCGTACAAACTTTCGATATCAGAAATAATTGCTTTCTTTTTGTCTTCAGATAAATCTTTTATTTTTGTATACAGATCACCAATTCCATTTNTNTCGTTAACCCCAAGCTCATCGAGGGTGATTGCNTATTTTTCAAAAATATCAGAATAAAATGATTTCACAGCATGCCCAAAGATAATTGGATCAGAAACTTTCATCATTGTGGCTTTCAGATGAATCGACAAAAGCACATCCTCTTTTGAGGCAGATTTAATTTCTTTGTCAAAAAATGCTTTTAGTTTTTTAATATCAATTTTTGCCGCATCAATAANATCAGCAACTTTAACTTCTATTTTTTCTTTTAAAATGTGACAAGCCCCATCCTCGTCTATCATCTTAATTTTGAGATCATCAGTATTTTTTATTAATTCTGATTTTTCTGAAGAGAAAAAATCACCATCTGTCATGTGAACGACCTCTGTTTTAGAACTTTTCTCCCATTCACCCAATTTATGNGGATTCTTTTTAGCATAATCTTTAACAGCTTTTGCAACTCTCCTATCTGAGTTTCCTCGTCTTAGAACAGGATTAACAGCACTTCCAAGTATTTTTTGATAACGTATTTCTATGTTCTTGTCATTTTCATTTTTAATTTTTTCTGGATAGTCTGGTATGTCATATCCTTGTGATTGCAACTCCAGTATTGCTGATTTTAGTTGAGGTATAGATGCACTGATATTTGGAAGTTTGATAATGTTAGAATCTGGTAGCTCGACAAGTTGGCCGAGCTCATAGAGGTCGTTATTAATTTTTTGTTCGGTTGTTAGCTTTTCTGGAAAATTNGAAATAATTCTCCCTGCTAGTGATATATCGCGTTTTTCTATCTGAATATTCGCCTCTCCGAGGAATGATCTTATGATTGGCAGCAGAGAGTGAGTAGCGAGCGCTGGGGCTTCATCTGTTAATGTATATATCATTCTGGCTTGAAAAGACATTTTAGACCTTTTTTTTAAGGAGTTTTATCTGGAAATTTTTTCGATAATTTGCGTAGGACTATCAGTTTTTCGGTAGTAACCATGTCGAATCTTCATATTTTCAAAGGCGACATCTCTTTTTTCTTCTGATTCGAACCACTTTTGTTTTGACCAATCTGAACCAATTATATTTCCGAGACAATCATCAGGCGGAAGCATAATTTTTATTCCATATTTTTTCTTAGAAGAATTGCTATTATTTTTGGAGTTGTGTGGATGGCAATAATTCATTAGTTTGCTCTCAAATTGGTCACATTATAGCTTATCTTTGATCTTCTTATCAAAGTTCGGAAGACTTTTCATGAGCCTCATAAAACGAATAAAAAATAATTCCGAAGTAAAGTTAAGATAAATAATCATGAATATATTCATTAGTGAAATTAATATAAAAAACTCAGGGATTGAAAATCCAATTGATAAAAAAGTGATCGCTAAAATAGATGCGGATACCATAAAAATCGCATTTATTATGTTATTCGCTGCAATAATTCTAGATAAATATTTCGGATTAGCGCGATCCTGTATAGCTGCATAAAAAGGAACACTAAAAATACCTCCAGAAGCACCAATCATGGTTAAATCGAATATCAAACGCCAGTTATTAATATCGCTTATGAAGTTTTTTGCAGTTATTGGATGATTCATAGATACGTCAGAGCTAAATANAAATAAATCAAAAGTGAATAGGCTTAAACCAATTGCACCAATTGGGATTATTCCCAGTTCAATAGTATTTTTTGATAATTTTTCACATGCAAGCGATCCAATACCAATACCGATTGCGAATGTCGCTAATAGCAAAGTTGTTAAATTTTCATTTCCATTTAGGATGTTTATAGTGAAAGCAGGAATTTGAAGTGTAATCACTGAGCCATAGAACCAAAACCATGAAATCCCGATAATAAAGATAAAAATATCTTTTTCCTTTCTGCTGAATCCAATAATTTTCTTTATTTCAGATAAGATGTTCCAATTAATTTTTAAGTTTGGATCCGTAGGCTCGGTTGTTGGTATTTTTTTGCTGAAGAGATAGCCAATTATTGCCATAGAGAGAAGCATTAATGCTAATGGATAGTCATTATCTTTTCCTATGGAAACNGCAACACCTCCNACTACTAATCCCAGTATAATNGCTATATANGTTCCTGATTCGACAAGCGCGTTTCCTCCAATTAACTCATTTTTNGCAAGCTTTTGAGGAATATATGCATATTTTGCTGGACCGAATAGCGAAGATTGAAATCCCATGAGGAATAGTATGATAAGTAAATATGGATAGTTCTCTGTGAGCAATGCAGCGGTTGCCAGAAGCATGAGTATAATTTCAAATAATTTAATCTTTTTTATTAGATCTGATTTCTCTTCTCTATCCGCCAGTTGGCCTGCAACCGCTGAAAATAAAAAATAAGGCAAAATAAATAATGCTCCTGCTACATTTGCAATTTGGCTTGCATTGAGGCCCAGTACTTCGACCCCTTTGAATGTCAGTAAAATTATTAAACCATTTCTAAAAATATTGTCATTAAAGGCCCCCAGAAATTGGGTAAAGAAAAAAGGCCCAAATCTTTTTTGAGTGATCAAGCTGAATTGATTAAAGTCAGCCTCAGCTTTGGATTTGCGGATCATGTTACTTATATTCTAGGATCACTTCATTTTCATCATATTTTGGAGCAAATATATCACTTAATCTGTATGTTCTCGCTTCTTCAGATTCTTCCCCTGCCTGACTCTCCAAGCTTGGTTGTATTGGTAAGCTATGAGTCTGAGCTGAGAGGGTTTGAACAAATGTATTAGCTGAGTTTGGTGCGGCATTTCCGGTAGCAGAGAATATTTGGTCTGGTGTAATGCTTGAAGAGTTGTAGTAAATAGCATTGCTTCTCCTGTCCATTGTAAGAGTAGCACCCTCCATAGAAGCCCCAAAAAATAAACCACGACTTCTTGAGTATGAGTATATTTCTGCATTGAATCTTAGATCTGTTGCAGCTGCTGTGTGTCTTCCAATCGGCCCCGCAGCTATTGAAGCATCAGCACCTAATGTTAATTTTCCGTTACTGATACCATCAACTCCTTTTCGTGTTTTGAAAACTAAGATGGTATCGGTTGATTGAGCTCCAAATTGAAGCCCAAGACTTCCTCCAGTGAGCGTTAGAAATGAGGGATTACTCCATGTGTTATCATCATTTCTAACAACAATGATGCCTTTACCTCTCCTTACACCAATTATCAATCCCGCTTTTCTTACGTTTGGAAATACCGCTATTGCATAGGCTCTCGATAGAAGGGCAGGCGGAACTGCTTGCTCAGGAATTCTCAATATTTGATCAAGCACATCAGTAGCATCATTCATTCTTTTTTCTTGAGTTGTAGCCGCTTGACTAACAGAGGAGAACAAGACGAGTAGGGTTCCCATTAAGATTTTTATCATGCTCTTATTCATACCTCTTCCTCTGCGAACTATAGTCTAATTTATGATGCACTATCACCCTTTTCATCATGATGCCCCAAATGATTTTAATGATCAGGATTATAAATCGTATTTTTATTAATATCAGCTTAATTAATGATTTTGGAAGATGAAATTTAAGTATGTATAATTGTATTTTATTAAAGTAAAAAAATGAAACATAAATCAAAATCTATAATTTCCAAAGAAAGTCTTGCCTACAACGGTTTGGCTTTTCTGTATTCGATTAGCGCCTATTCATTTGGATTATATGGTTTGTTTAGCTCCAGCATCACAATAAATGTTATTTCCATATTTTTNCTATCACATGGGATGATAATTTCAGCTTATTTAGTTCATGAATGTGCACATAATTTAGTATTTAGAAAGATGCAGCATAATACTTATCTTGGACGATTATTAACATGGCTTTGTGGCGCTTCTTATGGTACTTACGAAGATATAAGATATAAGCATTTCCGTCATCATGTTGATAATGATGATGTCGTATGGTTTGACTACGAAGGTTTTTTTAGAAAGCACCCACTTGTTCTTAAAATAACTCAATTTCTCGAATGGTTCTACATACCGGTTCATGAGTTAATCATGCACACTATTATGGCATTCACATCATTTATAATTGATGAGCGTCGTAATCAAAGGCGAAGAAATGTCATTGTTTTACTTCTCAGAGGCGCACTATTTTTTCTGGTTTGTATCTATTTTCCATATGTTGCGTTTATGTATGTCATGTCATATTTAATTATGATTACAGTCCTCAGATTTATGGATAGTATTCAGCATGATTACAGCTATAATCTGACCTTATTCAGCAGAGAGAAACCAGAACGAAAGGGTGATTTTGAGTGGGAACAGGAGCACACATTCAGTAATCCCATATCAATTAATTTCCCTGTTTTAAATTGGCTTGTTTTGAATTTTGGTTTTCATAACGCACATCATGCTGATATGACGGTTCCATGGTATCTTCTCCCACAAAAACATGAGGAAATGTTTGGGGCTCAATCTGAGCGACATGTTCCATTTAAAGCACAATTAAAAATTTTTCATAAACAGAGAGTTAATAGGATAATTGATAATCATCAAGATGACAGTCCCACTGGTCATGATTATCTTCTTGCCGCAAGAAAGGCAGAGGTATCAGGTGGCAATGCGGCATCTTTCTTAACTTCTTTTTGATCTGAGGAAGAATTTGCAGAAATTAAAAATATTCCAGTCTCTATGGGGTATGGAGCAAAGAATACCCAATTCGCTTGAACCTTCAATCAGAGAAAACTTCGAAAAAGCTGAATTGGCTGGTTTTGATGGGATGTGTCTTGATCTTGCGATACATGAGATGGAAGATTTTCGTAACTCAAAGAATCTTTTCAAAGAGTATAACCTTGATTGCATGATAAATGCTTTTCCATATCATTTAGATGAAATGCAGTATTTTATTGACATGGCCAAAGATTTTAATGCTTCTCTCTTGAATGTAATAAGTGGCGTGATGCCGTTAAAGCCTCTTGACGCGGAACCTATTGTAAGGAGCTGGATAAAAGAGGCAGAGAATGCAGGTATAAAGATACTTTTTGAAACACATCGCGATAGCCTTCTGAATGATCTTTTTTTCACTATTCAATTGATGGATTTGATACCAGAAATGAGATTATGTGCGGATTTATCACATATTGTTGTTGATAGGGAATTAAGGTTGCCATTGAACGATAGGGATAATGAATATATAAATAGGGTCATAAATAGATCAGATTGTTTTCAGGGAAGGATTGCCAATAGAGAGCAAATTCAGATACAAATAGACTTTCCGCAACATGCTGAGTGGGTTGAGCAATTTAAATATTGGTGGAAAATGGGTCTACATGATTGGCATANGAGAAATAGTGATAATGCAGAATTAATATTTCTTTGTGAACTGGGTCCCCGACCTTATGCCATTACTGATGGTAACCAAGAGGAGCTTTCTGACCGATGGAATGAGGCTCTGATTATAAGAAAATGGATTCAAGATTTTTGGAAAGAAATACAAAACAAAGAAATTAGTACAAAAAATACAATAAAGGATGTGCAATGACTTCACTAAAAAACAAAACGATATTTATTTCAGGTGGAAGCAGAGGGATTGGCCTTGAAATTGCAAAACGTGCCGCGAAAGACGGAGCAAATATTGCAATTGCTGCGAAGACTGCAGAACCGCACCCAACTCTACCTGGAACAATATATACAGCGGCTGACGAGATAACTGAAGCTGGTGGTAAAGCACTTCCACTTTTATGTGATATTCGTTTCGAGGAGCAGGTAGAGGATGCAGTTCAAAAGACAGTTGAAGAGTTCTCAGGAATAGACATATGCATCAATAATGCCAGTGCTATTTCTCTGACACCAACATTAATCACTTCAATGAAACGTTTTGATTTGATGCAACAAATAAATACCAGAGGCACTTTCCTGGTATCAAAAACATGTATCCCTTTTTTAGAAAAATCTGATAACCCACACATTCTCAATTTATCCCCCCCATTGAATATGAAATCAAAATGGTTTAAGTCTCACTGTGCTTATACGATTGCCAAATATGGAATGAGTATGTGCGTCCTTGGAATGTCTGAAGAATATAGGGAAAAAGGGATAGCCGTGAACGCATTATGGCCCAGAACAGCTATTGCAACAGCTGCNGTACAGAATTTGTTGGGTGGAGATGAAATGATAAAACATTCAAGAAAACCTGAAATTGTTGCAGATGCAGCTTATGAGATCTTGATCAAAGATAGCAAAACATTCACGGGTCAATTCTGCATTGATGACGAAATTTTGGAACAAACAGGAATTTCTGATTTAAGTGGATATTCAGTTGAACCAGGAGCAGATCTTGTTCCGGACTTTTTTCTTGATTGATTGATATGAGTAAGAGGCAGAGTGATTTTTCAGGTCTAAAAAACGCAGACGATCTCAATTCCGATGAATTGCTCAGATTGGAAAGTTACCTTCAATCCAGGTTGCCAAATTTTGAGGGAATAAATTCCATAAAACAGTTTAAAGGTGGTCAATCTAATCCAACATTTCTCATCAAATCAGCCGATAAAAGCTATGTATTAAGAAGAAAGCCGCCAGGAAATCTCCTTAAATCTGCGCATGCGGTAGATAGAGAGTATAAAATTATAAAAGCTTTAAAAAAGGTTAATTTTCCCGTTCCAAAAACATACATCTTGTGTGAGGACAAATCTGTAATCGGTACTATCTTTTATGTGATGGAATTCTTACAAGGTCGTATTTTTTGGGATGCTGATATGCCTGACTGTTCTGTAAAGGAGCGTTCTGAGATATATGATGATTTGAACAAAAATATGGCAGTTTTGCATAACCTTGACTATGAAAATCTTGGGTTATCTGATTTTGGAGTGTCTGGCAATTATTTTGCGCGTCAAATATCAAGGTGGTCAAAACAATATCAATATTCAGAAACGAAAAAAATAAAAGAGATGGATAAATTGATAGAGTGGTTACCTCAAAATATTCCAGAAAATGATGAATCAACTATCGTACATGGTGATTATCGTTTGGATAATGTCATTGTGCATCCTTCTAAGCCAAAAATTATTGGGATCTTAGATTGGGAGTTATCTACAATTGGACATCCACTTGGAGATTTTACCTACAATCTTCTCTCTTGGCAGATGCCAGACATTGGAATAGGTTCAGGAGGATTNTTTGGAAAAAATATTAAGGAACTTGGAATTCCATCGGAGGAGGAATATATTAATCGCTACTGCGAAAGAACAGGCATATCGCACGGTCTAGAAGATAGGGAATTTTACTCTGCGTATAATTTTTTTCGACTCGCTGCGATACTTCAGGGCATTGCTGGAAGAATTCGCGATGGTACGGCATCAAATGTTAGGGCTAAAAGCTTAATAAAAGCAATTGAACCCCTGGCTGATATTGGATGGAGTTACGCCCTCAAGTCAGGACATTAAAATTATCAAAACTGGGTGATTGGTATTTAGAATGACAAAAAGAATAGAATTAAACATAAAGTCGGGTGTGGCGGAAGTTAAACTCAATCGACCTGAAAAACATAATGCTCTTGATCATGCGATGTTTGAGTCACTGATCGAGTTTGGGGAAAAGTTAGCTAAGGACAGATCCATTCGTGCAGTTATTTTGTATGGAGCTGGAAAAAGTTTTTGCGCTGGAATTGATTTATCAATCTTTTCGGGCGAAAGTTCCAGTGATGATTTTCTTAATAAAATGGAACCCAGAGATAATTCATTAGCTAATTATTATCAAAGTGCAGCATATGTGTGGCGTGAGATACCTGTCCCTGTTATTGCAGCTCTTCATGGAGCAGTTTATGGGGGAGGGTTACAGATTGCACTGGGAGCAGATATTAGATATGCAGATGAAAATTCAGCAATTTCAATCATGGAGATAAAATGGGGAATAATTCCTGATATGGCTATTACTACCTCAATACCCAATCTAATTAACATAGATAAAGCATTTGAGATCACAATGACAGGAGACATTCTTGATGCTAAAACTGCATTCAAACTTGGATTAATAACCGAAGTTAAGAGTGATCCTCTCTCTCAAGCAAGAGAATTGGCAAATATTATTTGCCAAAAGTCNCCNGATGCAATCAGATCTATCAAGAAATTATTTTATGATACTTGGGGCAGTAACGATAAGATTTCTTTATCAATGGAGGCTGATATACAAAAAAAGGTAATGTCGAGTCCAAATCACATGGAGGCAGTGAAGTCTTCTATTAATAGAAGTGAGCCAGATTTTTCAGATTCAGAGTTTTAAGTATATTTCAAATTAAATTCAAGAAGTAAATATAAGATGACACATCTAAAAACAATTCAATACCAGCAGCAGGATTCTATTGCAATTATTTCAATTGATCGTCCCGACGCGATGAACTCGATAAATGAAACTCTACGTTCAGAGCTCCTATTCGCTTTTAATAAAGCTTCTCAGGACAAGAGCATCAGAGTGATTATTCTTAATGGTAACGGAAGAAACTTTTCTGCAGGAGCAGATTTGAAAGATAAAAGTGATCTAGATAAAACTATTGAGGATGTCTTGAACAATGAGTACAGACCAATATTTGAAATCATTATTAATTCAAACAAACCTGTAATTGCCTCCATTCACGGTTCTGCAGCAGGTATAGGATTGTCAATAGCACTAACCTGTGATCTCGTTATTATGGCAGATGACGCATTTTTATTGTCTCCATTTACTGCAATATCACTTGTTCCAGACGGAGGTTTGAATTGGACGCTTGTAAATCACCTAGGATATAAACGCGCTTTTCAAGTATCTGTAGAAGGTCAAAGATTGGATGCTGACTTTTGTGTAAAAAATGGCATTGTGAATAAGTCTGTCTCGTTCGATAAATTAAAGGAAGTGACTTTATCCTGGGCACAAAGCATTGCAAAAAAGGCGCCGCTTTCACTGAAAGGAACAAAAAAAATTATGCGCTTTGCCGAGAGCAAATCATGGGATGAAACATATAAACTTGAATCCAAAGTTCAGCAATCACTTCAGAGTTCACATGANTTTAAGGAGGGTGTTGATGCATTTATCGAAAAACGAGAGCCCATATTTAAAGGTGAGTAATCTAAAAAGCTCAATTGAGGTGTATTAATGAAGCTGTCATTTATAGGTTTGGGCGTGATGGGTTATCCAATGGCGGGTTTTCTTTCAAAGGCAGGTCATGATGTGACAGTTTTTAATCGCACGACGAGTAAAGCAGAGAAATGGTGTACTGAGTATTGTGGCAATCTATCAGAATCTCCCAAACAGGCGGCAAAGGGCGCAGAAATTGTCTTTATTTGTGTGGGTAATGATGATGATGTGAGGGAGGTAATCCTTCATGAAGATGGAGCAATTCATGGCTTAGGAAAAAGTGCAATTATCGTTGATCATACAACTGCTTCGGCAAGACTTGCTGTTGAGGTTTATNACGAAGCAAGAAAGCATGAAATTAACTTCCTAGATGCTCCTTTATCAGGTGGTCAAGCTGGGGCTGAATCTGGTCAGTTAACCATAATGGTTGGTGGCGATAAAGAGATTTTCGATAAGGTCTTACCAGTAATGGATTGTTATGCGAAGGCTTGCACTCTCATTGGTGAAGCAGGTTCAGGGCAGAAGGCAAAAATGGTCAATCAAATATGTATCGCAAGCTTAATACAGGGATTATCGGAAGCTTTGCATTTTGCTAAACGCGAAAATCTTGATATAGCGGCTGTTATGGGAGCAATTTCAAAAGGTGCGGCTCAGTCATGGCAGATGGAAAACAGGTGGCAAACGATGATTGATGACGAGTTTGATTTTGGTTTTGCTGTTGAGTGGATGCGAAAAGACTTAGAAATTGCGATTGATGAAGCAAAAAGAGTGAATGCCAATTTAGAGGTGACTGAGCTAATAAATGAATTTTATAAAGACATAGAAAAGATTGGTGGAAAACGATTCGATACCTCAAGCCTCATTAAACGTTTAGAGCCTTAATATTCTTTTTATTTAGTTTTCTTAGTGTATAATTCCGATTTACCAGGGGTGGTCTTTGACCTGAGATTCAGAGCATTTAGCCTTAAATGTTCAAATGGAAACCCTTAGAACCTGATCCAGATAGTTCTGGCGTAGGAAGGAGATAACCATGTTCAAAAATTTTTCATCATCATCTAGGACAATTAGTTTCCTATTTTTAATTTTATTCAATTTCAAAGTCTTCCCTCAAGAAACAATTGATGAAATCATTGTTACTGCTGACTTTTCAGAGAGAAATGCAAAATACATTCCATCAAGTATCAGTCTTTTAGACTCAGAGTATATAGAAAATTCATCCAATCAACATTTTGAAGAACTGATTTTATCCGTACCCAATCTAAATTGGTCTGGAGATGGAAATCGTGCACGTTATTTTCAAATAAGGGGAGTAGGTGAATTAGAGCAGTATGAAGGTGCACCAAATCCCTCGATTGGGTTTTTGATAGATGATATAGATTTTAGTGGAATTGGCTCAGTTGCAACATTGTTTGATATCGATCAAATCGAAATCTTAAGGGGACCTCAAAGCTCGAGGTATGGTGCCAATGCACTTGGTGGTCTCATTTACATGAAAAGTGTTGATCCGAACAGTGAAAAACCAGGTAAAATTCAAGTTCGATTAGCCGGTGATGATGAGATAGCAGCTGGTGTTGCCCTTGGAGGTGAGTTAACAAATTCAGAAAATGTAAACTACAGAATGAGTATTCACCACCATAAGAGTAATGGNTTTAGAGCAAATCGGGCATTGAATCGAGAAGATACCAATCAAAGAAAAGAGACTTCCATCAGATATAAATTGAATTGGGAATTATCAGAAAATCTACTTATTACTTCATCGAATATGTTTGTAGATTTAGACAATGGTTATGATGCATTTTCTATAGATAATACTTTAAATATGCTTTCTGATAATCCTGGAAAGGATGCACAAAAAAGTGTTGGTAGCTCCTTAAAAGCAATATATTCAGGAAACGACTTATACGAGTTACAAACAATTACCTCAATTGCAAATTCTAAAATAACATTTTCTTATGACGCAGATTGGGGTAATCAAGGATCATGGCTCCCATTTACATATGACTACTTCTCTCAAACTAAAAGAAAAAGAAAAACGATGTCACAAGAAATACGGTTTTTATCGTCTGATAAAAGTAATTTTTCAGGATCTCCTAAATGGATAATTGGCAGCTATTTTTTGAAATTAAATGAGGACATTAATGTTTTTAATACGGGTGATTATAATGACCCTATATATGTTTACTCTGATACTCTAGATACCGAATTTGACAGCAATTATGAATCGCTAAGCAGCTCAATTTATGGGAATTTNAATTCTGGAATAGGACNNAATTCTGAAATTTCATTAGGATTGAGATTAGAAAATCGAGATACAGATTATTCTGATTCAGATTCGTTATCTATGTCGCCAAGTGAAACAATGTTCGGTGGTGAGCTCGCTTTTTCTAGAGGCTTTTCAGAAAATGTAAATGGTTATATAAATTTTAATCAAAGTTACAAGGCAGGTGGATTTAATCTGGGTATAGCACCAGAAGAAAAAAGATCTTTCGACAAAGAATTAATGTTAGGTGTTGAAACAGGTTTAAAGTCAATATTCAATGACGGAAGATTGCAACTAAACACAGCTATTTTCTATAACAAAAGAAAAAACCAACAAGTAAGAGTCTCAAAACAACTCATCCCCAATGATCCTGCATCTTTCGTATTTTATACAGATAATGCGGCAAATGGAAAATCAACGGGNTTTGAATCCAATTTNAGATGGATACANAATGAAANAATTCAATTTTATGTAAATCTTGGAATCCTCAAGGCACAATTTAATGAATATCGAGATCAACCGACATTAATCAATAGAGATGTGGCGCATGCTCCAAGATACACAATAAATACAGGAATTGATTATAGGCGTCCCAATGGATTTTTTGCGATGCTATCGCTTTCAGCGAAAGATGAGTTTTACTTTGATGTAAGTCATAATCAAAAGTCACAAAAATTTGAAATAATTAACATGCACTTTGGCCTTGAGAAAGATAATTGGTCAGTCAAATTTTTTCTCAATAATTTATTGAATGAAGACTATTCAGTGAGAGGATTTTTCTTTGGGAATGAGCCACCTGATTTTCCGAGCAAACTCTACACAAGAAAAGGTGACCCAAGGCAAATTGGACTAAAATACGAAATGAGGTTTTGATTAAATGAATATAGCAGTTGATATCAGTCTGTACCCCCTTGATAACAATTTTATTCCGCCTATCAAGGATTTTATAAAAAGATTGCAAGAAAATGAGTCGATTGTGGTGGTTACGAACCCAATGAGCACGCAAGTGAGAGGCGAGTATGAAACTGTTATGAGTATAATACAAAAAGAGATCAAGAAAACTTTTCTTGAATCATCAAAAGCAGTTTTTGCGATTAAAGTACTCAACAATCCTATGAAATAATTTTTATTCATTAATTACATGGAAAATCTCGCTGTAGTTTTGGCAATCGCCTATTTATTTCTGGCAATTCGTCAGAATATTCTCTGTTGGCTTTGTGCTGCATCCAGTTCTCTAATTTATGTTGCTCTATTCTTCAATGTGAAATTGTATATGGAGTCGATACTGAATATTTTTTATTTTTGTATGGCTGTGTATGGTTGGTTGTCGTGGAGATCCTCTGATAAAAATTCATCACTAAGAGTCATATCCTGGGATTTAAGCGTGCACATAAGGTCAATTTTTGTGATATCCGTTATTTCAATTGCGAGTGGTTACATTCTTAATAGACATACCGATGCAGCTTTTCCATATATTGATTCTCTGACAACATTTTTTTCAATTTGGGCGACATATCTTGTTGCAAAAAAAATACTCGAAAATTGGTGGTATTGGTTGCTAATCGACATTACATCGATAGCAATCTATTGGGAACGTGGTTTGTCATCAACCTCGCTGCTTTTTTTACTCTATGTTTTGATGATCCCTTTCGGTATTTATTCTTGGCGTTCTAGTTATGAGGAGTCTCAGCATGATCGCGCTGGATGATGCCATCGACCTCATACCAAAATCGTTGATTAAAAAAATTATTTCAGTAGAGTTAATTTCTGAGTGCAATAACCGTGCTTATAAATTATTAAGCGATAAGAGAGAGTATTTTCTTCGATTGGATGGTCCTAATGCGAGGAATCTTGGCGTGGACCGAGAGAGAGAGGTGAGGATACAAAAAATTGCTGCTGATGCTGGATTTGCTCCTCAAATTTTATTTGAAGATTTTGAAAATGGCATCTTGTTGACTCAATTAATACANGGATCTCAATGGACTAAGGATGATTTTGAGAAACCTAAGAAAATTATTTCTCTGGTTGAGCTCTTACTTAAATTGCATTCCCTTCCTCTCTCAGGTTTCAATCTGAATGCATCAGAGGTTGCTCATAATTATTTATTGAATGTCACTAATGACTCAGAATATTATAATT
Source organism: Woeseiaceae bacterium (assembly GCA_002715745.1). Taxonomy (GTDB): domain Bacteria; phylum Pseudomonadota; class Gammaproteobacteria; order Steroidobacterales; family Woeseiaceae; genus SP4260. Next base: position 32,829 of record PBAE01000013.1, read on the forward strand.
TTTCAAAAAAATGTTTTGACGTAATAATAAAAACTCGAACAACAGAAAACAAATGCTTCTGTCATAATGATATCCATGCTGCGAACATCATCCAAAACAACAATCTTTATTTACTGGATTGGGAATATGCTCATGATAATGATCCCATGTTTGAAATAGCTTCGATATCAGTATGCAATAATCTTAGAAAAGAAGAAGAGTCACTTCTTTTGGATGAGTANATTGCAGGCTCGAAAATTCATACAGNAGAGGGTTATCAGGAGCAAAAAAGACTCTTTGAAGCAATCAACTTTCTGTGGTTGGTATCGCATCAATCCATCAGGCCGACAAAAGAAACTGAAATTTTATTNAGGACCATCCATAATAATAATTTATTCTGATGCAGACACTTACCAATCATTCCTGAGTTCTCTAAGTTTTAAAAAGACAGTTTCTGGAGATGGATTGGGATCAAGATCAGGAAAAGATACTTTCAATCTATCAATGATTTCATGGTTTTGCAGTCGGAAAAAAACATTGAATTTCATTTCATCTTCGATAGTGGTCGCGATTTCTATCGGATCATCGTGTTGGTGTTTTTCAAGCATATTCTTAGCGGATTCATTATTCGGTTCCCGATCTATTGTAAATTTTAGATTGTTAATGAAGTAATCATGTCCTGGATAGATTTTTGTTTTATGAGGGAGATTTGTAAATTGCATTGAAAAAGTTTTGAATAAAGCATGTGGATCACCACCGAAATGACAATTACCGGCGCCTGCATTGAATAAAGCATCTCCACTGAAAAGTGCTGGCGTCTCTGTGCGTGAAAGCAAACTAATGTGACTCATGGTATGTCCAGGAGTATCCAGACACTCAAGAATAACGGTTTTTCCAACTTTTATAATATCCCCATGATCAACACTGATATCTATATTTGGGATCTTATCTTTTGCATTTCGATGAGCGATAATTTTTGCTGATGTTTGACTTACCACAGCATCATTCCCTTCAATATGATCCCAATGCTCATGAGTATTGAATATTTTTGTAATATTCCATTGGTTTTTCTTAGCTATTTCCAAGCATTNCTTATGATCATTTGGATCTATTGCAAGNGCTTCGCCAGTCTCTGGGCATNCAATTAGGTAATTAAAATTTCTATAAGCATTAGCCGTCCATATTTTTTCAATAATCATAGTAATTTTCCTAAAGTTTTTTCCANCTNAAATAAGTATATCCCGAAATCTTGTTTAAGATAGAATAAGATTAAATGNAAACCGAAATTTATTGTTTATTATTTTTAACTAATATTTAATTTTTAATGAGTCGTTTATTTTTAATTAGACATGCCCAGGCAAGTTTTCTATCTGAAAACTACGATCAATTATCTGATCATGGTATAGACCAAGCTAAAATTCTNGGAGAAAGCCTTGCATCCAATGAATTTATCTTTGATANNATTTACTCGGGCACCCTCAATAGACAACAACACACTAGACAGATGGTTGAGGAGTTATATGATGCACAGAAAATCCCATTTCCAAAGGTGATTGAGGAAGATCGATTTAATGAATATCCTGCTGAGGAAATTATGACATCTTTGGGTAAATATCTTGTTGAGAATGATGATGTGGCTGCCAATCTTTATAAAAAATGTAACGATTCAACTAGTGAAACTGAACGTCATCTTTATTTCCAGAAATTGTTTGAACTCATACTTGAGTCATGGGTAAATAATGATATTAAAGACGTCAATCTTTCAACCTCATGGAAGGACTGGAGTAATGGCGTAAGAAACGCGATTGATGATATTAGATCTCAAGCAAAAAATGGTGAATTGATCGGTGTTTTTACCTCAGGTGGTCCAATAGGAGTATCCGTGCAAACAGTTTTGGATGCGCCAGAAATAAAGGCAGCAGAGTTAAATTGGCGTGTCTACAATTGTTCAGTGACCAAATTTACTTTCAGTACTGAGCGATTTTCCTTAGATCAATTTAATGANGTTTCTTATCTGTCACCCGATATTTTAACTTACAGATAGATTGATACTAAATACCTGATGTTTAATCTTGGAAATAAATGAATACAGATATAACAATGAATTCAGATAAAACGCTGAGAATAGTTCTTGGCAATCAGCTTTTTCCCATAAGCACTCATAATTTTACTGAAAATGANACTGTTTTTATGTGTGAGGATTTGGGTTTNTGTTCAGATATAAAACACCACAAGTCAAAAATTGCACTATTTTTTTCCGCTATGCGGTCATTCAGGGATGAATTAGAGAAGAATAAGATTAACGTTATTTATTATGATTATTCTAATGATTTCGAAACAGATTATTGCGAAAAACTCATCAAGACAATATCTTCAAATGGAATTAAGAAAATCGTTTTTTTTGAGATAGAAGATAAATTTTTTGAAAAGAAAATATTGAAATCATTGGACAAGCACAAAATTAATTTCGAACAGAAAACAACGCCTATGTTTATTGANGATCGAGATTCATTTAATGATTTTTGCAANGAAAAAGATTTTTTACTCCAGGCAAATTATTACAAACGTATGCGAAGGCGACTTGATATTCTCATGGAGGGCAAGAAGCCTGTTGGAGGAAAATGGAGTTTTGATGAGCAAAATCGGAAGAAGCTTCCAAAAAATTATGATATTCCATCACTTCCTAAAATTAAGCCAAGGGATGACTTTAAAGAGATATCACTATTTATCGAGAAAAAATTCAGTGATCACCCAGGGCAAATTGACATCATTTTTCCATACACGCATGCTCAAGCTGAAGATTGGCTTAATGACTTTCTTGAAAGACGTTTCAATGATTTTGGGCCTTANGAGGATGCGATCACCAAAAATGAGCATTTTCAGTTACATTCAATGTTGAGCATGTCATTGAATATGGGGCTATTGACTCCAGCCTCAGTAATTAAAAAATCACTTGCCTATGCTGAAAAAAACAATATTCCAATAAATAGTTTAGAAGGTTTCGTAAGGCAAATAATAGGTTGGAGAGAATTTATTCGAGGANTTTATCGGAATTATTCAGAAAAGATGATTGAGAGAAATTTCTGGAATCATTCAAGAAAACTCAGTGACAATTGGTACGATGCTANNACCGGTATCGCGCCATTAGATGATGCAATTATGGCAACACAAAGATTTGGATATACACATCACATAAACAGATTAATGGTTATTTCAGGNATCATGAATATGTCAAGAATTCATCCTGATGAAATTTTTAGATGGTTTATGGAAATGTTTGTCGATTCGGCAGATTGGGTCATGGTTCCGAATGTTTATGGAATGGGCACCTTTTCAGACGGCGGTGTATTTGCAACTAAGCCTTACATTTGTGGCTCAAGCTATATCATGAGAATGTCAAATTTTAAGAAAGGTGACTGGTGCGAAATAGTTGATGGTTTATACTGGAAATTNATCTCCGATAATAAGGATTTCTTCATTAAAAATCCCAGACTTTCATTGATGATAAGAGCACTTGATAAGCTTGATCTAGATAGAAAGAGAAGAATATTCGATACTGCTGAAGAATTCATAAATACAATGACAAAATGAGAGGNGTAAAAAAAGAACATTTGCCGAGTAAAATTTGTATCGTTTGTAACAAACCTTTTATTTGGAGAAAGAAATGGGAGAAGGTATGGAATGACGTGAAGTATTGTTCCAGAAGATGCAGGACGGAAGGAAAATATTCTAAATAAAAAAATTTTTAGTCTATTNTTATCCAATTCTTGATGGCTTTCCCGATCTCATCAGGTGAATCCTCTTGCAAAAAATGCTTACCCTTTACTGTAATTTCATCTTGGTTTTTCCAAGTTCTACAATATTCACGTTGCTCACCAACTAAAATAGAACCCGGATCTGCATTGATAAATAATTTCTTTATGGCGGAATCTTTTATCCATTTAGAATAATTTGAGACAATTTCAACGACATTTTTAGGTTCTCCATCAATGGGTATTTCTCTCGGCCAGCTTAGTGTTGCTCTTCTGTCCTCACCAGATTTACAAAAAGGTCTTCGGTAGGCATTCATTTCTTTATCGCTTAATTTCCTGATAATCGAATTTGGGAGAACAGCCTCAATAAATAAGTTCTTCTCAAGAATCATAGTCTCACCAGATGGTGATCGAAAACCTTTAAATATATCTCGCGCCATTTCTGGCCATTCATTCCATAAAATCGGTCTAACTATAGCTTCCATGTATGCAATTCTCTTTACCGTATTGGGTTTCTGATAAGCCCAATCAAAACCAAGAGCAGAACCCCAGTCATGAAGAACCATTGTTATATTTTCAGTTAATCCCAATTTTTCCCACGCTTTAAANAAATAATCACGCTGTTCTTCGTAGAGGTAAGAGTTTTTATTCGAGTTTTTGATTTTTTCAGAACTACCCATGCCGATTAAATCGACAGCGATACATCTTCCATGATCTTTCAGGTAAGGCATTATATTGCGCCAAAGATAAGAGGATGTTGGATTGCCATGTTGAAAAATAATTGGATCGCCTTCTCCCATCTCAACATAGGCCATTTTTTTATTGTTTACTTCTACGAATTTCTTTTCAATCATATTAAAATCTAATATATCAAATTCCTTATCCGTTTCTAGAGTGAATATTATTCCTTACTCTGGTAGATTATTGATTATCCAAAGTAAGAAAATATTCCAATGAAAAAGAGAGATCAGAAAGAATACTGGAGAAAGAACATTAGATTATTATTCATCTGTATGTTTTTCTGGTTTTTCTTCTCATATGTCACAGGAATCATTTTGGTTGATCAGCTAAATCAAATCCAATTCGGNGGATTTAAACTGGGATTTTGGTTTGCTCAGCAAGGTTCGATATATTTTTTTGTTGCCTTAATATTCTTCTATTCTTGGCGAATGAGTAAAATTGAGAAGGAATTCGATTTTAATGAGAAAGAATCCTAAGTTATGGAGCTTAAAACACTCACATACATAGTTGTTGGAGCTACATTCGCTTTATATATTCTAATTGCATTACTGTCTCGTGCAGGCAGTACTGGCGAATTCTATATTGCTGGAAAATCTGTTCCTCCGCTCGCAAATGGTATGGCTACAGCTGCTGATTGGATGAGTGCAGCATCATTCATATCAATGGCAGGTTTGATTGCTTTTTCAGGTTACGATGCATCGGTTTATTTAATGGGTTGGACAGGAGGTTATGTGCTTCTGGCACTCTTCATTGCACCGTATCTTAGAAAATTCGGCAAATTTACTGTACCTGAGTTCATTGGTGAGCGTTATTATTCAAAAACAGCAAAAATCGTTGCGGTTATTTGTCTTATTTTTGTCTCGTTTACCTACGTGGCAGGACAGATGCGGGGTGTTGGAATTGTATTTTCTCGTTTTCTCGAGGTTGATGTGTCCATAGGTTTACTAATAGGCATGGGAGTTGTATTCATTTATGCTGTTCTTGGCGGTATGAAAGGTATAACTTATACCCAGGTAGCTCAATATTGCGTCTTAATTTTTGCTTATACAGTACCCGCGATATTCATCGCTATCCAAGTTACAAACAATCCTATACCACAGCTAGCTTTTGGCGGACAAATTGAAGGCACTACAAGTCATCTTCTTTCAACTTTAGATGAACTGGTTATTTCTCTGGGTTTTCATCAATACACAACTGGTGTAAAAAGTAAGATTGATATTTTTTGTATAACGCTCGCTCTCATGGTTGGCACAGCAGGATTACCTCATGTGATAGTTAGNTTTTTTACTGTNCCATCAGTCAGGGATGCTAGAACCTCGGCGGGCTATGCTTTATTGTTCATTGCTATTCTTTACACAACGGCTCCAGCTGTTGGATCAATGGCAAGATATAATTTAATCAACACCGTTCAACCCGGAGAAGTGGGTACGGAAGCTGGAAATCTCAAATACACTGATCGACCCAACTGGATGATGAGATGGGAGAAAACCGGACTGGTTGAGTTTGAAGATAAGAATAACGATGGCCGTATTCAATTTTATAATGATCAAAACCCAAATTATATTGAAAGAGCATTGGAATATGGTTGGCAGGGAAATGAGTTAAATGTTGACAGAGACATAATGGTATTGGCAAATCCCGAGATTGCAGGTTTGCCAAATTGGGTCATCGCTCTGGTTGCCGCAGGTGGAATTGCAGCAGCATTGTCAACCGCGGCAGGTTTATTGCTAGTGATATCATCATCAATTTCACATGACATAATCAAGGGAGTAATAATTCCAGATATATCTGAAGAAAGCGAACTCATGGCAGGAAGAATTGCTGCTGCAATAGCAATAATTATTGCGGGATATTTGGGTTTTGATCCGCCAGGTTGGGTTGCAGAAGTTGTCGCCTTCGCATTCGGATTAGCAGCGGCATCTCTTTTTCCTGCAATATTTTTAGGAATTTTCTCAAAAAGGGTGAATAAATATGGTGCCATTTCTGGAATGTTAGCTGGCTTGGTATTTACCTGTGGTTATATCGAATACTTTAAAGGATTATTTCTGAAATTTTTTGGTTCACCATGGGGAGAGAATATTGCTTCAAATTGGTTCTTAGGGATTTCCCCAGAGGGCATCGGAGTAATTGGCATGATTTTGAATTTCTGTGTCACGCTCTTNGTATCCCGTATAACTNNAAAACCACCTGAAGAAGTNGTTNATTTAGTTGAGAAGATACGGATGCCTTAAATACATATTGAATTATTGNTCTAGAGCGATTTCCAGAGCTTCAAGGCCTTCCTTCATTTTGATTCGTCCGTAACCGATTCTAAAGTGATCACCAACTGTCGCTCCCAATTCAGATTGATATACACTTGATGGAAGTAACATAATACTGTGATTTTCAATCAAATTTTCACAAAATACCTCCACACCCTCATCTCCCAGGTATTTTGGATAACCGATACACCCGCCATCAGGTATCTTCCAATCGAATAAATCTTTGTTCTTTTCAAAAAAGGGTGACAACAGACTCAGATTGTCTGAAATAATTTTTCTGTTTCTTTCGAGTATCTTTTNACTTGATTTTAAAGCAATGATAGAGAGAAGCTCACTGGGCGAAGAATTGCAGATCGATAAGTAATGCTTCATTCTCTCCATTTTATCCAACAATTCAATATCCTTTGAAGCTATCCATCCAATTCTTAACCCTGGCAAACCATAAGCTTTTGACATGACATTGAGGGAAAGTCCTTTTTCATAAATATCTGCAATTTGAGGCAATCTTATTTCTTCTTTTCGCTCCATTAAGCGATAGACTTCATCACTGAATAGATAGATACCATGTTTTCTTGATATCTCTATCAAGGTATTCAGTTTTTCTTTCGAGATTAATTTTCCAGTAGGATTGTGTGGAAAATTTATGGCAATGAGACGAGTATTCTGTTTTATGGCATCCAAAATTTTCTGAATATTAAGATCCCAATCATTATCACTTTCTAGACTGACACCGGTTACATCACAGATAGAATTGGGAATCGTTTCAGAAGATTGATAGTTTGGAGTTATAACAATCGCATGATCATCTTTATTGAGTATGCAATGCATAGCTGCAAAGATCCCTTCTTCAGCGCCGGCAAAAGCCAAAATATTTTCCTCAGAAATATTTTCATAGGTTTTCGAAATTTCCGTTCTTAGTTCAGGCATCCCATATGTTTCAATGTACTTCAGCGACAAATTATCCCATTTTTCTCTGTCCTCATTTGAAGCAAAGCTCAACAATTGATTTATTGTCATAGTTTCCATGTCTGATGCACACATATGATGTTTGACATTAAATTCCCATTTTGAAAAGAATGTTTCGAGCTTGAAATCACGCAGCATTAATTTTTTCTCCAATAAATTCAATAAGTATTTTGACAGAAAGCAGATCAATTTTCCTGCTAGAATGAATTCTATNAAATTAAGAGTTAAGTTTCATCAAAGGAAAAATTATGATCTCAGTAATTATGAATCTCATTTTGTTTTTCGTTCTGATCTTTTTCATAGCGCGACAAATGAAATCTGGAATGAGNCTGTCTAAACAGATTCTTATTGGTCTGACACTCGGTGTCGTTTATGGTCTATTTCTTCAGTATATATATGCTGAAAGTGATGAAGTCATCAAGAATACTCTCACATGGACTAATGTAATTGGTGCCAGTTATGTGAATCTTCTTCGAATGGTAATCATGCCCCTAGTCCTGACTATGATGATTGCCGCAGTTGTCAAAATGAGGGATGTTGCCTCATTGGGGAAAGTCGGATTTTCAGTAGTCGCAATTCTCCTGGGAACAACCATGATATCAGCGTTGGTCGGTATTGGAACTTCAAACTTTTTCGGTCTCTCATTAGATGGGCTTACCGAGGGGGCAAGAGAACTTTCAAGAGCAGATTCATTAATCAATCGTCAAGAATCGATTTCTAATCTTGGATTCGCTGATATGCTTGTTAGATTCATTCCTTCAAATATATTCTCAGATTTAACTGGAGCGAGACCCACATCAATCATTGCAGTTGTAATTTTTGGGATTCTTTTTGGCATAGCTTCACTGATGGTTGCTAAAGAAGATAATGAGAAGTCAGAGCCAATTATTAACTTTATCGAGACAGCTCAATCTATAATCATGAAGTTAGTGCGTATCATAATGTTGCTCACACCCTATGGGATACTTGCTCTGATGACAAAGGTTGTTGCTGGTTCGAGTGCTGAAGATATTTTAAATCTAATCAGTTTTGTTTTTGCATCATATGTAGCCATTATNATAATGTTTCTTGTNCACGCAGTCTTGNTGGGTCTTAATGGGGTTAATATAAATAAGTATTTCAGTGCAATTTGGCCAGTATTAACTTTCGCATTCACTTCAAGAAGCTCAGCTGCAACAATTCCATTAAATGTGGAGACTCAAGTTGAAAAACTTGAGGTACCTCAATCAATTGCGAATCTTTCTGCCTCACTCGGAGCAACTATCGGTCAAAATGGATGTGCCGGAATATATCCAGCAATGTTGGCGGCAATGATAGCTCCATCAATGGGCATAAACCCGTGGGATCCAAGCTTTATTTTCTCTCTAACNGCAATTGTAACAATCAGTTCGTTTGGCATTGCTGGTGTGGGTGGTGGAGCAACTTTTGCAGCATTGGTCGTTCTTCCAGCAATAGGATTTCCCGTNGCGTTGGTCGCGCTCCTCATTTCTATTGAACCTCTAATTGATATGGCAAGAACTGCATTGAATGTTAATGGCTCTATAATGACAGGTGTTATAACTAATAAGATNGTCAAGATTGACGAGATAAAATCTGAAGTAGCGTCACCAAACAAAATTTAAATCATTTGGTTTATTTCGATGCGAAACGCAAAAGCAGAAATACAAATAAATTGTATAGACTTTGACGAGAATTTAAATTTTTTCACTGAAGANATTGGATTTTCAATAGAATTGATATTCCCAGCTGATTCACCTCGAACTGCAATACTGAGCGGNCATGGATTGAGAATAAGATTGGAAAAAAATCGAGTCGATAGTCCAATCACATTAAATCTAATTAAAGATGAACCAGGCGCAATAGAAGAGTTAACAATGTTAGCACCTAATGGATCTGTGATCACTTTTGTTGGCGATGAACTAGAGTGTGAAGAAAATATTGAAATTCCAATNCTTTCCAATAAAGTTATCATAAAGAAACTTAAAGAAAGCTCAGACTGGATAGATGGTAGGGCAGGTATGCAATATCGTGATCTTGTTCCAAATCGATTGGGTGGAAGGTTTATCGCCTCGAATATTAAGATAGAGAAGGGAGGCCCAGTTCCAGATTATGTGCACTATCATCACATCACTTTTCAGATGATTTACTGTTATAAGGGTTGGGTTAAGGTAGTTTATGAGGATCAGGGAGAGGCCTTTATCATGAATGAGGGCGATTGTGTGCTTCAACCTCCACATATCAGGCATCAAGTTCTTGAATGCTCAGATAACTTTGAGGTTATAGAGGTTGGTTCTCCAGCAGAACACAAAACCTTGGTAGATCATGACATATTTTTACCCACTAAAGAGATAAGACCGAATAGAGACTTTGGGGGTCAAAAATTTATTCTTCACAAAAAAAATAGCCCAGAAAATACTCAATTGATGACTAGAGAGGATGGTTTTCTGGTAAGAGATACAAAAATCTTTGAGGCGACCGCGGGACTGGCGTCCGTTGTTGCTTTAACTAAATCTGATCAATCTCTTCAGACAAATCTTACTCATAATTATGATGTCCTGTTCTTATTTATATTATGGGGAAAAATAAATATTAATATTGATCAAAAACACACAACATTAGACCAGGGTGACTCTATTTCAATACCAGCTGATACAGAATATACATGGAATGATCCCTCTGATGACCTAGAAATACTTGAGATTTGCTTGTCCTCTCAGAATTGATTTTATATAACAAAATCAGACAAATAAGAGATCAATTAAAACCGCACCGATGGCAATTGGTGCAATGTAACGATTCGTAAATCGCCAGTAAATTCTCCAATTATCTGGTTCGGAAGAAAATTGCTCTTGCACTACATTACTACCGATTACCCAGCCTGAGAAAGCTGCGATTAAGAAGGCATTTATGGGTAATAGTAAATTTGCGACTGCATAGTCGATTATTCCAAAAATATTTAAGTCAATATTCAAGAATTCAAGCGGCTTTAACTCGGCCAATAAACTAAAAGATAGAACAGATCCAAGACCACAAACCCAAATTGAAAAACCAGCGATCATGCTCAGTAATTTTCTCTTACCAGGGTATTTCTCTTCTAACCATGAAACAATTGGTTCCAGCATACCCATGGCTGATGTGTAAGCGGCAAAAATTAGTAGGATGAAAAATAATATACCTATGAGATGGCCCCAAGGCATATTGCCAAAAGCAATCGGAAGCGTCACAAAGATAAGGCCCGGACCCTCACCAGGATTAAGATTATTGGCAAAAACTATTGGGAAAATAGCTAATCCAGCGAGTAAAGCAATTATTGTATCTCCCANACATACCACTAACGCCGATTGTCTTATTGAGTAGCGATTNGGCATATAAGCACCATAAGTCATAATCAGACCTGTACCTATTGCCAGAGAGAATAATGCTTGTCCCAGTGCCATTAGAATTGATTGCCCAGTTAATTTACTAAAATCTGGTTTGAAGAGAAATTCCAGTGCTCTTAAAAACTCCCCTTCAATCATTCCATACAATACCAATAAGACTATTATAAAGAATAATAAAGGCATGAGTATTTTTGAGACTCTGGCTATTCCCTCATTGACTCCTCGAGCGATCACCCAAACTGTCATAGAAATAAAGACAGCACTCAAGAGAATCTGTAGATTGGAATTGGCAGTTCTCTGGTTAAATAAATTGCCTGAAGATTCTCCATTTAAGTTATTGAATGCATCTATTGATGCAAGATAGAGATAATCAATTGACCACGCACAAACAACGACATAAAGAATAAAGCCAGCAAAAGGTCCAAGAACACTGAGCCATCCGATAAGTTTCCAGATAGAGTTTGCGTTATGCAAATCTACGAGTTCTTTCATAGAATTAAGTGCACTTTTATGACATTTTCTACCTATTAAAAGCTCGCTAGATAGCACGGGTAGACCAAATAAGAAAACAAAAGCGAGGTAAATAATGACAAAACTACCACCACCATTTTCACCTGCAATATAGGGAAATCGCCATAAATTTCCTAGCCCGACAGCACCACCCACGGTGGCCAATAGGAAAGCAGGACGATTTGCCCAGGTTTTAAATGATTTGTTATTCATGTTTTCAGCATAAATCAACCTTTTTGATGTTGAGTATAAGTTGATGTGAGCTCATGCTTTAAGTATTCACCATATATTATAGGTTCAAATTTTTCTGGATTACTACGAGAAACACCATTCCCTTGTGGCTTGATCACAGCATTAATATTCGGNTCATAGAAAAAGGGACAAGAATATCTCTCTCTTCCTGATTTATTGATTACTCTATGAGGGGTTGAAATCAATAACCCATTGGTGAGCCTATGCAGCATGTTTCCGACATTCACTACGAAACTATTTGGTAATTCAGGAACATCTAACCAGCCACCCTGGGGTAACTGGACTTGAAGTCCGCCAACATGATCCTGAGCCAGTATGGTTATAGCCCCAAAATCTCTATGAGGAGCTGATCCATATAAATCCTCGTCAAGCGTGGTTTGAGGTGGATAGTGCAATAATCTCAGCCAGATGGTTGGCATGTGGAACAGATTTTGATGGTGGTTTTCAGGAATACCTAGCGCTTTTAAAATAATAAAAGTTAATCGTTCACAAAGCCTCGTCATTTCATTTGCATATTTCGTGACCCTTTCTTTGAATTTCACTGGTTTATTTGGCCAGACATTTGGCCCAGTTAGATAAGANCCNCTCCTATAATCCGGATCATCTGGTCCAGCCTCTCTCATCATCATAAATGACTCACTTTGATTGGGCTTTTTTACTTCAGCCAAATCTGAAGTNACGTCAGTTGANGTATCAATGGCAATATAACCGCGATGTAATTCATTNAGTGCAATTTTATTTTTTTCTCTTAGAGGTAGGGCGTGAAATTCACGAGAAGCATCAAATACATCTGAGATGATTTGATCATCAATACTGTGATTTGTTATGTAACTAAAACCAAGTGAGGAGTATGCCTCTATGAAATCATTTGCTATTTGATCTGTCTCAGAGGATACATCAGAGTATAGATTTTTTATGTCAATAACTGGTATTTGCATATCTAATTATTGATTATCGAATGTTTATTTATATTTCTATTCATCCACCGCATCTGATTCTAAGAATGTTTGACCATCCATTCTCTCTGCCATCCCGACTGTAATTTCATCTCCAATCATCAGAGTCATGAGATCTTCAGCCACTTCCATTCTTCCATCATAGTCAGTCATGCCTAGTAGTTCATCTCTTGTAGTTTCTGGTGGAATTATATGATGATAGATACCCAGCCTTGGTCGAGTCTCGTTGAATACATAAGCGACTTGTTCAGGTGATGAGTGAACGATCATGCTTACGTTAGCAAGCTTAGCTTCTTTTGAATCTCCAGGGTATGGAATTTGCGTTTCATGAACAAGCACGTCAACACCTTTACTGATTTCTATTATTTTGCTTCCTGGCAGGGATCGTGTATCACCAGAAAAGACAACTGATCTTCCCTTGTAATCCACACGGTATCCAAAAGTAGCGCCCTCGAGTCCCAGCAGTTCTTCAGTGTCTGGATCCATTGGAAGATGAGCAACATCGAATGCGGTTATTTTTATACCATTCTTATTATAAAATACACCAGGTTCTATATCTGTCGTAATTAGGTCAGATCCTTCAACGTGAACATTTGTTAGGTATCTATATCTTAAATCCCAGTCGAAAGCTTGTTCGAAATGATTCATAAATTCTTCTGTACCCTCTGGTCCGTATACCTGCATATTTTTTTTTCGACCAAATAACCACCCTGTTAACCATAGGTTTGGTAGCTCAATTGTATGATCGAAGTGCAAATGTGTAATCAATACGGTATCAATATCAGTAAGCAGTTCAAATCCACCGGCTTGAAATATTCTCTGCCTCATTCCTGGTCCAGCATCGACTAGAAGTTTTGTATCGCCCGCCTCAAGAAGGATTGATGGGCCATATCTCTTTGGAGATGGTCTCGGAGCACCAGTCCCAAGGAATGTCAGTTTAATATCATATTCTTGTGCATTGGATATTTTTGCTTGACCACCAAATGTGAGTAGAATAGCTACAGTGATAATTGCATACCGATTGAGTAACATTTAAATCTCCAAAATATAATTATTTAATACACTATACTATTTTATAACTGATCAACTTTTCAAATCTATCATACAAAGAGACCGACTGACTCATGACTTCAACTAGAAAAATTATTGAAATTAAGGATCTCTCAAAAGTCTACCCAGACGGATTCCATGCATTAAAAAGTGTCAACCTTGATATTCAGAAAGGAGAAATCTTTGCACTATTAGGACCTAATGGAGCAGGGAAAACAACTCTTATAAATATGATTTGTGGCATTGTAAATGTTCATCAAGGGCAAATAAATATTGATAATTATAATGTCGTGGATGACTTTAGAGTAACCAGAGGAATGGTCGGGTTGGTGCCACAAGAGCTAACTTCTGAGTCATTTGAAACTGTTCTTGGGACAGTTGGTTTTAGTAGGGGATTATTTGGGAAAAAGAAAAATGATCAATACATAGAAAGGATTCTAAAATCATTGTCACTCTGGGATAAGAGGGATTCGTCAATATTGAAGCTCTCCGGTGGGATGAAAAGAAGAGTACTGATTGCAAAGGCATTGGCCCATGAACCAAAGATTATATTTTTAGACGAACCGACTGCTGGTGTTGACGTTGAGTTAAGACAGGATATGTGGGAAGTGGTTAAACAATTGAGAAATGATGGTGTGACAATTATCTTAACAACTCATTATATCGAAGAAGCACAACAGATAGCAGACAGAATTGGCATCATTGATCATGGTGAACTGATTTTGGTAAAGGAAAAAGAAANTTTGATGCGTGAACTTGGGAAGAAGCACATAAAAATAAGCCTCGAAGAACCTTTAGTAGAAATTCCGCACGAACTTAAATGTTTTGATCTCATCATAGAAGGTAATATGAAAAATATCGTGTTTAGTTATGACTCCTCCGACAAATACGGCATATCTTCACTTTTAACGATNATGTCTTCTCTTGATATAAGATTTTTTGATGTTGAAACAAAGGAGAGTTCTTTGGAAGAAATATTTGTAAATTTAGTAAAAAGGAAGTCTGATTGAATTATCAAGCAATAAAAGCTATTTATATTTTTGAGATGTCAAGAATGAGAAGAACGCTTTTTCAAAGCATAGTGGCACCTGTTATTTCAACAACTCTCTACTTCGTTGTTTTTGGTGCAGCAATTGGATCGAGGATCACTGAAATTGATGGTGTTAGTTATGGATCTTTTATTGTTCCGGGATTGATCATGCTGTCTATATTGACTGAGAGTGTCTCGAATGCCTCGTTTGGAATATATTTCCCAAAATTCTCAGGAACAATTTATGAAATTCTATCCGCACCAATCTCTTTTGTTGAAATTACAATCGGGTATGTTGGAGCCGCGGCAACGAAATCCATTATTGTTGGAACTATCATTTTGCTAACAGCAAATCTTTTCGTTTCAATAACAATTTTGCATCCTTTTTGGATGATCTCATTTTTGATTTTAACGGCGATGAGTTTCAGTTTATTAGGGTTTATCCTAGGAATATGGGCAGATAATTGGGAAAAACTAGCAATAGCGCCAACTCTAATTATTACGCCACTAGCCTTCCTAGGAGGTAGTTTTTATTCAATATCAATGTTGCCTCCTTTCTGGCAGAAGATAACACTTCTTAATCCAGTTGTTTATTTAATCAGTGGTTTCAGATGGAGTTTTTATGAGAATGCAGATGTCAGTGTGTATTTAAGTCTTCTGATGATTTTAGTATTCATGCTCATATGTCTAATTATCATCTATTATATTTTCAGAACTGGATATAGGTTAAGGGTCTAATCAAGATTAAATGGAAAAGAAAGAAAAAAAAATTGCACGAAGAAAGTTCCTAGAAAATATTGGAAAAGCTGCTGGTACGACAGCAATGATAAGGGCTATGACGGCGATGGGCATTGGTATTGGAGTGAGCAGTTGTGGCTCTTCTTCAGCTGAATCACCGGCGGCACAGACAAATTCATTTACTCAACCAATCTCACTGGGTTCATACAGTAGCCCAAAGTCAGCGAGACCGGGTGATTGGCCAGCAAATTCAGGGGCTGGAAAATCTGTAGTCATTCTTGGAGCAGGTATTGCTGGAATGACTAGTGCGTTTGAGTTACAAAAACTTGGTTATTCTGTTTCAATTTTTGAGGCAACAAACCGTGCTGGAGGTCGAAATAGAACTATTCGAAGTGGTGATGTTGTTAATGAATTAACAACATCTCAAACTTGCGATTTTGATGTAAATGGTGAGCTCTATTTTAATCCTGGTCCTGCGAGAATAGCTCACCATCATGAATTCCTCATTGGTTACTGCAGGGAATTCAATGTTTCGCTCGAGAATTTTACGAATGACAATAGAGCCGCTCTTTTGCATTCACCTTCTGCTTTTGGAGGTGCTCCGCAGGTAGCAAAAACGGTGTTTTCTGATATTCGTGGAAATATCTCAAGCTTACTCGCATCAGCAATTAATCAGAATGCTCTTGATCAAACCTTAACTTCAGAAGATAAAGCCAATATTTTGTCCATGTTAAAAAATTATGGTGATCTAGATAGTAATTATGCTTATTCGGGGTCATCCAGGGCAGGGTTTTCTGGTCAAGAAAATGTTGGTAGCAGAGATAGAGATATCCAAATTACAGTCAAAAATTTGAGTGATTTAGTCGCAGACACTTTCTTACAATCATCTTGGATTAATTTTTCAGAGGGATATAATCAACAATCATCTATGCTTCAGCCAATTGGTGGTATGGATAAGATTGCAACAGCATTTAGAGATAGAGTTGCTTCAGTAATAACTTATGGAGCTGAAGTGAAAGAAATTCGAAAAGTGTCTAACGGTGCAAAAATTCTTTACGAAAAAAATGGAATTCAAATAGAACATAATGCTGATTATTGTATTTGTACGATTCCAGCCACTGTCCTTAGGGATATCCCAAACGACTTTTCAGAGACTCATAAAGCTGAAATCAATTCTTTTGTTTACTCAAATGCAGCTAAACTTGCCTTTCAGTCACGACGTTTTTGGGAGCAAGATCACAGTATTTTTGGAGGTATTTCTTGGACAAATCAGGACATCACTCAAATTTGGTACCCCAGTAACGCTCTTGGATCAGCAAAAGGAATAATTATAGGAGCTTATATTTGGGGCAGCTCAGCTTCAACTAACTTTTCAAATCAATCTCCTCAGCAAAGAATAAATAGCGCCTCATTACAGGGAAATAATTTACATTCAGAGTATGAGTCTGAAATATCCAAGGGTATCAGTGTTGCATGGAGAAATATCCCATTCCAGTTGGGAGCCTACGGACTCTCATCTGCAAGCACGCTTTTGATTCCAGATGATAATATAATGTTTGCTGGCGAGCATTTGAGTATATTAAAGGGTTGGCAGGAGGGTGCTATATTGTCTGCTTACCATGCTATCAATGAGATAACAAAAAAAGTTCATGCATAAAAACTGATGAATTAATATGTATTTTATTGAAAAGATAAAAATGATCATAAGATGTTGGCGATATCGCTTTAAGTCTGAAGTTGCATCCATAAAATACGTTCGAAATCTTCCTAAAACTGATTCAATAGTTTTGGATATTGGAGCCAATAAAGGCATTTATTCAATTTATATGTCACGAGCAATTGGTGATAAAGGTAAAGTTATAGCGTTTGAAGCGCAACCAGAGTTAGAGGTTTATTTGCATAAAATTAAGAATGCATTTTCTCTGGATAATCTTGAAATTGTAAATTATGCCCTGTCTTCTGAGCCAGGAAAAATGATCTTAAAAAGAGAACATGTTGGATCAGGCACTGCCAGTCTAAATTTCTATGATAAAGACGATACCTCTACAGAAGATATTGAGATTAATGCGATTACATTAGATGATTTTGTGGCCTCTGGAGAAAAAAAACCAATTAGTTTTATTAAGTGCGATGTGGAAGGTCATGAAGCAGATGTTTTTTATGGCGCAAAAAAAACTCTTATTGAATACATGCCAGATCTTCTATTTGAGTGTCATCGATCTGAGGCGGAGAAAGGTGACCTCTTTAATTATTTAGTGGATCTTGGTTACACTGGCTATTTTTTCCATGTGACACAAAAAGATCATAGAAATATCTTAAGACGAGGTATTGGTGAATACATTCATTTTAGTAAACATCATGAGTATGAGTACTGTAGACCAGGAGTTGAGCATAGAAATTATTATTTTGTGAAAAAGGGCAACCACCCATGAATTCATATGAAGGTAAAGGTAATAAAATTCCAAGAGAATGGAGATTGTGGGCTGAAGAGAATATTAAAAATGGCTCTGATCCGAATGATTTAATCAAAGAAATGGAAAAAGCAGGCTTTACTCTCTCGCAAGCGAGACATTTCGTATTGAGTATTGAAATCGATAAAAATACCATAGAGATTGGTAAGCTAAAATATCGTGATTTTGAAAATAAGAGAGTCCTCAAGGCATTTTTTAAAAGGTTTTCATATCGACTCGGCCTATACAAGAAACCACTGTTGAAGAAGATTGCTAAGAACAAAATAGATAGTAGTTTGGTTGAAATGTATCAAATTCCAGAATTACTTAGTGCAGATGAATGCGATCAAGTCAAATCACTCATTCAGACCAAACTCAGGCCTTCGACCATTGTTCATGAAGGTGATTATGATAAATCCATAAGAACAAGTAGTACGTGTGATCTAGGTCATCTTGAATCATCTCTCATCAATGAAATAGACAATCGTATATGTGATCTTCTGGAAATAGATAATGATTATTCTGAAGTTACACAGGGTCAACAGTATGAGATTGGAGAAGAATTTAAGGAGCATCATGACTATTTTGATGGTTCTGATCTCTTAATTGAGAAACATACCAAGCTTCTTGGTCAGAGAACTTATACCGTTATGATATATTTGAACAATGTTGAAAAAGGTGGGGAGACATTTTTTCCTGGCTTAAATAAAAGTTTCAAACCTATTATGGGTAAAGCGTTAATTTGGAATAATTTAAATTATGATGGAATGCCCAATAGAAATACAATCCATCAAGGTAAACCAGTTATTACAGGTCATAAGTCAATAATTACAAAATGGTTTCGTGAAAAAAAGAAATTAGATCATTAGTGGAGCTAATTTGAAAATATTTCCGAAGTTAATGAAAAATAGATTTTTCTGGAAAATTAAATTGTTCCTGAAGAGAGTAATCGGGCGTGAGTTATGGCTTAAAAAAGAAATTGTCTTGAGGACAAAAGTCCGAGGTGATTGGGAGTATTGCCCTGATTATCTCGATGAAAATTCAATAGTTTATTCATTAGGAGTAGGAGACTCAATAGAGTTTGATAATGGGATAATACAAGCCCATGGCTGCCTAGTTCATGCATTCGATCCTACACCCTTTTCAATAAATTGGATTTCTAATCAAAATACGTCATTTAAATTATCATTCCATCCATGGGCGGTATCTGATGGAGATGGAAAAATGAGGATGAGACAGAGAGAGAATAAAAAAGGAAGAAAGTCTAATGTGATGTGGACTGAGATTTCATCTCATTCAAATTTTAATGACTCTATTGAAGTTCCTGTATTCTCGGTTTCATCAATTATGAGAAAACTGAATCATTCTTCAATTAACTTAATTAAGATTGACATCGAAGGAACAGAATACCAAGTAATTGATCACATGATTGAAAATAAAATCTTTCCAAAACAAATTCTGGTGGAATACCATCACAGATTCAACGATAAAGATAAAAAAATGACACAAAATAGTTTAAATAATCTAAGAGGCTCCGGATATCAGATCTTTTCTGTATCAGAGACAGGAAGGGAAATAGGTTTGATAAGAACAGATAAGTAATTTATTTGGCACTCATTCTTATTTTATCGAGCTCTTTTTTAAGCTTCGGCTTTTCATCATCCATCGATGTTGCGGGAAAGCAGCATGTTCCTCTCGGACATATAACTGTAGCATCTCTATCTGTTCCTTCAGATATCCAGCCAACATTAAGTATCTTACTTATGCTTCTTATTTGTACTTTTGCTTGTTCAGGTATCCTTCCTGATCCTCCGATACCATTACACGAATCGAATATCAGATTTATTGTTTCTTCAGCATCATAACCCTGAGCCAGAAGTGCCGGCTTCAGATCGAGGCCAGCGCATATAACATGCCAGTTGCCCGCTGCATCTCTCCTTCTTATAGAATGACAAGAGTATAGTTTCCTTCCTTCNTCCGAATTTAGTATAGATATTTGTGATGACGGTTTACTGTCATTAATGTATAGCATTCNGAAAACTGCCCAATGTTCGCAGGGTTCACTTAAAGATGTCATGTTACCCCAGGGTATNGGTATACCGTTACCTCGGTAAACAGCTCTTAAATTTCCTGGTGGATATGCATCAAAATAGTGCCAGTGAGGATATGGGGAAACTGATGTCATTCTCCTCATGATTAGTGCTGTCGTCAATTCAAGTTTATTAGCAATATCAATTGAGTAGGAATTTTTTGCCAAGAATTGACGAAAAGGTGTCTTTGGACACAAAAGGGCTGCTGCGAAATAACTACACTCAAAATCTCGCCATGCAAAAAGGATATCCTTAGCATCCATATTTGGCGCGCCAATATGATCTCGTCTGACAGAAGCTTTTCCCCCAGAAACTTGAGCTCCCCTTGCACCATCTCCAGCATGAAGAACGAAGTGGCCGATTTGATTGGCTAAATCGTATTTCAGCCTAGCTGGAATCTTTTTTAATAGATTGTTTAGGTAGATTATATTTGGTGTATCAAAGAAAGATCTAACGACTGTTTTTAATGTCTTTGAGGTAGTTATATTCTCTCTTGATGTTTCACTTTCAAACCACTTTATTTTTATGCCTAATCTTTTTGTAATATCCATTAGATCTTGCAGTGTGAGAGGGAATCTTTTTAATCCAACTGAATCTGCAGCCCTCTCAATATCTGGGTATCTATTTTGATTTGATTCTTGATGCGCTCGAATTAATATGTGAGCAAATTGCCTACCAGTTGTTCCAGTTTGGGAGAGCATCTCTGGTATGGCTGATTGGAGAAGCTGGTCAGAAAATAGAAATCCGGGTTCTAAGGGCATCCCTTTTACTGCACTTGTTTCCGGTGTTGGATCAATAGCTTTTGCATCGAGAGATTCATCAAAGAACCATTTTTTTTGTTTTTGGAATATTGTTGCAATCACATCTACTAAATCTTCAGATGGAACTCTCTTTCCATTTTCGATCATTGAAAGATATGAAATAGATGGGGCAGATTCAGGATTCATTTGTATACAACGTATTGATAAATCCTCCAATGTGAGATTATTTCTTTTTCTTAAAGATTTAATCTTAGTCCCCAAAAAATGTGATTTTCTTTGAATCGAATGCATGTGTTTTCTCTTTTTTGTAAAATTTACAGTGTGAAATTTTCTTTGTAAAATTTTATACATTTATAATGTAAGATGCAATCATTAATTAATAGGGTTCTTCTTGTATGGATAAGATAAAAGCAGTAGCAAAGCTTGAAGCTGACTGGTCTGAGAANAGCAGATGGAAGGNCGTGACAAGAGGTTATAAAGCTGAAGACGTAGTAAATTTAAGAGGATCTGTAAATATTGAATGCACACTCGCAAAGCTCGGTTCCGAGAAACTATGGAGGCTTGTTAATCAAGAAACTCCTCTCTGTGCACTTGGAGCAATGACTGGAAACCAAGCAATTCAGGAGATACAAGCCGGACTTAAAGCGATTTATTGTTCAGGTTGGCAGGTTGCCGGAGATGGAAACAGTGGCGGTGAAATGTACCCTGATCAGAGCTTATATGCAGTTGACTCTGTACCGAAAATGATAAANAGAATTAACAATGCACTTGTAAGAACAGATCAAATTCATTCGATGGATAATGATTTTGACATTGACTGGTTCGCACCAATAGTCGCTGATGCTGAAGCTGGTTTTGGTGGAAATCTCAATGCATTTGAGCTTATGAAGAATATGATAAAAGCCGGTGCCTCAGGCGTCCACTTCGAAGACCAACTCTCCTCAGCAAAGAAATGTGGTCACATGGGTGGAAAAGTCTTAGTTCCGACAGGTGAGGCAATTGCGAAGCTCATTTCAGCAAGACTGGCTGCGGATGTTATGGATATCCCCACCGTACTGATAGCGAGGACGGATGCAGACGCTGCAAATTTAATAACATCAGACATCGATGAGCGTGATCATGAATTTCTGACTGGAGAAAGAACGTCGGAGGGATTCTATAGAACAAAAGCGGGAATGGACCAAGCCATATCCAGAGGACTGGCATATGCCCCATATGTGGATATGTTGTGGTGTGAGACATCTAAACCAGATCTTGAGCAAGCAAAAATATTCGCGGACGCTATCCATGCTGAATATCCAGATCAGCTTCTTTCCTATAACTGCTCGCCATCATTTAACTGGAAATCAAATTTGGACGAAGAAACGATGAAGCATTTCCGCGAGAAGCTGGGAGAGATGGGATATAAATTTCAATTCATTACTCTTGCAGGATGGCATGCTCTCAATACAAGCATGTTTGAATTAAGTAAAGCATACAAGAAAGACGGAATGTATGCCTACTCTCAATTACAGGAGCGCGAATTTAAATACGAAAGCGATGGGTTTCGTGCAGCAAAACACCAGTCATTTGTGGGTGCTGGTTATTTTGATGCTGTCCAAAATACAATCATGGCTGGTGATTCTTCAACAACAGCAATGGGTGGAAGTACAGAAGAAGAACAATTTGAAAACAAGGAGTAAATAAATCATGGAAATTAATGAAAATATGAGTACAACTGAAAAATCAAGAGATANCGTCGTNTCTGACTCAGATTTTTTTTCACTTCAAAGGCAACTTGTGGATCTGAATGCAGACGGACAATATCAAACTTCTCCGATCGAAGAAGAATAAACTATCAGATTATAGGGAGTTAAATAATCTCTTCGTAGAAGAGAGATTCTATGATTTCATCGAGAGAGAGCTCCTCCCGAACATATTAATAAGTTCAAAAAAATTCTGGATAGANCTCAGCCAAATAATTGAAAAATTTTCCCCGTGTAACACATCTCTCCTAGCACAGAGAGATGTGTTACAGAGAAAAATTGATTCTTGGTACATTACAAGAAATGAAAGCGAGTTTGACACAGATAGTTATATCAGATTCCTCAAGGATATCGATTATTTAGCTCCAGAAAATGATCCGTTTATTATAAAAACGAATAATGTTGATTATGAAGTTTCACAAATTGCAGCTCCTCAATTAGTTGTTCCCGTCAGTAATGCAAGATTTGCGATTAATGCATGTAATGCACGTTGGGGGAGTTTATATGACGCGGTATATGGCTCAGATTTGTTTCCAAATAAGGGCGTCAAAGCCAGTGAGCAAGGATATGATTCAGAAAGAGGTGCTTTGGTCATTGAATATTCTTTTGAATTTTTGGACAGAGCCATTCCTCTTGAACAGGCAAGTCATAAAAATGTTGAAAATTATTTTCTAGAGTCCTCATCAAACGAACTAAGTTTTAAAGCCCGATTAAACAACGGAAAAATTGTCTCCCTGAAGAGTAGGGACAAATTCATTGGTTTTGATGAATTCGATCATGCCACATCCTATGTGTTTAAGAATAATGACCTCCACATCGAAATTACTGTTAATCCATGTCATGCGGTTGGTAGGACAGCACCAGGAAATGTTTCTGATATCAACATTGAGTCTGCTGTATCAATCATTCTAGATTGTGAGGACTCTGTAGCAGCAGTTGATTCTGAAGATAAAATAAAAGTATATCAAAATTGTTTGGAACTTATGAGAGGTTCCCTATCTTCAACTTTCATAAAATCTGGAAATAATTTCACTCGAACTCTTAATGAGGATAGAAGGTATACATCGAAAAAAAATGAATCATTTTTTCTNAAAAGTCGAGCATTAATGCTAACAAGGAATGTTGGTCTTCATATGAAGACCGATATTGTTATGGATAAACAAAAAGAATCAGTATACGAAGGTCTTTTGGATGCGATNGTTACNGTTGGCTGTTCAATCGCGGGAATGAATAGTTCNACAAAATTTTTCAATAGTAGACATAACAGCATATATATTGTGAAACCAAAATTACATGGTCCCGAGGAGTGTGCATTTTTTAATCGCCTGCTTGACGATGTTGAGTCTATGTTTAACCTACCTAATCACACAATCAAGGTTGGATTGATGGATGAGGAAAGGAGAACAAGCTGTAATTTAAAGNAGTGTATATATGAGCTTAGGGACAGAATCGTNTTTCTCAATACAGGTTTTCTCGATAGAACGGGAGATGAAATTCATACAAACATGAAATTAGGACCTGTGAATTACAAGGAGAAAATTAAAGAAGATGCCTGGTATGAGAGCTATGAAAAAAATAATGTCAAAGCAGGAATAGAATGTGGATTCATTGGCAAAGCTCAGATTGGAAAGGGTATGTGGGCAAAGCCTGANGAATATAAAGAGATGATGAGTGTGAAGTACAACCAGCTTAAATCTGGCGCAAATTGTGCATGGGTTCCTTCACCAACTGCAGCTACTCTTCATGCGATTCATTACCATGATTACGCGGTAAGAGATTATCAAGCGCGTCTTATAGAAAATAATGATGAAGACTTTATAAGTCGTATTCTTACTCCTTCTGTAATTTCCAAAAGCAAGATGAAGACAGAGTTGATTCAGGAAGAATTAGACAAAAATATCCAGAGTATACTCGGTTATGTTGTGCACTGGATAAACTCTGGAACTGGATGTTCAAAAGTTGCTGATATAAACAATATTTTTCTAATGGAGGATAGGGCAACGCTAAGGATTTCTTCTCAGCATGTTGCTAACTGGCTATTAAATGATATCTTTTCAAAAAATGATGTTATCCAGTCATTGAATAAGATGGCTGCTTATGTCGACAAACAAAATGAAAATAATAGTGAATACTTGAATTTATTATCAAAAAATAATTCGAGCATTGCCATGCAAGCGGCCCATGAGTTAATTTTTAATGGTGTAGATTCTCCCAATGGTTATACTGANGAGATCTTGCATAAATANAGGAAGTTGCTGAAAGAAAATTCGTAAACTATTGTATTAATTTGGAAATATGCAAATATGCAAGTTAATAGGAGAATCAAATGAAGCGACTTTGGGATAAAGGCCTTCCCTTTGATGAAAAAATCTTAAAATATACTGCCGGAGAAGATCACACCCTAGATCACAGATTGGTGTCTTATGATATAAAGGCAAGCATTGCCCATGTGGAAATGCTTGCAAATTGTAAACTTTTGGAGATGGAAGACTCGAAAACTATTATTGGGGGTTTGATAGCTCTCTCAGAAGATTACCGAGATCAGAAATGGTCAATTCATCTTGAAGATGAGGATGTNCATACCGCTATTGAAAAAAATTTGATTGAGAAAATAGGAGAGGTTGGCGGAAGAATCCATTTAGGTCGATCNAGGAATGATCAAGTTCTCACTGCATTAAGATTGTATTACCTTGATGCAATTGATGAAATCATAATCAGTGCAGAAAAATTATGCGAGGAAATACGAGTATTAGATGGTAAACAGGGTTCAATTAAATTACCTGGAACAACACACATGCAACATGCAATGCCTTCATCGGTATCGCTTTGGTGTGGAGCNTATATAGAAGCCTTTGAAGACAATATTGAAGGATTGATTCAGGCTAAGCGTCGTTCAAATAAAAATCCACTTGGCAGTGCTGCTGGATATGGCACACCAGGATTACCGATTGATCGAACACTCACAACAAAGAAACTTGGCTTTGAGATAACACATGAGCCTGTTACAGCGCCTCAGTTGTCTCGTGGGAAGGCAGAGTCGCACCTTTTATTTGAGCTTTCACTATTAATGCAAGATTTGGGAAGGCTTTCTAGTGATCTCCTGCTTTATTACACCCAAGAGTATCGTTATATTGATCTTGCCGTTGAAGTTACTACCGGGTCTTCAATAATGCCCCAAAAGAGAAATCCCGATGTACTCGAATTAATAAGAGCGTCCTCAGCTACTGTATTATCGTGTTTGAATGAGAGCATGATGGTGATGTCAAAACTTCCATCTGGCTTTCAGCGTGATCTACAGAAAATAAAAGCACCNCTCTTTAAAGCTATTGATAATACAATAGAGAGTGTTGATATTATGGCTTACGTAGTATCAACTATGAAATTCCTACCGGAAAATATCAAGCTAGACGATGATCTCTTCGCCGCGGAAGAAGCTTATAAGCTTGTTTTAAATAAAGGTCTTACATTCAGAAAAGCTTANCAACANATAGCCAGTAAATATAAAAAATAAAATTACTCAGAATCTGTTTCATATTCACTAGATTCATAAAATTGTGATGCAGTATGAGTAGCATTAAGCGCGTCATTGAATGGAATATGCTCTTCTAATGGTTTGCTCTCTCGATAAGCAACCCTGGTAGACAGGTAAATCGCAAGGATCAAATGAGTGATTCCTGTAAATATGAACAAACCACTAGATTGGGTGTAAGACATTAATCCCGAAGATATGATAGGCCCGATGATTGCACCAATTCCATACATCAGAAGAAGGCTACTAGATACCATAACAAACTCGTTCGGATTAGCATTGTCATTAGCGTGAGCAACAGTAACTGCGTATAAAGGAAATGTCAGTCCCCCCCAAAATAGACCTGTAATTATCAGTCCCAATAGATTTAAATCGTTAATTATTGAAACGATTAGGAAAGATATGGTTGCACTGAGGGCGGCTGTTACAATTGTTATTTTCCGTCTTCCAATTTTGTCTGATAAATACCCGATAGGCCACTGAAAAATTGCACCTCCAACTATCACCGCAGTCATGAAATAAGCTGTANAGGAGATATCAACATAAACATCAGATATAAAAATCGGTGCAAGNGACCAAAAAGAACCATTCGCAAAACCAATAAACAAGCAACCAATAACAGCCGCTGGAGATATTTCATAGAGTTTTTTGAGATTAAAAGACACNTCCTGATCAACAGATGGAGCAGGAGAAGTTGATAAAGCTATTGGGATAGCGGCTATAGTGATTAGAATTGATATTATGGCGAATAGTTCTATTCCATTGGGCTCATACAATAATATCANAAATTGTCCAACCGCTTGAACAGATAACGTAATCATCACGTAAACAGAGAAAATTACTCCACGATTTTCATTAGAAGAACGATTGTTGACCCAACTCTCAATCACCACAAATAGAACAGCAAAGCAAAATCCAGTTAGCATTCTCATAAAAATCCAAAACCANGGATATAGAAACAGAGCATGAATGAGGGCTGTAGTTGAAGCGATAGCTGTCATTGCGAGAAAAACTCTTATATGACCAACTCTCTTTATGAGATAAACACCGATTAGACACCCAATAGTAAAGCCAAGAAAATATGCAGCACCCATAAATCCGATTGAGGTTGTAGAGAATGATTCAACACTAGCTCTTATTGGCAGCAATGTTCCTTGTAGCCCTTGACCTGTAAGAAGGATTGCTACACTGATCAAAAGCGCAGATACGGGTNTAAGAGCTTCTTTCATTTTAGCTTAAAAATATGATTTTATTAGGAATTTCTATCAACAGAGAATTGTGCAATAGATATTAATGCCTCTTTATATACAGATTTTTTTAGATTAGACACGGATTCAATAGCTTTGTCTGAAAAATCTATTGCTTTTTTTGTCGTATACTCAATAGCACCTGTTTTTGAGATAATATTTTGGATAGCCTCAAGCTTATCAATATCTCCTCTTTCAATTGCTGACTGTAACATCTTTTTTTCATCGCCTTCGCTCATCTTAATAGCATGAATAATGGGGAGGGTAGGCTTNCCCTCAGAAAGATCNTCGCCAAGATTTTTCCCAATTTCTTCTTCCGATGCCATATAGTCCATTGCGTCATCAATTATNTGGAAAGCAGTTCCTAGATTTTTCCCATAGTCAATCATCATTGATAAATCATTTTCTTGATCACAATTTGCAAGAATGGCTGACACATGACAACCAGCCTCAAATAGACATGAAGTTTTTCTATAAATAACCTCGAAATATTGTTCTTCTGTAATTGAGGCATCATAAACATTTGTTAATTGCATGACCTCGCCGGTAGCAATCATGTTTGTGGCATTCGCAAGGACTCCCATAACATCCATATTGTCCAGTGTTACCATCATCTGAAAAGCTCTTGAATATAAGAAGTCTCCAATCAAAACACTCGCTTGATTTCCAAAAACAGTGTTNGCTGTCTGNTGACCTCTTCTTTTTTTTGATTCATCCACAACATCATCATGGAGTAATGTAGCTGTATGAATAAATTCGATGATTGCAGCAGCAGTGATNTGCTCCTCTTTTTCATATTTAAGTGCACGAGCAGCGAGTAATACAATCAAAGGTCTGATTCTTTTTCCGCCGCTATTGATAATGTACTCTGAAACTTTTGAAATCAGCATNACATCACTNTGTAGATTTTTTCGAATCAANAGATCAACCTGATCAGAATCATTCTGAATAATTGATTTGATTTGATTGAAATCACTCAGAGATTTATTCTTATTTGTAGTTTTCATGATTTTCACAAGAATTAAAGTCTAATTATAAGATGAAAATAGAAAAAAGAATTAATTAATTTCTATTAATCAACAGTTGGTTGTACTCATTTTATTCACAATGACATTGACCTGAGATGATTCTATCTATACTATTTCCGATTCTTTATTAAATCGAAAAATGAAATTAGAAAAATAGATTTACTTCATCTGATTAAACATATTTTCGGTAAATAAATATCATATATAGTTGATGACGGAGAAGCAGAAATGTACGCAGTATTTCGTTCAGGTGGCAAGCAGTATCGTGCACAAGAGGGCGACAGAATCAAATTAGAAAAAATTAATGCAGATGAGGGTTCGAACATTAATTTTGACGAAGTAATGATGCTTGGTGAGGGTTCTGATGTAAAAGTCGGTTCTCCGTTTCTACCGAGTATATCAGTCATTGCTAAGGTCATTAAACAAGGCAAAAGTAAAAAGGTGCCTGTTGTTAAATTTAAGCGAAGAAAAAATTATCTACGTCAAGGGACGCACCGCCAGTTTTTTACAGAAATTGAGATCGTATCGATTGGCTCAGAATCAACAAAAAAGGTAGCTAAGAAAAAAGTTGCCAAGAAGACTGCTGCAAAAAAAGTAACAAAAAAGGTAGCTAAGAAAAAAGTTGCTAAGANGACAGCNGCAAAAAAANTAGCGAAGAAGAAAACATAAAAAATTAAGCATTCTATTTGAATCTGATATAATTCAGAGATTGATTGGGAGAACAAAATGGCACACAAGAAAGCGGGTGGAAGCACAAGAAATGGAAGAGATTCTGAAAGTAAGAGACTCGGTGTGAAGCTCTTTGGCGGTCAGTCTGTGTCACCGGGTAATATCATTGTTAGGCAAAGAGGGACAAAATTTCATCCTGGGAAGAATGTTGGCTTGGGGCGTGATCACACCCTGTTTGCAAAGTCCGCTGGACAAGTAAAATTTGAGAAAAAAGGAATTAAAAACAGACAATACGTCAGTGTGGTCTAATTTTTATTGAACTTAACTCTTTCTCCCCGCTATTGCGGGGTTTTTTTTAGCTGATTAAAATGATTTATTATGAATTTTGTAGATGACATTGATGTTCGTGTTGCCGCTGGATCGGGTGGACATGGCTGCCTGAGCTTCAGACGCGAGAAATTTATTCCAAGAGGAGGTCCAGATGGCGGTGATGGAGGAGACGGAGGAAGCGTATTTTTCATCGCTAGTGACGCAACAAATACATTAGTAGATTTTAGGATCTCAAAAATTTATCGGGCTGAGAATGGTACTCAGGGATCTGGTAAAAATATGACAGGCAAATCTGGTGCAGATCTGGAGATTATTGTACCCGTTGGCACGACAATTTCTGATTTGGATACTCAGGAAGAGATTGGAGATTTAAAGAAGCATGGCGAGCGCATTAAGGTGGCTCAAGGCGGTGAGGGAGGCCTNGGAAACGCTCGCTTTAAAAGCAGTACAAATCGTGCTCCAAGAAAAATTACAAAAGGTCAAGAAGGTGAATCTCGTCATCTTCAGCTTGAATTAAAACTGATTGCCGACATTGGATTATTAGGAATGCCAAATGCAGGCAAGTCTTCACTGATACGAAAAATGTCCAGCGCTAAACCCAAGGTTGCGGATTATCCTTTTACTACACTTTATCCCAACCTAGGTGTTGTCTCTGTCGGGATGTTACAAAGCTTTGTTATGGCCGATATTCCTGGTTTAATAAAAGGTGCAGCTGAGGGTTCTGGTTTAGGTTTGGAGTTTTTGAGGCATCTAGAAAGAACAAAGTTACTTCTTCATATTTTAGACTTAAGTCCCGATAATGTTGAAATGGAACCTATCAAGGCGTTCAATGATATTGAGAGTGAGCTAAAAAAATATTCTCGAACACTTTATAAAAAACCTCGCTGGCTAGTATTTAACAAAATAGATTTGGTCGCACTTTCAGATCTTGACGTGATCTGTGAAAAAATTATAAATGCTATTGGTTGGCAAGGAAAAGTTTTAAGGGTGAGTGCAGTCTCTGGCGAAGGCTGCGATATTATCGCCAAGAATGTCATGGAAGAGCTTGAAAAGATGGCTTTTGAGGAAGTTTCAAGCTAAGTTTTTAATTTTTTTATTAAGTCTGCTTTTGTGTCTCGCTGCTTTATTTTTCTTGATAATCCCTTTGTTAACCATTGAATCAATAACTGGCATAGCATCNTTAAAGGCTTTACTGGCCTCTTCTTTGTTATTTTGACCGATAAGATTGATAACATTTTTTATTTTCGTTCTAAGTTTTGAACGAAGGTCCATGTTATGAGCACGCAGCTTNACTGCTTGTCTTGCTCTTTTTTGTGCTGATTTTATATTTGCCACTGTAATCCCGATTCTTCAATGATTNACGCTTTTATTATTTCTTTCTATTTATAATGAATAGAGCGCCGTATTATTCTTTTATAATCTTAAATTGTCAATGAGATATTAAAAAAATATTAAAACTTTAAGCTTCTTATTATCAGTGTTTGAGATAACATAACAAGACATGCCAACTAAAGATAGCAAATCAAATGCAACAATTTTGGATTCGACGATAGTAGTTAGTTCGATGACCTTTGTTTCTCGAATTTTTGGAATGATTCGAGACATCATTTTTGCAAGGTTTTTTGGGGTATCTCTCGCAATGGATGCGTTTATTGTAGCCAATAGAATTCCAAATATGTTACGTCGGTTTTTTGCAGAAGGGGCATTCAATCAAGGATTTGTTCCGGTTGTATCAGACTATAAAGAAGGAAAAAGTCACGAAGAAGTAAAATATCTTGTCGATTCTGTAGCAGGAACACTCGGTCTAATTCTTTTTGTCATCACTTTGATAGGCGTTATCATATCACCAATACTNATTTCCTTTGTTGCTCCTGGTTTTATAGGTGATGATAATCGTTTTGAGCTAGCCACAGCCATGCTGAGGTATACTTTTCCATATTTATTTTTTATTTCCTTAACGGCTTTTGCAGGAAGTTTACTCAATACCTATGGAAGATTCGCTGTACCAGCATTCACACCAGTGATATTGAACTTTGTTTTGATTTTTTTCGTATTATTTATTTCACCATTTCTCGAAAACCCAGGGATGGCACTTGCATATGGAGTCTTTTGTGCCGGTTTAATACAATTGATATTTCAACTTCCATTTTTATCTAAGATCAAATTGCTACCGAAACCCAGATGGAATATCGCACATGAAGGCATAAAGAGAATCCTGAAACTCATGGGTCCAGCTGTTTTTGGTTCTTCCATTGCTCAGGTGAATATTCTTGTGAGTGGAATTATTGCCTCTCTTATCGGTACAGGAAAAATAAGTTTGCTTTATTATTCAGACAGAATTATGGAGCTTCCTCTCAGTTTATTTGGAATCGCAATTGCAACAGTTACCTTACCTTATCTCTCGAGATTATATTCAAATAACTCTATGATTAAATTTTCCGACGCTATGAATTGGTCTATAAGGATTGCGTGCATGCTCATCATCCCAGCTGCAATAGGATTATTTGTTCTTGCTGAACCTATAATTGCTGCGATTTTCTATGGTGGTATGTTTGATTCACATGATGTCCTCTTAACAGCGCTGAGTTTAAAGGCATTTTCAATTGGTTTAATTGGTTTTTCTTTTGTCAAGATTCTTTCTCCTGCATACTTTGCTAGAAAAGATACTCTGACACCTGTAAAGATTGGAATATTCTGCTTGCTGCTTAATATTATTCTGGGTTCATCGTCGGTATATTACCTTGATNAAATTGACTATGAAGGAACACATCTTGGTTTGGCTTTATCCATTTCAGTAGCAGCCATTNTAAATGCAGGATTATTATTTTCAGGATTAAAAAAGAAAAATATAATTAAGAGATCACCTGGTTTTAAGGAGTTCATGGTAAAATTAATGATAGCCAATTCATTTATGCTGATATTTTTAACGTATACAATTCAGCCCCTAGAATGGTGGCTTAATTTGGGAGTATTGAAGAGATTTTCGTGGTTGACGTCTATTATCTTATTTAGCATGGGTATCTATGTTTTAATTCTGTCGCTATTAGGTATGAAAATCAAAGAATTACGTTTTCAGGAAGAGTAGAAAATGAGATTCATAAGAAAAATAAATGATTTTCCATATTCTATCTTTGAGTCTGGAAGTATATTAACGATAGGTTCTTTTGACGGATTACACCTAGGTCANCAGAAACTTATTCAAGAAATTAGGGNTGAGTCAGAAAGGACNGGNTTACCTTCTGTAATCATGAGTTTTGAACCAACACCTGCAGAATTCTTTCAGAAAAATCCGCCATCGAGACTGATGAGATTTCGAGAAAAATATGAGGCATTGAGAAAATCAGGCATAGATATTTTTTTCTGTCCAAAATTTGATGAGGATATGCAAAATTATTCTGCTGATGATTTCATTAGAATATTATTGATCCAAAAACTGAATATAAAAAGCCTAATAATNGGAGACGACTTNCGTTTTGCTAAGAACAGGGAGGGAGATTACTCTCACCTGGAGAGTGTTCATGAGATTTTAAATTTTAAATTGAAAAAAATATCGAGTGTTATTCATGATGATCAGCGGATAAGCAGCACATTGATAAGAGAATATCTCCACTTGGGGCAGCTTAAGAATGCTAAAAAACTTCTGGGTAAATTCTACAGGATGTCGGGTCGAGTCGTGCAAGGAGAACAATTAGGAAGAGATCTGGGTTATCCAACAGCAAATGTGAACATTCTAAGGAGAAAAACTCCAATAATGGGCATATTTGCCATTCGAGTTCATGGGTTGAATTCTGAACCGCTGGATGGTGTTGCAAGTTTGGGTGTAAGGCCAACTTTTTACGAAGGAAAAAAACCTTTATTAGAAGTTCACATATTTGATTTCAATGAGAATATCTATGGTAAATACATTGAGGTTGATTTTATTGCGAAGATAAGAAACGAAAAGCGGTTTACTGATGCTAATTCTCTTATAAATCAGATGAATATGGATGCAATTAAGGCAAAACAATTATTGGCGGAGAATCTAGGAGAGTAAATAAGATGAGTTTTTTAAGCAACAGATCTTCATTATTTAAGTGGTTCTTGCTTGCTGGATTAATATTTCTATTTGATCAATGGATAAAATTAATAATAATTGAGAATATTAGCTTGTATGAAAGAGTTAAGATAAATGACTTCGTAAACATTACACATCAACGAAATCCTGGCGCAGCATTTAGTTTTCTTGCAGATGCTGGTGGATGGCAACGATGGTTCTTATCTACAATAGCAAGTGCAGTTTGTTTGTATATTGTTTATTGGTTGAAAGAATTGGAAAAAGAAAATAAGGTTCTTTTGCCATATGGTTTGTCGCTTGTCCTTGGCGGAGCATTAGGCAATCTTTTTGATAGGATTATGCTTGGTTATGTAACGGATTACCTCCAAGTCTTAATATTTAGCTGGCCATTCCCGTCATTCAATGTCGCTGATGCCGCCATATCAATTGGAGCAGCCCTAATTATTATCGATGCTATTAAGAATGGATCAGAGTAGACATAAAGATCTTTTATATTGGGCAAATTAATAAGGTAAGATCAATTGCCTCAATATTTTTCGTCAAAGCGCCAACAGAGATAAAGTCAATTCCTGTTTCTGCTATTCTTTCGATATTTTTTTTTGTTATGTTGCCTGATGCCTCGAGAAGTATATTTTGGTTGTGTGATTTGAGTTTTAATTCATAAGCCATTCTCAGTTCATCAATACTAAAATTGTCCAAAAGTGCACGGTTGGCTTCAGTTGATAGCACAATTTTAAGTTCATCAATACTCTCTACTTCAACTATTACTTCAGTATCTGGATACAATCTTTTCGCAGATAAAATGAGTTCTGGTATGTCTATTCTTCCTGCGAGATGATTTTCTTTCATTAACACTGAGTCATAGAGGCCAAATCTGTGATTTACACCTCCACCACATCTAACTGCGTATTTTTGGGCTAATCTCAATCCTGGTAGAGTTTTTCTTGTATCTAATATTTTACAATTAGAGTTCTTAATCTTCTCCACAAAATTTTTCGTTTGCGTTGCAGTGGAGCTAAGAATTTGCAAAAAATTCAAAACACATCTCTCTCCAGTGAGTATCGCATTTCTTCCACCATTAATTTCAGAAATTACTGTATCTTTCTCAACGAAATCTCCATCATTAAAATGCCATTGTGTATGTATTTCTGGATCTATCTGTCTGTATACTTCCCTTGCCCAAGCCTGTCCAGACAATATCATGTCTTCTCTCGTAATGATTTTGGCAGCAACATCAATATCTTCAATTAGAGAACATGTTAGGTCCTTTTCTCCTACATCTTCTTCAATAGCGACTTTAACAGAGCGTTTTATTTCTGCTTTAAGATTTTCAGTTATCTCAATCATTGGGAATAGATATTCATTTGTTTATTTGTCACATATAATATAGACGATTAATTATTTGGTATACAGGTAGATTTTTTTCTCTCTGTCTGTATTTTTTAAAAAAAAGAGAGATTTTATGGATATAAATGATCGAATAAAAGAGCAGCTCGATACAAATACAGTTATGCTTTATATAAAGGGGACGCCGGACTTCCCTCAGTGCGGGTTCTCGAGTCAAGCTGTAGCTGCCCTTAAGAAGATAGGCAAGCCATTTTCGTATGTTAATATTTTTGAAGATCCTGAGATTAGGGAGGGATTAAAAGCATATTCTAACTGGCCAACATTTCCTCAATTATATGTTAAAGGGGAGCTGATAGGCGGTTGCGACATTATGATGGAAATGTATGAAAATGGTGAGTTATCTGAGTTATTGAACGAAATTTAACCTAAAAGACAGTTATCCTCTCAAAAATATCTTTATATCTATTTACGACATCACAGAATATCTCTGCTGTCTTTCTTGCATCGTAAGCCGCTGAATGAGCTTGATTAGGATCCCATGCAAAACCAGCAATATTGACTGCTTTTGCAAGCACTGTATGACCATAAGCAAGACCGCATAAAGTGGCAGTATCAAAACATGTGAAAGAATGATAAGGATTATTTTTTAGGCTGCATCTTTTGACTGCCGCATTGATAAAGTTTAAATCAAAAGCGGCATTGTGACCCACCAAAACCGCTCTTTTGCATTTGTGTTTTTTTAAATATATTTGAGTTTGATCAAAAATACCTTCAAGTGCGTCATATTCATCAATAGCCATCCTAAAGGGATTATGTGGATCGATTTTATTTATTGCTAATGACTCGGGTTCTAGGTTCGAGCCTGAAAAAGGTTTTATATGATTATGTATCATATTTCCTGGCACGAAATTACCATTCTTATCAAGCTTAATAAATACTGCTGCAATTTCTAAGAGAGCATCGGAAGTATGATTAAATCCTCCTGTTTCAACATCTATAACTACAGGCATGTAACCTCTGAATCTNTCTGAAAATGTTATGGTATTTTTCATAATTTGATATCTCTCATTTATATAAATTGAGATTACACAATCATTAATAATTATAGTGTAATTTTTGAAGATTTATTTACTACAAAAATGCAATCTCCAAGAAATTGGTTTATTGGAATAATAAATCTTATAATACACCTCTGGATTCAAATTTTTTTAGGGTGAATGAGTGAGCGATTTTAACATAACTGATGATATGGATCCGATTGAGACAAAAGAATGGCTTGAATCTATAGATTCTGTCATGAAAACTCACGGCCCCGAAAGAGCTCATTATATTATTAATAGAATGGTGGATCATGCTCGGAGGAGTGGTTCGTATCTCCCTTCAGCCTACAACACTGCCTATCTCAATACCATACCCGCAGGAATGCAACCAAATTATCCTGGCGACAGATCAATCGAAAAAAGAATTGAAGCTTTTATTAGATGGAATGCAATGGCTATGGTTGTTCAGGCTAATAAAGAAAGCTCAGAAATAGGAGGACATATTTCAACATACGCTTCATCAGCGACACTCTATGAAGTGGGATTTAATCATTTTTGGCGGGCACCAACAGATAAAAATAGAGGCGATTTAATTTTTATGCAGGGACATTCCTCACCCGGTATTTATGCGCGTGCCTTTTTAGAGGGCAGGCTTAGTGAGAATCAATTAGATCACTTTAGAAAAGAAGCTGGAAATAAAGGGTTGTCCTCATATCCTCACCCATGGTTGATGCCAGATTTTTGGCAGTTTCCGACCGTATCAATGGGTCTCGGTCCGATGATGGCAACATATCAGGCTCGTTTTATGAGATACATGGAACATAGAGGCCTCACTGAACCAAGCGACAGAAAAATCTGGTGTTTTTTGGGTGATGGTGAAATGGACGAACCCGAATCTCTCGGTTCGATTACGATGCCAGTGAGAGAAGGATTGGATAATTTAATATTTGTGGTGAATTGTAATCTTCAACGTCTGGATGGTCCTGTAAGAGGAAATGGAAAAATAATTCAGGAACTCGAGGCAGCTTTTGGTGGAGCAGGATGGAATGTCATTAAACTCATATGGGGTTCAAGATGGGATCCTCTTCTGGCTAGAGATCGACAAGGGTTATTGCAACAAATAATGGAAGAATGTGTCGATGGTGAGTATCAAAATTTTAAATCAAAGGGAGGTGACTACGTTCGAGAACACTTTTTTGGGAAGTATCCAGAAACAAAAGAGATGGTTGCCAATATGTCCGATGAGGATATTTGGCGTCTCAACCGAGGTGGTCATGATGCTAGGAAGGTATTTTCAGCTTATCAGAAAGCCGTTAATCACAAAGAGAGGCCCACAATTATCCTAGCTAAAACTGTAAAAGGTTTCGGTCTTGGGTCGGTCGCTGAAGGTCAGAATACAGCACATCAGCAAAAGAAATTAGATATAAATGCATTAAAGGAATTTAGGGATAGGTTTAATATCCCTATTGCAGACAAAAAACTAAAAGATGTTCCATATTTCATGCCGAAAAAAAATAGTCAGGAACTAGAGTATCTGCATGAGAGAAGAAAGTCACTTGGGGGNTACATGCCAAGGAGAATTACCAAGGCAAAATCTATCAAAACATCTTCTAATGATGTCTTTAAGCCTCAGTTTGATGGAACTGGAGAAAGAGAGGCNTCTACAACTATGGCTTTCATAAGGATGCTAACTTCTTTAACGAGAGATAAACAAATTGGTAAGCATATTGTTCCAATTGTTCCAGATGAGGCGAGGACATTTGGTATGGAGGGCATGTTTAGACAGATTGGAATTTATTCATCAAAAGGACAGCTTTATACACCTCAAGATGCGGATCAGTTGATGTTTTATAGAGAGAGCAAAGAAGGGCAAATTCTCGAGGAAGGTATAAACGAGGCAGGCGCATATTGCTCATGGCTTTCTGCAGGATCATCATACAGCAACCATGGAATTCAAATGGTCCCATTTTATATTTTTTACTCAATGTTCGGATTTCAAAGAATTGGAGATTTTTTATGGGCAGGCGGTGACATGCAGGCGAGAGGTTTTCTCATCGGTGCAACTGCAGGAAGGACTACTCTCGCAGGTGAAGGTCTTCAACATCAGGACGGACACAGTTTACTGAGCGCTACTACTATTCCAAATTGTGTTTCATATGATCCAACGTATGCTTATGAACTGGCGGTAATTATCAAGGATGGATTAAAAAGAATGATTTCTGATCAGGAGAATATTTTTTATTACATTACCTGCATGAATGAAAATTACACTCATCCGCCTATTCCAAAGAATTGTGAAAAAGGCATTCTTAAAGGAATGTATTTGTTAAAAAAATCAGTAAAACAAGAAGACGGCAGTAAACCCCAATTGATGGGCTCGGGAGCTATTCTCAGAGAGGTTGAGAAGGCAGCTCAGCTCCTTGAAAAGGATTTTAAGATTTACTGTGATGTTTGGTCAGTAACAAGTTTCAGCGAACTAAGAAGAGAATCTCTAGAGATAGACAGATGGAACGAGCTGAATCCAGAAAAGAAGAGAAAATCTTCTTATTTAGAGAAACTACTCAGTAAACAAGAGGGTCCATTTATTGCTGCCACTGATTATATGAAAATGGTTCCAGATCAGATTCAAAAATGGGTGCCTGGAATATACAAGACATTGGGTACTGATGGTTATGGAAGGAGTGATGGTCGAGCGGCATTGAGGGAGCATTTCGAGGTGGACGCAAGATTCATAATGTTGTCGACACTCAATGCACTCGCAGAAAAAGGTGATATCGAGAAGAGAGACGTTGTTAAAGCAATTAAGAAATATAAAATTGATCCAAAAAAGATCAGTCCTGAAAGATTGTAATTTGCAGCACTTGCGGACAAGATATTGAGCAAAATTATTGACATAATTATACCGGCCTTGGGTGACTTTGATAGCATTGAAGTTATTGAAATTATTAATAAAAAAGGAAACCAAGTTAAGAAAGAAGAAGGTCTTATCACTCTAGAGACCGACAAAGCTTCCATGGATGTACCTTCTCCTGAAGATGGAATAATTGAATCAATTTCGATCAATGTTGGCGACTTTGTAAAACAAGGTGATTGTATTGGAACATTGAAGGTTAATGGATCAGAAGTAAAGACTAGCTCAGAAAAAATTAAAACTGTTGAAAAAAAAATAGAGACAAAAAATGAAATTCCAATACCTTCTAAAAAGGTTAATCAAAGCCCAACCAATCGAAATGAATTAGAATCATCAACGTTAAACGGTTTACCAAAAATCGATGAAGATTCCTTCTCAAAGGCACATGCAAGCCCCTCAATAAGAAAATTTGCCAGAGAACTTGGTGTGAATCTGATTGAAGTAAAAGGAACTGGTTATAAATCTAGGATACTTAAAGATGATATAAAAGCGTTTGTCAAATCTATACTGAGTGGCTTCAGCAAATCATCCGTTGGACTGCCAAAGATACCATCATTGGATTATGCAAAATATGGTGAGGTCAGTAATCAATCACTGACAAAAATACAAAAGATTTCTGGCCAACGACTTCAAGCAAGTTGGATAAATCTTCCTCATGTTACTCAGCACGATTTGGCAGACATTACAGAAATGGAAGCGGATAGGTTGAAAATTAAAAAATTAAAACAATATAGAGATATCAAAATATCGCCTCTAGCATATGTTATCAAGGCGTGCTNCTTTGTTTTAAAAGATTTTGAAAAGATAAATTCATCATTATCCGAAGACGGGAATTCAATAATATTGAAAAGCTACATAAATATAGGATTTGCAGCAGACACTGAAAATGGCCTCGTAGTTCCTGTAATTAAGGATGCAGATAAGAAATCCTTAATTGAAATAGCAGAGGAATTACTTAGTCTTTCTTTGAAAGCTCGCGCTGGAAAGTTATCCTCAGATGAAATGTCAGGCGCAACATTTACAATTTCGAGTTTGGGTGGTATCGGAGGAACGGCATTTACTCCTATCGTAAATGCGCCAGAGGTTGCAATACTGGGTCTATCACGATCGACAACACAACCAGTTTGGAATGGATCAGAATTTGAGCCAAAGTTAATGCTTCCTTTGTCCTTTTCATACGATCATAGGGTCATAGATGGCGCATATGCAGTTCGATTTACCACAGCTCTGTGTGATGCATTAAAAAAAGCAAGAAATCTCTCTAAAAAGGCATAACAATTGAGTAAAAATAAAAAAATTTTAGTCCCGGACCTAGGTGATTTCGAGAATGTTGAAGTTACAGAGGTACTGGTAGATGCTGGGAAAAAAATTAAAAAAAATGAAAATGTTATCACTGTTGAATCAGATAAGGCTTCAATTGATATTCCCTCTGATATCTCAGGAACGATTGTTTCAATAGATGTGAATAAGGGAGACATCCTAAAAAAAGGTGATCAAATTCTTTTAATTAAGGAAACGACAAAGAAGCGACAAGAAAAAGAAAACCAAAGAAATAAACCCTCAATGAGACATGATTCTGAGTTACTTGTTTTGGGTGCAGGTCCAGGTGGCTATACAGCAGCTTTTAGAGCAGCGGATCTTGGGATGAATGTAACTTTAGTAGAGCGTTCACCAGTCCTCGGAGGGGTTTGTTTAAATGTAGGATGTATTCCATCTAAAGCTCTATTGCACGCAGCAAATGTTATTGAGCAGACCAGCGCCATGAAAGAACACGGAATAAAATTTTCTGATCCTAAGATAGAGATGAATAAATTAATGACTTGGAAGAGAGGCATTATTAGTAAACTAAATTCTGGTCTCATTGATTTATCAAAAAAAAGAAACGTTAAAATAATTACAGGGAACGCACAATTTCAGAGTGACAATAGTGTAATCATTGACAGCAAAGAGGTTATCAATTTCGAAAAGTGCATCATCGCTGTAGGTTCTGAGAGTGCGACAATTCCAGGTTTACCAGATGATGGCAGAATTCTTGATTCATCCAAAGCTTTGGAATTAGAAAAAGTACCGTCAAAAATGCTAATTGTAGGTGGCGGGATAATTGGGTTAGAAATGGCATGTGTTTACCACGCTCTCGGGTCAGAAATAACAGTTGTCGAGCTTACAGATTCTCTTATGCCGGGAACCGATAGTGATTTAGTTAAAATTTACACTAAATTTATCCGTGATCGATATAAGGACATCTATTTGAAAACAAAGGTTGGCAAGATACAACCTGTTAAGAACGGATTAAAGGTTTTCTTTGAAGGTAACGACTGCCCTAAAACAGCAACTTATGACAATATCCTTGTGTCGGTGGGCAGGAAATCAAATGGTGATCAGATAAATATTGAAAAAACTGGTGTAGCGTGTGATCAACGTGGAATCATAAAAGTAGATAAACAAATGAGGACAAATATAGATAACATATTTGCTATTGGAGATTTAACTGGTGATCCAATGTTGGCCCATAAAGCAACTCATCAAGCAAAGGTTGCTGCCGAAGTCGCGAGCGGTAAAAAAAGTTCCTTCGATGCTAGAGTGATTCCATCAGTCGCCTATACTGATCCTGAAATTGCCTGGGTTGGCGTCACAGAAAATCAAGCAAAATCAGACGGCATAGATTATGAAAAATCAAGATTCCCATGGGCGGCGAGTGGCCGATCACTAGCTATTGGGCGGGACGAAGGGTTTACAAAACTTCTATTTGAAAAAGAAACAGACAGAGTCATTGGGGGAGGCATTATTGGGCCGTACGCTGGAGATCTCATATCTGAAGTTGCTTTAGCAATTGAGATGGGTGCCGATGCGGCAGATATAGGAATGACTGTTCATCCGCATCCAACATTATCAGAGACAATTGCCTTCAGTGCTGAGGCTCAAGAAGGCATCCTAACCGATTTATACATGCCTAAAAACAATTAAGATTGTTTATTTTTATTTGATCTTCATTCCAGGCTTTGCGCCTTCGTCCGTCGATAGTAAAAATATTTGGTCGCCACCAGGCCCTGCAGCTAATATCATGCCTTCTGATGTGCCAAATTTCATTTTTCTTGGAGCTAGATTTGCTGCCACAACTACACTTCTACCTACTAAATCTTCAACTTTATAAGCTGATTTTATTCCAGCAAAAATTGTTCGTTTTTCTTTATCAAGATTCACAATTAATTTCAGTAATTTATCTGCTCCTTCTACTTCTTTGGCTTCCTCGATAATACCAACACGAAGATCAACTTTCATAAAATCATCAATTGTTATTTTTCCAGTTTCTTTAGTAATTTTATCTGACTGATCTTCTTCATTTGTCATTATATTTTCCACCTTTTTCTTTTCTATTCTAGTGAGTAATGGACGATATTTTTTTATTTGTTTACCTAAAATTGGTGAGTCTAGGTCCTTCCATCTCCANTCTNTCTCATTGAACAAATTCATCGCATTAATAGATATTTCCGGNATTACAGGATAGAGGTAAATCATAAGCATTCTAAATAAATTTAACCCTTGCGTGCAAACACTCTGGACCTCCT
Source organism: Woeseiaceae bacterium (assembly GCA_002715745.1). Classification (GTDB taxonomy): domain Bacteria; phylum Pseudomonadota; class Gammaproteobacteria; order Steroidobacterales; family Woeseiaceae; genus SP4260. The sequence continues at coordinate 75,211 of PBAE01000013.1, forward strand.
TATGAAGAGTTTCATCTTTTATCATAATCCAAGGTTTTTTGTTTTCTATNTATCGATTAGCTTTATCNGCTAGCGATATTATTTTTCTCATTGCTTTAGAGTATTCTCTGTTTTTAAAATGGTTAGAAATGTCATCTGAGGCAGAGAAAAATTGATTAAAGAGTTCTTGATTATCTAATTCTTTAGAAAGCTGATTACCAAATTGTTTGTTTATGAATCCAGAACATCTGCTTGCAATGTTGATNAGTTTTCCCACTANATCGGAGTTGACTCTGGCTACAAAATCCTCGGTATTCAAGTCTATGTCTTCCATGCTGGGACCCAGTTTTGCCGCGTAATAGTATCTGATATAGCTTGGATCAAGATTATCTAGATATGTTCTTCCGTTTATAAAAGTTCCTCTTGATTTCGACATTTTCTTACCATTAATCGTCAAAAANCCATGAGCAAAAACACTCGTTGGTTGNCTTATACCTGCTCCCTNGAGGACGGCAGGCCAAAATAATGNATGAAAATAGACTATATCTTTTCCAATGAAATGATAGAGTTCTGCCTTACTTTCTGCATCAAAGTAATCACTGTATTTAATCTTATTTTTCTTGCAAAAGTTCAGAAAGCTTGCGAGGTAACCTATAGGCGCATCTAACCAAACATAGAAATATTTTTTTTCTTCTCCTGGGATTTTAAATCCAAAATATGGATCATCTCTTGAAATATCCCAATCCTGAAGACCCATTTCAAACCACTCAAAAAGTTTATTTTTTATNCTTTTATGAAGCTTGGAATCTTCAATCCAGGTTTTTAGGCTTTCTTCGAAATNACTCAATTTGAAAAAATAATGCTTAGATTCTCGCCATACAGGTTTTGTGTTACTTANTGTAGAAAAAGAATTTATTAGTTCATTAGGATTATATGTTGCACCACATTTTTCACAGGCGTCTCCATATTGATCCTCAGCTTGACATTTAGGGCAAACACCTTTTATGAAACGATCAGGAAGAAACATTTTCATCTTTTCATCGTACGCTTGCTCGATATTTTTTGTATAAATGTGTCCATTCTTTTTCAAAGCATTAAAGATTTCTTCAACGAGCTTTTTATTTTCAGTTGAATGAGTGGAATGAAAATTATCAAATTCCACTCCAAAATCNTTAAGATCTCGAAGNTGTTGTTTAGAGATTCTNTCTACTAGTGCTTCCGGGNTAATATTATCCTCACGCGCTTTTATCATTATNGGTGTGCCATGAGCATCNGCAGCACAAATATATAGACAATTATGACCTTTCATTTTTTGAAANCTTACCCAGATATCAGTCTGAATATATTCAACTAGATGTCCCATATGGATGGATCCATTTGCGTATGGAAGTGCGCTGGTTACGAGTATATTTTTAGTGCCTGCAGTCATATTCTTGAAAATGTGAATTAAAGTTAATTAATTGTTATTCAGCGAATTATGCCATGATAATAACTTTTATTGTTGGTTAAGTTATTTTTTCAATTTTTTGACATAAAATAACGAATAAAATTTGATGTGATATACAATATTGATAATTTATAAAACTGCTGGTGATAGATAAGATGACCTCTAATAATGAGCAAAANATTACTGAGCTTGTAAANAAAACCCCAATTCTNGGTCTCGATAGGCATCTTGANCAAATAGGGCGNCTCTCNTCAATAACAATAGATAANGNGAAATGCAATTTAGATATAGTTCTNGGTTTTTATGATAAGGAATTAACGCANTACAAAGACTTTTTTTGTAATCTGATTAGGAAAAATTCNGAGATTGGCAATATCAATATCAANATTACTAGTGAAGTTAAATCTCACAGTGTTCAATCTGCAATGAAGCCAATAGCCGAAGTTAAAAATATTATCGCGGTCGCTTCTGGTAAAGGAGGAGTTGGAAAATCCACAATCGCATCCAATCTTGCAATATCGTTACATCAAGATGGGGCAAAAGTAGGAATTCTTGATGCAGATATCTATGGTCCCTCTTTACCATTAATTTTTGGTATTGAAAATGAGCGACCAACGAGTAATGATAATAAAAGAATCAATCCTCTTATTTCTTATGGAGTGGAAGTTATGTCCATCGGGTTCTTGATCGATGCTAGCAAACCAACAGTGTGGCGCGGCCCTATGGTAACATCAGCCTTGAACCAACTCTTAAAACAAACTATTTGGGGAAATCTCGATTATCTTATTATTGATATGCCGCCTGGGACAGGAGATATTCAGTTGAGTCTATCTCAGCAAGTCCCAGTAAGTGGCTCAATTATCGTTACAACTCCACAAAATATAGCCCTTATTGACGCAAAAAAAGGATTAGAGATGTTTCGAAAGGTATCAGTCCCAATTCTTGGAGTTGTGGAAAATATGAGTACTCATATATGTTCAAATTGTCAGCAAGAAGAAACTATATTCGGTGATGGCGGAGGGGAGAAACTTTCTAACGAATATGATATTGATCTTCTTTGCAGTCTCCCTCTAAATTCTGATGTAAGGCAGCAAACTGATAATGGTGAGCCATCCGTCATATCTCAACCAAATAGTGTGTATTCTAAAAGATTTAGAGAAGGCGCAAAAAAAATGGCTATTAATCTGGCCTCTATGAAAAAAGAGTACAGTCAACACTTTCCCAAAATTGTAGTGGAGGAGAATTAACTTGAGTATCAAATCAGATCGCTGGATAAGAAAAATGGCTTCAGAGGAAAAGATGATTGNGCCATTTGAGCCCAATCAAGTTAAGTCAGTTGATGGAGAGAAAATAGTATCTTACGGAACCTCAAGCTATGGTTATGACGTAAGATGCTCAGATGAATTTAAAGTGTTTACGAATTTAGAAAGTGTGATAGTAGATCCTAAAAGATTTGATGAATCTAGCTTTGTGGATAAGAAAGCAGATGTATGTATTATTCCACCCAATTCGTTTGCCTTAGCGAGAACTGTTGAATTTTTTAAAATTCCTAGAAATGTTCTGACAGTTTGTCTTGGAAAATCCACTTATGCTAGATGTGGTATTATTGTAAATGTAACACCTCTGGAACCAGAATGGGAAGGTCATGTTACCTTGGAATTCTCAAATACAACTCCACTACCTGCTAAGATTTATGCGAATGAGGGCGTCGCTCAAATGTTATTTTTTGAATCAGATGAAGATTGTGATACTTCTTATAAAGATCGGGCAGGCAAATATCAGGGNCAGATGGGAGTTACCCTCCCAAAGACTTAATTAGTTCATTCTAACTTTTAATGGAATTTCAATTTCATTGTTTATTTTAATCACTCTCAGATTGTCATATGTTATTTGATTTGTAATAAAAAGATTCAGAGCTTTTTTATAAATCATATGTTCGACTTTGAGAACTCTTGCCGCGAGTTTTTTAACATCGTCATCATTTTTAACTGGTACTTCCCCCTGTATTATTATTGGACCAGCGTCTAGCTCCTCTGTTACAAGGTGTACGCTACAGCCGTGTATTTTTTCATTTTTATCTAGAACTCTCTGGTGAGTATTGAGACCCTTGTACTTAGGTAATAAAGAGGGATGAATATTAAAAATTGGTTTATTGAATTTTTTGATAAACTCTGGTGACAGTATCCTCATGAAGCCAGCAAGAATTAGATAGTCAGGATTGTATTTTATGACCTTATCNAGGAGAGCTTTATCAAAACTGATTCGCTCACTGTAGTTATGATTGTTAACAATGTGAGTGGGTATTCCATGAGTTTTTGCTCTATCTATTCCTCTCGCACCCGAAACATTACTGATAACTGAAGATATCTCAAGAGCAATTTCATCAGCTGTTATTGAGTCAAGTATTGCTTGAAAATTTGATCCACTTCCTGAGAGGAGTACAACAGCTTTTTTTATAGAGTCTGACTTAAATATACTCAACTCCGTGAGACCCCTCAACTATGGTTCCAATCTCCCACGCTGACTCATTACATCCATTAAGAATTGAAAGAGTTTTATTTGCATCTTTTTTATCAACGATCAAAATCATACCAATACCGCAGTTAAACGTTTTTCTCATTTCTGAGTCTGCAATATTTCCGTTAGTCGCCAACCACTCAAAGATTGGATCCTGCTCCCAGCTATTGATTTTTATCTGAGCCTTTAGGTTTGAGCTCAATATTCGTGGAAGGTTTTCAGTAATACCACCCCCGGTTATGTGCGCCATTCCNTTAATTTGTATTTCTTNCATTAACTTTTGGATAGATNTAACATAAATCTTTGTTGGNTCTAGAAGCGTTCTTAATTTTGTGTGCCTAAGNTTATCNTCAGCNTGGTAATTTTCAAGAACTTTTCTTATTAGTGAATATCCATTTGAATGAGGCCCACTCGAGGCAATACCTATNATAGTGTTATTGGATTTAATTTGTTCTCCNGTNATAAGTTTAGATCTATCCACTACTCCAACACAGAAACCAGCGAGATCATATTCATTATCCTGATACATNTCAGGCATTTCGGCNGTTTCTCCTCCTATCAATGCTGCTCCGGACATTTCACATCCTTTAGCAATTCCTTTTATAACTTCAGAGGCAATGTTGATATGGAGTTTTCCGCATGCAAAGTAATCAAGAAAGAAAAGCGGTTCAGCGCCTTGAACTAGAACATCATTAACACACATTGCAACTAAATCTATACCAATGCTGTCATGTATATTTAAATTCTGAGCGAGCAACAATTTTGTACCAACCCCATCAGTACCTGATACTAAAATCGGATCTTTGTATTTTTGAGATTGAAAATCAAACAATCCTCCAAAACCACCCACCTCTGCCATAACCTCAGGTCTTTTTGTTTTTTTAATAAATGGTTTTATTTTGCTTACTAGTAAGTCACCAGCATCAATGTCAACACCAGCATCCTTATAAGTAAGTCCTCTATCCTTTTTTATGTTATTTTTTTTCAAATTTGTTGGTTTTCTCGAATGCTTAGAGAGTATTTTTATGAAATTATAATCATTATATACTTAAAGTTTGCAAGCAGATAAGATTATCTTTAAGTCTTTTAATAATTGTTAGCTAGCATGATATCGAAAAAATCCGTTTCATTGTTAATTGCATCCCTATTTTTTTTGGGTTTTCATTCTNTTTTGTTAGCGCAGCAACCTGATTTGTTCGAAGTTGAAATTGATGCTGACATGAGGGACCTCAGAAACAATATTAGAATTCAGAAGCAAGCAATAGAAAAGCTTATAGTGAGACTTACCAATCCGAAAAAAAGTGATGCAAAAAAAATAACGGAGCAATTTTTTCCTGAGCCCGCAAAATACATAAAGCAATTCAGGCCAAATGAAAACGGAGGTGTTCTAGTTTCATTGGATGGTGAATTTATTCAAGAGGTTTTAATTGAGGCAGGGGTGAGCTTATGGAGAATTGACAGACCAACAATTATGATCTTTCTGGCTATTGAATCAGCTATGGGTGAAAGAGAAATTGTCGTATCAGATTATGGCCACAGNGTTTTTTCATATTCAACNGGTATAGACAAGAATCTAAATATTAAGGATCAGATAAANAGTNTTGCCAGAGAAAGAGGTATTTCAGTGGTATTTCCAGATATGAATGANGATGAGCGAAAGATAATTAATTATAGTGACATATGGGCGGGTTTTATTGACAGAATGCTCGAAGTGTCTGGGAGATATAATGCATCTAATGTNTTGACTGCAAAAGTAAGAAAAGACGAGTTAAGTGATATCGAATGGNTATTCTTTTTTGGGAGGGATACTTTAAAATTTAGTGCAAATCTNAATGATGCTATTCACCANGTAGCAAATNNGATGGCAGAAAGATATGAGTATTCTGGTCGANTANCCCTGAAAAATATTGTATTGAACTTCACTAAAATTGAATCTATCGATGATCTGGCANTGATAGATCNNATATTAAAATCATCAAGCATGATCAGTGATTATTCGATAAATAAAGTGAGTGANGATAANGTTTCTTACACTNTAAAATANAANGGATTAANAGAGGATTTAGANTCTANGCTTAATCAAAACAAATCAATAGAGATCNATAATGATTTTGTATACAGTGAAATGTACATCAGAAATTNGAGTGATCATTTGAATTATATATTATTAAAATAATNAAAANATGTANTTAAAGTCTATTCCTAATTTAATCTCTATTATNAGAATAATACTNATTATTCCTNTCTTATTGCTTATNTNTAGTGAAAGTTATGATTNGGCACTCTTTCTTTTNTTGNTAGCGGGNTTGTCTGATGCTCTAGATGGATATCTTGCAAAAAAGTTTGACTGGAGAACAAGNGTAGGAGCNCTTNTAGATCCTGTAGCTGATAAATTACTGGTTGCTGGAACTTTCATTATTCTAACATGGTTAGGACTTGTCCCTCTCTGGCTTGCTGTTATTGTCGTATCCAGAGATATAATTATTGCTTTAGGTGTATTTATTTATAGTTTTGTCTACGAACCTTTTCGTGGTGAAGCAACAAAAATAAGCAAGATTAATACATTTTTAGAAATACTTTACGTCCTAATGGTGCTCTCACATGAAGCTTTCTATTGGCCGTCAAACATAATAATTATAATTACTGGATCGGCTGTATTTGTAACTGTTTTCATAAGTGGGTTGGACTACATAATGTCCTGGGTAAGAAGAATTAATTCTCAAAGAAATATTAACTAGTTGGGAGCTAGTTAAAAGGAGTATATGTCTGTGGGGCAATTGTCATTAGCGGTTCAATTAGATGATTTCGCTGTTTTTGAAAGTTTCTTTCCAGCAAGAAACCAAGAAATATATCAACTTCTATCAGAATTAGATGGNTCATCAGANANATTTGATGGTTTTTGGCTATGGGGGGAAACTGCATCNGGAAAAAGTCATTTGCTTCAAGCTGTCAGTGACAACATGGNAAATAATTGTGTTTATATACCAATGAAAGAATTAATNAGCCATGATCCTCATGTNATTCAGGATCTGTCTAGTAGGAATNTTGTGTGTATTGATGACATTGATTTATGNGCNGGAAAAAGAGAATGGGAGCNTGCTATTTTTNACTTATGTAANCAGCTTTTAGATAGAAAATTGTCTTTGGTANCATCATCAAGNTCAAAGGTCNTTAATTCAGGATTTATTTTAAACGATCTTCAGAGTAGGCTCTCAATTTTACCATCCTANAAAATCCAACATNTAAATGATGAAGAATCAAAGAATGCATTAAGATTAAGGGCAAAATTTAGNGGGATAGAAATAAGCGATGAAGTTCTGGATTATCTTCTAAAAAGAGTAAATAGGGATATGACCAGTCTTTATGAGATACTGGATCGTTTAGATAACGCATCATTGATAGCTAAGCGAAAACTATCTATTCCATTTGTTAAGGAGGTAATTAATCAGTCTAATTGAGTTGTTTTGCAATCCTGGAAATCCTCTTACCAAGTGCTCTAGCTAGACTCACCTCATCTGGAGAAAGTATTTTTCGAGTTTTTTCATCAGAAACATGGCTTGGCCCATAGGGTGTTCCACCTTCTCTTGTAGTTGATAATTCTTTTTCTGAAAAAGGAATTCCAGTCAATAACATCCCATGGTGAAGTAAGGGTATTGCCATAGTTAAAAGAGTGGATTCTTGCCCGCCATGCATACTTCCAGAAGAAGTAAAAACACCAGCTGGCTTTTCTGAAAGTGCATTATTAATCCACTCATTTGTCGTGTTATCGAGAAAATATTTAAGTTCTGCAGCCATATTGCCAAATCGACACGGGCTCCCTAAAATTAACCCATCACAGTCAAAGAGATCTTGTTTTTCAATATAGGGCGGACCTTGGTCTGGTATATCATCATTTTTTTTATTGCTAATTGGGATGGAAGGGACAGTTCTTATTTTTGACGACACGCCCTCAACTGAATCAACTCCATTAGCTATTTCCCTTGCTAATAATTCTGTTGCCCCATATTTAGAGAAATAGAGAATAAGAATTTCTTTCATTTTTANAAAACCTCCAAAACTTTTTCAGGCGGCCTACAAATCACGGCTTTATTTTTTTTATGATTAATTACAATGGGTCTTTCAATGTATTTAGGGTTATCAGATAACCACTTTGAGGCTGAATAATTATCCATAGATGACAATGAATTTTCGTGCTTATTTGATATCTCTCGCACTCTTGCTATTTCGCTTACTTCCTTATTNAGCATATCAGCTATTTGGATTAATTCGAAATCCTTAGGTGTTTCGATTAAATATTGAATAATTTTTGGTTTTTTCTTTTTTTTTCTGAGAATTTCCAATGTTTTCCTTGATTTAGAACATTTTGGATTATAATAGATGCTTATCANNNGAATNACCCTTAATTGCTAGCTTATGATTCGGTTGATAACTTCTTCTNTTGAGAGCATCTCAGAGTCCTGACTATTTCTGCTTCTGAATTCTATTTGATTATTCGTAATTCCTTTTTCACTTATTACAATTCTATTTGGTATCCCAATTAACTCTGCGTCCGCAAATTGTATACCTGGACGAATTCTACGATCATCAAATAGTACCTCAATATTTTGATCTTGGAGAAACTCATAGAGGTCCATTGCCGCTGTTTCTACTTCTTTTGATTTATGCATATTTATTGGAATGACTATTACTTTAAATGGNGCGATACTCTCTGGCCAAATTATTCCATTTTCATCGTGATTCTGTTCAATTGCTGCAGCGACGATTCTCGAAATTCCAATGCCATAGCAACCCATTGATAATGGAACATCCTTACCTGAATCATCTTGAACAGTTGCTTTTAGAGCCTCACTGTACTTTGTTCCAAGTTGAAAAATATGTCCTACTTCGATCCCTCGTGCGATACTTAGTTTCCCTTTTCCCTCTGGTGAAGAGTCTCCAGCTTCTGCATTTCTGAGATCAATTGTATCAGGACTTCCAAGATCATCAGAAAAATTTGCACCAATAAAATGATAGTCTTTTTCATTGGCACCACAAATGAAACTCTCCATACCAGCAATAGCATGGTCAAAATATATTTCTAATCCGAGATCGATCGGTCCGATAAAACCAAAATCATAGCCTGTTTCTTTTTTTATTTCTTTTTCATCTGCCATCGTTACAGGCAACGATATACCTGGGATTTTTGCTGTTTTAATGATATTTAATTGATGATCTCCTCTTAAAACAACAGCTATCGGCCGTTTTTCCCCCTTAAGTAGCAGTGTTTTTACTGTATCTTTTGGCTCTACCTTCAATAGGTTGCATAATGAGGCAATATCTTTGGTATTTGGCGTATGTTTTTTTTCTCTTCTTTTTTTTGATTCTATTGTTTTTACTTGACTCTTTAATGTTGGAGTGAGCTCTATGTTTGCAGCATAATTTTCTTCGTCACAGTAGGCAATAGNATCCTCTCCAGAATCNGCTATCACATGNAATTCTTGTGATCGATTTCCTCCGATTTCACCACTGTCTGCATCAACGACNCTATACTCTAAGCCCATTCTTTTAAAAGCTTTTGAGTAAGCTTCATGCATCAAATTNTATCCCTGTTCCAAANAGTCTTGATCNAGATGGAATGAATATGCATCTTTCATCAGGAATTCACGAGCNCGCATTACACCNAAACGCGGTCTAATTTCATCACGAAATTTTGTTTGAATCTGATATAAATTAAGAGGGAGTTGTTTGTGGCTTCGAAGTTCTCTTCTTGCAATATCCGTAATAACCTCTTCATGTGTCGGTCCAAAACAATAATCTCGATTATGACGATCTTTTATTCTAAGTAACAATGAACCATATTCATTCCATCGTCCAGACTCCTCCCATAAGGAGCTTGGCTGTATTGCTGGCATAAGTATTTCTTGAGCTCCAGCATTGTTCATCTCTTCTCTGACAATATTTTCTACTTTTCTGAGTACCCTCAGACCAATTGGCATCCATGTATAAAGTCCTGCAGAGAGTTTTCTTATTAACCCAGCTCTGAGCATAAGTTGATGACTTATAATTTCAGCATCAGATGGATTTTCTTTAATTGTGGTTAATCCCAACTTAGAATAAAACATATTAATCTTCTTGATTTGTATATAATCGATATTCTACACATTATGTAATCATAATAGAAAAAATGCTTTCTTTGATTTAAATACGAACCACTAATTTATATGCATGCTACGAAAGAATTATTACTAATATTATTCAGTTATGAGTAATTCAAAAAATTTAACTAAAAATACATGCCTCCACCACATTGGGATTGATGTCTGGTGTATGAGAGGTCAAAGCTCATCTGATAATAGTGCTATCTCAAATACAAGCACTCAAAAAGAAAAGTTATGCCTATATTGTAATGCTGAATTTAACGAAGCATGTTCATATGAATTGAATACTCAGTCAAAATTAATGATTCTATATGAATCATCTGATAGAGATATTATAGATTTTGATGAATCGCAAGATGAAAAATACATAAAATTGATTGAAGCAATAGTTTTTTCGATTGGACTCAATCAAGAAGATGTAATTATCTCTAGGTTGTGTTGTAAACGAAATTTTGAAAATGGCGTTAATGAAATAAAACCAAAAAATATAATTCTAATGGGGAAAACTATCACTNAGCAACTCAGTGATAAAAAAAACAAGGATAATATTCCTGAGGAAGGCACCTCAGTATATGGTTTCCCTGCTATCATAACTCACTCAATTGATGAGATTTATATGAATGCTGATCTAAAGAAAGATCTTTGGTTAAATATCAGTCACTTATCGTCCATATGAGTATGACTAGAAATGGAATTGCTGATCTCGATTTGAAGTTTTCACAGATGGATGTGTCTGATATTGTTTTCGTTGCTGATATCGAGCGAAGAAATTATGAATACCCATGGACCAGAACAATATTTAGTGACTGTTTATCATCGGGTTATCTGTGTACAGTTGCTAATTTTAATGACAAGATTATTGGCTATTCTGTTGTCTCAACCACAAGTCATGATGCTCAAATCTTAAATTTATGCGTAGATAAGGATTGTAGAGGACTAGGATTTGGGGAAAAAATAATGGATCTTTTAATAGAAGACATAAAAAGCAGGGGTCTCAATGAGATTTACCTAGAGGTCAGATCCTCCAATATTCAAGCGATCGCTCTTTATAAGAAAAAAGGATTCGAGCTAATTGGAGTGAGGCAAAATTATTATAGGGACCATAATGGAAGAGAAGACGCAAAGGTATTTTTCTTAAATACCAAAAAAATCGGCTATAAACAATAATCCAAATTTATCTTAGTTATTTAAGAAAATTATTTTTTATCCTAAAAATCCTATGAAATCTTCATCAGTAAAATTCGATAATCGCAGAACTTTTGCAATAATTTCTCACCCGGATGCAGGTAAGACCACACTAACAGAGAAGTTACTGCTCTTTGGTGGCGCTATTAAAATGGCTGGCTCGGTAAAAGGGAAAAAAGCCAAAAGGCATGCAACCTCAGATTGGATGAAAATGGAACAAGAAAGAGGTATTTCAGTNACATCTTCAGTAATGCAATTTCCTTATAAGGGTTATGTGATTAATTTATTAGACACGCCTGGTCATGAAGATTTTTCAGAGGATACTTATAGAACACTTACTGCTGTTGACTCAGCAATGATGGTTATTGATTGTGCTAAAGGAGTTGAATCAAGAACAATTAAGTTAATGGAAGTATGCAGACTCAGAGACACACCAATAATTACATTTGTGAATAAATTAGATCGAGAGGGCCGTGAGCCCATCGAAATATTAGATGAAATAGAATCCATTCTGAAGATTAACTGTGTCCCAATTACTTGGCCAATTGGTATGGGATCGAATCTAAGAGGAATTTATCACATAGGTGAAGATAAAATTTATGTATACAATAAAAAAATTAATAATTCCGAAGAGAGCGAAACCAAGATTATTGAATCAGTAAGATCTGATGAGGCCAAAGAATTTTTGGGTGTAGATGCTGAAAAATTTTATGAAGAAGTTGATCTAATTAAGGAAGTTTACCCTGTATTTAATAACGATTCGTTTGCGCAAGGTAAACTGACACCAACATTTTTTGGCTCAGCTATTTCAAATTTCGGAGTGAGGGAATTGATTGATGAGTTCGTGATAATTTCACCAAAACCTCAATCTCGCGATACTGATATAAGGAGTGTTGAAGCTGATGAGGATAAATTGACTGGATTTGTTTTTAAAATTCAGGCCAATATGAATCCAGCACACAGAGACAGAATTGCATTTTTAAGGATTTGTTCAGGGAAATACAAAAATGGAATGAAGTTGTTTCATACNAGATCAGAAAAAGAAATTAAGATTTCAGATGCCATTACATTTATGGCTTCAGATCGTAAAAAAACAGAAACGGCCTTTGCTGGTGACATAATTGGTATTCATAATCATGGAACGATTAACATAGGAGACTCTTTTACAGAAGGAGAGAACTTAAAATTCATAGGAATACCTAATTTCGCACCAGAAATATTCCGACGAGTAATTCTCAAGGATCCCCTTAAACTCAAAGCTCTAAACAAGGGTCTTACGCAACTTTGTGAAGAAGGAGCGACTCAGTTATTTAAACCATTGAATAATAACAACTTAATATTGGGTGCCATCGGTATACTTCAATTTGATGTGGTTGCTCACAGGCTCCTTCATGAATACAAGGTTGATTGTAGTTACGAATCAATAAATATTGCTACAGCTCATTGGGTAGTATCTGAAGATAAGAATTTGTCAAATGATTTTGAGGAAAAAAATATTGAAAATTTAGCTTATGATCACGGCAAATCCTTAGTCTATCTTGCACCAACAAGAGTAAATTTAGATTTAACAAAAGAAAGATGGCCGAAGATGGTTTTCAAAGATACAAGAGAATTTAAATAGATCAAAGGATATTTATCTCCTCGATCTAGTATCCCTTCTCTTTTTTTCTGGAATTTTATTATTTATCAGATTTATATTGCCAGATGAAATTTCTCCTAGATTCTTTGTAATNGAATCAATATTAATTTCGAGATTTGTGTCACTNGTTATATTTTTGTTTATTTCTCTTATGTGGCAGCTAGTTGACCCACAGCANCCACCTATGATTTTTGCACCTATATTGCATGCGTAGTTTGCATATATCCCCATGTGCTCAGGAGTTTCTTTGTATTCTATTTTTCCTTCAATAAGTTCTGGTATTCCACAATTACCCTTAACTACTAGATGCATCTCTTTATTGTTTCTGTCGCGAGCCAGACAAATAAGTGACGCAATTATATCTGGTGTTCCGATACCACAATTAGCTCCATAACCGATCACATTGGGATAATATTTTTCAGCAAGCTCAATTAAATCTTTGGGTTCCAAACCCATCATCGTTTTACCGTGAGAATCAAAACTGAATGTACAAACAATTGGAAGCCTGGTTTTCATAGAAGCTATGATAGCGCATTCCATTTCCTCAATAGATGACATTGTTTCAATCCAAATTATTTCTGCACCACCTTCACTCAAGGCAAAAGCCTGATCGAAGAAACAATCTATCGCGGCATTTTCATGTAATTCTCCCAAAGGAGAGATTAATTCTCCAGTGGGACCAATNGAACCTGCGACAATTATGTCGCGAGGAAAATCTTTAGTTACTTTTTTAGCAATTCTAGCTGCCTCATAGTTTAATTCATAAACTCTGGCTTCCATGTTATGCAGAGACAGGCGGTATTTATTTGCTCCGAATGAATTTGTTAGAATAATATCAGACCCAGCAATAATAAAATCTCTGTGATTGGATGCTACATTTTTTGGCTTTTCAATATTCCACATTTCAGGTGGATAGCCAGAATCTAATCCCATTTTAAAAAAATTTGTACCTGTTGCTCCATCAGCAGTTAGAGCTTTTTTATTTTTTATAATTTCGTTGATTCTGATATTGACTTTCATGGTATTCTCCAAAAATTCTATCTAGGTTGTTATGAATGATCAGATAAGAATTTTTAATAAAGCTCCATGACTCCAAGCTTCTTATAAAAAAACCTCGTAAGCTTATGCTAAACGAGGNGTTTCTNTTTAGCTGAATTTATTTTACGCCCGCAAGCTGATCAAATCGGCGTAATCTAGATTTTACATGAATCAACCTAGTAGTAAAGTTTAAANGATTTTGTGCTTTCCTTTTAAGATTTCATAATACATNACACAATCACCAAAAAAACTGTAAATNGGATTNAAAAATGTAGCTGGCNTATTCTTCTCAATAGTAAAGTGACTGAACCACGCCAAACCNTNAGCAGAGATAANGCCANATGCGATATTTTTTAATTCAAGGNTAGTCATNAATNTGATTTGAAANTATATAAATAAACTNGACCCAATAAAATGAAGTAATTTGGTGTACTTATTGTTNNGTTNACGAAGATNGTATGGATAAAATTCTGAAAAGTTTTTGAATTTTTTTTTCATNTTGTAAAAATTACTTAAAAAACATCCGCTAGTTTAAATATAAAAAAAACATATATAACAATCAAACTGATATAAATCGGGTTNAACGATGAGATTTCTTTTTTATTTTTCTTNAGATAGTTTTTGTGAGCCAAAATCATTANGAATGGTAAAANTATTACAATAATGATGATNATTGGTCTAATCATTGTTTAATCTCATTGTTTGTGTACATAAAATTTCAAAGATTAGTTTATCACTTTATTTTCCAGTTTCTAATTTTGATATGATAAAAAAATGATTTCGAATGAAAAATACATCTCAGTCGCACCAATGATGGATTGGACTGATAGGCATTGTCGTTATTTTATGCGGCTGATAAATCCTGATGTGCACCTATTTACTGAAATGATTGTTGCAGACTCAATTTTGCATGGCGATCACAAAAAACTCTTGTCTTACGATCAGTCTGAGCATCCCGTTGTTCTGCAACTTGGAGGTAATGATCCACTGAAAATGAGAAGAGCGGCAGAAATTGGTGCAAAATCAGGTTTTGATGAGATTAATATTAATGTTGGTTGTCCAAGTGATCGAGTGAAAAGTGGTTCATTTGGAGCCTGCTTGATGGCAAAGCCTCAAATCATCGCAGAATGTGTCCAGTCGATTAAAGAAATTACTGATATTCCTGTTTCCGTAAAATCTAGGATTGGAATTGACGACCAAGATAGTTATGAATTTCTCTATGATTTTATCAAAACAGTAAGTAATTCTGGATGTGAGACATTTATCATTCATGCAAGAAAAGCAATTCTGTCTGGCATAAGCCCTAAGCAAAATCTATCCATNCCACAGTTAAATTATGAACGTGTTTATCGAATAAAGTCTGATTTTAATCATTTGAGNATAGTATTGAATGGAGGTTTGAACGATATTCAGGATTGTANTAACCACTTAAAAGTCATGGATGGAATAATGATAGGCAGACATGCCTATCGTAATCCATGGTTTTTAAACAAAATAAAGAGGGCGATTCAACATTCTGATGATGATGAAGTNATAACAAGAAGAGATATTGTTGAAAAAATGTACCCTTATATAGAAGAGCAACTAAAAGAGGGAATCAAGCTAAAAAATATTACTCGTCATATGTTAGGCTTGTTCGCTAATCAGCCGGGAGCTAAATTTTGGAGAAGTTATATAAGTCAAAATTCTTCAAGAGACAAAGCCGGTGTTGAGGTTTTGCAGTATGCTCTCGACCACATGATTGAAATTGTTTGATATCGCTAACACGAAATCCAAGAGAAATAAATTGTCCCAGTCAAAAAAAGCAGACATACACGATCTTTACGAAAAATCTGTTCAAAACGTAGAGCATGAAATCGAGTTCATGCAAGAAACCTATACGAAAATAAAGGGCAAGAAAGCCTATATTTATAGAGAAGATTTTTGTGGAACCGCATTATCTTCATATAAATGGATCAAACAAGGAGAAAATTTTGAAGCAATTGCAATTGATAATGATTGTTCAGTTCTTGATTGGTCAATTAAAAATCGGTTNAATAAATTAAATGTGAGTGAGCTGAAAAGAATTAANTTAATTGAATCTGATGTTAATCAGGCGAATGCAAAAAAAAGTGATGTTCTCGCGGCATTTAATTTTAGTTACTTTGCATTCAAAACGAGAAAAGAACTGGGTTTGTATTTCAAGAATACACATGATTCCCTCAAGGATGATGGGTTATTATTTCTTGATTTGTTCGGTGGATCAGAGGCATATCAGGAGCTTGAAGAAAGGACAGAACATCAGAGATTTACTTATATATGGAAGCAAAATAATTTTTATCCACTTACGAGTTTTCTTGATTGCAGTATAAGTTTTGAGTTTCCTGATGGAACAACAATTCAAGATGCATTCACATATCACTGGAGATTATGGACCGCTCCCGAAATTAGAGAATTATTATTGGAATCAGGTTATAAAAAAGTAATGTTTTTCTGGGAGGGCGAAGATGAAGAAGGCGAGGGCAATGGAGAATTTTTTCATGAGGACAAAGGCGAACCAGATTTGTCATGGATAGCTTATGTCGTTGCTGAAAAATAGGTTGCAAGTCTAATTATTCTCCAATGATTTATTAAGTTTTTTGTATTCATTGATTAATTCAGTCGGCACTCGCTCACCGAAACTTAGTATGTATTTTCCTATAGAATTAATTTCTTCAATCCAATCATTCTCATCAATAGATAGAAGCTCATCTATATTTTGTTGAGATATATCAAGATCGCTTGTATCTATGTCACATGCGTGGGGTAGGAAACCAATTGCTGTCTCTCTTGCATTAATTTTTTCATCGCATCTGTCAATTATCCATCTGAGTACTCTCAAATTTTCATTGAAACCTGGCCAGAGAAATTTTCCTTCATTATCTTTACGGAACCAATTTATATGAAAGATTTTCGGAAGTTTGTTGGTTTTTTTATCAAAAGAGATCCAATGGGACCAATAGTCAGCGAAGTTATACCCACAAAATGGCAACATCGCCATCGGGTCTCTCCGGAGTACACCCTTTTTAACAGTTGCAGCAGCTGTTGTTTCAGATGCCATACCAGCCCCAATAAAAACACCGTGTTTCCAGTTTTTAGCCTCGTATACAAGTGGGGCCAATTTTTTCCTTCTTCCACCAAAAACTATTGCTGAAATTGGAACTCCTTCTGGAGCCTCGGCGAGCGAGGAATACGAGGGATTATTTTTAGCGGAAACGGTAAACCGTGAGTTTGGATGCGCTGCAGGACCATTATCGCTATTGTATTCTTTGCCTTTCCAGTCAATTGTTGGTTCACCAATATCTTTAGATTCCCACCATGGTTCATTTTTTCTAGTTAAACCAACATTGGTGAAAATGGTATCCTTCTTAATCATGTCAAATGCATTTTTATTCGTCGCCTCATTGGTTCCTTTGGCTACACCAAAATAACCTGCCTCCGGATTGATTGCTCGCATTTGACCTGTCTTGTCAAGATGGAGCCATGCAATGTCATCACCAATAGTCCATATTTTCCATCCTTTGTGTGATTTAGGAGGGATGAGCATGGCTAAATTAGTTTTTCCACATGCTGATGGAAAAGCGCAGGCAATGTAGTGTTTTTCTCCTTCTGGATTTTCTACACCAACAATTAACATATGCTCTGCAAGCCATCCTTCTTTTTTAGCTTGCCAGCTTGCAATCCTGAGGGCATGACACTTCTTACCTAGTAATGCGTTACCTCCATAACCAGAGCCAAAACTTTTTATAGATAATTCCTCTGGAAAGTGCATTATGAATCTCTCATTTGGATCCAATTTTCCCGTTGAGTGCAAACCTTTTACATACTCTTTTTCTTCAAATATCCTCTTAAGCGCATCTTCTCCCATGCGGGTCATGAGTTTCATATTAGCAACCACATAGGGACTGTCAGTTATTTCAATCCCGCATCGAGAGTAAGGTGAGCCAATTGGTCCCATGCAATATGGAATTACATACATGGTTCTATTTCTCATAGAATTTTCAAATAACTTATCCATTTTTGCATGAGCATCTTTTGGCTCCATCCAATTATTATTTGATCCCACATCATCTTTTTTAGAAGTACAGATATATGTTAGATGTTCAACCCTCGCAACATCTTCTGGATCAGATCGATGAAGGAAGCAATTTGGGTATGAGTCTTTATCTAATTCAATGAGATCCCCAGTGACTTTCATTTGATCTATTAGAAGCTGATACTCATTCTCAGAACCATCACATAGATGGATCTTATCTGGATTTGTATGGCTAGCGACCTCATCAATCCAATGAGATAACTCAGGCAAAGAAGCTTTAATTTGATTTTTCAAACTGACGTTTTCCGAAGAAATTGAGTTTAGCTCTCATTAAGGATAAAAATCGATTGTAACTTAATCTAACATGAGATTGAATTGGCAAATCAAATTAAATTTAAAAATTCTTATTTTCTTATGGATGAATTAAAAAATCTCTTTAGTCAGCAAGGAAAGCTTTCAAAAATTTTAACTGACTATAGTACTAGAGAAGGCCAAACAGAAATGGCACTCGATATAAATTCGGCAATCCAAGAAAGAACAAACCTCATAATTGAGGCTGGAACAGGAATTGGAAAAACATTCGCTTATCTGGCTCCAGTTCTGATGAATGGAAAAAAAACCATCATCTCGACAGGAACTAAGACGCTTCAGGATCAGCTTTATAATAGAGATTTACCTCTTTTAGCAAGTGCATTGGGTAGGCCAATATCAACATCACTGCTTAAGGGGAGATCAAACTACTTGTGTTTGCATAGATTAAATGATGCGCATTCAAATGATAAAACAATTGTTAATGATTTAAGGATAATTAATGAATGGAAGTCTCAAACTGATACAGGAGACCTTTCTGAGTTAATAGGAATCTCAGAAAATTCTGGTGTATGGTCATTGGTCACCTGTACAAATGATAATTGTCCAGATCCTAGTTATGATAAATGTTATTTTTTTAAAGCAAGAAAACTAGCTCAAAACTCAGATCTATCCGTAATAAATCATCATTTACTATTCGCAGATATGGCAATGAAGGAAGAGGGGTTCTTCGACTTCCTTCCTGATGCTGAGGTTATAATTATTGATGAGGCTCATCAGATTGCCGACATTGCTACCCAGTTTTTTGGGGTAACTACAAGTAGCTATGAAATTGAGAGAATAATGAAGGAGCTACTCCTGAAAGTTACAGCATTGAATGAAACCCCAACAATTAAAGCAATCAATAATTTATCGAAGATATTAAAGAAATTGATATCGAGCTTGCCAAGAAAGAAAGGTCGCTATGTTTTTGATGAGATTGAACCAAAAGCAAATAATTTAATACNTGATTTTTATTCTGCTATAGGAGCAGTCACTGAAATTATGTCCAGTATTTTGGGTAAAGACGAATCATTAGAATTAATGCTAGAAATACTAAAAAAAATTCATAATCGTATGAGTTGCATNATTGATTCTCTTGATGATGAAGGTTTAAGNTGGATTGAAGTAACATCCAGATCAATAAGATTAAATATTACACCTCTTGATATAGGTAACAGANTTCAACATCAACTAAATTCGANACATCAAACGTGGATTTTTACTTCTGCAACAATCACTGTGGATGATGATTTTTCCTATTTTCAAAATCGTCTTGGTATAAGAGCAGCAAACATTTCTCAATATAGGAGTCCTTTTGCATTAGACACAAATGCTCTTGTCTACGTGCCATCTAATTTACCTGAGACAAACGATATTCAGTTTACGGAGAGTATGTTGGCTGAATCAAGCAAGCTGATCAACTCTGTAAAAGGTGGAATTTTATTTCTTTTCACAAGTAATAAATCACGAGAAATCGCAAAAAAGTGGTTTCANCAGAATAAAAATAAATTAAATAATAGGTCTCTTTTAATACAGGGTGACTCTTCAAGAGATCATCTATTAAAAAGATTTAGGGAAGAGGAAAATGCGGTATTGCTTGGTACAAGAACATTTTGGGAGGGAGTTGATGTCAGGGGCCAGGCATTAAACATGGTTGTTATAGATAAATTACCATTTAAATCTCCTGCTGATCCATTGGTTATGGCAAGGCTGGAATATCTTAATAAGCTTGGCGAGAATGGATTCACCGAACATCAGCTTCCTGAAGCTGTTTTGTCATTAAAACAGGGAGTCGGNCGTTTATTAAGAGATGAAAATGATTATGGTTTAATTGTAATATGTGACAATCGCATAAATAAAAAAAGTTATGGAAGTGTTTTCAAGAAAAGTCTTGAGCCTNTGGAATTTACAAGTAATAGAGCTTCGGTTATCGAGTTTTTAAAATACCACAACAAAAAAATCAATGAGTAGCTAAGAAGGAGTTTAACAAATGAATTTTTTAGCATTGGATACATCATCAGTTGCATGTTCTGTTGCCGTCTCAAAAGGAGATGAAATTTTCAGTTCACATAAGGTGAACGCAGAAAGTCATTCGTTGACTTTGATACCAACAATCCAAGAAACTCTTAAGATTGCGAAGATAAAATTAAATGGCCTTGATGCAATCATACTAGGTATAGGTCCAGGCTCTTTTGTGGGTACTCGAATTGGAGCTGCTGTTGCCCAAGGTATAGCATTTGGAGTTGATATAGAAATTGTGACAGTTTCATCGATGGAGACAGTTGCCTTAGAAGCAATGATTAAAAACAATCTAGATAAAATTACGGTTGTTCAAGACGCAAGAATGGATGAGGTATACATTGGAAAATATGGCTTACAAGGTGACAATATTCAGACTTTATCACCGATAAAAATATATCCGATAGAACAAGAAATTATTTCTGAGAATAATAATGAAATCACTATTGTTGGAAACGGGTCCGAAATTTACAGTAATCATCATAAGAATAAATCAATAAAAGTATTAGATGATAATTACTCTTTGCCAAAAGCATGTAATTTGATAGCTATCGGTAAAAAACTTTTTTTAGACGGAAAATCAATCAATCCAGACCAGTTGATTATTGATTACATCAGAAATGAAGTTGCATCCATAAAGAAAAAATAAGGATATGAAATTAGAATCATCAAACGAATTACTCTTTGAATTAATTGAATGTAATTCTGTGACACCAAATGATGCCGGCTGCCAAGAAATTATTACCAAAAGACTCGATTCGATTGGATTTGAGTGCGAAAGAATGAATTTTGGCAAAGTTAAAAATATTTGGGCGCACAGACAAGAAGGTAGTGGACCTCTGCTATGTTTCGCAGGACATACGGATGTTGTTCCACCAGGACCTATTAAAGAATGGATTTCAGAACCTTTTGTTCCAACAATAAGAAATAAAATGATATACGGGAGAGGTGCAGCAGATATGAAGTCTGGACTCGCTGCGATGATTGATGCTGCAGAGACATTTATCGATAGAAGAAAAACGTTTAACGGAAAGATTGCCTTCTTAATCACCAGCGATGAAGAGGGCCCAGCCAGGGATGGAACAAAAAAAGTAATAGA
Organism: Woeseiaceae bacterium; assembly: GCA_002715745.1. Classification (GTDB taxonomy): domain Bacteria; phylum Pseudomonadota; class Gammaproteobacteria; order Steroidobacterales; family Woeseiaceae; genus SP4260. The sequence goes on from PBAE01000013.1 coordinate 96,676, forward strand.
GAAGCTCACGGAAAGAAATGAAAAAATAGACTTTTGTATTGTCGGAGAACCTTCCAGCAAAAAAAAACTGGGTGACACAATAAAAGTGGGTAGAAGGGGTTCTTTGAGCTGTTTTCTGAAAGTAATTGGGACCCAAGGTCATTCTGCTTACCCTCATTTAGCGAACAACCCATTTAAAAATATAGGTCTAGTCATTAATGATCTAATGAATTATGAATGGGACATAGGTAACGAGTTTTTTCCACCTACCAATCTGGAAGTAGTGGATGCTACCACAAACAACAATGCTATCAATGTGATTCCTGGAGAAGTCACTATCACTATGAATGTTCGCTTTAATAATCTTTGGAATTATGATTCACTGAAGAATGAAATCACTAAAATTATAGATCATCATAAGATCCGTTATAAATTGAAATACAGAGAGTCTGGAGAGCCATTCCTCTCTGAGGAGGGACCACTTTTGACAGCATCAAANAATGCCATAGAAGATGTGCTTGGGATAAAGCCAGAATTATCGACTGACGGTGGAACTTCTGATGGCCGATTCATTGCTCCAACAGGNGCTGAGGTAATTGAAATTGGTTCTATAAATTCATCAATACATAAGGTCAATGAATGTGTTCCTTTTGAGGATACGCCGAATCTTTCGCGGGTGTATTTAAGAATACTTGAAAAATTAATTTGTTGAGCTTTTATAAATNATAAGATTAAATATAAAAATACCCAGACATCCTATCAGTACCCAAGTTGGCATTGATAGATTTAAGAAACTCCAATCAACAGTCGCGCACTCACCAGACCCACTAAAAATTATGAGTAAAGCCTCGCCNAGGGGGAAGTTACCAATTAAATAATCAAATCCTGGTCCACAACTCGGAACCTTATCTATTGGAAGATTTTGCAGATATATATGCCAAGCAGCTATTGAGGAACCGGCTAGTGATGAGAGTCCAATGAGGCTCGCATATATTATTTTGGAGATTGATTTTGGATTATGAATAAAGGCAATTAAAAAGAATAAACCCGCCGTTGAAACTGCAATCCTCTGAAGAACACATAAGGGGCAGGGATCTAGCAATAGAACATACTCTGCATAAAGAGCGTAGCCCATCATCATAAGNCATNCACTAAATCCAATAAAATTTTGCACTCTNGTTTCCAACTTATTTANATACATAATNCAANATCTTTTTTATNTCTATAATCTTATCTTTGGTCNCTACCAAGAGTTAAAACCTCATAGCCATCCTTTTTTACNAGGACAGTATGCTCCCATTGAGCAGACAAGTCATGATCTTTTGTTACAACAGTCCAGCCATCAGGAAGTATTTTTACATCTTTTTTTCCGGCATTTATCATTGGTTCAACCGTAAGCACCATTCCTGATTCTAATTTTGGACCTGTCCCTGCTTCACCATAGTGGAGTACTTGAGGATCTTCATGAAAAAATTTACCGATTCCATGGCCACAATATTCTCTAACCACTGAAAATCTATTTTTTTCTGCAAAACATTGAATTGCATTTCCAACATCACCTAGATATTTTCCACATGCTAATTGCTCAATACCCAGCCACATGCTTTCATATGTTATATCAGAAAGTCTTTTTGCTTTTATATTTGGTTTTCCGACGAAGAACATTCTACTGGTATCACCATGATAACCGTCTTTGACAACTGTAATGTCAATGTTTAGAGAGTCTCCTGACCTTAATATTTTATCACCGGGTATCCCATGACACACAACATGATTTACCGATGTACATATTGATTTTGGGAAACCTCTGTAATTCAGTGGAGCTGGAGTCGCGCCTTGTTTTTCAACGATGAATTTATGGCAAATCTCATCTAGCTTATTAGTGCTTACGCCAGGTTTGACAAAATCCTCAATCATATCTAGAACATCTGCGGCAAGTCTGCCNGCAACTCTCATTTTATCCTGCTCTTCTTTTGTTTTGATATTTATATTCATAATAAAAAANTATACAAAAATCTTTAATAATGANNGTTATTTTAATGGAGTAACTGNNTTTTTTCTCTATTTTTTANGAGTTTAGGNTCTTANNATAAATTTATAACAAAAACATTTGTCCATAAAACAATGATATGTTATAAANCTGTCGCCTTAATGGTAAATAAATCACACGTTTATCGACACATCATGAAGGGTGCTCAGTTAATCTGTAGTTTCATGGTGGGNTAAACGGAAGAATAACCCGGAGAAAAAATATGAAAGATATAACTATGCGCCAAATGCTCGAAGCAGGCGTTCATTTTGGTCATCAAACCAGATATTGGAATCCAAAGATGTCNCCTTACATTTTTGGATCCAGAAATAAACTGCATATCATNAATCTAGAAAAAAGCCTCCCNATGGCGAAAGAGGCATTCAAATTNATNAAAGATGTNGTGGCNGATGGCGGCAAAATTTTATTTGTNGGNACTAAACGTGCTGCNAGNGAAACTATAAAATCTGAAGCGATAAATTGNGATATGCCTTATGTCAACCACCGATGGTTAGGTGGAATGTTGACTAATTTNAANACCATAAAGCAATCAATCAAGAGACTCAAAAATCTTGAGNAAATGGCAGAAGAGGGTGGATTTGAGGGNTTAACAAAGAAAGAAATTCTCGGANTAACAAGAGAAACTGAAAAACTGGAGAANAGNCTGGGTGGTATCAAGGATATGGGTTCCATACCAGATGCTATATTCGTCATCGACGTCAATTATGAAGAGATAGCAATACTTGAGGCAAAGAAACTTGGTATACCTGTGGTAGCAATTGTAGATTCAAATTGTTCACCAGATTTAATAGATTTTGTGATTCCTGGTAATGATGATGCAATGAAAGCAATTTCTTTGTATTGCAGCTGTGCCGCTGATGCTGTATCACTGGGAAAAGAATCTATTNCTATTGCAGAAATGAGNGATGATGAATTTATAGAGTTAGGTGAAGATGGAAAACCAACAAAAAAGAAAGCTNAAGAAAATGAAATTTCAAAAAAAATTACGACAAAAAAGAAAAAAATAACCTCTATTAATAAAAAATTATCAGAATCAAAAATTGAGCAAACNGATAAGAAAAAAACTGANTCTGAAGGTGATCTTTCTAATGAGAATGATGTCTCTTCTCCTGAGCACATAGATGAAAAATCNATGCNAGATAAGTTTAATGAGGATGAACCAGAAAATATTGAAGAAAAAAAAGTANCGAAGAAAAAAGTAGCGAAGAAAAAAGTAACGAAGAAAAAAGTANCGAAGAAAAAAGTANCGAAGAAAAAAGTAGCGAAGAAAAAAACAACTTAATCGCCGGAGAGAACGATTATAGTATGTAAACAACCTAATAGGGATAGATATATGTCAATTTCAGCATCAATGGTCAAAGAGCTTCGAGAGAGAACAGGAGCCGGAATGATGGAGTGCAAAAAAGCACTAGTAGATTCAGATGGAAATCTGGATTCAGCCATAGAGTTGCTTAGAACAACAGGTCAAGCNAAAGCAGAAAAAAAAGCAAAACGTATAGCTGCTGAGGGAAGAATTATTATTAAGAGTGATACTGAACATACAGTAATTCTTGAGATAAACTCAGAGACTGATTTTGTTGCTAATGACTCTAACTTTATTAACTATGCAGAAAGTGTTGCTGTTGCTATTCTTGAAAACGACATTGTTGATTTAGAGAGCCTAAGCAAAATCGATCTAACNACNGGAACGAATGTTGAAATGGCCAGAACTCAACTAATCTCNAAGATTGGAGAAAATATTTCTATTAGAAGGTTTGATAAAATNAAGCAATGTGACAATATGGGTATNTACACTCATGGTGCCAGNATAGGTGTTGTTGTCTCTTTAACTGGAGGTGATGAAGTGANCTCAAAAGATGTTGCAATGCATNTTGCTGCTTCCAATCCAATCTGTATCAACAATGAAGGTGTTCCAGAAGAATTAGTATCACGCGAAGAAAGAATCTTTCAGGAGCAAGCTGCATCATCAGGGAAACCTCCTGAGATTATAGATAAAATGATTCAAGGNAGGATGAAAAAATTCTTTAAAGAAGTAACATTANTGGGTCAGCCATTTATAAAAAATCCTGATATGTCAGTCAATGAATTGTTAAAAGAATCAAAAGCAGAAATAATTAGTTTTAAAAGATATGAAGTTGGTGAAGGAATAGAAAAGAAAGAAGAAAATTTTGCTGACGAAGTCATGGCTCAAATTAAGGGAAATGAATCGTAATATTCGCNAAAAAAAAGAATCAAATCTAACTAAATTGCTTCAGTTTTTNTTCATTTATCAGTTAGTATCATAATTATAGAAAATACTTGATTTTATAATNGATACGATGAAAAAGTCCTCNACACTATATAAAAGAATACTTGTAAAACTGAGTGGNGAAGCTNTGATGGGCNAATTTGACTATGGTATTGATCCCTCTGTCATAAAGAGAATTGCGAGTGAGTTGATNCANGTCAAAAACTTAGGAGTAGAGGTTGCTGTCGTTATTGGTGGNGGAAANATNTTCAGAGGTGCTGGATTAGCAGGAGCAGGCATGGATCGAGTNACNGGAGATTATATGGGTATGCTTGCCACTGTNATGAATGCTCTTGCAATTCAAGATGCACTTGAATCNATGGGNTCTGAGGCAAGNGTNATGTCTGCTATNAAAATTCATGAAGTCTGNGAAGACTACATNAGAAGAAGAGCTGTCAGNCATCTTGAGAAANACAGATTTATAATACTNGCAGCAGGCACAGGNAATCCTTTTTTTACCACTGACTCTGCNGCAAGTTTACGAGCAATTGAAATAGGCGCCGAAGTCTTGCTNAAAGCAACAATGGTTGANGGTATCTTTGATTCAGANCCTAAGAAAAATAANAATGCGAAAAAATANAAGAAGATATCGTTNGATAAAGTTCTATNAGACAAATTAAAAGTAATGGATGCTACTGCCATAGTAATGTGCAGAGATAATCATCTGCCATTAAGAGTCTTTAATTTAATGGAAACCAATTCTTTAGTGCAAGCCATGTCCAGTGAAGATGTTGGAACATCAGTAAATTAAGCTCATCCGGAGAGTGCGATGATAGATGATATAAAAAATGAAACTGAAAAACGTATGCAGAAAAGCATTGAATCATTAAAGAAAAATTTAACAAAAATTCGGACAGGTCGAGCGAATACATCACTACTTGATCAAATAACCCTTGACTATTATGGTTCAACTGTTCCGCTCAATCAGGTAGCAAATGTTGGAATTGAAGATTCAAGAACACTAAAAATTACTCCATGGGAAAAGGATATGATTCAACCTATTGAAAAAGCTATTATGAGTGCTGACCTGGGATTGAACCCTACTACAGCAGGAATGATTATTCGAATCCCTCTCCCACCACTAACTGAGGAGAGAAGGAAGGATCTTATNAGGGTTGTAAAGCAAGAGGGAGAACAATCAAAAATTTCAATAAGAAATATAAGACGTGATTCACTCAGCGATGTAAAAGAACTTCTAACTGAGAAAATTATTGGCGAAGATGATGAAAGAAAAGGTCAAAATGAGATTCAGTTACTCACGGATCGATTCGTCGATGAAGTTGATAAAAATATTGCATTAAAAGAAGAAGATCTGATGATAATTTAGCTGGCTTGTTAATCCGATGAAGAATATTAAACCTGATCACATAGCTATCATTATGGATGGTAATGGCCGGTGGGCATCCAATAAAAAAAAATCAAGACGATATGGTCACAAGAAAGGCGCTTCAACCGCAAAAAATATTGTGAAGATAGTGAGCTCAAATAAAATAAAATATCTTACNCTTTATGCATTTAGTACAGAAAATTGGGATAGACCAACCAAAGAAGTGAGATTATTGATGAGCTTATTCATTGAGACATTAGAAAATGAAATAGATGAGCTGAATTCTAATAATGTGAAAATAAGATTTATAGGAGATAGAGAAAATCTTTCAAAAAAACTTCAAGATAAAATGGAAAATGCTGAAAAAATGACACATGACAATACAGGACTTAATTTGTTTGTGGCACTTGCATATGGTGCAAGGTGGGATATCTTAAATGCAATTAAAGGTATTGTTACACGAGTAAAAGAAAACCAGTTGGACGAACTGGAAATTGATGAAAATACTCTTTCAANCCATCTTCAACTCGGAAATGCACCTGATCCTGACCTATTAATTAGGACTGGTGGGGAAAAAAGAATTTCAAATTTTTTGTTGTGGAATATTGCTTATACAGAGTTATTTTTTTGCGATTGTCTTTGGCCCGAATTCAATGAAGAGGAATTTTCTAATGCTCTTGATTTCTATTCAAAAAGAAAAAGAAGATTCGGATCATTTGTTTAAATCATGCTNAAGGACAGAATAATCACAGGAGTTATTGGGTTGCTGATACTTTTATCAGCAGTTTTCTTTTTCTCTGAGGTTTTAATCAGAACAATAATCGCTATTTTGTTTTTAATTGTAGGTTGGGAATGGTCATCCTTAATTCATGAAAAAAAATTNTTCCAAATAAAATTTATCTTGTTCTTGCTAATTGTTTTCTGTTTTTATCAGTATATAGGAAATAAATTATTTGATGAAAAGTTGATCTTCTATTTTTCTATACTATTTTGGTTATTTTCATTGAAATTATTGCATGCTTATCCATTAATGATTAGCAGATCACTTTCTATATTATTTTCGTTGTTTTCAATTATTTTGGGATACATCGCAATAGATTGGATAATTCAATATTCAGTTGATTATTTTTTAATCTATCTTTCACTAGTATGGATGATGGATATCGGATCCTACTTTGGAGGAAAAAGATTTGGAAAAACAAAACTAGCTAAGGTTATTAGTCCGAAGAAAACTTGGGAAGGTTTATTTTTTGGTTTATTTGCTATAACTTTAACTGCATTCATAATTGCNGANNTTAACAATTTTGATANGATTCNGATAATTTTNTCTTCTTTNTNNATGGGTTTGTATTCAGTANTGGGAGATTTAACTGTGAGTGTTTTTAAAAGAAATTCCAGTAAGGATGACACAGGCGTAATATTGCCTGGACACGGTGGTTTTCTTGATAGGGTTGATAGTATTCTGCCTAGCGCCCCATTATTTGCGGTCATTTGTATTACTTACTTAACATTATGAGTTATTGAATTATTAAATTCTTGTTATGACTATATTCGATCCTTTAATCTTTAATCTATTATCTTTTCTGGCTGTTATTGGAATTTTAGTTACTGTTCATGAGTATGGTCATTACATAGCTGGAAAATTTTTTGGTGTGAAGGTTTTATGTTTTTCAGTAGGCTTTGGTAAATCAATATTTAAATATGAATCAAAAAAGGGTGACAAAACCGAATATCGACTATCCATAATCCCTTTAGGTGGTTATGTTCAGTTTCTTGATAGTAGGAATGACGAGGTAGGACCCCAGGAAATAAAAAGATCATTTAATCATCAGCCACTATTTGCAAAAATATCGATATTATTCGCCGGTCCTCTGTTTAATTTCCTCTTTGCCATTTTAGCTTATTTTTTTCTTTTTTCTAATGGCGTTATGACCATGAAACCAATAGTTGGTGAAGTTATAGAGGGCTCTCATGCTTCTAGTGCAGGATTGTTTTATGAGGACGAAATTATCTCAATAAACGGCAATATAAGCTCTGATTGGGATACTGTAATAACATCAATTATGAGCTCTGTAGTAAATAAACAAGATTTCAGCTTAAAAGTTAAAAATAAAAACTTCGGTCAGAGATTAGTCAATATTTCAATAAAAGATGATAAAACTGATCTCACCGAACCTGGTAANCTTTTCAGTGGGCTTGGTTTTTATCCNTGGCAGCCACCTCCAATTGTTGGAGAAATTCTTGAAAATAGTCCTGCTGATATCAATGGATTAAAAACTGGAGATAAAATAATCTCAATTAATAATACTCAAATAAATTCTTTTACAGAGATAAGAGATATTGTTGCGAAGAGGCCGGGTGAGGAGGTGCAGATCGAATTTTTAAGAGATGAATTAGTACTAAAAAGGATTATTAAACTGGAAAGCAAAAAAGACGGAAAAGATGTTAACGGTTTTCTCGGTGTTGGTTTCACAGACAACCTGGATGATTATTGGTTCCTTGACAAATCAAATTTTGACGAAGCGTTCAGAAAATCAATTTATCAAACTTGGTCAACAACGATCTTTACAATCTCTATGCTCGCTAAAATGATTAGCGGAGAAGTTTCAACAAAGAATATAAGTGGTCCGTTCAGTATTGCAAAGTATGCTGGTGTGTCTGCNAGCGCTGGTTTAAACCAATTTCTAAAATTTTTAGCCCTGATAAGTATAAGTTTGGGAGTAATAAATTTATTTCCAATACCAATGCTTGACGGAGGTCAGATTGTTCAATTTACTATCGAATCAATAAAAGGGTCACCATTATCTCCAAGATTTGAGCTTATCACTAAGCAATTTGGTATAATATCGATATTAATATTGATGAGTATCGCGTTCTATAACGACATATTTGGTTAAATTAAATNTAAGAACTTANGTGTTTCAAAAAAAAATGAAAAATTTTAATCTTCTTCTAATGTTCCCACTTATATTATTNATGCTTATGCAAACTGCAATAGCTGATGAATTCGTAGTTAAAGATATGAGGGTAGAGGGTCTCAGAAGAATTTCTGAGGGGACTGTCTTTAATTATTTGCCTATTAATGTTGGAGATTCAGTAGATGAAAATAAAATTCAGGAATCAATAAAATCTCTATACCGTGAAGGATTATTCGATGATATTGAGATCTCACGTGATGGCGGCACACTTGTTATTGTTATTAAAGAGAGGCCTTCAATTGAATCATTTTCAATAGAGGGAAACAAAGATATCAAAACTGAAGATCTGATGGTCTCGCTCAGAAATATAGGCATGACAAGAGGAAGAACTTTTGATCGATCTGTTTTGGATAGATTAGCCTCATTTCTGAGAGAGCAATACTACGACAGAGGAAAATATGGCATACAAATCAAAACCGATGTGCAGGAGACTCCGAATAACACAGTCCGCTTGAGCATCGATGTGAAAGAAGGTGATAGAGCTAAAATTCGTCAAGTAAATATAATTGGAAATTATAGTTATCCAGAGAGTGAAATTCGAGAAGGCTTTGAGTTAGATACAGCCAATTGGCTATCTTGGCTCAGACAAGATGATAGATATTCAAAGGAGGCATTGACTGGTGATCTGGAAAAAATTCGTTCTTTTTATATGGACCGTGGTTATGCAGATTTCAGGGTAGAATCAAGTCAAATCGCAATTTCACCCAATAAAAAGGATATGTTTGTAACCATCAATGTTCATGAAGGAACAAGATATAACATATCTAATATAAAGTTAGTTGGAAATAATGTAGTACCTAGTGAAGAGTTAGAGGCATTAATCTTTGCTAAATCAGGAGATATGTTTAACCTTCAATCTCTAACCTCTTCAGCAGAATATATGAAATTTAGGTTAGGTGAAGACGGTTATGCTAATGCAGAAATTGAGCCTGTTCCAGAATTGGACTTTGAAAAAAATGAAGTCGCGGTGACATTTTATGTAAATCCTGGAGAGCGTGTCTATGTTAGAAGAATTAATTTCAATGGGATTTCAGAGGTTGATGATGAGGTATTTAGAAGAGAAGTGCGGCAAACGGAGGGTGCTGTAGTATCAAATACACTTATAGATAGATCTAAGATTAGGCTTCAAAGATTACCATTTATAGAGGAAGTACAAGTAGAGAATATCCCCGTGCAGGGAAATCCTGATATGGTTGATGTTGATTTTGACCTTAAATACCGAATGCCAGGTCAATTTAGTGGTGGTATCGGATATTCTGATTTTTTTAAGCTCAATATAAATGGCAGTGTAACTCATACAAATTTTTTGGGGACGGGTGAGCGAGTTGCGATCAATCTCAACTCAAGTAAGTATATGAAGCAGGCTACAATGTCTCACACAGATTATTACACAACAATGAATGGAATTAGAAGAACGGTTTCTGTTAACTACCGAGATTATAAACAGTTTACATCTGCTGCTTCAGCTCTCTCTACAACAAGCGGTGGGGCAACAATTGATTATGGATATCCACTTGGGGAGTATCAAACGGTAAGTCTTGGTTTAAATTTATCCAGTGTTGAGATGCTTTCATCCATCTATAGCACCTCACAAGCTATCGACTGGGTCAGTAATAATGGTGATCCTTATGAAGCTGGAAGTGGTTTTACAGGGACAAAATTTGCAAATTTTGAAATTCTTGCTGGTTGGATCTTTGATAGNAGAAACAGAACAATATTTCCTGATCGAGGAACAAGGCAACAATTATTTGCNACATANACAGTGCCTGGAAGTGAGGTTGAATATTGGACCTTAAGATATAATCTTACGCGATATCAACCTTTATTCGGTAATTGGNTTGGATTATGGAATACTCAACTTGGTTATGGTGANGCTCTGGGNCANACGACTGCTCTTCCTCCATTCAAGCAATTTCANAGTGGAGGACCAAAATCAACAAGAGGATTTAAAGAATCTTGGTTGGGCCCCAAGGACTCAAGAGGAAGACCTTACGGGGGTAATGTTCTTATAGCTAGTCAATTAGAGTTGTTATTTCCACTTCCTGATAAATACGCAAAAAATATAAGAGCCAGTCTTTTTTATGANATCGGGAATGTTTTTAATACTGGTGANGTAGTTTTTTTTGACAAGTTAGGTGATCCAGTAGAATATAATACATCTTTTAGTGATCTCAAGAAGTCTNTTGGTGTTGCTGTCCAGTGGATGGCNCCGATGGGTCTTTTTAGATTTAGTTATGCTTATCCTCTAAATCATTATGAGGGAAGTGAAAGGTTTTATAGAGATGAAATTGAAAGATTTCAATTCTCGATTGGTCAATCATTTTAAATAATTGGAAGGGGTTATGAAATTCTNAGCTAAAAAATTNTATATATTAATTATCACTTTGTTATTTTCATCTATTCTCTTTGCTCAAGAGCAAAAAATTGGTCTGGTAAGTTTTAATGTTCTAATGCAAAGNTCACCTCAATTCAGAGAAGTGATGGAGTTACTTCAAGGAGAATTTCAGCCCAGACAAAGGGAATTACAAGCAAAACAGCAAGAANTNCAAGAACTGGCTGAAAAAGTACAAAAGGACGCCGCAGTGATGGGTGCAACGGAGAGAACAAATGCCGAGAGAGAACTTAGAGATCTTCAACGTGATGTAAACCGATTAGGTAATGAGCTTCAGGAAGACATTAATTTAAGGCAGAATGAAGAAATTGCAAAACTTCAAAGATCGCTACTAGAAGTCGTNAATGGTTTTGCNCAAAATAATGGTTTTGACATAGTTTTTGCTTCTGATGCTGGAGGAGTGCTCTATGGTAGCCAATCNGTCAATATTACAACTCCAATTGCAGAGTTACTTCAAGCTCAATTCGAGAGCAGTGAGTAAAACTAGGGAAAACATTTCTAATTTGAGAGAATTCTTTTGACTTGCACTCTNGGGGATTTAGCAGTCAGGTANGGATGTGATCTCCTAGGTGATCCGAATATTGAGATATCTCACATTTCAACCCTGGAATCTGGNCAGACTGGATCGTTATCATTCTTTNCAAATCGATCATATATCAATNAACTNAGAGAAACCANAGCATCTGCAGTTATTATAAGTCCGGATGATATAGAGCATTGCAGTGTCGGAGCNATTATTACAGATGACCCCTATCTTCTTTATTCAAAAATAGTTGAGCTTCTNCATCCTTTGAGANTTAATAGNCCTGGTATATCAAAAAGCGCTGTAATAGAAAAAAATTGTAANATCTCTGATTCNTGCTACGTAGGTCCACTAACNTCAATTAGTGANGGCGTAAAAATNAATGAGAATGTTTATATTGGACCAGGATGTNTTATTCATGGCGATATAGAGATTGCTANAGATTCNCGACTTCATGCAAATATCACAATCATTAATTCTGTAAAGATAGGAGAGAGAACCCAAATACATCCGGGAGTTGTCATTGGTGCTGACGGTTTTGGTAATGTTAAAACTCCCAATGGATGGAAAAAAATTAATCAGATTGGCGGTGTAATAATTGGTGATGATGTTGAGATTGGATCAAATACAACAATTGACAGAGGATCGATAAAAAATACGGTGATTGAAAACGGTGTCAGATTGGATAATTTAATACAAATTGGGCATAACACAGTGATTGGGGAGCATACAGCAATCGCATCATCTGCAGCAATTGCAGGAAGTGTGAATATTGGAAAAAACTGTATGATTGCTGGTCAGGTTGGAATAGTCGGTCATATTGAGGTTTGTGATGATGTTAGAATAAATGGAGCGGCTGTCGTGACTAAAGATATTAAGAAACCAGGAATATATTCAGGTTCAATTCCATTTGAGAACGATAAAAAATGGAAAAAACTAGTAGCAAAATTTAAACGATCACTAAGAAATTGAATTAATGTAATGGGCAATAAAAGTTTAGATAGAAATGAGATAATGAAGCTCCTTCCTCATAGAGATCCTTTTTTGCATATAGATAGAATAGTTGACTATGAGTTAGGTGAAAGCATAATTGCTGAAAAAATAATTAAACCTTCAGAATCATATTTTAAGGGCCATTTTCCCAGGCAGCCTATTGTACCTGGCGTAATCATTCTCGAAGCAATGGCTCAAGCAGGAGGTGTTCTGGGGCACTTAACAGTTGATGATATTGAGCCAAAACCAATTTATTATTTAGTTGGAGTTGAAAAAGCAAGGTTTAGGTTTCCAATTCATCCGGGTGACACAATTAAGTTCGACATAAAAGTAGATCGCGTAATTAAAGGTATGTGGAGATATAATTGTATCGCAGAAGTGGGAGGGAATATATCCGTTGATGCAAAAATTATGTGTGCTCCGAGCGACTTAAAATTATGATTCATGATACTGCTATTATTTCAAAAAAAGCTCGCATTGATTCTAATGTAAGTATAGGCGCTTACTCTGTGATCAGAGATGAAGTTCAGATAGATAGTGGGACCAAAATTGAGAGTCATGTTGTCATCCAAGGTCCAACAAAAATTGGAAAAAATAATCATATTCACTCATTTGCTGCAATTGGAGGCGACCCCCAGGATAAAAAATATAGTAATGAGGTGACATCGCTAGAAATTGGAGATAACAATACAATTAGAGAATATTGCACAATTAATCGTGGGACGACCCAAGATAATAGCAAGACCTTGTTGGGCAGTAATAACTGGATTATGGCCTATGTTCATATAGCACATGATTGTGTGGTTGGAGATAACATAATATTCGCGAACAATGCTACATTAGCTGGTCATGTGAGAGTAGATAATTGGGCTATCTTTGGAGGTTTTACTGGTGCACATCAATTTACAAGAATTGGTGCACACAGTTTTATTGGTATGAATACACTGACAACAAGAGATGTTCCTGCGTATATAATGGCTGAGGGCCAACCAGTAAAACCTAGAGGCGTAAATATAGAGGGAATAAGAAGAAGAGGCTTCAAACAAGATCAGATTAAAAATATAAAAGATGCTTATCGGATTTTATACAGAAAAGATTTAAAGTTAAGCTCTGCAATTTCCGAGATAGAGAATTTATCCAATAATCAACCTGAATTAAAACCACTTCTTGAGTCACTAAAGAATTCCTCTGAGAGAGGAATTATCAGATAATTTATGAAAATAGGTATCGTTGTTGGCGAAAAATCTGGCGATAATCTGGGTGCTGGATTATTTGAAGAGTTAAAGAAATTAATTCCTAATGCAACTATTGAGGGTGTCATTGGGCCAAAATTATTGGAGTTGGGAGGTGATCAATGGACCTCATATGACGAATTATCCTTTATGGGTATAATTGAGCCACTGAAAGCGCTTCCAAGATTAATCAAACTAAGAAAAAACTTGACCGATAGATGGATCAATGATCCTCCGGATGTCTTCATTGGTGTGGATGCTCCTGAATTTAATCTGACCCTTGAAAAAAACCTAAAAAAAGCTGGTATTAAAACAATACATTATGTTTCTCCATCGATATGGGCATGGAGGAAAAATCGCGTAAAAAAGATAAAAAAATCAGTTGATAAAATGCTATGCATTCTCCCGTTTGAGCCACTGATTTATGATAAGTATAAAATTCCAGCGAAATATATCGGGCACCCGCTGGCTGAAACAATCCCATTTAACTTAAATAAGGAAAAAATTAGATATGGACTAGGAGTAAAGACTTGTTTTCTTGTTGCTATTCTACCAGGGAGCAGAGTTGATGAGATTCGTCAATTAGGACCAATTTTTGTTAAAACTGCCAAATTGATGAGGCAGTCAAACAATAATATCTCTTTCATTGCACCGATGGCATCAAACGATATAAAAAAAATATTCAACAATACAGTTAATGAATATGAGATGGGGAAATATTTCAACATTTGTGAAAAAAATAAATTTTATGAATCTATTATTGCGTCGGACATCGTGATTTCTGCTTCGGGGACTGCAGTCTTGGAGTCAGCTTTACTTGAGCGTCCAACCATTGCCGCATATAAAATTTCCAGTTCTTCTTACTTTATAATGAAAGCATTAGTTAAAACCAAGTATTTTACACTTCCAAATATATTGCTTAAGAAAAATCTTATTCCCGAATACATCCAAAATTTTGACGAAAATGATCTGCATCAAAAGGCATTTCAAATTCTTTCGGAGGAAAAATTAAGAGAAGCAATGGTGCGCGATATGAAAAAAATTAGAAATATATTATCAAAGAATGCAAACTGCCAAGCTGCTCATGAGGTTGTTAGTCTTCATGAGAAGATATAATAATTCTTTTATAGCAGGTATTGATGAGGTTGGAAGAGGGTGTATCGCAGGCCCAGTAGTTGCCGCTTCAGTCATACTGAATTTAAATTGCATTCCAGATGGATTGAAAGATTCAAAAAAAATTAGCGAAAAAAATAGAATAAAACTCTCAAATAAAATTAAAAAAACAGCTTTAGCATGGTCAATTGCTTATTGCGATGCATCTGAAATTGATGCAATTAATATTTTAGAGGCAACAATGCTAGCTATGAGGAGATCAATACTTGCATCAAATATCTTTCCATCGTTTGTTTTAGTAGATGGAAATCGTCTTCCAAATTTAATTTTTAATAATATCGTCATTGAAGGTGATGCCATAGTGAGAGGGGATGAAAAGACTCCTCAAATAAGTGCAGCCTCGATTATAGCAAAAGTTTATAGAGATAAAATGATGGCAAATTTTGATAAAATTTACGATGGTTACCTTTTTTCTGAACATAAAGGTTATGGCACTAAGAAACATATTGATATTATTTCGTTATTAGGCCCATCCCCACAACATAGACTCACATTTAAACCTTTCTCAATATAAATGCTGCTTGATGATTTGACAGTATTTGATAATGTAGATTATCTAACTTTAATTTTACCAGTTATAGTTTGATTCAATTCAGATGAAAAAAAATTTCGTACATTTAAACATTCACACTCAATACTCAATAGTAGATAGTACGATTCGAGTACCAGAGTTGATGCAGAGTTGTGTCTCAAGTGAATTTCCTGCTGTAACAATTACAGACCAAAATAATGTTTTTGGTATGGTAAAGTTTTATCGTAAAGCTCTTGATTTTGGCATTAAACCAATTGTTGGCTGTGATCTTTTTATAGCGAACCCAGATGATGAAAAGAGGCATGATCACCTGATTATTCTCTGCAAAAATAATTTGGGTTATAAAAATCTTACTCGTTTAATAACGAAGAGTTGGCTTGATGGCCAAACTAATTTTGGACCAAGACTCCATAAAGAGTGGCTTGATAAGAATAATTGTGAAGGATTAATAGCGTTATCAGGAGGAGTAAGAGGTGATATTGGCAGATCACTCTTAAATGGCCATCATGATCTCTCAGCAAGATTACTTGAATCTTGGCAAGCTTTATTTGGAGATCGTTTTTATATCGAGCTGAACAGGACGAATCGAAATCAAGAAGAAAATTATATTAATGAAGCAATTCATTTAGCTGATAATTTTTCTGTCCCTGTTGTTGCTACGAATGATGTTAGATTTTTATCAAAAGATGACTTTCATGCCCATGAAGCTCGAGTTTGTATTCAAAACGGCACAATTCTTTCAGATTCAAATAGAAAAAAATCATATAGTGAAGATCAATACTTGAAAACACCTTCTGAAATATCAGATTTATTTTCAGATATACCTGAAGCAATATCAAATACTGTCGAAATTGCAAAGAGATGTAATCTAAATCTTGATTTAGGTAAATCTTTTCTTCCTGTTTTTCCTATTCCAAATAATAATTCGGCTGAAAATTATTTAGAGACCCTCTCGCATTCAGGTCTGAAAGCATTGATGAGAAAAAAATCTAATACTCTCTCTGATCATGAGCAAACTAAATACAAACAGAGACTTAATGAAGAATTACAAATCATTAATAAAATGGGATTTGCAAGTTATTTTTTAATTGTGTCAGATTTCATCGATTGGGCAAAAACAAATGATATACCTGTTGGACCAGGAAGAGGATCTGGCGCTGGATCACTCGTGGCATTTGCCCTCGGAATAACCAACATCGATCCTCTCCAGTACGATTTGCTTTTTGAGAGGTTTTTGAACCAAGAGAGAGTGTCAATGCCTGATTTTGATGTTGATTTCTGTATGGATGGGAGAGATCGAGTTATAGATTATGTGGCAAGTAAGTATGGGAGCGAAAAAGTATCTCAAATAATTACATATGGAACTATGGCAGCTAGGGCCGTGATAAGAGATGTTGGTAGAGTGCTTGATCAACCCTATGGGTTTGTTGACAAAATTGCAAAACAAGTTCCATTTGAAGTTGGGATGACCCTTGAAAAAGCTATAGAGCAAGATGAAGAATTAAGAGGAATGTATGAGAGTGATGAAGAGGTACAAGCCATTATTGATTTGGCCAAATCGCTTGAGGGACTGATAAGAAATGCTGGAAAGCATGCAGGTGGTGTTGTNATTGCACCAGATAATTTAACTGATTTTACCCCATTATATTGTGAGGAAAANCANCTTAACCTTGTAACGCAATTTGATAAAGATGATGTTGAAGCTGCNGGATTGGTNAAGTTTGATTTTTTAGGNCTAAGAACTCTTACTGTTATNAATTTAACTTTAGACTCGCTAAAAATTGACAATCAAATGAGTAAATTGGATNTNAATGATATTNCANTGGATGATGAAGAGACATTTAATATGTTGAGAGCATGCAATACGACTGCTATTTTCCAACTTGAATCAAGAGGTATGCGTGATTTAATTAAAAGAATGCAACCAGATCAATTTGAGGATCTAATTGCCTTGGTAGCTCTTTTTAGACCCGGACCACTTGAATCAGGAATGGTTCATGATTTTATCCACAGGAAACATCAAAATAATGTAAGCATCGATTATTTTCACCCAAAGCTTCAACCNATCCTCGAAGAGACTTATGGAGTAATTTTATACCAGGAGCAGGTCATGCAAATTGCTCAAGTCCTTGCTGGATACTCACTTGGTAGCGCAGATATCTTGAGGCGCGCAATGGGAAAGAAGAAAGTTGAGGAAATGGCAGAACAGCGACAAATATTTATTAAAGGATCAGAAAAAAGAGATGTTTCTGTCAAAACAGCATCATATATATTCGATTTGATGGAAAAATTTGCTGGATATGGCTTTAATAAATCTCATTCCGC
Organism: Woeseiaceae bacterium; assembly: GCA_002715745.1. Taxonomy (GTDB): domain Bacteria; phylum Pseudomonadota; class Gammaproteobacteria; order Steroidobacterales; family Woeseiaceae; genus SP4260. The sequence goes on from PBAE01000013.1 coordinate 114,467, forward strand.
CGCGTATGCAATGATTGCATACCAAACAGCTTATCTAAAGGCGCATCATACTCCATATTTTCTTGCTGCAGTTATGACTGCAGAAATTGATAATACAGATAGAATAATCATGATAAGAGAGGATTGCTCAAATTATCAAATTGATATAGTAAGACCCTCGATTAATAGATCTGGTTACGGTTTCAGTGTTTTAAGTAATCACGAGATATTATATGGTCTTGGAGCAATTAAAGGTGTTGGAAAATCCACTGTAGAATCAATTATTTCAGAGAGAGAGGATTACGGTAACTATACAAGTTTAAATGACTTTTGTAGAAGACTAGAAAAAGAACGAATTAATCGTAGAGTTCTTGAGGCCCTGATAAAAAGTGGCGCTATGGATGACTTTGGTTTATCTAGGAATGATTTGTCATTAAGCTTGGATGATGCCATCAAAACATCTGATCAAAGTGCGCGTGATGCCGCTGCAGGACAAGAGGATATGTTTGGGATGGTAGAAAACATTGTTCAGCAGGCTTCAAAAAAACGAAAAANAACTGAATGGGATGAGCTTACTCTTCTAAAAAAAGAAAAGGAATCTCTTGGTTTGTANTTNTCAGGTCATCCTTTTAAATTTGTTAAAGAGCACTCTAGCCAATTTACNAATGGNTCNCTCAAGGAAATATGCAGTAAAAATCCTCCGTCAATCGATGAGAATCAATATCAAGCTAAACAAAAGGATGTTGTTGTATCTGGACTCATTTCAGATATTAAAAAAAGAGGAAATAGAATAACAGTCACGCTAGATGACTCATCAGCAAGGATGGACGTTGTNTTTTTTAAGGAAAGTTATTTTAAAAATAGAGAATTTCTGAGAAAAGATGAGATTATTTTGGTGGATGGAAAACTTAGATTCGATCAATTTTCTTCCTCATGGCAGATAAATGCAGAAAAAGTGAGGACGATCGATGATGTAATAGAGAGTAAAGCAAGAATTCTTACTATTGATTTAGATGAAAATCATAATTACCTTTTGATAGAAAAAATTAAGAATACATTGAGCGCGAGTGAGCGAGGAGAATGTCAGGTTGCGATAAATTATGAGAATAGTTCAGCTATCGGAAGAGTGGAGCTTGGTAACGACTGGAAAATTCTCCCGACCAATAAGCTTAGAAAAGATCTTGAAGAGCTAATCGGAAAAAACTCATTCAACCTAAGTTACTAAATATCATGATAATATGGTTGAATATGAAAATACTTTTTGCCAGCTTCTATGATTGAAAATAAATTCCTTGATTTTGAAAAACCAATNGCTGAGATTGAAGCTAGATTGGANGAGCTGAATTACATTGATAATTCAGAAGAGAATATTTCAGAGGAAATAACAAAATTAGAGAAACAAAATTTTGATGTAACCAGTGAGATATATTCGAATCTTACAGACTGGCAAATTGCACAAGTATCAAGACATCCAATGAGGCCCTATTCTAANGATTATCTCGCACTGGTATTTGATGATTTTATTGAATTACACGGAGACAGAATGTATTCAGATGATGCAGCAATTATAGGTGGTTTGTCTAGATTAGACGGTATATCCCTTATGTTTATTGGACATCAGAAGGGTCGTGATACAAAGGAAAGAGTGAGAAGGAATTACGGAATGCCCAGACCTGAGGGTTATAGAAAATCTCTGAGATTGATGAAACTTGCTGAGAAATTTAATTTGCCGGTTATCACATTCATTGATACGCCTGGAGCATATCCGGGACTTGGGGCAGAAGAGAGAGGTCAAAGTGAGGCGATAGCAAAGAATTTAATAGAAATGTCTAGGCTTTCGACGCCAATTATCTCAGTGGTAATTGGTGAAGGCGGATCTGGTGGCGCCCTCGCTATAGGCGTCGCGGATAAATTATTGATGCTCGAATACAGTATCTATTCAGTTATTTCTCCAGAGGGCTGCGCATCAATTTTATGGAAGAATTCAGACTTAGCTGAAAAAGCCGCCGGTAGTATGCATATCACTTCCAAAAAGTTAGAAAAAATTGGACTTATAGATGAAATAATAACAGAGCCTCTTGGGGGTGCTCATAGGGATATTAAGAAAATGTCCAATGATCTGAGAGATACACTAATCCGAGTTCTGAATGAACTGATGAAAACTAATAGAGATCAACTTTTAGCTGATAGAAGCAAAAAGATTTCAGGGTACGGCGAATTTTCCCAGTAAAAATATTCATCATTTATGTTAAAACAAGATTCAATAGCTAATTTTATCAGTGAAAACATGGATCAGTGGCATCCACCAGAGCGATATATTATTGCATTCAGCGGCGGATTGGACTCTTCTGTCCTGCTTCACAATATTGTCTACCTAAGAGAAAAAAAACCAATAATCGCAATTCATGTGAATCATCAGATTAGCGAATACTCAGAGGAATGGGAGAATTTCTGTAGAGATGTTGCAAAAAGCTATGGTGTAGATATTTTCATTGAAAGGGTAACAATAGACAGAAATTCACCNGATGGCATTGAATGCGAAATGAGGAATAANAGATATAAAGCTATTANAAAATACATACAAAAGGGNGATTACCTGATGACTGGCCATCATAGAGATGATCAAGCTGAGACGCTTCTTNTGAGAATGATCAGAGGNAGCAGTGAAGAAGGTCTATCAGGAATAAAACCTATGCAAATATTTTATGGAGGACTTTTAGCGAGACCATTATTAGATTTTTCAAGAAGAGATCTTCAATTATANGCAAAACAGAATGAGTTGGAATGGATAAAAGATCCCTCTAATAATGATAATTCTATCGATAGAAATTTCCTTAGGAATGATATTCTGCCTAGATTAGAAAACAGATGGATGTCAATTGATAAAAGATTCTCCAAGGTCACAAGGTTGGCATTAGAGTCAGGTGAAAGATCGAACGATCTTGCTAAGATAGATCTAAATTCATTAGGTGATATAAACAGAATTGATGCTGATGGGTTTAGTGCGTTATCACAAAATCGAAGACGTAATTTACTTAGATATATTCTGAAAAGAAGAGGTATTGAGCGTCCGTCATTCAAGAAAATGATGGATGGTATAAAAATACTTACTAATTTGACTGAAAATAAAAAAAACAATCGCCTCGAGTGGTCTAGTATTGATATCTACTATTATGATGAAAAATTTTTTTTTATTGAGAAATCTGAAGATGTAATAACTAAACCAAAAATAAGAATCACTCCTGATAAGATTCTTGAATTAAGTGACAATATGGGTAAATTAATGCTGAAGCGCGGTAATAAAGGAAATATTGCTCCAGAGATAGCAGAACTTGGCTTAGAAGTAACCTATAGAAAAGGTGGAGAAAAAATCAGGCCAATTGGAAGAAAATACACTCATAAATTAAAAAATTTATTCCAAGAAAAAAAAATATATCCTTGGATGAGAGGAAAGATTCCCATTCTAGAGTATAAAAATGAGTTGGTATGTGTCGGAAATCTGTGGGTTGCGGAAAAATTTCACAAGCAAAATGGTTATTCTCTAATCTGGTCAGAAAAACCCGATATAAATTAACGATAAAGATTTTATTTTATTTTTTGCATTGTTTTGAAACAGACGATCTGGTAAGTTTTAAAGCCGTCTATATATTAATGGCGGGTGACCTAATATTGCGGAACAATTCAGAAAAAATATCAACAGAAGATTTTCCTCTTAAACTAATCAATCTTGGATTAGAAAAATAATGACTGCTTTTGTATTCGTAACCGGTGGCGTTGTTTCCAATCTTGGTAAAGGAATAACTTCTGCTTGTTTAGGCGCCATTCTTGAGTCGAGAGGATTGTCTATCAGTATGATAAAACTCGATCCATATATAAATGTTGATCCAGGGACAATGAGTCCCTTCCAACATGGAGAAGTATTTGTTACATCTGATGGAACTGAGACTGATCTTGATCTTGGTCATTACGAGCGTTTTGTTCGGACTGAAACAGGCAGGAATAGTAATTTTACTGCTGGAAGAATTTATGAGTCGGTAATAGCTAAAGAAAGGAGAGGTGATTATCTAGGTGCGACTGTTCAAGTGATTCCCCACATCACAGATGAGATAAAAAATGGCATAAAAAAAGGATCTAATGATGCCGATATATGTCTTGTAGAGATTGGAGGAACCATTGGAGATATTGAATCCCTTCCATTTATGGAGGCGATCAGGCAAATGGGTATTGAGCTTGGTCCTGAAAAAGTAGTTTATGTTCATCTGACACTTGTCCCCTTCATTGCTTCATCATCAGAAATAAAGACAAAACCGACACAGCACTCGGTGAAAGAAATGAGATCGATTGGTATTCAACCAGATATTTTAGTTTGTCGCTCAGAACACGAACTACCAGATGAGCAAAGAAAAAAGATAGCACTGTTCACTAATGTCAACGAGGAAGCTGTAATTTCAGCCTATGATGTTGATGATCTATACAAAATTCCTGAGATGATGCATCAACAGTCTTTAGATAGCATCGTGATCAAAAAACTAAAACTAAAAACAACTGACGCCAATCTAAATGAATGGAAGTCCATTGTTAAGGCAAAAACTTCCGCAATGAAAGAAATTAATATTGCGATGGTTGGGAAATATATGGATCTGAGAGATGCGTATATTTCTCTTACCGAGGCACTTTTGCATGGAGGTATCAAGAATCTAGTTAAGGTAAATATTGATTACATTGAATCTCAAGATATTGAAAAAGAGGGCACAAAATTACTTGAAAGTATGGATGGAATAGTAGTTCCAGGCGGTTTTGGTGATAGAGGCATTGAAGGTAAGATTGAAACTGTAAGGTATGCTAGAGAAAAAGGAATACCTTATCTTGGGATCTGTCTTGGTATGCAGGTTGCAATTATCGAAGCAGCGAGAAATCTTGCTTATCTAAAGGATGCCCACAGCACTGAGTTTAATAAAAACACCAAATATCCTGTAATTGCTCTTATAACAGAATGGCAGCAGGCATCAGGAGAAATTGAAGAGAGGGATGAAGACTCTGAAATGGGTGGCACAATGCGATTAGGAGCACAAGAGGTATATTTACAAAAAAATACATTTGCTCGCTCTTTATATAAAAAAGAAGTGATAAAAGAACGTCATCGTCATCGCTATGAGTTCAATAACAACTTTAGGGATTCTCTGGAAAATGCAGGCATCCAATTTTCAGGTTTATCAGTCGATAATCTAGTAGAGATGATTGAAATTCCAGACCATCCATGGTTTGTGGCCAGTCAATTTCATCCAGAATTTACATCTAATCCAAGAGATGGGCACCCACTTTTCAGGAGTTTTATTGAGGCAGTATTAAAATCTAAGGAAAAGGGCTAAACGTATGAAGCTAATTGACTTTAACTTCCCAAATCAAAGACCTTTTTTCTTAATATCTGGTAATTGTGTTGTTGAAAGTGAACAGTCAGCAATCGACACAGCAGGATATTTAAAGGAGATAACCAATAAACTTGAAATACCATTTATTTATAAATCCTCTTTTGANAAGGCAAATAGAAGTTCAATNGANAGTTTTAGAGGATTAGGTATTGATGAAGCTCTNAAAATATTGGGCTCTGTGAAATCGAAAATTGGGGTACCTGTCCTAACTGATGTTCACGAGGACTCTCCAATAAATGAGGTAGCAGATGTCGTCGATATTCTTCAAACACCATCTTTTCTTTGCAGGCAAACNAANTTTATTATTAATGTCGCTAAGCAAGGGAAACCNGTGAATATAAAAAAAGGCCAATTCCTTTCTCCTTCTGAAATGAAAAATGTTGTTGATAAGGCATATTCCACTGGGAATAAAAAAATAATGGTCTGTGANAGAGGATTTACTTTCGGGTATAACAACCTNGTTTCTGATATGAGAAGCATCNCAATACTCAGAAAATTAGGATGTCCAGTAGTATTTGATGCTACTCATTCAGTTCAGCTTCCTGGAGGAGAGGGAAATAAATCGGGGGGATCAAAGGAGTTTATNCCTGTGCTCGCAAGAGCGGCAGTAGCNTCAGGGNTAGGCGGTTTATTTATGGAAACTCACAAGGATCCTGATGAAGCTTTAAGTGATGGCGCAAATTCTATGCCATTAAACATGATGGAAGAGCTACTGGAAACTTTGCTATCAATTGACAGAACGGTAAAGTCTCAGAGATACCTTGAAGATAAAATATGATTGAAATTATCCAAACTTAAATCTAATGTTTAGAATATCAAAAATACTTGGAAGAGAAATATTAGATTCTAGAGGTAACCCTACTGTTGAGGCTGAGCTATATTTAGAAGATGGAAGCTCAGGCGTTGCGGCAGTGCCTTCTGGGGCCTCTACGGGTATCCGCGAAGCCGTTGAATTGAGAGATGGTGATTCAAATAGGTACCTTGGTCTTGGTGTCACCAAAGCTGTATACAATATAAATAGCATAATTTCTGGTGCACTTCTCGATAAGAATATAAGCAATCAAGAAGAGCTTGACCAGTTTCTTATTGATCTTGATGGTTCAGAAGATAAATCTAATTTAGGAGCTAATTCCTTGTTATCTGTGTCAATGGCCTTTGCAAAAGCTTGTTCGGACTCACAAAGAATTCCATTCTTCGAATACTTTGGCGATCAAACAAATCTTCCGACGCCAATGATGAATATAATTAATGGTGGAGCACACGCGAACAATAACATCGATATTCAGGAGTTTATGATAATTCCAGTGAGTGCACCTAACTTCAAAGAATCTCTCAGATACGGCGCTGAGGTTTTTCATTGCTTAAAAAAAGTTCTTAACCAAAAGCGACTTAATACTGCTGTAGGAGACGAAGGTGGTTTTGCGCCTGATTTAAAAACGAATGAAGAGGCGCTAGATACAATATTAGAAGCCATAATGAGTGTGGGTTTAAAAGAGGGAAAAGATATAGTTTTAGCACTTGATGTTGCTAGTAGCGAATTTTATAAAGACGGTTATTATCACTTAGACTCTGAGAATCGTAAATTTAACTCAGAAGAGTTCTCTCACTATCTAGAGCATTTAGTTATGACTTATCCAATAATATCAATTGAGGACGGCATGGGCGAATCAGACTGGATTGGATGGAAAATTCTGTCAGATGAGCTAGGACATAAAATCCAATTGGTAGGAGATGACTTATTTGTTACAAATAAGAAAATTCTTCAGGATGGAGTTGACAAAGAAATTGCAAATTCGATTTTAATTAAGCCAAACCAAATTGGCACAATTACTGAAACAATTGAAGCTATTGATCTGGCTGTTGATTCTAATTACACAGCAATAATCTCGCATCGTTCAGGAGAAACATCAGATACGTCTATTTCTGATATTGCTGTTGGAACAAGAGCATCTCAAATAAAAACAGGATCCTTATCTAGATCAGATAGGATTGCAAAATACAACCAATTGCTGAGGATTGAGGAGAGACTGGGCAATAAAGCAACTTTTGATGCAAAGAATGCGTTTGCTATTCCTTTCGTTAATAACGATACATAATTTTATGGAAAATATACGGTGGATAATTCTGGCGCTAGCAATAATCACTGTTTTTTTGCATATTAATATATGGGTTTCAGAAAACGGGTATCAGAGAATCCGCTCACTCTCTTCTCAAATTAATGAGCAAATAGAAATCAACCAAGTTTTAAAAGATCGAAATAATGCTCTTCAGGCTGAAATTGATAATCTTCAGAGTGGAAACGAATCAATTGAAGAAAGAGCGAGGAGTGATCTTGGATTTATAAAAGATGATGAAATATATTATTTCGTTGTCGAGTAAAATTTTCTAGTGTTTCTTTAATAAGACATATAAGGCTCCGGTTCCACCATCATGTTGTCGAGCTGATACATAAGCCAATACTTGTTTCCATGTTTTTAGTGATCTCTTAACTTCGTCTTTTATCACTGGACCCCTTTCGCCTGAACCTAAGCCTTTTCCATGTATTATTCGGACACATCTATAATTGCTTAATATTGAATTATTGATGAATGATTTAAGCGCATCACTCGCCTGATTGAGGTTTAAACCATGAAGATCAAGTTCTGACTGTACGCTGATTTGACCTTTTTCAAGTTTCTTTAAGATTCTATAATCAATACCTTTACGGTGAAATTTTAAGAAATCTGATGTTGATTTTTCTTGTTCCTCAATATCGCAATCGAGTGACTCAATTAAAACATCTTGCTGATCTTTCTGAGCGAATCTAGCTTTTGCGATAGGTTTTTTTTTAAAAACTTGTTTATTATTTTTTTTTAGAGGAGCCAAGTTTTTCACTGTATTTCGAAACAATTCACGATCTTCTGGTGATATACTTATTTCATCTTTATTTTTGGATGTCATCTTAGTTGTTCAGCTCATTCGTTGTAACTCATCATACCATTGGTATACAAGATAAATATATGGACTAATTTAGATTATTGATTTCAGATGATTATTTTATTGAGCAATGATGATGGTTACAAAGCAGGTGGTATAGAGGTTTTGTCAAAATCTTTAGATCAAATAGCTCGTGTAATTCTTTGCGCTCCTATGAAAAATCATTCTGGATCGAGTAGCTCTTTGTCCCTTCGCAAAGACATAAGTGTAAGANAAATTGGAAAAGATGCTTATGTTGTTAANGGAACTCCAGCAGATACAGTTCATCTTGGNTTGTCAGGATTCCTGGATGTCATTCCTGATTTAGTTGTATCAGGTATAAACCATGGTGCAAATCTCGGAGAAGATGTACTTTATTCAGGCACTGTAGCTGCTGCGATTGAAGGAAGAGTCCTTGATATGCCCTCAATTGCAGTTTCCTCGCTAGGAGATACAGAAAAAGATTTTAAAGTGGCCGCAAAAGTTACAATTGAGCTAATCCAAAGACTAAAAAAATACTCATTGCCCAAAGACACAATCTTAAATGTAAATGTCCCAGCTATAAATTATGATGAAATTAATAATTTTTGTATTACGAGGCTAGGCAATCGACATAGGTCTTATCCAGTAAAAAAAATCTCCAAAGATAAATCAGAGAGAGTTTTTCAAATTGGGTTACCAGGAAAGGGTCGTGATGCAGGGCCCGGAACAGACTTTTATGCAATACAACACAACTGTGTTTCAATTTCTCCTCTGCATATAGACATGACTCATCATGAAATTTTTGAAGACACGGAAAGATGGTTGTCTAGAAAATGAAATTTAATGAATCACAGCGTGGTATTGGGATGACATCAGAAAGAACACGCAAAAGACTCATTGAAAGACTAAAAGAACAGGGAATTAAGTCCCGTATTGTATTGGACCGGATAAAGAAAGTACCAAGACATATTTTTGTCGATGAGGCGCTATCAAGCCGTGCTTATGAGGATACTGCACTTCCAATTGGCCATGGTCAAACCATCAGTCAACCCTATATTGTNGCAAGAATGACTGAAGTTCTATTGAGTAATGTGAATGGGAATAAAATACTNGAAATAGGAACAGGCTGTGGATATCAAACAGCAGTATTGTCNCCANTTTTCAAAAAAATATANAGCGTTGAGAGAATAAATCCTCTTTTAATNAAAACGAAGAGGAGATTGAGATCTCTGGGNATTTATAACGTAAATTANCGTCATGACGATGGTTGGAATGGTTGGGAAAAATATGGTCCATATGACGGAATTATAATAGCAGCAGCAGCTCCGCAGGTGCCTGAAAAATTACTGCAACAACTTGGTANTGGCGGCACATTGATAATGCCATTTGGCGAAAAAGAAAAGCAAGAGTTAGTGATTGTCTATCGAGATGGNGACATTTTCGATTATAAAAGACTGGGAGCAGTAAGTTTTGTCCCTCTAATAAAAGGTAAGAAGTAGATAACACTGGATGAATATATTTGATTTTTTATATAAGAAGATAATCAATTGGTCNAGAATGCCAAATGCAGATAGATATCTATTTGCATTAAGTTTTTCCGAGTCTTCTTTTTTTCCTATACCACCTGATGTCATGTTGATTCCCATGTGCTTAGCTAACAGAAGTAAGATCTGGTACTTGGCAGGAATAACAACAATAAGTTCAGTATTAGGAGGCATATTAGGTTATCTATTAGGCTATTTGGTATTTGATATTATTGAAATATGGTTAATAAATTCTGATTATTGGCCCCCTTACAAAACAGCTAGGTTATGGTTTGATGAATGGGGTTTATTTGCTGTNCTTCTTGCTGGTTTTTCTCCAATTCCTTATAAAATTTTTACTATTGCAGCAGGAATTACAGGTGTAAATATTTTTGGTTTTATTCTATTTTCTATTCTTGGGAGAGGGGCTAGGTTTTTCTTGATAGCTACATTAATTTATATGGGTGGCGACGCGTTCAAACATATAATAGAAAAATATATTAATATTCTAGGATGGTTTATCGTANTTATAGTATTAGTATTCTTTTTACTTTTATAACTGATTGCATGTAAGTATGAAAAATTTAATAAAATTAACTGTTCTTGCTTTAATTTTCAGTGGATGTGCGTCGAATCATATTGATCATTATCAATCAAAAAGACATTTTGTAAGATATGGCGAGACAATAATTTTTATAGCTTGGCGGTATGGTATTGATCATCAAGATCTTATCAGTTGGAATAATCTTACAAATGAAGGANTGATATACCCAGGGCAAGTATTAGACTTAGAGCAACCTCAAAATTATGTCCAGGTTAATAGAAAAAAAGAAAATGAGAATAAAACTGCTGCAAAAGCAATAAAAGATAGTTACCAGACTAATCATGATGGATGGGATCTACCAACTAAAGGGAAAATAATAAACAAGTATAATAGTGATTCATCCACAATGAGCGGTATTATAGTTGATGGTGTTATTGGGCAAGATATTCTCGCTTCATCAAGTGGAGAGGTTGTTTACGCTGGTAATGATCTTCCCGGTTATGGGCAATTAATAATAATAAAACACAGCGAAACTTTTCTGAGTGCATATGGATACAATCAGGATATTTATGTGAATGAGGGTCAAAATGTCACAAAAGGTCAAAAAATTGCGAGCATGGGTTTAAATTCAAATCAAGTGCCCTGTTTGTACTTTGAAATAAGACGGTCAGGAANGCCTGTTGATCCTCTTATGCTGCTATCAAGTTCTTAGTTTCTTATTCGATTAAAAGAATTGCGACTGGGTCTCTTCCCTCTGATATAAGAATATTATACGTTTTCGATGCTGCAATTGTNGTCATGGCTTCAATGCCGATATTCTTTTTTGCCAGATCGAAGACAAGATTACGATTAGGNGTCACTGACTTCTCACCAGTGCCAAAGATAATTACATCAGGCTGTTCTTCTAGAATGAAACTAATATCAGAGATTGATGTTTTATCTACGTTTTCACCTTTCCATTCTCCAAGAATTTTTTCTGAATTTAGTACACATGAATAATTGATGTAATCAGAACCAATTAATAGCTTGTCTCTCTTTACAGATCTAACCGAGGTTGAAAGATTATTCTCTTTGGAAAATTGCATAGTTATTTTCAATAATTTTTCGAGTAAATTACACTGATATTTATTAATTAATAATTCGTATATTATGTTACTCAAACTCCTGTTCATCAATGAAAATCTGACATGAAAAACAATAATAACAATCAAAGCGAGATAATTGAGAGNGAGTATTGTATGAACAATAATCTCAAATCACTAGATCCAATTATTGCTANGATATTNTCATCGCGGGGTATAACAAATTTAGAGCAAACAAAATATAACCTCAGTTCGATTGCACCAATAAGCTCCCTTGNTAATGTTAATTCTGCTGTGAATGTTCTTATCGAAAACATGAATAAGCAAATTGTAATAGTTGGAGACTATGATGTTGACGGCGCTACTAGCGTTTCTCTTTTGATGAGATGTCTCTCCGATTTTGGTTTTAAAAAAATAAATTATATTGTTCCCAATAGGTTAAGAGATGGGTATGGTCTAACAGAGGATGTTGTCCTTGATGCCAATAGTTTAAATCCAAATCTACTTATAACAGTTGATAACGGCATATCTAGCATCGAGGGTGTAAAAAAAGCGAGAGAGTTAGGTATAGATGTAATCATTACTGATCATCATTTGCCGGGGAGTANAATTCCGAATGCCAATGTAATTGTTAACCCCAATTTAGCTAATAGTAATTTTTTAAGCCCAAATCTTGCAGGTGTAGGAGTTGCATTCTATGTAATGGCAGCTCTCGGGAAAGAACTAGAAAATCAAGGTAACAATGGCGCGAGCAAGATTGTCCTGAAGTACCTTGATCTTGTTGCACTAGGAACTGTTGCAGATGTTGTAAAATTTGATTTTAACAATAGGGTCATAGTTGATAGGGGGATTAAAGCCATCAGAAAAGGAAAATGTTCCTCCGGAATACTCACACTCATTAAAGAATCAGGAAAAGATCATAAAAAGATAAATAGTCAAGATCTTGGTTTTTCGGTAGCACCAAAAATAAATTCAGCGGGAAGATTAGATGATATTTCAATTGGTATAGAATGTTTACTTACTGATGATCTTGCGAAAGCAAGAAAACTATCTGAGACACTTATTGCCACTAACAAAGAAAGAAAGAATATTCAAACAAAAATGCAAGAAGATGCTAATAATATAGTCTCAGGCATAAAAAAAGATGATCTCTCATCTTGCATTTGTATTTTTCATGATGACTGGCATCAAGGTATTGTAGGACTAATTGCTTCAAGATTAAAAGAGAAGTGCAATAGACCCGTTATTGCTTTTGCTTCTGAGGGAAACGGCAACATAAAAGGATCAGCAAGATCTATTCATGGGATACATATTAGGGATATTCTGGAGTCAGTTGCGTCTGAAAAATCAGATCTAATTATAAAATTCGGTGGCCATTCTATGGCAGCTGGCCTCACAATAAAAAAACACAATTATGAAGAATTTCAATTTTCAATCTCGAAGATTATGAATAAAATATACCCTGATTTTGATTTTACAGGCAAAATCGTTACTGATGGCAAAATTCCGTCCAATAAGCTGAATGCAGGATTTGCAAAACAACTAGAAAGTTTTGGTCCATGGGGTAAAGATTTTGAAGAACCAAAATTTCATGGTAAATTTCACATCCATGATCAGAGGGTGGTTGGTAATCATCATCTAAAAATGGAAGTTCAACCAGTTGAAGGTCATAAAATAATTGATGCCATTGCGTTCAATCAGGATAAATTTATTGCAAGAGATTCAGTTGGATTTGTCTATAGATTGTGTTTGAATGAATTCCGAGGTAATACAAAGGAGCAGCTAATTGTAGAAAAAATATATGGTGAAATATGAATGAAATCAATAATCTAAATAACTATATTAAATCCATTTATGANAGTGCTATTTCACTCAGGGGGTATCTTTGACTACGATCAAAAATATGAGCGTTTACAAGAGATTAACAGAGAACTTGAAAATCCTGAAGTTTGGANAGACACCATTTATGCAAAATCAATCAATAGAGAAAAATCGAAACTAGAAAATACAATTTTTCCATTGGATACAATCATATCAACTTCTAATGATTTAATAGAATTACTTAATCTTGCGAAAGATGAAGGTGATGATGAAGCGATCCTCGAGATCGAAGCAGATGCAATAAAGCTGTATCAGCAAATAGAAATTCTTGAATTTAGGAGAATGTTCGATGGTGAGATGGATTCTTCAGATGCTTATCTTGATATCCAATCTGGTGCTGGAGGAACAGAAGCTCAGGATTGGGCAGAAATGATTTTACGGATGTATTTAAGGTGGGCGGAGTCACATGAATTTAAGACAGAAATCATAGAGATTTCATCTGGTGATGTGGCCGGAATAAAAAGCGCTACCATAAATATCAAGGGCGAGTATGCTTATGGTTGGTTAAGATCAGAAACTGGCGTACACAGATTAGTTAGAAAGTCACCATTTGACTCTGGTAATAAACGTCATACCTCCTTTGCGTCTGTTTTTGTAATGCCTGAAGTTGATGATAGCATTGAAATTGAAATCAATCCCTCTGATCTTCGTATTGATGTATACAGAGCGAGCGGCGCTGGTGGACAGCATGTTAATAGAACAGAGTCAGCTGTCAGAATAACGCACCTCCCNACAAATATTGTTGTGCAATGTCAGAATGACAGATCTCAACATAAAAATAAGGCAACAGCAATGAAGCAATTAAAAGCGAAGTTATATGAGCTAGAATTGCAGATGAAGAAATCTGCTTCATCAGAGATCGAAGATAGTAAAGCTGATGTTGGGTGGGGTAATCAAATTAGATCATATGTACTAGATCAGAGTAGAATTAAGGATTTAAGAACTGGAGTTGAAGTAGGAAATACACAATCAGTATTAGATGGAGATTTGGATAAATTTATTGAAGCAAGTCTAAAACAGGGGTTATAAGTGTCAGAAGATAAAAATGAAAACGATTTAATAAGAGAAAGACGAAGAAAGCTCTCAGAATATAGAAAGAACGGAATAGCGTTTCCAAATGATTTTAGACGCTCTATTTTTGCTGATGATCTTCATCTAAATTATGATGACTCAAGCAAAGAAGAGCTTGAGGTAAATCAGATTCCTGCTTCGGTATCAGGAAGAATTATTGCNAAGAGAGTCATGGGCAAAGCAAGCTTTTTGAAACTTCAGGATGTCAGTGGTCAAATTCAAGTAAGAATGGAAAGAGATAGGTTACCAGAGGGGCTTTATCTAGAATTTAAAAAATGGGATGTCGGCGATATTATTGGGGTTTCTGGAGTTCTTTTTAAAACAAATACAAATGAGTTAACAGTCCTAGCTGATACATCAATATTACTCACAAAGTCACTGAGACCACTTCCAGAAAAATTTCATGGTTTATCTAATCAGGAAATAAGGTATCGACAGAGATATGTAGATCTGATTATGAATGAAAAGAGCAGAAATGTATTCATTGCCCGCTCAAAAATCATCACTTTGATACGAGAATTTATGGATACAAGATCATTTCTTGAGGTGGAGACTCCCATGATGCACACGATACCAGGAGGTGCTGTCGCTCGCCCATTTGAAACTCACCATAATACATTAGACATGAAGCTTTTTCTTAGGATTGCACCTGAGTTGTTTTTAAAAAGACTTGTTGTAGGTGGATTCGAGAGAGTGTATGAGATAAATCGTAATTTCAGAAACGAGGGAGTATCTACACAACACAATCCAGAGTTTACTATGTTGGAGCTTTATCAGGCCTATGCAGATTATGAAGATTTTATGGAACTGATTGAAGACATGATGTCTGAAATATCAGTTCGTATTCACAAGTCAGAGTCCATTATCTATCAAGAAANAGAGATAAACTTCAAAGGTCCTTTTCATAGAATGACAATGGAAGAAGCAATTATAAAATATAATCCCGATTTGAATAAGAAAAATATCAGAGATAAGAATTTCCTTAAAAAATACGCAAATGATTTGAGTATAAAATTTGATGGAACATACGATGCTGGAAAAATTCAGGCAGAGATTTTTGAAAAAACATGTGAAGAGAAACTAATTGAGCCGACTTTCATCTATGCTTATCCAACAGAAGTTTCTCCCTTATCAAGGAGGAATGACAGTGATCCCTTTATCACTGATCGTTTTGAATTTTTTGTATTTGGACGTGAGTTAGCAAACGGGTTTTCAGAATTGAATGACCCCGAAGATCAATCTGAGCGTTTCAAAGCTCAAGTNAAAATGCTTGATCATGGAGATAATGANGCAATGTCATATGATCATGATTACATTAGAGCTTTAGAGTATGGGTTGCCGCCCACAGCAGGCTTAGGAATTGGAATTGACAGGTTGGTTATGTTGTTTACAGATTCTGCTTCCATAAGAGATGTACTTCTTTTTCCGTACATGAGGAACGAAAAGAATGAAAATTAGAGTCTCACTCTGAATGGTAAGGCATTCCCGCTATCATACTGCAGGCTCTTATCTTTAAACGATATATTGATTATTGCCATCATTGTACTACCCTCAATTGAAATTATTTGAGCACCAGTATCTTTACCGTTATAAAATAATTTATCATCTAATTTGATATCAGTTGAATCGACTTTGTAAACTATAACTCTTCTCTTGGCTCTTCCAATATGCTCAGTTCTCGCAACAACTTCTTGTCCAACATAGCAGCCTTTTTGAAAGCTAATTCCATCTGTAATGTCCATATTCAACATGTGAGGTGTATATTTTTCTGAATTATCAATAGATATATCAACAAGGTTTTCAGTCATCCTGGCTGCTTTCCATTCTGAATTTCTCATAGAATTTTTTAAGATTTCTATTTTTTCTGTGTTAGAGAATATTTCTTTCGCTCCAGACCCTCTTAAATCATTTATTACTATAAATTGATCACTATTCATTGTTACTTGTTTTCTGATTTCATTGCTATCCACATTCTTAAAGCAAGATGACCATGTGTCAGAAGATAATTTGATATTTACATCAGATCTAAAAACGTATTTTTTTAATCGTTCAATAATTATCTCGCACATTGTGTGATGGACAATCACACCAATGTTTTCATTAAATTGAAAAAGTTGGCAAGTAGCTACTACTCTTCCTTTCGGATTGCAAAAAGCTGCATTCCTTGTTTTATGTTCATCGAGCTTCTCTATGTCCTGAGTAACTTGACCCTGAAGAAAATCAACTCTGTCTTTTCCACCAACAAATATTATATCGAATAAATTAGCATTCATTATTTTTATCCAATTTACGATGATTCGTATATTCAAAAGAAAAAAAATTCTGGCATAATTATACTATGGAAAACAAAAATAAAAATAAAAGTCTAAAACAATCAGATCTCAAGAAATCTGAAAAAAGTAATAATCAAAAGACATCAAGAAATCACAAAAAACCTAAAGAGATCGGAGGCAGAGGTGGCTTAGATCCATCAAGGTATGGAGATTGGGAAAAAGACGGAAGATGCATTGATTTCTGAAGAAATGCCCAAACAATTTACTTACCTAAAATACCACTATTTAATATAAAAAATGTCTACTCGACCCCGACCTCTATCTCCGCATCTAACAATATATAGATGGCCAATAACAATGATATTATCAATAATGCATAGAGGTACTGGTCTGGTTCTTACCTCAGGTCTTATGATTTTTGCTTTTTGGCTCGGAAGTATTGCTCTGGGTGAGAGTTACTATAGTAAATTCTTATTTCTCTCAACAACCTGGATAGGGAGTTTTTTTCTTTTTTCACTAAGTTTCGCTTTTTTTCTTCATTTTTCTAATGGCATAAGACACTTATATTGGGATACAGGAAGGGGTTTTAATAAAGATAATGTTGAGCTATCGGCCAGGTTAGTGATTATCTCTACATTTATTTTTACGACCATATTTTGGTGGTGGATATGAAAACATTATCTTTGCTGAGTCTTGTTGTTAAAAATAATTTAGTAGAGGGAGCATCTGCTCATTGGTGGTCCCAGAGGTTGTCTGCTTTTTTCTTAGTGATCTTAGCCAGCTGGTTCATAATATCAATTGGTAATGTTGCAGATTATGAGTATCAGACAATTAAAATATGGATTTCGAGTGTTCTAAATTCTCTTTTGCTCTCGCTTTTAGCATTTACGATGATATATCACTCTAGTTTAGGTCTTGAAGTGATTATTGAAGATTACATTCATGTCAAAAAGACAAGGGAACTCCTTCTTGCCTTAAATAAAATTTTTCACCTGATTTTTTTTATCATTATAGTTATATCAATTTTCTTCATTAGCACGAGAATCCAGTGATGAGTGAATATAAATTTATTGATCATGATTATGATGTAATCGTTGTTGGTGCAGGTGGATCAGGTTTGCGTGCTACATTTGGTCTTTCTCAATCTGGTCTAAAAACGGGCTGCATCACGAAAGTATTTCCCACCAGAAGTCATACAGTTGCAGCTCAAGGAGGTATCAGTGCAGCACTCGGAAACATGGGTGAAGATGATTGGCGTTGGCACATGTATGATACTGTTAAAGGCGGAGACTGGCTAGGAGACCAAGATGCGATAGAATACATGTGCAAGGAAGCTCCTGATGCGGTGATTGAGCTTGAGCATTATGGTGTTCCATTTTCGAGAACCGAAGACGGTTTAATCTATCAGAGACCATTTGGTGGAATGACTACACATTATGGTGAAGGGATAGCTCAAAGAACCTGTGCAGCAGCAGACAGAACTGGGCATGCTATGTTGCATACTCTCTACCAGCAATCACTTAAGTATTCAGCTGAATTTTTTATTGAGTTTTTTGCTATTGATTTAATCATGATCGATGGTGAGTGTCGTGGAGTTGTTGCTCTAGAGATGGCAACAGGAAAATTGCATCGTTTCAGATCACATAAAGTTATATTGGCAACTGGCGGTTATGGAAGATCTTACTTCTCATGTACATCAGCGCATACTTGCACGGGAGATGGTAATGCAATGGTAACAAGAGCTGGACTTCCATTGCAGGACATGGAATTTGTTCAATTTCACCCGACTGGAATTTATGGCGCTGGAATGCTCATTACAGAGGGAGCAAGAGGCGAGGGTGGTTATTTAACAAACTCAGACGGTGAGCGATTTATGGAAAGATATGCGCCCAATGCAAAAGATCTCGCATCAAGAGATGTTGTAAGCAGATCTATGACGATTGAAATACAAGAAGGCAGGGGAGCTGGGCCCGAAAAAGATCACATCTATCTCCATTTGGAACACTTAGGCCCAGACGTAATCAATGAGCGTCTCCCAGGCATAGCAGAGTCAGCTAAAGTTTTCTCAAATGTTGATGTGACAGAAGCACCAATTCCAGTTCTACCGACTGTACATTATAACATGGGAGGCATCCCAACAAATTATCATGGTGAAGTAGTCACCCTGAAAAATGGTGACCCAGAGCATGTTGTTCCGGGGCTTATGGCAGTTGGTGAGGCAGGATGTGTTTCAGTGCATGGTGCCAATAGGTTAGGATCAAACTCTTTGCTTGATCTGGTCGTTTTTGGAAGGGCGGCAGCAAAATTTTGCATAAACGACCTAAAAAATAAAGGAAGCTTGCAGCCATTTCCAAAAGATGCTGGAGAGAATAGTATCCTCAGGCTTGATAAAATTCGCAATGCAAAGGGTCCGGTAATAACCTCAGAGCTGAGGCTAGAAATGCAAAAAATCATGCAAAACTTCGCAGCTGTATTTAGATCAGGCGATTCTCTTAAAAAAGGAGTTTCCCTTCTAAGTGAATCCTATAAGAAGTTTGACAATATTTCTGTTTCAGATCGATCTTTGATATGGAATACAGATATAATTGAAACCATGGAATTAGAAAACCTCTTAATCAACGCAACCGCAACAATCGACTCTGCAGAACATAGAAAAGAAAGTCGAGGGGCGCATGCAAGAGAAGATTTCACTGAGAGGGATGATCAAAATTGGATGAAGCATACTTTGTGCTGGATAAATGGACCAGAAAAAGTAAGTTTTGATTATCGTCCTGTTCATCAGGAAACACTCACAAATGAGGTAGATGCAATCCCTCCAAAGGCAAGGGTTTACTGAGTATTATGGCTAAATTCAACTTACCAGTTAATTCAAGAGTTAAAAAGGGGAAGCATTTTGAGGCTCCAAAAGAGGCAGAAAATGTGAGGAGATATATTGTTTATAGATATAACCCCGATCTTGATGAGAATCCTAGAATGGATATTTTTGATATCGATATGGATAATTGTGGTCCCATGGTATTGGATGTTCTTATTAAGATCAAAAATGAGATAGATCCGAGTCTTACATTCAGACGATCTTGCAGAGAGGGCATATGCGGCTCTTGTGCAATGAANATTAATGGCGGTAATTCCCTTGCATGTACTATATCAACAGATAGTGTAAGTGGAGATACAAAAATTTATCCACTGCCACACATGCCAGTAGTTAAGGACCTGGTTGCTGATCTCACTCACTTTTATGAGCAGTATGCTTCCATAAAACCTTGGTTACAGGCAAAGAGCGAACCTCCAAATCAAAAAGAAAGGCTCCAATCAAAGGAAGAACAGGAAAAAATTGACGAACCAGCTGCTTGTATTTTATGCGCATGTTGTTCAACGAGCTGCCCAAGTTATTGGTGGAATAGCGATCGATATCTTGGACCTGCTGCTCTCCTTGCATCATATAGGTGGTTGGTTGATAGCAGGGATGACGCACAAGACGAAAGACTTGACGAAATNGAGGATTCTTTTCGATTATACAGATGTCATACTATCATGAATTGCACTAACACCTGTCCGAAAGGTTTGAATCCTGCAGAGGCAATAGCAAATACAAAGAAAATGTTAATAGAAAGACAGTCACAATAAAAGCAATTTATTTATGTCTTCATTTCCAGAAATTCGTTGGCAGTGTCGAAGAGGAATGAGGGAACTGGATGAATTATTAACCAGTTTTCTTGATACAAAATATGCAGACTGTCCCAATGATGTTCAGATCGCATTCGTCGAGCTCCTAAAATTAAGTGACCCTGAGCTGGTTAAACTTCTTCTAACCCCATATCGCTCACAAAGCAATGAAATCAATAATATTATTGATAAAATTAAAAATTGAATGGAAGTATTTTATCAATGAAACCAATATTTTACGTATATACTAAGCCGGGTTGTCATCTTTGTGAGATCTTGATTGAGAAATTAATGGAAACATTGAGAGATAAAGCAGATATCAAATTTATAGATATAGAATCTAGCCCGGAATTATTCAACGAGTATCGTGAAATAATACCTTTAGTAAAATATAGAGATAAGGAGTTATTCAGATATCATTATGATCATAATGTTATTAAAAAAATTATGATGACTTTTCCTTCGCCAAGCATCTTAACCTAGTATTTCGGGATGCATTAAAAATAAAACGCTATGCAACATATTAGAAACTTTTCAATAATTGCTCATATAGATCACGGAAAATCTACCCTTGCCGACCGTTTTATTCAAGTCTGTGGTGGTCTTCAGGATAGAGAAATGGCTGAACAGGTATTAGATTCAATGGATATCGAAAGAGAGCGAGGTATAACGATTAAGGCGCAAAGCGTATCACTGGATTATGTTTCGGAGGGTGGCAATAAATATCAATTAAATTTTATTGACACACCTGGTCATGTTGATTTTTCTTATGAAGTATCTCGTTCCCTAGCTGCTTGTGAAGGTGCTTTGCTGGTCGTTGATGCTGCTCAGGGTGTAGAAGCTCAGAGTGTGGCTAATTGTATAACTGCTATAGATCAAAATCTCGAAGTTTTGCCNGTCTTAAATAAGATTGATCTTGGATCAGCGGATGTTGATTTGGTAATCAATGAAATAGAGGATGTCATTGGCATCGATGCATCAGATGCTGCATTAGTGAGCGCGAAAACAGGACTCGGAGTTGATGTTCTATTGGAGAAGCTTGTGAGGATTATTCCTCCACCTAAGGGTGATCCTGAACTACCTCTACAAGCATTAATTATAGATTCTTGGTTTGACAATTATGTTGGAGTTGTCTCACTTGTCAGGATAGTTAATGGAACATTAAAAAAGAAATCAAAAATAAATGTAATGTCAACTGGCAGATCTTTTGAGGTAGATAGGGTTGGTTGTTTTACACCGAAAATGATTGATAAGGATGAATTAAAAACTGGTGAAGTTGGATTCGTAATAGCCGGAATAAAAGAAATCGATGGAGCCCCGGTTGGCGACACACTCACAGCAACAAAANATCCATGTGAGAGCCCGTTACCCGACTTTAAGCAAGTCCAACCCAGAGTATTTGCTGGTCTTTTTCCTGTGAGTTCTGATGATTATGAGGCTTTCCGTGAAGCTCTTCAGAAACTTAGGCTAAACGATGCCGCTCTGAATTTTGAGCCAGAAACCTCNGCTGCTCTGGGTTTTGGATTTAGATGTGGTTTCCTTGGTATGTTGCATCTTGAAATTGTTCAAGAAAGATTGGAACGAGAATATAATCTTGACTTAATAACTTCTGCACCAACNGTTGTATTTGAAATTATAAATAAAAAAAATGAAACTATATTTGTCGATAATCCAGCAAAACTTCCACCGGCAAATGATATTGAAGAACTTCGCGAACCCATCATACTGGCCACTATACTTGTCCCTCAAGATCATGTGGGATCTGTCATTAAACTATGCATTGAAAANAGAGGTGTGCAAAAAAATATTCGCTATCTAGGTAACCAAGTATCCCTTGATTATGAAATGCCCCTGGCCGAGGTAGTGATGGACTTCTTTGATAGGCTGAAATCGGTCAGTAGAGGCTTTGCTTCATATGACTATCAGTTTCTCAGATTCCAGGTCGCACCATTGGTTAGAGTAGATATTCTTATTAATGGAGAGCGTGTCGACGCTTTATCACTCATCATNCATAAAGAAAGTTCTGTATATCGTGGTAGAGAGATTGTCGAGAAAATGCGAAAATTAATACCAAGACAGATGTTCGATGTTGCCATACAAGCTGCAATCGGGGGTCAGATCATTGCCAGGAGCACAGTAAAAGCACTAAGAAAAAATGTCACAGCAAAATGTTATGGTGGTGATGTTACACGTAAAAGGAAGCTATTGGAGAAACAAAAAGCAGGTAAAAAAAGAATGAAACAAATAGGATCTGTTGAGATACCACAAGAAGCATTTCTTACAATTTTGAGTGTAGAGGATAAACAAGGTAAAAAAAGATGAATCTAGCATTAATACTTGTCTCTCTTACAGCAATCAGTGGAGTGATAATCCTTACTGACATCTTATTTTGGAAAAAAAAACCCAAAGAAAAATCTCTTTCAAAAGTAATTTTAGAATACTCTTATGCTTTTTTCCCTGTTCTTTTATTGGTTGTTGTAATTCGTTCATTTATCTTTGAGCCATTCAGAATACCGTCAGGTTCAATGAAGCCAACACTTCTTGTTGGAGACTTTATTTTTGTAAAAAAATATTCATACGGATTGAGATTGCCAGTTATTGAAAAAAAGATACTAGATATCGAAAAACCTCGGCGTGGTGATGTTGCAGTTTTTCGGCTCCCTTCAGATCCAAGCATAAATTACATAAAGAGAGTGATCGGATTACCGGGCGACAAAATCATTTACCAAGATCATAAGCTTACTATAAATGGTGATGAGGTTGTCATGAATAGAGATTCGGTTAATCCTTTTCATGAAATGAAACCGCAATTTATTGAAGAGATAGATCGTAATCGTCACACAATTATCACTTCAGATGCTAACTTTAGTATTGGTGAAGGTTACTATGAAGTGCCTGAAAATAGTTACTTCATGATGGGTGATAATAGGGACAACAGCAGAGACAGTCGATTTATAGGATCAATTCCGGAGGAATATCTAGTAGGAAAAGCGGCTAGAATTTGGATGCACATGGATGGGTTTGAGTTGCCAGATATCAGAAGAATTGGTCGAAAAATAGAATAAATTTATTAAGTGAGCTAGGTTTTTACGTGCAAAATTCAAATAAATGGTTAAAAGACAAATTAAATTATAATTTTAAGAACGAAGCTCTTTTGAAACTGTCATTAACTCACAGAAGTGCTTGTAAAAAAAATAATGAAAGACTGGAGTTTTTAGGAGATGCTGTACTTGGTTCAATTATAGCTGAGTATACTTTCAATAAAAAAAATGAGTCCAACGAAGGTGATTTAACTCGCTACCGCGCCTATCTGGTGAAAGAATCAACACTTTGCGAGATCGCACAGAAAATTGAACTCTCAAATTATCTTATACTTGGTCCAGGGGAAAATAAAAGTGGAACACGACATAGATGCTCAGTTCTCTCCGATACTCTAGAAGCACTAATTGGTGCCATCTATCTCGATTCAGATTTTGAGGTTGCAAAAGAAGTTGTAATTTCGCTCTACCAAAAATTCGTTTCAGACATACCATCAATGAATGACTTAAAGGACCCTAAAACAAAATTACAAGAAATCACACAAAAAGAGGGTAGCAGCTTGCCTGAATATACATTAATAGANACTCATGGCGAAGATCATCAGCAGATATTTCATGTCAGTTGCAGGATGGACAAAAAAAATCAAATAACTCACGGCAAAGGAAAATCGATCAGACAAGCAGAACAAGAGGCGGCATTAATGATGCTTCAGCAATATGAAGAATAATACGTCTGATAACAATAAATTCAGGTGCGGGTTTGTCTCAATAGTTGGCCGACCCAATGTAGGAAAATCAACACTTGTAAATACCATACTAAAAAATAATATAAGTATAGTAACCAGAAAACCGCAGACAACAAGAAATAGGATTCTTGGAATTCATACTAGATCAAACTACCAAGCCATCNTCGTAGACACACCTGGAATTCATATAAATGAAAAAAAAGTGATCAATAAGATGATGAATAAAACAGCTCTAAATGCAATTATGGATACAGATTTAAATTTATTTTTATGCGAAGCAAATCGTTGGGTAAAAGAGGATGATGTCGCTCTAAAGCAAATAAAAAAAAGTGATGCACCATCTATCTTGTTATTGAATAAGATAGATTTAATTTCTCCAAAAGANAAAATTTTGGAGTCAATTTCTAANCTTTCAGAAAAACATAAATTCAAAGAAATAATTCCAATCTCTGCAAAAAATAGAGATTCACTCAATGTATTAATGGATAAGATACCTTTACTCCTTCCGGACTCACCCCAACTGTATGAGACAGAAATGCTTACAGATAGAAGTAGACCATTTATGACGTCTGAAAAAATTAGAGAGAAATTACTGATGCAATTGAATCAGGAGGTTCCTTATGGCCTCAGTGTTGAAATAGAAAAATTTGAGGAAAAAAATAATGCCATAGAGATTGCTGCTTTAATCTGGGTTGAAAGAGAGAGTCAAAAAGGAATTGTGGTAGGAAAAAATGGCAATGTTTTGAAAAAAATTGGAAGCAGTGCAAGAATTGAACTTGTTAATTATTTTGAAAAAAGAATTCATCTCAAGCTATGGGTAAAGGTTAAGGAGAATTGGGCAGACAGCGAGAGAGATCTCCAAAGTATGGGTTTTGACATTTAAAGTTCATGATATGAGTAGCAAGAAAAGAATACTCAAACAACCAACTTGGATTCTTCATCAGCGGCCATATCGAGATACCAGTTGCATAATTGATATATTTACAAGAGACCTTGGCCGAGTTTCCATCATAGCCAAGGGAGGTAGATCACCTAAATCNAAATTTAGAGGTTTATTGAGACCTTTTTTTCCTATGAAATTATCATGGTATTCAGGTAAAAATCTAGGAAATCTTGTTGATATTGATGTCATAGGAAAACCTTATAATTTAATTGGTGATTCGCTGTTATCTGCCTATTATTTGAACGAATTGATACTAAAGTTTCTTGTAAAAGATGATCCTCAGGTTGAAATCTTTGATTTATATAGCAGAACAATATCGGATTTAATTGAATCGGTTAACATTGCTCCTGTATTGAGAAAATTTGAGATAGAGTTTCTCAAGTTAATTGGTTATGGTCTTAATTTAGAGTTTGAGTCAGGAACTGAGTTACCCGTAAGAAGCCATTTTTTTTATGAGTATAAGCCCGAGATTGGCTTGGTTATATCAGATAAGAAAAATGATCATTGTGTTTTCAATGGGGCAGATATAAAAGCGATAAATCAAGGCGATTTTCAAGAAAAAAAGACAATAAAATCTGCAAATAGATTATTAAAAAGTATAATAAATTTTCATTTGGATGGTCGGCGTTTAAAAACGAGAAGAGTGCTAGAGGAACTAAAAAGATTTGGAGATTAGTATGGGTAACAGAGTGAATTTGGGTGTGAATGTAGATCATATAGCCACTTTGAGACAGGCCAGAGGTATTGATTATCCTGACCCGGTAGATGCCGCTNTGATTGCCGAAAAAGCAGGAGCCAATAGTATAACAATGCATTTGAGAGAGGATAGAAGACATATTCAAGATGTAGATATTTATAATTTTTCAAAAGTAATGAACACTCACTTAAATCTTGAAATGGCTATAACCAAGGAAATGATAGAAATTGCTTCTGACCTGAAACCCAGAGACTGTTGTTTAGTTCCTGAAAAAAGAGAAGAATTGACAACCGAGGGTGGATTAAATGTGAAAAGTAATTATGAACAGATAAAACAAGCATGCCATGAATTGTCTAATCAAGGTATAAGAGTTTCATTGTTTATTGATCCAGATATAGCTCAAATTGAGGCTGCATCTTCAACTGGTGCACCGGTTATTGAGCTGCATACCGGAGCTTACGCAGATAGCGATTCTCATAACAAGCAAAATGAGTTAAAAAAAATAAAAGAATCTACTGAATACGCATATAAAAAAGGATTAATAGTTAACGCGGGCCATGGACTCAATTATGATAACGTGAAAAATATAGCGTCAATAAATGAAATAATGGAATTGAATATCGGTCATTCAATAGTATCTCAAGCTACCTTTATAGGCATGGATGCTGCTGTAAAAAAAATGATTTTATTGTTGAGTGAAGCACGAGTTTAGAGGGATAAAATGATATTTGGAATTGGAACAGACTTAGTGGAGCTATCCAGAATAAAAAAAACATATGAGCGCTTTGGAGATCATTTCATTAATAGGCTTTTGATGGATGAAGAGTTAAAGCTCTACAAAAATGTAAAAAATAAAATGCGGTTCTTGGCCATGAGATTTGCAGCCAAGGAGGCAATAGTTAAAGCGATGGGAACCGGATTTTCTGATGGAGTTTGGATAAAGGATACGGGTGTTATTAATCTGGCTACTGGAAAACCAATTACAATATTTTCTCATAGAGGATCAAAAAAACTCAGCACTCTTGGCATACAGGATATACTTATTAGTCTTACTGATGAAGCGAATATGATTTTGGCATTTGCTGTAGCGATAAAAAAATAGGTTTAAAAAATGAATTGTTTTGCATTTGATATAGAGACAATCCCGGATATTGATTTCGGGAGAGAGCATATGAATTTAGATGGTTTATCTGACAAAGACGTTGGCAACACCATGCTTTTCAGTCACAAACAAAAAACTGAATCAGACATCCTCTCCTTGAGTCAACAGCGTATTGTGGCAATCTCGGTTGCATTGAGGAAAGATGATAGTTTTAAAGTATGGAGTCTTGGTGATATCAACTCGGAGGAGCCTGAACTTATAAAAAGATTTTTTGCCGGAATTGAAAAATACACCCCAACGCTTCTATCTTGGAATGGATCGGGCTTTGATTTGCCGGTTCTTCACTACAGAGCACTTAGACATCAAGTTCAAGCAAAAAGATATTGGGAAACAGGATCTAGAGACAAAAATTTTCGATTTAATAATTATTTAAGTCGTTTTCATGATAGACATATAGATCTGATGGATGTGTTATCAGGTTATCAACCTCGAGGCCGTGCTAGCCTGGATAAAATTGCCAGCATGCTCGGTTTTCCAGGAAAACTAGGNATGAGTGGAGATATGGTTTGGCCGTGCTGGTTGGAAGGAAAATTNCAAGAAATCAGAGACTATTGTGAGACTGATGTTTTGAATACCTATCTTGTTTATCTTTCATTTGAATTCATGCGCGGAAACTTAACCGAAAATGAATTGAACGATGAGTATACTATCGTAAGTGAATCTCTCAAATCAGAGAAGAAAGATCATCTTGATGAGTTCTTATCTGTGTGGAAAAAATAAATCACGCTCGTACACATGAGTCCTGAATCAGAGGTAGCAGAAATTGTATCATCTACTCATGAGGGTAAAGGAATAGCTTCGACCGATGGAAAAAAAGTCTTTGTAAAAGGGGCAATCATCGGTGAAAGAGTCCGCTTTAGAAGAAGGAAAAAAAGGCGAAATTATGATGAAGCTGAGTTAGAAGAGATAATAAGAGCCAGCAATTCAAGAATTGAACCTCAATGCGACTTTTTCAATTTATGTGGAGGTTGTTCACTTCAACATATCGATATTGATGAGCAACGTGCACTCAAGGAGAACTACCTAAAGGAGAGTTTGATAAGAATCGGTAGCGTAAAACCTAAAATATGGCTTAATCCAATTTTTGATAATGACAAAGGCAGTGAATGGAATTACCGAAGAAAAGCACGTATAGCAGTCAAATATGTAAAAAAGAAAGCGCGCGTACTGGTCGGATTTAGAGAAAAATTTGCACCATTCGTTGTAGATATGAATCGTTGCGATGTTCTCAAGCATCCAATCAATAATCTAATTACACCTCTAAGTGAGCTAATTAGCTCTCTAAGTATCTATAATTATCTTCCTCAAATTGAAGTCGCCGTTGGTGACAATCAAACCGAGTTGATTTTTCGTTTGCTAAAAGATCCTGATGAAAAAGATAAAATAAAGTTAATTAAATTTGGTAAAAAATATGAGATACGAATATCAATTCAAAGAGGTGGCCCTGATTCTTTAGAGCTTCTCTATGCCAGTGATCCCAGTATTTCCTTATATTACTCTCATAAACAATTAAATATTAAGAATGAATTCAAACCTACGGATTTTATCCAAGTTAATGGCAATGTTAATGAATTGATGGTGATGAAGGTTCTGGACTTGCTGGATTTAAAAGAGAATCATGAGGTAGTTGATTTATTCTGCGGTATTGGTAATTTCACCATCCCAATAGCACAGAGAGTAAAAAAAGTAATTGGGATTGAATACTCTGAGGATCTTGTTGACAGAGCAAGAAAAAATTCTAGCATCAATAATATTCATAATGCAGATTTCATATGCGAAGATCTCGAGAGCGTGTCAAAAAAATGGGAAGACTTAAATTGCGATCGATTATTACTGGATCCTTCTAGAAATGGAGCATCAGAAGTTATTAAGAATATCAGAATGTTTAGCCCTAATAAGATCGTGTATGTCTCCTGTCATCCAGGGACTCTAGCGAGAGATTCAGACTTACTCGTTAACCAATTTGGATATGTTATGTCATCAGCGGGAATAATTGATATGTTCCCTCATACTTCTCATGTTGAATCTGTTGCTGTTTTTGACAGAGAATAGTTGAGCATATTTCACATGTCTGTTCATCTGTTGTAAGAAATTTCCAAAACTTACTTGATCTGAATAAACTTCATACTTAGTCTTAGGTCATGGGGCGCGGATTTATAATGACAGACATAAGTGGGAGGGAACTGACTTCTGCTGACAGAGACTTGTTACTCGAAGAGAATGTCGGTGGCGTAATTCTCTTTAGTAGAAATTATGAATCACCCCAACAAATCTCTAAATTAGTTCAGGAGATACGCAATCTCAAATCTCCTCCATTGCTTGTCGCTGTTGATCATGAGGGTGGGAGAGTTCAGAGATTTCGTAATGGTTTCACTGATATTCCAGCTATGCGCAAAATTGGTCGTTTATACGAAATAAATGCAAATGTTGCACTTAAGGTGTCTGAAACAGTAGGGTGGATAATTGGTGCCGAATTAAGATCGGTCGGTATAGATCTGAGTTTTGCTCCATGTGTTGATTTAGACTGGGGCGTCAGCTCAGTTATTGGTGATAGGTCTTTCCATAAAAATAAGTACGCTGTTGAAAATCTAGCTTATCATTTTTCAAAAGGAATGAGGGAATCAGGAATGTCTCCAGTCGCAAAACATTTCCCTGGACATGGAGCTGTTGCAATAGACTCTCACGAAGATCTTCCTGTTGATAGAAGAGAGTTCAGTAAATTACTTGATGATATATATCCCTATGAATCGCTTATCAGAAAAAATACAGTTCCAGCTGTCATGATGGCTCATATTATTTACAAAGAAGCCGATAATTTACCTGCAAGCATCTCAGAATATTGGATGCAGAACCACCTCAGAAATCAACTGAATTTCAATGGCGTAATTTTTTCAGATGATCTATCTATGCATGCATTAAGAGATTATGGAGATACTGTTACACGCGCTGAGAAGGCATTGCGATCAGGTTGCGATATGATTTTAATTTGTAACGATCGTGATAATACAAAAAAAGTAATACAAGCAAAAAAGAATCATCGTAATTATAACTCAATGATAAGAATTGCAAGGGTTTCTGGAAAAAAGACTTATTCACTAGGTGAATTACAAAACGATCAAAAATGGAGAAGTGCCAGAGCTTTAATAGAAAAGTTCGTGATTAATCCTGAAAATTTATTATAGTTGGTCAGGGGGGGTGATCTGTTTATAAAGATACAATTCTTCGANAACTTCATCAGAATCTTCATTTGAATCATCATAATTAAACTCAAAAGTATATTCATCCTCGCTATTTTTCTCTCCATCATTGACTTTAAATGAAAAAGAAGCTGTGTTTAAGTTATCGTGATCGAGGAAAGCTTTTAAATTACCAATCTCTTTTTTTTTGATTATCATATCCTCTTGCACAGGCCAAGATGCAAAATCATATTCCTCAGATAAAGAGATGTTCTCAGATATATTCGTTATTAAAATATGATCGAGTTGCGAGCCTTCTACGTCATTGAATACGAAGTCATCAATATTAAAAGAATAAGAGTGAGTATCATTTGATTCTATATTGAGGATCCTGTTTTCTGAGGTTGGAGCATCATTAATTCCTATAATTTGAATATCTATCTCTTTTTTTGAGCTTTTTNGACCATCATTTATTTCAAAGAAAAATTTATCGATACCTATTTCATTCTCATTTAGCTCATCAATTTTTAATTGATCGCTTATATTCGTAGTAAAATCACCATTTCTTTGGAGAGTTAGAGAAATAAATTGACCTGACTTGCTCAAACCCACAATTCCTCTATCTATTGATGAGACATATTTGTCATCTCGTTTCTCATCAAGAACATCAAAAATATTTCCTGATTCTGGGTTGATATTGACTTCGGTTAGTTTTTGAATGAGTTCAGATGGTTCTTGTTTTTGAATTTTTGCAATTAATCCAAATTTTGGATGATCGAAATACCTAAGCTCGTCATATCTCATTTCTTTATCATTACTTATTTTGTATGTATTTATAATTTGTTCATGCAGCTCACCATCTGATTCATTAGCAAATATCTCAATTTTTTCATACATTTCAATGTCAACCGACAACCTTAATCTCCCGCCCGAGCTTTCATAAAATTTTATATTGCCATCGAATTTACCAAGAGTATTTTTTATACTTCTTAAATTCACTGGGAAGGCATTTTGCTCATTGGTCAGCCGCTGTTCCCAGCCACCCCAAATAACAGGCTCATAAACTCGCAGTCTGTTTAAACGATTATATATAGCAGACATATTAAGTGACTTTCTTTGTGATATTTTCAGTGCAATCTGTCTAGCTGTTGGTACCAGTGAAATTGATACTTCCTTGAATTTTGATGTCAGTAATCCTACTTCAATGGATGTATCTTCTTGGTTTTGATTATTTGGGATTTCTTTTTCCAGTTGATAGTTTTCTTCTATTTTATTAAATACTTCATTTCCCGATGAATTATGATCAAGATATTCAAATATAATTATTTCTATTTGTTGGCTTGGAGAATCTGATGAACTGTTATTGTTTTGGGCACGAAGATTGAAATTACAGAGAATCAAAAAGAGGAATAATACAATTCTAAAGGAAAATTTTTTATTTATTATAATGTTCATTTAACAAAAATAGTTCATAAGTAATTAGTAAACAAGAATAACAGTCAGTTTTTTAGTCTATTTAAAGTATTTTCAATGATTTCGAATCGATCTTCTGGGGTAATCGAAATCATTTTTAAATTTACTTGATATGGTCCTTTCATTCTGTACATTTCTCTCTCGCCGAGAAGATCTAGTAATTTCTCGTAACTTATATCAGTATTTTCTTTAAAAATAATACTACCTCCCTTTGAATTCATAGTTATTTTTTTTATACCTAAAATCTTACTTGTATGCTTTAAGGCGGTAATTCTAAATAAATATTCAGCTTCAATTGGAAGTAATCCGAAGCGATCAATCAGCTCTATCTTTAACTCACTTAGTTCACTGATGTCAGCGGATGATATCCTCTTATATAGAATTAATCGCATATGAACATCTGGAACATATTCAGTAGGGAGAAGGCAGGGCACCCTTAAGTCAACTTCAGTTCCAACCTCAAATGGTTCATCAAATTTTATTTTTTCGCCTTTTTTCATTGAATCAACCGTTTTTGATAAAAGATCCGTATACAACGAAAATCCTATCTGTTGTATTTGTCCACTTTGTTCATCGCCCAATAATTCTCCAGCACCCCTTATCTCTAAATCATGAGATGCTAATATAAAACCTGAACCTAGATCCTCAAGAGAACTGATGGCCTCGAGTCTCTTATGAGCATCTGGAGTTATTGATTTTTCTGATGAGGAGATTAAGTATGCGTAGGCTCTGTGATGTGATCGACCCACTCTACCTCTCAACTGATGGAGCTGAGCAAGTCCAAATCTATCAGCACGGTTAATTATTATCGTATTCGCATTTGGAACGTCTAAACCACTCTCAATTATTGTTGTACAAAGAAGAACACTGAATTTATTTTCATAAAACTCAAGCATTACTTTTTCTAAGTCTTTCTTCTTCATTTTTCCGTGCGCGATATTGATTTCTATTTCTGGAATAATTTTATTTAAACGCATTTTTACTAATTCGATGTCTTCAACTTTGTTGTGGACGAAGTAGACTTGTCCTCCACGATTGATCTCTCTTTGGCATGCATCATGAATTAAATTATCCTGCCAAGGTTCAATAAAAGTTTTGATTGCAAGCCTATTTAGAGGGGGTGTAGTTATTAGAGATAACTCACGTATACCTCCAAGAGCCATATTCAATGTTCTAGGAATGGGTGTAGCAGTTAATGTAAGAATATCAACATTATTTTTTAAATTTTTGATTGCTTCTTTCTGCCTTACACCAAATCGATGCTCTTCATCGATAATAACAAGTCCTAGATTTTTAAAATTGTTGATATGAGAAAATACTTTATGTGTACCAATAACAACATCCGTAATTCCTGATTGAATATTATCGTTAACTTCCTCAATTATTTTTTTATTTTGAAATCTCGAAATTAAATCAATTTTTATTGGCCAATTTTTGAATCGATTTTTAAATGAGTTCTCATGTTGATTTGCAAGAAGAGTTGTAGGGGCAAGAATCACTACTTGTTTATTGTTCAGTGTCGCAATGAGTGTGGCTCTCATTGCAACTTCAGTCTTACCAAAACCAACGTCACCACATATTACTCTATCCATTGGTTCCTCACTTGCAAGGTCATTCAAAACTGAATTAATGGCATTTTCTTGGTCNTCTGTAACCTGGTATGGAAATTCATTTTCAAATTTCTCGTAATCCCCTTTTTCCCATTGATACTTAATACCTTTTCGAGCTGATCTCTTTGCATAGATATCGAGAAGCTCAGCTGCAACATCCCTAATTTTTTTTATGGCATTTTGTTTTGCTTTGTTCCATTGCTCACTTCCCAGTTTATGTAATGGTGCGTTTTCAGGAGATGTTCCAGTATATCTGGATATCATTTCGAGTGAATGCACAGGGACATATAGTTTATCTCCATCTGCATATTCTAGATGAAGAAATTCTTGATCTTCAGATCCGTAGTCAAGTTTCTTTAATCCCAAAAATCTTCCAACCCCATATTCAATGTGCACTACAGGTGCACCTATCGAAAGATCACTTAGTTGTTTTATGATTAATTCAGGATCTAATTTCCTATTTGAAGGTTTTCGCTGCCTTGGTTTTTTTGGAAATAATTGATCCTCTGTAATAATTGTTAATTCTAGGTCTGATAAAGTTATACCTTCTTCGAATGGCGCGATGATCGCTGAGATTTTATCATCGGACTTAAGGAATGCTGACCAAGATTCAGTTAGACAGACTTTAATTTGAAGATTTTTAAGAAAATCAATAAGGTTCTCAACACGACCTCTGCTATTGGCAGTAAATAATATTCTTCCTTCGTATTTTTCAACAAAGTCTAACAAGCCCTTAGATGGTTTTTTATACGTCGTCTGAATTTTTAGGCTTGGGTTTAATAGTGTATTTAAATTTATTGATTGATTCTGATCATGTAGGGAATTTTTAGCGTATGTAATTTTACTAAAACTATCGAGAGCAATATTTATCTCTTTGTCATTGAAAAAAACTTTTTCTGGAGGAAGCAAATAGTATTCTTTGGATTCCTTAAGCAAGGTATAGCGATTAGTAATTTCCTCGAAGTATTCACTTAACAAAAGATTGATATCACTAGGAATAAAAATATTATATTTAGAGTTCAAGTGACTCAATAAGTTTGAAGTTCGCTCAAAAGAAAGTGATAAAAAATATTCAATTCCACCAGGTGTTATTCCTGCTGAAACATCTCTGTATATTTTTGATTTTGATGGTTGGCCTTCAAAAAAATCACGAAAATTTTTTCTAAAGCGTTCAATTGAAGTTTTATCAATAGGAAACTCCCTTCCTGGAAGCAATTCTATTTTATTTATTTCTCTCANAGAAATCTGAGTTTTTGGATCNAATAACTTTATTGNTTCTATTTTTTCATCGTAAACTTCAATTCTAATTGGAAATTCAGAGCCAGTTGGATAAAGATCTATGAGTGAACCTCTCTTTGTATACTCAGCATAATCTTCAACTTGAGTGACGCTGGTATAGCCACTCTCAATTAATCTATTGATGAATTTCTTATAATCTAAGTACTGACTTTTCTTTAGAATAAGTGTTTGAGATGTAACATATTCAATTGGTGGTAATCTATTAAGAAGAGCGGGTGGTGTGACTATAATGATTCTCTTTGACAGCTCTTGTGTGAGNGCTAAGACCTTTAAACGTTGTGAAATTATTGATCTGTGCGGAGAAAAATTATCATAGGGCAGAGTCTCCCATTCAGGAAATAAATCGACTGGATATTTGTTATCAGAAAAAAACTCTATCTCTTTTTTTAGCTTTTCAGCCTGTATAAGATTTCCTGCTATGACCAACCAATTCTCATCTGATTGATTTGTACAATCAACTATTAATGCTGCAAGACTCGGACCTATTGTTCTTCCAACTGAATTAATCGTTGATGCTTTGTATTTTATTAGCCAAGAATTCATCTGATGATAATTACTTTTTGAATTACTGTGTAAGGAGTGAAATTACGATTTATTGCGATGTTTNATTAAGTGATCAATCTGTGCACTTAACTCATTTATCAACAGAGATTTTACTTTAATTCGTTTCTGCTCTTGCTCAATTACACTTTTAGGTGCTTTTTCTTGGAAACCCTTGTTATCTAATTTTTTTTGAGATTTTGAGATCTCATTTTTAAGATTTGTCGCTTGTTTTTCTAGTCTGGTTATTTCATATGATATGTCTACATGATCGATTAGTGGAACTAAAATTTTCATCTTTCCATGTAAGGCCGCTGCCGAAAGTGGCTCACTCTCATTTTGGTTCATGAGCTTAATTTCCTTTACACGTGCTGTTCTCTTTATTAAATATTCATGTTGTTCAATGATTTTAGTGTCTTTTGGATCATAATTTTTCAGAAAAACATCCAGTTCAACTTTTGGTGAGATGTTCAATTCACCTCTGATCTGCCTTATTCCTAGAATGAATTTTTTTAACCACTCAATATCAGAAGATTCTTTCTCATAGATATTGTTTTCATCATAAACTGGATATTGTCTGGTCATGATTGTTTTATCTTTGAATAAGAATTTATCTTCAATGTGAAGCCAAATTTCTTCTGTGATGAAAGGTATGATTGGATGCAGAAGNCTCAAGATTGATTCAAGGACAATTAAAAGATTTTTCTTTGTTCCCAGCTTCTNGGAGTCTTGAATTGAATTATCATTAAGAATTGCTTTAGTTAGCTCAATGTACCAGTCACAGAATTCATGCCATATAAATTCATATAAATTTTGAGAAGCAAGATCTAACCTATAATTTTCGAAATTCTGATGAACTTTGCTAATTGTTTTGTTTTGCTCCGTTCTTATCCATAAATCGATTGGGTTGGAGGAAACTACTTTTTCATCAAATAAATCACAGTTATGTGTATTATCAATTACGTAATGTGCGGCATTCCATAATTTATTACAGAAATTNTTATAGCCTTCAATTCTACCCATATCAAAACGAATGTCTCTTCCAGTGGTTGCTAGAGAAGCAAAGGTGTATCTGAGAGCATCCGCTCCATAGGAGTCAATACCATCAGGAAACTCATCTATTGTATTTCTTTCTATCTCTGGTTTTAAATGACTTTGCATTAATCCAGATGTTCTTTTTTTTAACAAACTTTCAATAGATGATCCTTCGATAAGGTCAATTGGATCAAGAACATTCCCTTTTGATTTGGACATTTTTTGGCCGTATTGATCGCGAATGAGACCATGAATGTAAACTTTCTTGAAAGGGACTTCTCTTTTAAATTTTATTCCCATCATTATCATTCTTGCCACCCAGAAAAAAATAATATCGAAACCGGTTACAAGAACTTGTCCTGGATAGAACTTTTTTAAAGATTCTGTATTTTCAGGCCAGCCTTGCGTGCTGAATGGCCATAAAGCCGAAGAAAACCAGGTATCAAGAACATCTTCATCCTGTGAAAGATTTACGTCTTTGTCTATTTTGAATTTTCGCCTAATCTCTTTTTCATTTTTTCCGACAAAGATATTTCCATTATCGTCATACCATGCTGGGATTCTGTGACCCCACCATAACTGTCTGCTGATGCACCAATCTTGGATGTTCTCCATCCATTCAAAATATGTTTTTTTCCAATTNTCGGGAACAAATTGGATATCATTATTTTTGACCGCCTCAATTGCTGGCTTAGCCAAGGGCTTGATATCAACAAACCATTGATCAGTTAAATAAGGCTCCACTACAACTCCACTTCGATCTCCTCTAGGAATCTTGCTGTTGTGTTTTTCTATTTTTTTNAGNAAGCCAAGTNTTTTGAACTCTGAAACAATAACCTCTCGTGCATTCTCTCTAGATAAACCTCTGAATTTTTTTGGTACATTTTCATTTAACTCTGCACTGTCATTGAATATATTTATNACTGGTAATTTATGTCTCAAGCCAACTTCATAATCATTGAAATCATGCGCGGGCGTTATTTTTAGACACCCTGTACCAAAATCAGATTCGACATAGTCGTCCGCAATGATTGGTATTTCTCTATTTAAAATCGGAAGGACTACATTGCTTCCAATTAAATTACGATATCTATCGTCATTAGGATTAACAGCTACAGCGCTGTCACCCATCATCGTCTCTGGTCTTGTCGTTGCAATAGTTAATGTCTTATTAGAATTTTTTATTGGATACTCTAGATGCCATAAATTTCCCTCTTCCTCAACAGATAAAACTTCAAGATCAGACAGTGCGGTGTGGAGAACTGGGTCCCAATTCACGAGTCTTTTTCCTCTGTATATTAAACCTTCTTCATATAATGTTATGAAAACAGATTGAACGGCCTTACTTAACTTATCATCCATCGTGAAGCAGTCTCTATCCCAATCAAGTGATGCCCCAATTCTTCTTAATTGCTTTGATATTTTCCCCCCAGATTCTTCCTTCCACTCCCAAACTCTTTTGATAAAATCCTCTCGATTCATATC
This sequence comes from Woeseiaceae bacterium, assembly GCA_002715745.1. Taxonomy (GTDB): domain Bacteria; phylum Pseudomonadota; class Gammaproteobacteria; order Steroidobacterales; family Woeseiaceae; genus SP4260. The sequence continues at coordinate 152,056 of PBAE01000013.1, forward strand.
CAGTCTTGATTGACCTTCTGCATTGAGAATTCTCTCAACAACCATTTGGGTAGCAATACCAGCATGATCTGTTCCTGGTTGCCAAAGAGTGTTAAAACCCATCATTCTGTGGTATCTGGTCAGACTATCCATAATCGTATCTTGGAAAGCATGACCCATGTGGAGTGTTCCTGTAACATTTGGAGGAGGTATTACAATGCAGTATGGATCGCCTTTTCCTTTAGGCTTGAAATAACCATTCTCTTCCCAGCATTTGTAGTGCTTTTCCTCGAATTTCTGGGGTTGATATTTCTTTTCCATAATTTATGGCTACTTTATATTATGCGATCTAACATCATAATTAGACTCTTTGTACTCTTTATATTTTTTCCTGGCTCTTTTTTTCAGTTCTTCATTATTTGGAATGATCTCAATTAACCTATTCGCGCTCTGACAATTATCCATATCCTGATCTGAAAGATTAATTAAAACATCCGAATTATCTAAGAAATCCTCATTATGTGTGACAGATATACTGTTACTACATTCTTTTTTTTTTGATATTTTAATTGTATTTGGCAAAAAACTCTCTTTTTTGAAGCCCCAAAGAAGTTCGCTGAGCTTTTCAGAAAAATCATGATTTGGAGTCAGAATACTGATAGATTTTTTCATCTTGTATGCTTTTTCAGAGAGTTTACACACAAACATCATCGTACTCCCAATATCATCTTTTGAGAGGATGTAAAAATCAACTTCCTTCATAGTTATGAATTCTTTTTGCTTTGATTAAGGATGAATTCAGATAACATTGGAACCGGCCTTCCCGTACTCCCTTTCTGAGCCCCTGATTTCCATGCCGTTCCAGCGATGTCAAGGTGAGCCCATTTCATATTTTTTGTAAATCTTCCTAAAAAACAGGCAGCTGTAATTGAGCCGCCATAGCCACTNCCAATATTAGCCATATCAGCGAAGTTACTCTTCAACTGAATATCGTATTCATTACCCATTGGCATTTTCCATGCTTTATCAGAAGCTTTATCTGCAGCATCAATTAATTTGTTACTGAGCTCCTCATTATTACTCATTATGGCTGTTCTGATGTGACCAAGAGCGACAACACATGCGCCTGTTAAAGTAGCAACATCTACAATATATTTTGGATTGAANCGCTCGGAGTAAGTCAAGGCATCACATAAAATTAACCGTCCCTCCGCATCTGTATTTAAAATTTCTATTGTTTGGCCAGACATGCTCTTCACAATATCACCCGGAAGAGTAGCTGAGCTACTAGGACGATTCTCACATGCAGGAACAACAACATTGAGATTGATGGGCAGTTTCATTTCAGCGACTGCACAAATCACACCAATCACTGTTGCCGCTCCACACATGTCNTATTTCATCTCGTCCATCTTAGCGCTGGGTTTGATTGAAATACCTCCGGTATCAAAAGTTACTCCCTTTCCAACTAAAACATGGGGTCTCTGTTTTTTCGCACCTTTATATTCCATCACTATCATTTTAGCTGGTTCTTTTGATCCNGCTGTTACAGAAAGGAAAGAGTCCATTTTGAGTTTTTTTAATGCCCCCTCATTGAGTATTTTAACGGACATTTTTTTGTATTTTTTTGCAAGCTTCTTCGATTCATTAGCTAAATATGTTGGGGTACAGATATTGGCTGGAAGATTCCCTAGATCTTTTGCAATATTTACTCCAACAGAGATCGATTTACCATGCTCACAGCCTAATTTTATTTTTGCTGAGTCTCCAGAATTCGATGCTCCCATTATGATTTTTGTTGGAGTAGATATTTTGTTTTTCTTTCCGGTCTTTAATTGATTAAATTGGTATATTGATGAAAAGTAAGCTTCAATAAAATATCTTGATTTGTAGTAATTATTTAAATCTTTTACCTTTTCAACGATTAANTAATTTGCAAAATTATTTAATTTAATGCCTGAAATTGATTTCATTGCGGATTCACAAGCTTTTTTATATTCGTCAGCTTCAAAAGAATCTTGGTTTCCTAGGCCAACGANAAGAACTCTCTTGGCCTTCACGCCTTCCAAATTATTTATAATTTTTGTACTACCAAGTCCAGTTTTTATATCACCGCTAGTGATTAGTTTAGATANAGATTTTTTAGAAATTTTATCTATATATTTAGCTGTTTCTCCGATCATTTTTTCNCTGAAGACGCCTAAAATAAGGCATTCAGTATTTATCGTATCAGCAGCTGTTTTTGTAGTTACAAAGTTCATGNTTCAACCTTTTCCAATTATTTTAAATTACAAGAAAGAGAGCCTGTAGATTGTGTTTGACACCCAATCAAAAAACATTAGTCTTACCAAGATGCAAAGTATAAGTTAACTTTATAGATAATATAATAAAAAGTGCGTATTTATGTTTCGAATTATTGATAAATATATCTTAAAGGAAGTATTGAGCACTTGGTTTGTTGTTATGCTAACTCTTCTTGGTGTGTTATTAACAAATCAATTTGCAAGAATTCTGGGTGATGTTGCAAAAGATAAACTTCCCAAGGATGCTGTATTNGATCTAATTTTTTTCTCAGGCATTCAATATTTAATTATNCTTATACCAATAGGGTTGTTTTTATCTATTTTGGTAACCCTAGGTAGGCTCTATTCAAATAGTGAAATGTCAGCAATGATGGCATGCAGGGTGAGTTTCATTGGCATCTATCGTCCAATATTGATAATTAGTATTCCATTGATAATATTATCAGCATGGGTTTCCATTGATATTGGCCCTAATTCCCTTATTGAAATGGAGAAAATTAATAATGAGGCGAGGCGAAAAATTGATCTAAGTAGCATAGAGCCAGGAAGATTTTTCGTTGATCAGGCTTTAGGAACTGCAATTTACGCAGAAGGAATTGGCGAAGCTGGTGAATTAAAAAATGTTTTTTTGCAATACACCTCAATTGAAGGTGAGATTGAGGTGATTACAGCAAAACGAGGAAATCAAATAGAGACAGAAGACGAAAATGAGAGATATTTTGTGTTATCTGATGGTAACCGCTACACGGGTATACCTGGTACGACTAATTATGTGATTATGAAATTTGAAGAGCATGGGATTCCTTATAAGCTCCCTGATATGACAGATCTTACGCTTAAAACTGACTCGCTTCCATTTCATGAGTTAATTCAGTCAACTGATCTAGAAAAAATTGCCGAGCTCCATTGGAGGATTGCTATACCTATCTCAACAGCTATCCTAGTCTTTCTTGCTGTACCTATGAGCAAAAGTGAACCCAGACAAGGTCAGTTCAGCAAAATTTTCTTTGGCATATTTACTTTCGTAATTTATTACAATCTTTTATCGGCAGGAAAAGTCTGGTTAGAACAGGATGTAATAAACAAGAAATTTGGTTTGTGGTGGGTTCATTTATCAATGCTAGCGATATTGGGGTCAGTAATAATTAGACAAAATAGATATTTTAGGAGAATAAAAAGAAAGGTTATTTACAAATGAATACGATCCTTACAAGATATCTCATAAAATCAGTGATGACGAATGTGCTTTCTGTAATGTTTGTCTTGCTCTCTATCACAATGCTTTATGAATTTATAAGTCAGCTTGATAACATTACTGGAAATTATGATGCATTTGATGCATTCCTATTCGCGCTTTTGAGGCTGCCCCAGCTGGTTTTTGAGATGCTTCCGATCTCAATGCTCATTGGATCACTTCTCTGTCTTGGAAATCATGCAAATAACAGTGAATTGGTGATAATGCACTCAGCCGGAATATCGATTAGAGATTTAGCAAAAATTCTGTCCATGGGTGGCTTGATTGGAATAGTAATATCAATATTAGTTGGNGAATTTATGGGTCCTCCACTTGATTATTATGCAAGAAATATGAGAGATGAAGCCAGATATGGAAGCAGTGAGGCAGATTTTGGGAATGCTGTGTGGGTTAAGGATGGAGATACCATTATTCATTTAGAGCGAGTGAATACGGATTATGATTTCGGAAGTATTTACATGTTTAGACTAAATGAAGATAAGTCATTAAGTGCTATTGCTGTTGCAGAAAACTCTGGAATTGATAACAGCGAGGATTGGGTGTTAGAAAATTTTAGAGAAACAAGGTTTGAAAATAATAAAGTCACTACAAGCTCTGCAAAAAAGATCAATGAATCTTTTGAACTGAANAGTGACTTGTTGGGNGTAACACTTGTGAAGCCAATAAGTTTATCAGTAAGAGAGCTATCCGGTTATGTCAGTTATTTAAAGAAGAACGGCCTNTCAGCCAATAGATATGAAGTAGAGCTTTGGTCTAGGATNTCCTCATTATTAACATTGGTTACGATGCCAATATTGGCATTANCTTTTGTGTATTCTTCNTTAAGAAANACTGGTGGNGGGACAAGAATTACTATNGGATTAATAATTGGTTTGGTATATTTTTTAATAAGAGAGTTAATTTTTAATTATGGNCAAGTCTACGGAATAAACTCAATTATGACTGCTTGGTTGCCNCCAATTATACTGCTATCTATATCAATATTTAGATTGAGATTGGTTAATTTCAGATAACTATTTTATTTCTAAATTTAGTNTTGTTTTTGATAGATGGTCGTGCCAGGAGAGATTATCTTTATCTATTAATTGCCACCAAAAACCCATTCCAAAGGGTATCCATGAGAATATCGCTGCAATAAACCTCACGCTGCATTGCGTCAAATTAGGTTTTGTCCCATCAAATGAAATGAGCCTAATCTTCCAAGATTGCATACCAAGTGTTCTTCCAGAAAGATACCAGAAGCTAACAAAAAAGAAATAGAATATTAGGAATAACGTAAACTTATAACTCGTTGAACCGCTNTCTACCGCCTCACCAGATCGTAATGCAATAAAAGGNATGGTNCCTATAAATATAAGAGCTAATATNAGAAAAGAGTCATATAACATTGACACTAAGCGCCTTTTTAGACTTACAGTCGACATTTTTAATTTAATTCACAAAACTTTTCGTAATTAATCTTTCTNTTTTCATATGCCACCTGCTCATTTCTAGATAATCTGCAATTTAAACTCCAGCGACAGTCTTCGTCTTTTTTTATCTCATCCTCAAGAAGTGAGCAATTAGTAGTTATGCTTAAAACTGGATCTATAATATTAACCTGAATGGAGTTACTTGTNTCTTCAGGTAGNATTTTCATAATAAAGNCTCCTCCAATCCATAGAGCTGCGACAATNATNAATATCACTAATAAAATTCTTTTTGTATTATGAGTCAGTCTATTTAGCATGCATATATCCACTGAAGTAACTATTATAGACTAGTATATCTTAAATTTAATAAAACAATTNAAACTGTAGCGTAGTTTNATAAAGAAATAATATAAATTATAAAGNTGACGAATACGCCAAAATCACAATGAAAGTAAAAAAGCTAAAAACATCATTTTTAAATTTTGATGATAACCTCATTTCCAAAAATGCTCTTGCGGTTGTGAAAACACTAAAAAAAAATGGATATCAAGCATTTTTAGTTGGGGGTTGTGTTCGAGATTTATTAATCTCGGTAACACCGAAAGATTTTGATGTTGCGACAAATGCCACTCCAAATAAAATAAAAAGGATATTTAAAAATTGTAGATTAATTGGTAGACGATTTCGTTTGGCTCATATCAGATATGGTAGAGAGATAATTGAAGTATCAACGTTTAGATCTGCATCAATGCCATCAAATAAAAATGTAATGATGGATCATACAGGAAGAATTATCAGGGATAATGAGTTTGGCTCAGTAGAGGAAGATGCGATTAGAAGGGATTTCAGATGTAATGCCCTTTATTATGATCCAGCCAAAAAGAAAATATGGGACTTCACGGATGGATTGGATGATATCCAACAAAAAAAGCTTGTCGTCATAGGCTTGCCTGATAATAGAATTCAAGAAGATCCAGTCAGAATGATAAGGGCATTGAGATTTTCTGCAAAATTAAATTTTTCTTTAGATAAAAATCTAAAAAAATCAATTCAGAGAAATTCAGATCTATTGTGCAACGTTCCATCCGCAAGGATATTCGAGGAGTTCAAAAAACTATTTCTTCATGGGAACGCGGAAAAAGTCTTCTTATTGATGCAGGAGTACAATATCTTTAATAAGATATTTTTTGATACATACAAAGAAATCAAACAGGATAAAATATTTAATAATTTTATCATTTATGCACTTCAAGACTCTGATAGAAGAGTACTATTAGGGCAGCCAGTAAGCCCAATGTTTCTCTTGGGTGTATTCTTTTGGGCCTCAATTAAGAGGGAGTCATTAAAAATAAAAAAAAGAAAAAAATGTTCTGATGCCCGTTCTATTGTTCTTGCTGCGATTACTGTAATTGATGCTCACAAGAGAAAAATATCAATCCCGAAAAGATTTTCTAGTCTTATGATTGATATGCTATCAATGCAACCTAGACTTGAAATAGCAACGAAAAAAAATGCTAAATATCTAATTTCTCAACGCGCATTCAGGGCAGCATATGATTTCATGTTAATCAGGACGAAAGTAAATGAATTCGATGAAGAGATCGCATCCTTTTGGATTTCCACTCAATCAGAATGATGAGTAATAAAATACACTGGAAAATTTCATATATTGGTCTGGGAAGCAATCAAGATAATCCAATTAAACAGATTAAAAATGCTCTTGTAAATATGGGTAAAATTGAAAGAACTCGCATTATTAAGAAATCCAGTTTTTATGAGACCGAGCCATTGGGTCCTGATCAGCAACCAAATTTTATAAATGCAGCTGTGGCTCTTCTGACACTTCTCGATCCCTATGAATTACTTATCAAGTTACAACATATTGAAAAAAAACAAAAAAGAGAGAGAGGGTCTATAAGATGGGGTCCTAGAACAATAGATTTAGATATTTTATTTTACAGCAATGTGACAACGAATGATGATAGACTGGTNTTACCTCATCCCGAAATCCAGAATAGAGATTTTGTTTTATTTCCATTATCAGAAATTGCACCAGAACTGATGGTATCTGAGCATTTAAATGTTGTAGACTTATTAGAAATGGAAAAACCACAAAATCTCTCTGTAAAGAAAATAAAGAACAATGACTAAGCTCTATGATGTGAAATCAGAATCCAGTCAATTTATTGTAGTTGAAGGTCCAATAGGTGTAGGAAAAACGAGCCTAGCAAAAAAGCTCTCAGAGAGTCTATCAGGAACATTAATATTAGAGGACATTGATAATAACCCCTTTTTGGATCGGTTTTATAAAGGGGGGCGAGGTGCTCTTCCAGCACAACTGCATTGTCTGTTTCAACGTGCGAAGCAATTAGAGATATTACGTCAATCCGATCTCTTTTCATCGATTTATGTAGCTGATTTCCATCTTGAAAAAGATAAATTATTCGCATCAGTCAATCTTGACTCCAGTGAGTTGGAGCTTTATGAAAAAGTTTATGAGAACATGGATATTGAAAATGTCGTGCCTGATCTTGTAATTTATCTTCAAGCAAATCCCAGTGTTTTGCTTGAGAGGATTGCTCGTCGAAATGTCCCCAGTGAGAAATTCATCGATAGGAATTATCTAGAGAATATAACTGAATCTTTTGCGAGACATTACCATTCCTATGATGATGGACCACTCCTAATTGTTAATACCGCATCTATCGATCCGTTGAATAATGAAAATGAGTATNTGCAGTTATTAGAGCAGATCAAAACAACCAAAGGTGGCAGACATTTCTTCAATCCGCTGTCCGTAGTTGGATTTTCATAAGGAGGAGAATTCGAATGTATACACAATTAAAAAACAGAGGTATGGCTGAACCACCCATTAATGTTGCCACCCTAAAAAAAATGAAATCCAATGAGGAAGCAATTGCGTGCATCACAGCTTACGATGCAAGTTTTTCTTTGTTAGTCGATAAGGCTGGTATCGATATNGTGCTTGTTGGAGATTCTCTGGGTATGGTTATTCAGGGTCATGACACGACTGTGCCTGTGACAGTAGATGACGTGGTCTATCATAGCAATAATGTGGCAAAAGGCTTAAGCAGAGCTTTTTTAATCGCTGATATGCCTTTTATGAGCTATTCAGATCCTAATCAAGCATTAGAAAATTCTGTTCGTCTTATGCAAGAAGGNGGGGCGATGATGATTAAGCTCGAAGGNGGAGAAGATCAAATATCCATTGTTGAGCATCTTGCAAGACATGATATTGCTGTCTGTGCCCATCTTGGTTTAAAACCACAATCAGTTCATAAAATTGGAGGTTTCAAAGTTCAAGGAAGGGATAAAGGTGAATCAGATAAAATGCTCAAGAATGCGATATCCCTCCAAAATGCTGGAGCAGATTTGATTCTTCTTGAGTGTGTTCCAAATGAATTGGGTAAGTCAATAAGAGACAAATTAGATATTCCAGTAATTGGAATTGGTGCNGGACCCAATGTCGATGGCCAGATACTAGTTCTCTATGATGTTCTTGGAATCACTCAAGGAACAACGCCAAAATTCGTTAAAAATTTCATGCTTGGTCATGATTCGCCTCTCNATGCCATAGAATCTTATGTTAAGGCTGTAAAGGANGGAGATTACCCGTCTCCTGAGCATTGTTTTTCGTAGCATAGAATAGCGAGACGACATTGGAAGTAATAAGTGAAAAACAGAATTTGCGTTCACAGATACGCTCACAGAAATTGCTTCGAAAAAAAATTGCCCTAGTTCCCACAATGGGAAACCTTCATGATGGTCATTTGAGCTTAATTAATAGAGCGAAAAAATTTGCTGATTTTGTCGTCGTCTCTATATTTGTTAATCCAACTCAATTCCTCGAAGGTGAAGACTTTGAGAGGTATCCCAGAACAATGGAGGATGATTTGTCTAAATTAAAAAAACTGGGAATTGATATTGTGTATACACCTGAATTGGAGGATATCTATCCTCATTATCCAGATGAGATGGTTAGTGTAACTCTGTCAGGTGTTTCCAATGATTTATGTGGAAGCATAAGACCAGGCCATTTTGATGGCGTTGCCTCTGTTGTTCTGAGGCTTTTCATTCTTGTCGAGCCAAATTTTTCTGTTTTTGGTAATAAGGATTATCAGCAAAAAATTGTTCTTGAAAATATGGTAAGTGATTTATCGATGTGTATAAAAATAATAGATGGAGAGATCATACGTGAGCCGGATGGATTGGCTATGAGCTCGAGAAATCAATATTTNACGAAAGACGCGAGATTAAANGCTGCGNATATTTTTTNNNTTCTCAACCAAGCTAATGAAATGNTAATCAAANAGAATAAGAGTATCGAATACGTAGAAGATTATGGGAAGATTGAGCTAAAAAAGAACAATTTTNAAGTTGATTACTTTTCTGTAAGAAATAAAAATGACTTATCTGAACCCAGTGAAGANAGTGATCTTATTATATTAACTAGNGTTTCAATTGAAGGAGTTAGATTNATTGACAATATTTTTGTCGGATAATTTTNTTTTATGCTGATTGATCGCCCANATCACATGCTCTTTTACTAGCTCCGATTTATCATTTTTTCTTGATTTTAACGCGCCCAAAACATCTTCACTTGTTTTTGCATTGCCTAATGCGACTGCGATGTTTCTCAACCAAAGTTCGTACCCAATTCTTCTGATTGCAGATCCTTCTGTTTTTATTTTCCATAATTCTTCATTCCATAAAAAAACCTCAACAAGGTCTATNGAATCTAGATTTGACCTTGGACTGAAATCTTCAATAGATGTTTTTTGTGCAAATTTATTCCACGGACAAAATATTTGACAGTCATCACAGCCAAATATTCTNTTNCCTATTGCCTCTCTNTNTTCTATTGGAATTGGANCTTTTAGCTCAATTGTAAGNTAAGAAATGCATTTTCTTGCATCGAGGATATAGGGNGCNACTATTGCANTCGTTGGNCAAANATCAATACANGCAGAGCANGATCCACAATGGTTTCCNGTGGCTTTATCAGGAGGGAGTANAAGGTCTGTATAAATTTCACCTAAAAAGAAATATGANCCAGAATTTTTNTTTATTANATTTGTATTCTTACCNATCCAGCCAAGACCNGCTTTNTCAGCAATCGGNTTTTCAAGNACNGGCGCACTGTCTACAAANGCACGATAACCAAAAGATGACAACTCATTGCTTATTTTTTTTCCCAATANGTTCAATTTTTTTCTGAGTACTTTATGATAATCACGTCCTAATGCATACCTNGAGATATATGCTTTTTTTGGATGATCAAGAAACTTTCTATTCTCNTTATTTTNTGAAGATAGGTAATTCATTCTTACCGANATNATACTGATGGTATCGGGTATNAACATTCCAGGTCTGCTGCGCTTCAAACCATGTTTTTCCATNAAAGTCATTTCTCCATGAAATTTCAACTCTAACCATTTTTGTAGATTCGACTCAGCATCTGAAAGATTTGTATTTGAAAAACCAATGCCATCAAAACCCAAATCANCTGACCAAAGCTTTATTTTTTTTATCAATTCAGATTTGTTNTCTGAGTTCNTTGTTTTCATTATGGTTGGCACANTAAAAATTAAATATAATAAATAAATGAAAGAAAATNCATCTCATATGTTATCAAAAAAAATCTTTTCNACTCAGAAAATTANCTTAATTGAAAGATCCGCGATNNNNGAAAAAAAAGGAAATGATTTATCNTTGATGAAAAAAGCAGCAAGATTTTCATGGNATGAGATTAGNAAAAAATACCCAAACACNAAAAAATNGTTAATTCTTTGCGGNATCGGAAACAATGCAGGAGANGGAATGGCGCTTGCGTCCATTGCGTTGAAAANCAATTTCGATGTTAAGATTTATTATTTCTTTCCAGACAAAACATTCACTGGNTGTGCAGCNGAAATTCATACTGAGNTNGAGAGCTNAGCNNCTCNAAATACATTAAAGATTATTGATCANTTGAATGAAAGCATTCTAAATGATTCAGATTTAATNATAGATGCCATCTTTGGTATTGGAATAAATAGACCAATTGANAATTCAAAAATACCAAAAATTAATCTGATCAATAATCAAGATGCAGCGATTGTCTCACTGGATATNCCCAGTGGAGTGCATCCTNANAGNGGNNNNATTATGGGGGCAGCTATTAAAGCTTCAATGACGATAACTTTTATTTCTCATAAATTATGTTTTTACTTTGGNGAAGGAAANGATTTGAGTGGNGATATTAAATNNAGTCATCTTGATATCTCACAAAGNCATTTCTCTANATTGACTGAAGATATGAGAATAATTAATAAAAGTTATACCCAAAAAAAACTTCTAAGAAGAAAATCAGACACACACAAAGGNGATTATGGTCATGTNTTAATAGTAGGTGGAGGTCCTGGNATGCATGGAGCTNCNTTATTATCAGGTGAATCTTCACTNAGAGGAGGTGCAGGAAAAGTAACTATNTTTATGCATGAATCACACAGAAGCCTNATAAATANGGCCAGACCAGAACTTATGTTTATATTTTCGAATGAAGNAATAAANATTCAATCAATATTGANTAAAGTCGACGTAGTAGCAATCGGTCCTGGACTCGGATTAGATGATTGGGCGAGATCTGTTTTTAAGCATGTCAATAAGNGNAATAAACCCTTNGTTGTAGATGCTGATGCGCTGAATATTTTGTCAGAAAAAAATTTAAAAAGAGANGACTGGGTCCTTACGCCGCATCCAGGCGAAGCCGCGACACTTATGNGTAAATCATCACTTGAGATTCAAGAAAACAGANTTTTATNTCTTAAAAAATTAAAAGATAGTTATGGGGGAACAATTGTGCTCAAAGGGAANAACACTNTAATAGGNAGTAAAGATATNGTCACAAATATCTGNACTCAGGGTAATCCAGGCATGGCTTCAGCTGGAATGGGAGATGTNTTGACAGGATTAATTGCAGCGATGATAAGCCAAGGTATGGATCATTTTGAAGCTGCCTCTGTCGGTGTAGAGGTTCATGCAAGAGCTGGTGATTTAGCTGCTAGAGGAGGAGAGAGAGGTTTAATAGCAGGAGATGTCATCAATGAGATAAGAGGTTGTGTTAACCTATGAATATTGAATTGTTTTTAAAAAATGAAGAGTCAACAAATCTATTAGGCTCAATATTTGCAAANATACTTNGCTCTTATAAAGATGGTTTAGTTNTATCTTTAAAAGGTGAGATGGGNAGTGGNAAGACAACTCTTGTGAGAGCAATTATCAAGGAATTAGGACATNTTGGAAGCGTACCCAGTCCGACATATACTTTGATTGAACCCTATAATCTTTCGAATAAANCTATCTATCATATTGATCTATATAGAATTGAAGAGGATCTGGAGCTTGANTTTATCGGCTGGAATGATTTTGAGGTCAATAGCTTGATTTTTATTGAATGGCCAGAAAGAGTGCATAGAGTATACAAATCATCNGATATCATGATAGATTTTGATTTTGATANTGAGAGNAGAAAGNTAAAAATAAAACCCATGTCTTCTGAAGGAACATCACTTATCAAAAATATTGAACCTGAGATTAAGTTACAAAAAAATATTATAATTTTATGATGNATGTTTTCATTAGAATTAGGTGNTTTTTNTTTTTTATTTTTCTGCTCTTTTGTCAGGTTTCTCTCGCTCAGAACATCCTAAAAGACATCAGGATTTCTAGCTCAAATGATGANTCAAGAATTGTAATTGATCTTCATGAAAAATCGTCCAGTAATATATTTTCACTTGAAAACCCTGATCGACTGGTCATTGATCTAAAAAATACAAAATTAAAAAAGGGTTTCAAGTTATCTACTTATCCTAGAGAGAACATAATAAATATTCGCTTCTCTGAGGGAAATGGCAGTCAGCTTCGCCTTGTAATCGACCTATCAAGCACCTTTAAATATAGTTATTTTAATCTCCCAAAAGGAACTCTTTATGATCATCGGTTGGTTGTTGATCTAAAAAGTAATGACAGTCCTATAAAAAATAATTCAGCTCAACACTCTGTTGCTGAGAGAAAAGTTGTAGTAGTAATTGATCCTGGTCATGGTGGAAAAGATCCAGGTGCAATTGGTCCGAGTAAAATTTATGAGAGTAACGTGGTGCTTGCGATCAGCCTTCGTTTGGCAGAATACATTAATAGAACAACTGACATGAAGGCGGTACTCACAAGAGATGATGATACTTTCATCGTTTTAA
>PBAE01000014.1 GCA_002715745.1 Woeseiaceae bacterium
ATGGGACCTTGTATTGTGACTGCAGATGAAATTAAAGATCCGCATAATTTAAACATTGCATGTCACGTCAATGGCATTGAAAAACAAAATTCAAATACAAAGCATATGCTTTTTAATATAAATGATCTTATTGAGGATATAAGCCAAGGGATCCTTCTTGAGCCAGGAGATATTATTGCAACAGGAACGCCCTCTGGTGTCGGTGCCGGAAGAGATCCACAGGAATTTATGTGGCCTGGAGATGTACTAGAGTCTGAGATAGAGGGTATCGGCAAGATAAGAAACCCTATAGTTGCAGTTTGATTTTTTTGTAATTTATATTTAATGAGTCGTTCGTACAAAATAGGGCAAATAGTACCCAGTTCAAATGTTACGATGGAGACGGAAATTCCTGCCATGTTCCGTGCCAGAGAATTGATTCTACCTGAGCGATTCACCTTTCATTCAAGCCGAATGAGGATGAAAAGCGCGAATATTGATGAGTTAAAAAGAATGGATGGCGAATCTGAGAGATGCGCTTATGAGTTATCTGATGCAAACGTTGATATTATTGGTTATGCATGTTTGGTTGCGATTATGAGCATGGGTCTTGGCTATCACGGAGCATCAGAAAATAATCTCCACAAATGCACCGTTCAAAATCAAAATAAAACGCCAGTTATCACAAGTGCAGGAGCCCTTATCACCGGTTTAAAGGATCTTTATGCACGAAAAATAGCTCTTTTGTGTCCATACATGAAAAATCTCGCTAAAACGGTAGTAAATTATATTTCTAATGAAGGTTTTGAGGTTTGTGACTGGTATACCCTTCAAATACCAAATAATCTCGACGTAGCTGCCCATGACCCTAAAAATCTGATTGATCATGCTTGTAATCTTAAGCTTGATGATGTTGATGTTATCGTGGTTTCAGCTTGTGTCCAAATGCCATCATTATCGATTATTCCTAAATTAGAGCAGATTACTCAAAAACCAGTGATTTCAGCAGCTGTTTGTACAGTATACAGTATGCTGAAATCACTCAATCTTGAGCCGATTGTTCCGGATGCAGGTACACTATTGGTTGGTGATTATTGAATTGCCTCTAAAACTCTTTGCGAAAGATACTCGATAGAGGGTCTCGGGATATCAAAAATATTCCAACCATTGAAAACCATAACCAATTGATACTCTGGCACAATTAATAGGTACTGACCACCATAGCCACTTCCACTGTACATCCATTTTTCTTGATTGTTTTCATATGGAACAAGCCACCATTGATAACCATATTTTCTTGAACTCTCTTCGATATCCGTATCTGGTGACATAGTCAGCTCAACCCATTCATTTGTTATAACTGGCGAACCATTCCATCTTCCATCATTGAGGTAAAGCATCCCAATTTTGGCGAAGTCTCTAGTTGATAGGTACAAGCCTCCTTCTGCATCAGTTAGGTTATTGGGTGTCTTTTTCCAGAAATAATCTTGTATACCAAGCTTATTAAATAAATATTTTTCGGCATATTCGTTTGCNTGCATNCCGCTANCCTNNTGAAGAATATGNGATAGCAATACGGTNATGCCNCTNTTATAGACNAANTTTTCACCNGGNTTATNNTCCATTGGAAGANNCAGNATGTAATCTATCCAATTNTTACTGTTTTCCATACTCGCTGCGTTATTCANNGGNTTTGTGTATGCATGTGAAGATTCNTCCCATTTAATNCCTGCTNTCATNGTCAGTAAATNTTCAATTGTAATTTTNCNTTTNANNGGANCNNNGAACTGTGATGAGTGATTTGGAAAATACTGAGCTATTTTTTCATTTAATCCATNTATTTCACCTCGTTCAATTGCTATACCAATTAAGGCAGACGTGACACTTTTAGAGACTGACTGAATCGTATGCAAATCAGTATCTTTGTAATAAGGATGCCATTTTGGATCAAAATAGTTATATATTGGTTTAGCTGCGTCGCCATAATTTTCCGACAANATTTTAGATTGCTCTGACTTTAGATTTTTTGTAAGTTCTGCATAATCATTCTCATAGTATTCCTCATGAACTATTTTTCCGTTCTTAATCAATAAGAAAGCATCTACATATCCATGCATTCCATTTCTGAATTCGTCAGATAGANTTTTTATTTTTGATATATTTAGACCCTCACCCTCAGGATTTGAATATTGCCATTCATAACCTGAAGAATACGACTGAATACTCATGAGGCATAACAAGATAAGTGGAGATATCTTATTCAAGAGGAATTCAGTTTTCATCTAGNNTGCCCTTTAAAAACTTTTCCGTCTTTCATCACGAAAACAACATCTTCAAATGTTCGAATATTTTTGAGTGGATTTTCGTTAACTGCAATAATATCGGCTAGATAACCTACTTTGATTTGTCCAATTTTTAGAGTTGGATCGAATAATTCAGCTGCAACAGTGGTTGCTGATTGAATGGCTTCGATGGGAGTCATTCCATATTTAACCATTATAGGAAATTGTTTTGCATTGTCGCCGTGTGGATAGACACCAGAATCAGTGGCATAAACAAGATTAACTCCATTTTCTACAGCAATTCTAAATCCATTCCTCTGGCTTTCTCCAGTTTCCAGATCTTTGATTAGATTTGCTTCGGGAACCCCATTTTTTCTGCCAAATTCTTGAGTGTAATCAGTATTGTAAATATCCATAGCCAGCGTAACATTGTTTTCTCTAGCAAGAATTGCTGTCTCTTCATTCAAAAATGTAGCGTGTTCAATTGTATCTACGCCAGCCAAAATCGCGAATTCTATACCTTCATTACCGTGTGCATGGGCTGCTACATGCCTATCTCTGTCATGAGCTTCATCAATCAATGCTTTCATTTCATCGAAGGTGTATTGCCTTAATCCAACTTTCGTTCCATGAGAAAATACACCTCCAGTTGCACAGAATTTGATTAGATCAACTCCATATTTAACATTATTTCTTATTTTCTTTCTTATCTCCCACGGGCCATCTGCGACACCATCACTGTATTGCTCAAAAGAATGATTGAGATAATTATTATCGCAATGCCCGCCAGTGATCCCTATCGATGGCCCCGAAACTTTCATTCTAGGACCTGGAACTTCATTCGCGTCAATTGAATTTCTCAACGCAACATCCATAAAGTCAGGTGCACCAACATTGCGAACTGATGTAAATCCTGCCATTAGTGTCTTATTTGCATTGACTACGCCACCAATCATGGCCCTGTGGGGAGATTGAAAAATGCTTGAAAAGTATGTTTTATCGAGAACCCCAACAAGATGGGTGTGCATATCAAAAAGCCCAGGAAGAATATATTTGTCACTCAAGTCAATAGTCTTATAACCATCAGGTAAGTTAGTTGTTATTTCTTTGATTTGATTTCCCTCAATCAGAATTATTTGATTGGCCTTAATTTCACCTGATTCCACATCAAGAATGAACCCTGCTTTGATTGCAAATTGATCAGAGAATGTTTGCGATGAGAACAAAAGGGTGAAGATTAAAAGCAGAACATGAATTAATCTTGTTTGGATAGTGAGCATGCGATTACCCCAATATTTTGTATTATAACCTTATAATTAATAAGTTAGCATAAACTCAAGAGCCAGTTAATTTAAAAAAATGTCCGACTGGTAAAATTCTTAAGCAAACCTTTCCAATAATTGACTCAGATGAATGAAGCTCATTGGCTACAGTGGAACCGTATTTTTTGTTATCACTTTTGAGCATAATCCCATTTTCATTCATGGATTTAACTCTTTTTATAATTTTACCGAGAGATTTATGCTGAACTACAACAACATCGTCGATATTGATTTTTTTGGATTTTATACCCACGACCAAGTTACCCGGACGGTAACTTGGTTCCATGCTGATTCCTTTTACTTTATAAATAAAAAGCAAAAAGTTAGTTACTGTCCTTAGTAATAGGACACACAATCTCTAAATTCGGTAGATAAGGAGATATTTTCTTTACTGTTTCAGTTTCTTTGGTTGCCCAGAATATTTCTGCAAAACGATTGACGCCGGCTAGAAGATTGATCCCGTTTTCTCTATCTATGCTTTGCTTGCATTTAGATGCATCCATCATGATAGAGTGGGTTAATTCATGAATCTCTGGGAATTGTTCAAATTGGGGTTGCTTAAAATAATCACCCCAGATAGTGGTAATCTCNTCCTTAGTTATTTTTGCATGTGACTCTTTTTCTGCAACCACTCGAACGAACTTTGCCATATTCTCTGGATCCTCTAGATCACCTTTTATTTCATTGATTATGTCTAGAAAGCGAATCACAGATAATGTTGAGTATTGAGCCTGATAAGGGTCATAGACTGCACATGGTATATCGCAGTGCCCCATAATTTCTTTTATTTTAAACACTTTGTTGTCCCTGTCCTTTTGAATTTAACGAATTGTCTAAATATCTTAATATATTTATAAAAGAATGAGAATTATTATGAATAATTTTTAGAAATTCTTTTTGATTGAAACCAATTCTTTTGGATAGCATTATTGTAATTATGAATACACATGATTTTATTGTTATTGGCGGAGGCTCAGCCGGTTGTGTCTTGGCTAATCGACTGAGCAAGTCATTTACCGTGTGCCTTGTTGAAGCTGGTTCTGATAACAGAGATATCAGAATTTCAACACCAATGGGATTTCCTTTTATAGTTGGAAGAAAGAGTAAATATAATTGGAGTCTTGAGACAACACCACAAGCCGCCTTTGAAAAAGAAGCTCTCACTTCTGCTGAGTCTTTTATTGTCGATTCATCAGGAGGACTCCACAAAACCGAAATTAATGCAACTGAGAACCGAAGAGGTTTTCAGCCAAGAGGAAAGACACTCGGTGGTTCCAGTGCTATCAATGCAATGCTNTATATAAGAGGGCAAAAAGAAGATTACAATGCTTGGTGTGCATTAGGAAACCAAGGATGGTCGTACGACGATGTATTGCCATATTTTAAAAAAGCAGAAAATAATGACTTCTTTGATGATAGCTTCCATGGTCAGAGCGGACCCCTGAGTGTGAGTAACCTTAGAAATGAGAATATGTTCTCAAAGGCATTTATTGAGTCTGGAAAAAAACTTCATAAGTTCAATACAGATTTTAATGGNCATCACCAAGAAGGCGTGGGTTACTATCAAGTAACCCAAAAAGATGGAAAAAGATGTAGTGCTGCAAAAGCTTATCTTGAACCTATCAAAAACAGGGAAAATTTGACTATCTATACAGATATGCATGCATATCGAATCATCATAGAAGACGGTATTGCAANAGCAGTTGAGCTTATCGATAAAAATCANAATAAGATTANGATAAATGCAAACAAGGAGATTATTTTATCTGCGGGAGCTTTTGGTTCTCCTCAGGTGCTTCTCAGATCTGGCATAGGATCAAAATATGAGCTTGATAGTTTGGGCATTAAAACAAATATTGATCTACCTGGAGTAGGAAAAAATTTACAGGATCATATCGATTTTGTNAGAACNTTNAGNTATTCATCCCTCGAANCAATTGGATTTTCTTTNGGATCATTTCTGTANAAATTTCCTANAGAGTTCATAAAGTATCTATTTNGAAANAAAGGGCAATTAACATCTCCAGTTGCNGAAGCAGGNGCTTTNCTNANNACCTCNNATGAGGAANTCACTCCTGATATACAGCTTCATTTTGGNATAGCCATGACAATNGANCANGCGAGAACANTNTTNTGGGGNCATGGAATCAGTTGTCATGTATGTTTATTAAGACCNNGATCAAGAGGNACCNTNNCNATNCAGTCTANNGATATTNCAGANCCACCCATTATCAATCCTAACTATTTAGCAGANAGTGACGATATGNAAAGGNTGATTAAAGGNTNNAAAAAAATGATGGAAATATTGAGCTTGGGTCCNATATCAGNGTATACACAAGAGTCNNTCGATGGTTTTGGTCACGACATTAGTGATAATCAGATAGAGAGTTTAATCAGAAAAAGTGCAGATACTGTCTATCATCCCGTTGGAACTTGTAAGATGGGTAGTGATAAGATGGCTGTTGTGGATGAGAGGCTAATCGTAAAAGGAATGAGAAATTTAAGAGTGGTAGATGCCTCAATCATGCCCTTGATCGTGAGCGGAAATACAAATGCACCAACAATCATGATTGCTGAAAAAGCTGCAGATTTGGTTATTGAGGCGCATCAATAACTCATGATAAACCTAATTCTTAGGAACAATTTTGGACAAAACTCTACAAAACAAAAAGAATCTAAATTTAACACCTGATTTTTCTTTTTATCCTAGAAAGACTATCANAGATGTTGTTGTTCATCCTCTTGGNCTNGAGGTAATCTNCGAAGCGGATAAAAGAACATTTCATTTATCTCAGGACCTAAGGGAACATGCANCTGACCCTGAGACAACTCATCCAATAACAAAAGAAACATTGATTTCCCCTTTAGATATTCCTGAGGATTTCTTTATAAAACAAGCAGAGATATCTTCTGATGGATTTATCAGAGTGGTATGGTCGCATAAAATTACACCAAATGATGAGGGGTTTTCACTCTACCATTCTGGCTGGCTTTTTAGCACTGGAATGACATCTGAGTTTGACTTTAACAACGATACCAGCATCAAGATTTGGGACGCGAGCGATTTTGATAATATTCCAGTTATTAGTGGCACAAATTTAAGTGATAATAAAGAGTTTGAAAAAATGCTAATTACACTAATCCAATATGGTGTTGTCATAATAAAAGGACTTCCTGTTGAAGAAAATACTCTAGAGAATATTGCCTCAAGAATTGGCACGATACGAAATTCCAATTTTGGAAGAATTTTTGACGTTAAATATAAGCACAATCCTGATTCTAATGCTTACACGAATGAGGAACTACTTCTCCATAATGACCTTTCCACAAGGGAGTATATACCTGGCTTACAGTTATTATTTTGTATGATTAACGAAACTGATGGGGGTTTTTCAACACTTGCTGACGGTTTTGCGATCGCTGATTACATCAAAGATCATGACACAGAAATTTATGATTTACTCTCTGGTTATAAAGTTAGCTTTGCTAACAAAGCAAAAACTTCTGACTATCGAATCGAATCACCAATTATCAGGCATAACGATAAAGGTGTAGTTAATGAAATTAGATGGACATGCTGGCTAAGATCTCCACTAAGAGGAAGTTTAAGTGGGATGAATGACTTTTATGAGGCTCAGAAAAAGTTCTACAAATTGGTAAATAGCGATCAATTCAAAGTCGAGTTTAAATTAAATCCTGGCGATATGATCTGCATGGATAATAGAAGAATACTGCATGGAAGGACACGATTTTCTGAAACGCATGGAGAAAGATGGATGAGAGGTTGCTATTTAGAGAGAGATGAACTTCAATCTGCCCTCAGGTTAGTAAGGAGAGATGCTATATGGCACAAACAGCAATAATTGGTACTGGTGTAATTGGTACCGGCTGGGTAGCAAGATTATTGGTAAATGGACATCAAATTAATGCTTGGGATCCATCTGAGGATTTTGGAGAAAATTTGAAAAAAGACATAGACTCATTGTGGCCTATCCTCAAAAAAACAGGAAAACTGAATGATAATCTAAAATTAAATTTAAAGATTTGTGACTCACTCGGAGAGGCCTGTGAAAACGCGAATATAATTCAAGAATCTGCTCCTGAAGACATAGATTTAAAAAGGTCTATTCATCATGATATTGAGGAGAACTCTCCGAATGATGCATTAATTGTGTCAAGTTCATCAGGATTACTCCCAACAAATATACAAGAAGGACTCAAATTTCCCGAGCGTTTCGCTGTAGGGCATCCATTTAATCCAGTTTATATTCTTCCATTGGTTGAAATTGTTGGTGGTAAACTNACATCACAATCTACAATTGAAAGNCTTAGAGATTTTTATAAATCGATAAATATGCATCCACTGATTGTAAGAAATGAAATTGAGGGCTACCTCTCAGATCGTCTGCAGGAGGCGCAATGGCGAGAAATCCTTCATTTAGTTAATGATAACATTGCGACAACTNGAGAGCTTGATGAGGCAATTATATACGGCCCTGGATTGAGATGGGCAATAATGGGAACTTGCTTGACCTTCCATTTGGCAGGTGGAAAAACTGGAATGCGACACATGCTAGAACAATTCGGTCCAGCATTAGAGTTACCCTGGACAAAACTGAAAGCACCTAAATTAACAAATGATTTAATAGAAAAAATGGTTTTGGGAACCTCTGAACAAGCTGAAGAAAAGTCTGTAAGAGAACTGGAAAAACTGAGAGATGAATGCTTGATCGAAATTCTCCAAGCGCTAAAGAAATTCAATGTAGGCGCAGGTAAGTACATACAATCATGAGAAAAATCCAACATGTTAACTCATTCTGAAATTTCCAATTTCAATAAACACGGATTTTTAATTAAGAGAATGTATGTGGCTGAGTCCAATCTTGATGAGATGCTGTATGTTGCAACTAATCATCTTGAAAATCACATTAATCCAATAGAATATGAGGCTGATCTCAAATATCCAGGTGCACCAGATTCTCCGGATGCACCAGGTGGAAAAACATCTAGGCGCTTGCTTCAAGCTTACTCTAGGGATCACTCATTCCAGCGATGGGTAAAAAATCCTACCTTGGGGGAAAATTTGAGACAATTATTTGCCACTAAGAATGATTTATTACTGTCACAATGCCATCATAATTGTGTGATGACAAAGGCTAAAAACTATAGCAGTGCAACGTTATGGCACCAAGATAATCGTTATTGGTCATTTGAGGAAGAAAATCTTATCAGTGTCTGGTTGGCCTTGGGAGATGAAAATAAGAAAAATGGATGTCTTTATGTCATACCAGGATCACATCGTCTTGAGATTCATCCTGAGAGATTTAATAAAGCTCTATTTCTCAAGGACAATGATATGCAAAATGAACTACTAATTAATAATGCAGAGGCAGTTGAATTACAAAAAGGAGATGTTCTTTTTTTTCATAGTAAATTATTTCACGCTGCAGGAAGAAATAATGCGAGCAGAACTAAATTATCTGTTGTTTTTACTTTTCATGAGTCAGGAAATAATCCAATTAAAGGAACACGTTCAGCAAGACAATCATCAATATTGATTAATAAACTTTAAATAATCAGATAGTTGAAGCAAAAAAATATAATTTTTCGTCACGTGGTTTTAAGCATTCTCATTATTGAAATCATCATGACGCCATAGATAAACAATATTGGAAAAGAGGCCATAATCGTAGCAGTTTTTATTGTCTCAAGCCCGCCAATGAAGAGCAGGGCAGAAGGCAGGAGACCCAAAAAGATTGCCCAATACATTCTCAGCACTTTTTTTGGATCTTCGTCAGCTTCAAGCTGTTTGCATGAGCTAGCCGCCAGCGTGTATGAAGCTGAGTCATAGGTAGTAGCCGCAAAAATAACACCAATAATAGCAAGCAGAGCAAGTAGAAGTGAACCTAGAGGAAGTAACTCAATGATGGCTGCTATAGCTGATGATTGGCCAAGCTCATTGACATGATCCACAACTGAGTATTTGCCTGATAATTCAAGCTCAAGCGCATAATTTCCCAATATAACAAAAAACAGAGAGCATCCTAAGCTCCCCCATCCCATCATTCCAAATATCACTTCCCGTATCGATCTACCTTTTGATATTTTCGCTATGAACATTCCAATGAAAGGACCAAGCGCGATTGCCCAGGCACAATAAAAAACTGTCCAGTTTTCAACAAAATCTCCTCTTTGAAGAGGATCGGTCCAAGTAAGCATTTTTATAATATTGGATGTCATGTGACTTATTGTTGTGACACCCATCTCCAGGATAAAGGCAGATGGACCAACAATGAAAACAAAGAAGATAATGATGAGAGCGAGTCTAGCATTCAGTACGCTCAAAATTCGTATACCTTTGTTAAGTCCCTTGTANACACTAAATGCAATTAATAGTGTGACAATCAACATAACTATTAATCGCATTTGTTTGCTGTCCTGAAGATCAGTAAGCTGGGAAATTGAGGACGTGGTCAATTCAACAGCAAATGCGAGACCAGTTGCTGATGTGCCAATTAAGCCAATAATAAAAAAAAGATCAATAAATTTACCAGGCCATTTTGTTGAATATTCACCAAGAACCCCTTCACATGCAGCGCTTAATTTAAGAATAGGGATATTTTTATGATGATATGAGATACAAAAAGCAACAGCAGGGAGGGTATATAATGTCCATGTAATTGGACCCCAGTGAAATGCACCATAGCTCGCTGCCCATATTATAGCCTCATCACTTCTGGGTACTAATGAATAGGGTGGGTTCTGGTAATAAGACACCCATTCAGTTGCACCCCAGTATAGAATTGCACCGCCAATTCCCGTGCAGAACAACATGGATGCCCAGCTAAAATCAGAATAATCTTTATCTGAATTAGTATCACCAAGAACAATCTGCCCATGTTTTCCAAATGCCAGAGCACAAAGGAATACTAGTGAGATGTTAAGTATGACAATGTAAGCAATTCCAAATTCACTCGTAATAAAATCAAAAGAGCTATCGATGGCTTTCTTGCTCCATTCTTGATTTGTTACAATCGCAATAACAATGCTCAAAAGTAAGATGCTTCCGAGACTAACAATGGATAAATCAATATTGCTGGTATTTTTATTTTCTGCATTACTTTGACTGTTTTTATTCATGATAAATTTACATTTCTATTGAATGTGGTGGAGGCGGCGGGAATCGAACCCGCGTCCGCAAGCCCTCCGCACTGAGGTCTACATGCTTATTCCATTCTTAATCTTACATCAAGCTACCTAATGGAAGAGGAAAACTTGATGCCAGCTTAGTTAAGTTTAATAAATTCAGCCCCAAGCATACCAAACTTACGGTCCTGTATTTATGACTCCTGTTATCCGGACGTACAGGCGCTAACCGGGCAGAAGGCGCTACACTGGTTATTAAGCAGCTAGTGCGTAGTTGTCTTCGTTGGCAACTATAGTTTTTACAGATGGTTTAGCGAGGTATTCTGTTCCTCGGCATGCACTCAGAGTTTCGCGACCCACGTCGAAGCCATGTCGCCCCCTGAAAAAACAAAATATAACAATAAGTTATAATTTTATCTTTGTTTCGCTCGAAAATAAAAAATCAAAAATTTTAAATTTAATATTGTTGACTTGCGGTGTATTTCAAAAAGCTTGATCAGTAATAATAATTATTATAATAAAATACTGTAATTAAAATATATAAAATATTGATTTATATATCTATATACTCTTAGAAATTCTAGATTTTTGACGAGACCAGTCTCTTTCTTTGACAGATTGACGTTTATCGTGCTTCTGTTTTCCTTTGCCNAGGCCGATTTCAATTTTTACTTTTCCGCGCTTCCAATACAGTTTCAGAGGTAAAAGCGAGAAACCTTTCCTTTCCACGGAACCGATCAATCTATCAAGCTCATCTCGATTAAGAAGAAGCTTTCTATGTCTTGTTGGATCAGTTTTTGTATGAGTTGATGTTGTTTTCATAGGTGATATATGAACTCCAACTAACCAAGCTTCACCTTTTTTAATATTTACATAACCCTCTTTCAATTGAGATTGACCACCTCTTAAGCTTTTTACTTCCCAGCCTTCAAGTACAATTCCTGCCTCGAATGTATCCTGGATGTGATAGTCAAATCTGGCCTTCTTATTATTTGCAATTTGACTGCTTTTTTCTTTTTTTGGTGCATTTTTTTTCATTTATGCAGGACAGTATATGACGTTGGAAAAAAAAATGTGAGTAAATGGAGTTGATAGCATCAAATTTTTCATACAGAATCCAATGACTGTTATATTTAAGAGGAATTCAAAATAAATGAATAATAATGCTCAAGGTGAGACTAGGCAATCCCTTCATGGAAATTGGTCGTCGAGGTTAGCGTTTATCCTGGCCGTTACGGGCTCTGCTGTGGGTCTGGGTAATATATGGAAATTTCCATATATGGCAGGACAAAATGGTGGCGGTGCATTCGTTATTGTTTACTTGCTGTTTATCTTCTTAATAGGTATGCCAGTCATGATGTCAGAAATTCTAATCGGT
Source organism: Woeseiaceae bacterium (assembly GCA_002715745.1). Lineage (GTDB taxonomy): Bacteria > Pseudomonadota > Gammaproteobacteria > Steroidobacterales > Woeseiaceae > SP4260. The sequence continues at coordinate 12,108 of PBAE01000014.1, forward strand.
AGAAGAGGCAGAAGAAATCCTGTTGCAACAATGAAATTACTTGGAGAGGAGGAAGGAAATTCTGATATATGGAAGTGGGTTGGAGTAATGGCTGTGAGTGCTGGTGTTTTAATTTTGTCATATTATAGTGTTATTGCAGGATGGACCATTACATACATTCCAAAAGCTTTTCTGGGTGAATTTGTCGGAACTGATGCAACATCCATATCTAAATTATTCGATGACTTTGTTGCCAATCCAGGATCAGTAATTCTTGCACACACCATATTTATGGCTATCAATTACTTCATAATTGCATCAGGAGTTAAAGGATTGGAAAAAGCAGTGCGGTTTTTGATGCCGGGACTTCTCTTGCTTTTATTTATTTTATTTCTTTACTCTCTAACTTCGGGATCATTTTTGGACGGTGTCAAATTTATGTTCACTCCAAATTTTAATGCTCTGAATTGGGATGGAGTGCTTACAGCGATGGGACTTGCATGCTTTACTCTCAGTATTGGTATGGGAGCAATTATGGCTTATGGTGCATACTTACCTCAGGAAACCTCCATAACCAATGCGACTGTATCTGTTGTGATAGCTGATACTGGAATAGCCATGCTAGCAGGACTGGTAATTTTTCCATTGGTGTTCGCTAATGGCCTGAACCCAGGAGAGGGTCCTGATCTGGTATTCAAGACACTTCCTTTGGTTTTTGGTCAGATGCAAGTTGGTACATTCTTAGCGACAATTTTCTTTGTATTGTTATCGTTTGCTGCTTTGACTTCCGCGCTAGGACTAATGGAACCTGCCGTAGCATGGATGATTGAGAGTACTGAATACACAAGAAAGCAATGTGCTGCCACAATAGCGTCCATCATATGGTTCCTTGGTTTAGGATCAGCATTATCATTTAATACAATGGCAGATTTTAAATTTCTCAATGGGACGATATATGAAAATGTAGATTTCCTGACAAGTAATATTATGCTGCCATTGGGCGCGGTTTTTACAACGTTCTTTGCTGCATGGATTATGAGTAAAAATTCGACATCGGAAGAGCTTGATGGCCATAGCTTAACCTACAATATATGGAGATTCTTAGCTAAATATTTTTCACCGATTGCGATTTTAATAATTTTTCTTCAGGCTATCGGTTGGATTTAATCTAAATGAAAATTAAGAATTTCAATGCGTAAAATTGAAAGATTCGCATATGTAAAACATTCATCTCAAGAAATGTTTCTGTTGGTTAATGATATTGAGTCGTACCCAGAATTTCTACCATGGTGTGAAAGTACAGAGATCCACGAAAGTTCAAACGAAATCATCACAGCCTCTATTCGCATGGAAAGAGCGGGATTAAAAGCCAGTTTTACTTCGACTAATCATATGAAGTTATATGAGAGCATTGATTTATCTCTGAAAGATGGTCCATTTAATCATTTCCAGGGAGGATGGAAGTTTGATGATTTGGGTAAAGATGGCAGCAAGATATATTTTGAGCTGGAATTTGAGTTTAAGAATAAGTTGCTTGATATGACTTTAGGTCCATTTTTTGAAGATATTTGTGAAATGATGGTTAATGCTTTCGTACAAAGGGCTGAAGAGAAAAAATGATCAGTCTCGTTTTATAGATTAGGGTTAAGATTTTGATCTTTAATTATCTGGCTTACTGTATTTTCATCAAAAATGATTGAGACCCATGTTTTTGAGATAGCCTGATTCCGCCCAATTTTTAAAAAATANACATAATCCCATCGGTTTTCATTGAAAGGATCATCAATCATAGGTGTACCCATGAGAAATCGTATCTGATTCTTAGTCATTCCAATTTCAATCTGCTCGACTTTTTCCTGCTCAATAAAGTTTCCTTGTTGGACACTTGGTTGAAATACACAAGCACTGAATGAAAGTGANATTAAAGCTATTGTTATTATTCTTGTATAATTCATAAAACAAAGATTAACTCATTGGTATAATATTCACTAGACAAAGTAATTAATTTTAATTTAGATTGGTATTCTAATGACAATATTATAACTTAATTGATCAACTATATTTATAGGAAAATTATAGATGCAACAGAGGACAGAATTAAAAAAAGCTGGATTGAAAGTAACTCTTCCACGACTAAAAATATTAGAAATTTTGGAACAAAGCCCAGAAAGACACCTTAGTGCTGAGGATATTTACAAGGAAACGCTTAAATCTGATGAAGATATTGGTCTGGCTACGGTATATCGAGTTCTGACTCAGTTTGAAACGGCTGGACTTGTGATTCGTCATAATTTTGAGGGTGGCCATTCAGTATTTGAGATTAACGATCACCCTCATTACCACCTGATATGCGTGGATTCAGGGAAAGTGACATGTTTTCAGAATGCAGAAATTGACAGGCTGCAAAAGTTAGTAGCAGAAGAACACGGGTATGAACTCGTTGATAAAAATATAGTTCTTTATGTAAAAGAAAAAGGCAGCGATTAACCTTCAGTTTTACCTAGCTCCTCAATGAGAGCATTTCTTTTGCATATTCTCTTGTTTTTTCTGTTAATTCAATACCACCAATCATTCTTGCTATCTCTTCAACCCTCTCATCAGAGTTGAGTTTAGAGGCAAAAATTTTCGTTTTTTTGTTGTCTGTTAATTTATTTATTCTTATGTGAGAGCTTCCTTTGCTTGCGACTTGGGCCAAATGAGTCACACACAATACTTGTTTATTTTGACTCAGATCTTTTANTTTTTTCCCGACAACTTCAGCAATCGCCCCTCCAATTCCGCTGTCGACCTCATCAAATATCATCGTAGGGATATTTGTACCATTACTCGTAATCACTTGAATTGCAAGACTCATTCGAGATAGCTCACCACCAGATGCAACATTCGAGATTGGCTGTGGTTTTTGTCCTGGATTCGCGCTTATTTGAAAAGTAATATCATCGTTTCCATGCTGTGAAATATTCCTCGATGGAATTATTTCGACTTTAAATATTCCCCCAGTCATGCCAAGTTCATTCATAGAATCTGCTACCAATCCTGACAATTTTTTTCCAGACTCGACTCTCATTCTTGTTAACTTGATAGACAGATCATCATATTCTTTTCTTAAATCATTCATATTCTTTTGAATCTCTTCAATCGATGTTTGAGAATGGTTGAGTGCATCTAATTCTTTTTCAATTTGTATTTTTATATCAATCAGTTCATCAGGATCAGCGCGATGTTTTCTGGAGAGTGAGATGATTGAATTAATCCTTTCTTCAATTTCTCTGGATTTTTGATTGTCATAATCTATAGACTCTCCATATCTTGAGAGATTTCCTATTGCCTCTGATACATTGATTTCAGCTTCTGATAGCAGATTTTTGGTTTCTTCTAAGCTGTTATCAAAAGTCGCGAGTGTGTCAATATTCTTGATTGAATCACTTAGCATTTGCTCTACATTGGTAATTTCATTTGATTGCAGGCAATCAATAAGGCTATTAATGCCTCTATTAATTTTTTCAATATTATTTATTTTCTTGAATTCACTATTCAGTGAATCATATTCACCTGAACTTAATGCTAGTTCATTAAGCTCTTTTGATTGGAAGCTCAATAAGTCTATTCTATCTGCTTTGTTTTTGTCGTTTTCAATCATTTCGGTAAGCTGGTCTGAGAGTGTTCTCCATTCATTGAAAATCCTCTTAATTTTATTTTTGGTATCTGAGAGCCCTCCAAAATGATCCAAGAGGTCTCTTTGTACATTCTTTTTACATAATGATTGATGAAAGTGTTGGCCATGAATATCTACTAAGAGCTCTCCAAGGGATTTTAAAGATTGAAGGTTCACAGTATTGCCATTTATGAAAGATCTTGATTTTCCATCTGGCGATATAGTTCTTCTTAATATGCATTCATTTTCATTTTCTAAGGATTTTTCAACAAGCCAATTAAGCGCATTATTATTGTTTGTGATTTCAAATTCTGCTGTGTACTCGGCTCTCTTTTCTTTNTTTCTGATTAAATTTGAGCTTCCTCTCTCACCCAAGACTAGGCTCAGTGCATCAATAAGAATAGACTTACCAGCACCCGTCTCACCAGTTAATACGGTCATATCGTCCTTGAATGTGATATCTATCTCATCAATTATTGCAAAATTTCGGATTTGTAATGAACGAAGCATAAGTTAGTAAAAGGTTATTTGTCTTTTTTAATTCGGATATCTTGACCCCAGTAAAGTTTTGTTCTCAATGTCTCATAATAATCATAACCAGGAGGATGGATGAGAATAGTTTCTTTCTTGGATTTATTAATTACCAATTTATCATTTTCTGAGAACTCACAAATACTTCTGCCATCAATTGTGATTTCAGCTTTGTTTTTATTGTTCTGTTGTAATTCGAGCTCGATACTCTTTTCTTGTGGCAAGACAAGCGGACGATCACTCAGGGTGTGTGGACATATTGGAACCATTACATAGCAATCTAGACATGGATCGATAATTGGCCCACCACAACTCATTGAATAAGCTGTTGAGCCGGTCGGNGTAGCAATTATAATCCCATCACCAGCGTGATTATTAATATATTGATTCGAGACGGATGTCGTGAAATTTAGCATCCTGCCTGTTTCGCTTCTCTGAAGCACAATATCATTGAGCGCTCTATCTTCTTGTAATTCTCCATTTGCTTTCATGATCTCGGCTTTGAGCATCATTCTTTTTTCTTCAGTATAATCACCATCCAGAATTTTTCTTATGTTGATTTGCATTTCATCTGGCTTTAGATCAGCCAAGAAGCCAAGTTGCCCTCTGTTAATTCCTAAAATTGGTAGATCAAAATCATGACTTAGATTAGCTGCATGTAGGATAGTTCCATCTCCACCCACGGCGATTAGCAGATCAACCGTTTTAGGTATTTCATTTTCATTTATTTTGCTGACATTATCTATCGAGCATTCTCTGCTTATCATTACATCGCATTTGTATTCATTGAGAATCATTAGTAACTGATGAATCGATTCAATTATTGAATCGTCCTGACTTCTTGTTATTATTCCAACAGATTTAAATTTCATTATCTTTAATTTATGAATTGATTATTGGATATTAATTTATCAGATGTTGCTTTAAATAAGAATCTAAAACTAAAAATGAAAATACTTGACCGAGAAAACTTCGATTGATAGCTTGATTTAATTGATCTGATCTCAATGTAATAGAAAAATAATTGTTTGCAATATGGCTTTAGAACCAAAAAACCGAGCGCAATACCTTCTGAAAGTATTGATACAAAAATACATCAGCGATGGTACGCCAATTGGATCCAGAACACTACTCGAAGACAGCGGCCTGGATCTAAGTCCGGCAACCATAAGACATGTTATGTCTGATCTTGAAGATCATGGTCTAATCAGAGCACCTCATACCTCATCCGGAAGAATACCNACTGCAAGAGGCTACAGAATGTTTGTGGATACGTTAGTAAGGTATCAAAAGCCTGACACAGATTACATCGATGAAATCCAATCAGATTTAAGAACTGATAATTATGATACTGGACAGCTGATTGATAAAGTTTCAAATACCTTATCAAGGATCACCAGTCTTGCAGGAATTGTAAAGGTTCCAAAAGGAGACAATGTCTCACTGAAAAGAATTGAGTTTCTACCGCTGTCTGAAAATAGAATTCTAACCATCTTAGTTCTTAATAATGACGAGGTTCAAAATAGGATTCTTGATACAAAAGAAAAACATTCTGCATCAGAACTGCAAAAAGTATCCAATTTCATCAATGAAAATTATGCAAATCAATCACTTGATTCAATAAGATTGAAATTAGTGAGTGACATGGATGAAACTCGGTTATCGATGAATAAAGAGATGCAAGACATAATATCAACTGCGAGCAAAGCCATGGAAGTAGCCGATGAATATGAAGATGAATTTATAGTTGCAGGTGAGAGAAATTTAATGGACTTTGCTGAATATTCAAACGTAGAAAAGCTCAAACAACTCTTTGATGCTTTTTCCAGAAAAAGAATGATGATTGATTTACTGGATAGAAGCATCTCAGCTGACGGTGTTCAGATATTCATAGGATCAGAATCAGGTTTTAGTATGTTAGATGACTCTAGCGTGATTGCAGCACCCTATAAAATGAGTAAAAATCAGATCGGTGTTCTCGGTGTAATCGGACCAAAAAGGATGGCTTATGATAGGGTGGTCCCTATTGTTGATCTGACTGCTAAGATGCTTGGTTCTATTATTGAAGACAGGTAGGTTAAATATTTAACCTTGATAAATCAAATTAACACCATACCTAATTGTNAAATAAACTATTTTAAAAAATATATTCAAATTTTATTATGAAAAATACCAAAAATCAGGCAGAGAATTCTGGTGACCCAGATCATGATGACGCAGATAGCANGATAGATAATGATGAAGAAATTAAAAATGACTCTGATGACGATCTTTCTCCAGAAGAGCAACTTCAAATGTCAATTGCAAAAGCTGATGAAAATTGGGACAAATATCTAAGAGCTGTCGCTGAACTAGAAAACGTGAGAAAGAGAGCTTCCAGAGATATTGAGAAAGCTAGGAAGTACGCAATTGAGAGCTTTGCAAAAGAATTGCTGGTTGTGATTGATAGCTTTGAAATGGCGATGGGTTCAGAAGATATTGAATTAAAAGATCTGATATCAGGAAACAAATCAACTCTGCAGCTCCTTCAAAGCATTCTTGAACAATTCAATGTAAAAACCATAGATCCACATGGAGAGCCCTTTAACGCAGAGTATCATGAGGCAATGTCTATGGAGGTATCAGAAAAATTAGAGCCAGGAACAGTCATTACTGTATACCAAAAAGGCTATCTTCTAAACGATCGTCTATTGAGGCCAGCTCGTGTTGTTGTATCTAAAGAGTAAGTTAAAAGATCGNCAAATTATAATAAATATCTTTATCAAGATAGCTTAAATACTTGAAAGTAAGATAAATGTCCCAAATTACGTGTAATTATGTAATTTGAAATTTTTATTAAAGAATTCGGAGTAAGAAAATGGGAAGAATTATTGGAATTGACCTCGGCACAACAAATTCGTGTGTTGCTGTAATGGAGGGCGACAAACCGAAAGTTATTGAGAACAGTGAGGGTGATAGAACAACACCCTCTGTTGTTGCTTTTGTAAAAGACGACGAGGTCATGGTTGGACAGTCTGCAAAACGTCAGTCGGTTACAAATCCTGAAAATACTCTATATGCTGTTAAACGTCTTATCGGAAGAAGATTCGAAGATGAGGTCGTGAAGCGCGATATGGATATGGTTTCCTATAAGATAGTGGGTGCTGACAATGGGGACGCTTGGGTTGAGGGGCTCGGAAAGCCAATGGCACCNCCTGAAATATCAGCAAGAGTTCTAATGAAAATGAAGAAAACTGCAGAAGATTACTTGGGNGAGGAAGTTACTGAAGCAGTTGTGACAGTCCCTGCTTATTTCAACGATTCACAGCGACAAGCNACCAAAGATGCCGGAAAGATAGCTGGATTAGATGTAAAGAGGATTATAAATGAGCCTACNGCCGCAGCTTTAGCTTACGGAATGGATAAAAAGAGAGGCGATAAAAAAATTGTTGTATATGATCTTGGTGGCGGAACATTCGACGTCTCAATTATCGAAATAGCNGAAGTTGATGGAGAGCATCAGTTTGAAGTACTTGCCACTAATGGGGACACATTCTTAGGAGGAGAAGATTTTGATCTAAAAATAATCAACTACCTTGCAAAAGAATTTGAAAGAGACAGTGGCGTAGATATAACTAAAGATCCACTCGCCATGCAAAGATTGAGAGAGTCTGGAGAAAAAGCAAAAATTGAACTTTCCAGCAGTCAACAAACCGAGATTAATCTCCCTTACATAACAGCGGATTCTAGTGGACCCAAACATCTGAANATAAAACTTACGCGCGCAAAACTTGAATCTCTAGTTGAAGATCTGGTGAAAAGAACAATCGCNCCCTGTAAAACAGCCCTNAAAGACGCAGATTTAAAGGTGAATGAAATACATGATGTTATTCTGGTTGGCGGGCAAACCCGTATGCCAAAAGTCCAAGAAGANGTTCAGAACTTCTTTGGAAAGGAACCAAAAAAGGATGTCAATCCCGATGAAGCTGTTGCCTTAGGTGCTGCAATACAGGGCGGTGTTCTTGCGGGCGATGTAAAAGATGTCCTTTTACTAGATGTAACTCCTTTATCACTGGGTATTGAAACACTGGGCGAGGTTATGACTAAGGTAATAGAGAAGAATACGACTATTCCAGCTAACGCCAACCAAACTTTTTCCACTGCAGCTGATAATCAACCTGCTGTTACAATACACGTTCTTCAAGGTGAAAGAGAGAGAAGTCAGGATAACAAGTCACTTGGAAGGTTCGATTTGACTGACATTCCACCGGCACCTCGAGGTGTCCCTCAGATTGAGGTCATATTTGATATCGATGCTAACGGAATACTCAATGTCTCAGCTAAGGATAAGGCCACTGGTAAGAGTCAAAATATTGTAATCAAAGCCTCAAGCGGTCTTGATGAATCAGAAATCGAAAGAATGGTTGCAGACGCAGAAAGTCATGCTGAGGAAGACAAGAAGTTTCGAGATCTCATTGATTTAAGAAACCAAGCTGATAGCTTGATTCATGGATCAGAAAAAACACTCAGTGAGCTTGGTGAAAAAGTGTCAAGCGATGAGAGGATGAAAATAGAGAGTGCTATTTCAGATCTTAAGAGTGTTATGGAAAGTGATGATAAGGAATCGATTGAAGCAAAAATAAAACTACTTGCTGAGGCTTCTGCTGAAATCGCTCAAAAGCTCTATGCTGAACAAGCCGCCGCAGGGGAACAGTCAACCTCGGGAGATGATAATGGCGATGAAAATGTTGTAGATGCGGAATTTGAAGAAGTAAAAGAACAAGACGATAACAAAGACTAAATCACTTTCTTGTAAAGCCCCAGAAAAAAAACAATAAAACATGGCTAAACGTGATTATTATGAGATTTTGGGTGTCACCAGGCAGGCCTCCAAAGATGAGATAAAGAAGTCATATCGCCGTCTGGCTATGAAGTATCATCCAGACAGAAATAAAGATGATGCTCAAGCCGAGAGTAAATTCAAGGAAGTAAAAGAAGCATACGAAATTCTCAGTGATAGCTCTAAGAGGGAGACATACGATCGTTTCGGACATGAAGGGATAAATAATTCTTCAGGTGGAAGGGGTCATCCAGGAGCTGAGGGTTTTGGTGATATTTTTGGTGATGTATTCGGCGATATATTCGGCGGTGGGAGAGGCAACCGAAATCAAGTTTTTAGAGGTGCTGATCTAAAATATGATTTAAGAATTGAACTCGAGAGAGCTATTTCCGGAGATTCTGTTGAAATCAGTATACCTACTCAAGTGACCTGTCAAGGTTGCTCTGGAAGTGGCGCTAAGAAGGGATCAACACCTACAAACTGTCCTTCTTGTGAAGGAACTGGACAAGTCAGGATGCAGCAAGGTTTTTTTTCAATTCAACAAACTTGTCCGAAATGCCAAGGAAATGGAACAGTTATTACNNATCCCTGNANNGATTGTCATGGCTTAGGAAGAAAATCAAAAACGAAAACNCTATCCATCAAAGTTCCNCCTGGTGTAGANAATGGNGATAGAATTAGATTGTCAGGTGAGGGTGAAGCNGGAAAAAATGGTGGNCCAACAGGTGATCTTTACGTAGAAATAAATGTTGCACCACATAAAATTTTTGAANGAGANGGNGCTAATATTTCCTGNGATATTCCTATATCAGTTCTAACCGCAACNCTAGGAGGGGATATTGAGATGCCAACNCTCAAGGGNAATGTATCNGTNAAGGTTCCTCCNGGNACACAATCAGGAAAGGTATTTAGATTNAAAGGTATGGGCGTNACGACNGCAAGAAATAAAATGGTGGGCGATCTGTACGCAACAATTTTGGTTGAAACGCCNATAAATCTCTCAAATAANCAGAAAGANATATTAAAGGANTTTTATAGCTCTATCGAGAAAGGCGGTAAAAAACATAGTCCACGTCATTCTGGATGGCTATCGTCGGTAAAAAATTTCTTTGAAAAAATAGCTTCATAAAAAAAAACTAAATTTTTTCTCAATTTTGTGGCAAGGTTACTGCACCTTGAGTAAACTCTCTTTTTAGAATCTTGAGGATAAATCTAAAATATTTCGGTGTTTTTTGATCAAAAAAAATAAATATATTGATATCAGTGTTGGGGTTGTTTGTGACCATTAAAGCAATATTAGCCCTTGAAGATGGAACAATTTTCACTGGTACATCAATAGGTGTCAACGGACATGCAATAGGAGAGGTAGTATTTAATACCTCAATGACCGGTTATCAAGAAATTTTGACAGATCCATCCTATTGTCAGCAGATTGTGACCTTGACTTATCCTCATATTGGAAATACTGGAGCTAATATTGAGGATATGGAATCTCGAAAAACGCAAGCTTCTGGATTGATTATTCGCAACTCTTCTCTAGTTGATAGCAGTTGGCGATCGATGCAAAGTCTTAATGGCTTTTTAAAATCGACTAATACTGTTGCGATCGCTGATATTGATACAAGAAAACTCACGCAGCTTCTGAGGGAGAAAGGTGCCCAATCTGGCTGCATAATGGTCGGTGAGATTGATGAAAATATAGCGATAAAAAATGCTAAGGATTTTCCTGGTCTTTTGGGCATGGATCTAGCCAAAAGGGTAACTACAGATCAAATTTATGAGTGGACAGAGGGATCTTTATACGAAAATCGATTAAGTGCATGCAAAAAGGACGATCTTAAATATCATGTCGTAGCTTACGATTATGGTATTAAAACTAACATTCTTAGATCGTTAGTTGATCTTGGTTGTAAAATAACAGTTGTACCAGCAGAAATGTCTGCAATAGATGTCTTAGCGCTTAATCCCGATGGTGTTTTCTTATCAAATGGTCCTGGTGATCCTGATGCATGTAAGTATGCCATTGAAGCAATTGAACATTTTATTGATAACTCTGTACCTATTTTTGGCATATGCCTGGGATATCAACTTTTGGCGCTCGCCTCTGGAGCTAAAACAATTAAGATGAAATTCGGTCATCACGGTGCAAATCACCCTGTTCTGGATTTAGATACAGGTAAAGTGATTATCACAAGCCAGAATCATGGTTTTGCAGTAGAAGAGAGTACTTTACCGAGCAATATCAAGATAACTCATAAATCTTTATTTGATCATACTTTGCAAGGTATCGAGATTGAAAATAAAAATGCCTTTGGTTTTCAGGGTCATCCAGAGGCAAGTCCTGGTCCACAAGACTTAATGGATTTATTCAATAAATTTATTAAAACAATAAAAAACAGATAATTATATAATAAATNTAAAGTAATTTATAATGCCAAAAAGAACNGACATAAACAGTATTTTNATNATNGGTGCAGGNCCTATAGTGATTGGTCAGGCATGTGAATTTGATTATTCGGGAACTCAAGCTTGTAAGGCNTTAAGGGANGAGGGTTATCGAGTTATATTGGTTAACTCAAATCCAGCTACAATCATGACAGANCCAGAAATGGCAGATGTNGTATATATCGAGCCAATTCATTGGAAGGCTATCAAAAAAATNATTAAAAAAGAAAAACCTGATGCATTGCTCCCAACAATGGGTGGTCAAACTGCTCTGAACTGTGCGCTNGATCTTGTTAGAGAGGGNGTACTCGANGAATTTGGAGTNGAACTTATAGCTGCNTCACAAAAAGCTATTGATATGGCTGAAGANAGAGANCAATTCCGTGAGGCTATGTCTGANATCAACTTGGAAAGTCCNAAAGCNGAAATNGCACACTCATTGGACGAGGCNATAAAAAAGCAAAAAATTGTNGGCTATCCNACAATAATCAGACCTTCATTCACCATGGGNGGNAGTGGNGGAGGNATNGCNTATAATTTNGAAGAGTTTCAACAAATTGTGAGTCATGGTCTCGAAGTTTCNCCNACTACAGAAGTTCTCTTAGAGGAGTCTGTCATNGGCTGGAAAGAATTTGAAATGGAGGTTGTNAGGGATAAAAATGATAATTGNATCATTATNTGNTCTATTGANAATCTNGATCCNATGGGTGTTCACACNGGTGANTCGATAACNGTGGCACCTGCNCAAACTCTNACNGATAAAGAATANCAGAAAATGAGGAATGCCTCCTTCGATGTNCTNAGAAAAATTGGTGTTGAAACAGGNGGTTCAAACGTTCAATTNGCATTNAATCCAGTGGANGGAAGAATGTTAATAATNGAAATGAACCCAAGAGTTTCAAGGTCATCAGCACTTGCATCCAAAGCTACAGGATTTCCTATAGCAAAAATCGCNGCAAAATTNGCAGTGGGTTACACACTGGATGAGCTNAAAAATGATATTACNGGNGGNAGAACTCCCGCNTCNTTTGAGCCTTCAATAGATTATGTGGTAACNAAGGTACCGAGATTTACATTTGAAAAGTTTCCAGGTGCAAATAACCGATTAACCACTCAAATGAAATCTGTNGGTGAGGTGATGGCTTTTGGTCGCAACTTNCAAGAATCATTTCAAAAGGCTCTNAGAGGANTGGAGATNGGATGCACAGGTCTTGACGAAACCGTGAATGATCTTCCTCTTATCGATGATGANGATGATCTCAAAATTGAGTTAAAATTTCCTGGTGCAGAGAGAATTTGGCATCTTGCAAATTCAATAAGAAAAGGATTGAGCCTTGAAGAAGTTAATAGGATCACTGGAATTGATCCATGGTTTCTTTACCAAATCGCAGACATTATTCATGAGGAATCAAGATTAAAAAAACAAAAGCTAGAAGACATAAATAAAGATAGTCTGATTAACCTTAAGAAGAAGGGTTTCTCAGATGCAAGATTAGCTCATATTTTAAATATAAAAGAGTCTGATGTAAGAGTTTATAGAAGAGAAAAAAATGTGAGACCTACGTATAAAAGGGTAGATACTTGTGCTGCTGAATTTCAAACAGATACAGCTTATATGTATTCTTCATATGATGAAGAATGTGAGGCAAGACCGAACAACACTGACAAAGTGATTATTCTGGGTGGCGGCCCAAATCGTATTGGACAGGGCATCGAATTTGATTATTGTTGCGTACATGCATCCCTTGCACTCAAGGANGCAGGTTACGAAACTATTATGGTGAATTGTAATCCTGAGACTGTTTCAACCGATTATGATATATCTGATCGTCTATTCTTTGAACCGCTCACATTTGAAGATGTAATGGAGATTATCGATATTGAAAAGCCAGTCGGAGTAATTGTTCAGTATGGTGGGCAGACGCCTCTTAAATTAGCAAGATTACTTGAAGATGCTGGTGCACCAATAATTGGCACCTCACCAGATTCAATTGATTTAGCCGAGGATCGAGAAAGATTTCAGAATTTGATAAATGAGCTGAGTTTGAAGCAACCTCCNAACCGAACCGCCTCCGATAAAGAAGCAGCTTTAAGAATGAGCGAAGATGTCGGCTTTCCATTAGTTGTCAGACCCTCTTATGTCCTTGGTGGAAGGGCAATGGAGATTGTTCATAACAAGAATGATCTGAGTGAATACATGAGTATGGCTGTTAAGGTTTCCAATGACAGTCCTGTTCTTCTTGATCGTTTCTTAGATCTCGCAATTGAGGTTGATGTTGACATTATATGCGACGGTGAAGATATCTTAATCGGAGGAATAATGGAGCATATTGAGCAAGCCGGCGTGCATTCTGGNGATTCTGGATGTTCGCTTCCCCCTTTCAGTCTTGACGAGGCTACTCAAAAAATCTTAATAGAACAGGTAACAAAGCTTGCTCAAGGTTTAAACGTCGTCGGTCTAATGAATACTCAATTTGCAATCCAAGGTAACGATGTTTACATATTGGAAGTNAACCCAAGAGCTTCTAGGACCATTCCTTTCGTATCAAAAGCCACTGGCATTCCTCTAGCTAAGATTGCAGCAGAAGTCATGGTTGGAAAAAAACTCAAAGATATGAGTTACTCAAAATATTCATTTCCATCTTATTATTCGGTCAAAGAGGCTGTATTTCCCTTTATAAAATTTCCAGGAGCTGACCCAATACTTGGTCCAGAAATGAAATCAACGGGCGAAGTCATGGGTACGGGAAGATCATTTGGTGAAGCTTATGCCAAAGCTCAGCTGGCATCAAATGTAATTTTACCNGTTAANGGGACGGCTCTGATGAGNGTGAGAGANAGAGATAAAAAGGACGTAATAGAACTGGCTAAAATTTTAATTTCTCGNGGATTTCATCTCGTTGCAACCAATGGAACTGCAAAGACCTTAAATGATGAAAATATTGAGTGTGCGAGAGTAAATAAGGTAAGAGAAGGTAGACCGCACATTGTTGATATGATAAAAAATGATGAAATAGATCTGATAGTNAATACAACAGAGGGGAAAAGAGCAATTTTAGAGTCTACATCAATAAGGGCTGAAGCAGTNAANAGAAATACAACTTACTACACGACAATTGGTGCTGCTATAGCTACGTGTGAGGCAATNGAGCATATAAATGATAGCGATGTCAATAGACTGAAGGACCTTCATAAGGAACAGCATAATGAATAAGATTCCAATGACATCTAGAGGTAAAACTCTTCTCCAAAAAGAACTCAAACAACTTAAATCTAAAGATAGACCTAATGTGATAGAAGCGATTTCTGAAGCTCGTGCACATGGAGATCTGAAGGAAAATGCTGAATATCATGCAGCAAAAGAGCAACAAGGTTTCATAGAGGGGAGAATAAAGGAAATTGAAGCTAAGCTGTCTAATGCTCAAGAAATTGATATCTCGAGTATCAATGCTAATGGCAAAGTTGTTTTTGGTTCGACGGTTACCGTTGTGGATCTTGAGAACAATGAAAAGATAAAGTACAAAATTGTNGGTGAGGACGAGGCTGATATTCAATCTAATTTGATATCCTTTAGCTCACCAATCGCTCGCGCATTGATTGGCAAATCAGAAGGCGAAGATATAATATTCGAAGCTCCGGGTGGTCAGAGGGAATATGAGATAATTTTGGTAGAATATATATAAAGATTTTAGATAAGAATTTNAAATCAATAATACTTTNTAGAAAAATTTTTTTTGAGATTTAGGATTCTTCCTAAATACAATAGCAGTACTTCCAANAGCACTNATTATCTGAGATTTCGATTTANTNCAGAGCTCCTCAATTAANTCTTTCCTNGAGGATTTGTCAGAAATTCTNATTCTTATTTTNATTANTTCGTGGTGGTCTATGGTCTTTTCNAATTCTNANAGTAAAGATTCTGACAGACCNTTCATACCTATCGTGATTACTGGTTTTAAATTATGTCCAGCAGCTTTCAGTGCCTTCTTTTNCANTTGANTGATTTTCATGGTGTAATTGTATCAGTATTTTGATAGCTTCATTATCATATTCGTAGATATAAAAAAAATGTCCGATAAAAGTACATGGCGAAAACAGCAAAATAAAGATATCTATTTCAGAAAAGCTATAGACGAGGGCTGGCGTTCGAGGGCGGTATTCAAGCTCAAACAGATCAATGAAAAGGCANATATACTCAAANATGGAATGACTTGCATTGATCTTGGATCNTCACCTGGCAGTTGGAGTCAATTTGTATCAAGAGAAATGAATGGTGATGTTCAAATATTTGCCGTTGATCTAATACCAATGGATAAAATTCAATCTGTAAATTTTATGCAAGGCGATTTTACTGACGAAAAGTTTTATTCAAATCTTTTAGAAACCATAAAAAATAAAGAGGTAGACCTTGTAATGAGTGATATGGCACCCAATATCAGTGGNGTAAAGGTTAGTGATCAAGCAAAATCGATTTATCTAGCTGAGTTGGCAAGANGTATTGCTNTAGATACACTTAAAGTTAGAGGAAATTTCGTTTGCAAGCTTTTNNATGGGCAAGGTATGGATCAGTTTGTTAAGGAAACTCGCGAGCAATTTGAAAAGGTCAATTTGTTTAAACCTCNTGCTTCTAGAAAAGANAGCTCTGAAATATTTTTGATAGCAAAACATTTTTATGGCAAATCGGTATGATATATTCACAATAACAGATAGTTTTTAAACGGAGTATTCTAATAAAATGAGNGAGTTAGCAAANAACGTATTGGTCTTCATAGTTGTTGCAGTTGTTATGATGTCTGTATTTCAAAATTTTGGCAGTTTGAATACGGGTCAGCTGCANAGACAAGATTACTCTGATTTTTTAAATCAAGTGAGAACAGGCCAGATTGAAAGGGTTGAGTTTCAGGGAGACCGAATTACATATGGGTCAAGAGAGCCTCTATCTTTTTATACTATTAGCCCTGAAACAGANAATAATGCACTNATCGGGNTATTGGAGGACAATAATGTACGCTTTACTGCAGAAGAACCAGAAACACAAGGNCTGATAAGTCAACTACTGATAAGCTCTTTCCCAATTTTGTTATTAATTGCTGTCTGGGTTTACTTTATGAGACAAATGCAAGGTGGTGGTGGAAGAGGAGCAATGTCCTTTGGTAAGAGCAAAGCAAAACTTCTAAGTGAAGACAATGTTAAAATCACTTTTGATGATGTCGCCGGTATTGAAGAAGCCAAACAAGAGTTATCTGAAGTTGTCGAGTTCTTACGTGATCCCAGAAAATTCCAACGTCTCGGTGGAAAAATACCNAAAGGTGTCCTAACNGTTGGTCCTCCTGGCACAGGAAAAACACTGCTAGCTAAGGCAATTGCCGGCGAAGCAAAAGTGCCGTTTTTTACAATCTCGGGTTCTGATTTTGTTGAAATGTTTGTTGGTGTTGGTGCGTCGAGAGTACGTGATATGTTTGAAACAGCAAAAAAACAAGCTCCATGCATTATTTTCATCGATGAGTTGGATGCAGTGGGAAGACACAGAGGTGCTGGATTAGGCGGAGGTCATGACGAAAGAGAGCAGACATTGAATCAGATGCTGGTTGAGATGGATGGCTTTGAAGGCAATGAGGGTGTAATTGTTATTGCAGCTACCAATAGACCTGACGTTCTTGATCCGGCATTGTTGAGACCAGGAAGATTTGATAGACAAGTAGTTGTTCCTCTCCCTGATATCCGTGGTAGGGAGGCAATCCTCAAAGTTCATATGAGAAAAGTGCCTATTTCTGATGATGTTGAACCGTCCATAATCGCAAGAGGTACTCCTGGTTTCTCGGGTGCTGACCTTGCGAATTTAGTGAATGAAGCAGCATTGTTCGCAGCTCGTGAAAATAAGAGAACAGTCACAATGGAGGAGTTTGAACAGGCAAAAGATAAAATTATGATGGGCACTGAGCGTCGTTCAATGGTGATGAATGAAAAAGAAAAATTGAATACCGCTTATCACGAGGCAGGTCATGCTATTGTTGGTTATATCGTACCTGATCACGACCCAGTCCATAAGGTTACAATCATTCCTAGAGGACGGGCATTGGGTGTGACCATGTATCTTCCTGAAGAAGATAAATACAGCATCTCTAAAGAGAAATTAGAGAGTAATATTTCTTCCCTCTATGGCGGAAGACTTGCTGAAGAAATGACCTTGGGACCTGAGGGTGTTACAACTGGAGCCTCAAATGATATCGAGAGGGCGACAGAGATTGCTAGAAATATGGTGACGAAGTGGGGTCTCTCAGACAAATTGGGTCCTTTGACTTACAGCGAAGATGAGGGCGAAGTGTTCCTTGGTAGATCGGTAACACAACAAAAGCAAGTTTCCCCAGAAACAGCGCAAGCGATTGACGCTGAGGTCAGGAATATAATTGATAGAAATTATAATCGAGCTAAAGAGATCCTAAAAAAGCACAAAAAACAACTGAAGGCTATGGCTGATGCTCTAATGAAATATGAAACGATTGATAGAAAACAGATTATCAATATCATGGAAGGGCGAGAGCCAGGGCCTCCCGAAGGCTGGCATGATGATAAGTCAAATAAAAGTGACNAGAAGAAAGCGAAGAGCAAAAGCTCTAAANCACCAATAATTGGTGGACCAGCAAGCGAACACTAATTTCCGCTCGATGCTGCTCAATTTAGGGTCACGAACACTAGATTTATCCAAGCCCAAAATTATGGGCGTTCTAAATGTCACTCCTGACTCNTTTTCAGACGGAGGAAAANACCANTCACTTGACCNTGCNCTCNCTGCATGTGGAAAAATGATTGATGAGGGNGCCTCAATTATTGATGTNGGAGGAGAGTCGACAAAACCTGGTTCAAGCCCNGTCGAAGCCAGNATTCAAATTGATAGAGTGATACCAGTAATTCAAAGCATTAAAAAAAACTTTGATACTGTTATTTCTGTGGATACTGGCGATCCAGTTGTAATGCGAGAAGCGATCAAGAATGGTGCCGAGATTGTAAATGATGTTTATGCGTTGAAAAATCCTGGCACTATGGATTTANTATCAGGAGAAAATAAGGCAATTTGTCTGATGCATATGAAAGGCTTGCCTTCATCAATGCAAGAGAATCCCGTTTACGATGATTTGATGAATGAAATCAAAAGCTTTCTAGAAGAAAGAATAAATTATTGCCTAAGAGCAGGCAAAAACAGAGAATCCTTGATTATTGATCCTGGTTTTGGTTTCGGAAAAACTCTAAAGCACAACATTGTATTACTAAAAAATATTGAGCAACTTAAATATTTAGAAGTTCCAATATGTGTTGGTATTTCCAGAAAAAGTTTTATTGGTAAAATTACGAATAAAACTATAAACGAAAGGCTCTATGGCAGTTTGGGTGCAACTTTAATAGCACTCCAGAATGGCACTAATATNATCAGAACTCATGATGTAGGACCAACGAAAGATATAATTAATATATATAACTCTCTNAATAATATTTAGTGTAATTATTATCCTTNAGATATTCTTATAGCCATAAACTTGATAATATAGTCTCTTATTTNAATNTGAGACAATAAAATGATGTATTTTGGTACAGATGGAATTCGTGGTCGCGTGGGTGAGTCACCAATGACGGCCGAGTTTGCTCTNCGTCTGGCTAACGCATCCGCACAGATTTTGGCTCCNAATGGCGGTGNTGTTCTCATTGGNAAAGATACAAGAATATCTGGATATATGTTTGAATCAGCACTAGAAGCGGGATTTGTATCGGCNGGTATGGATGTTAAACTTTTGGGACCTATACCCACACCTGCAATTGCCTATCTCGTTAAGAAATACAATGCTGAGCTTGGTATAGTAATAAGCGCTTCCCATAATTCTTTTGTCGATAACGGNATAAAATTCTTTAATTCTAAAGGGACAAAGTTGGATGATAAAACAGAATTACAAATTGAAAATATCCTCAATGGGACAACTTTCACAAAAGATTCTATTGATTTAGGCAGAGCCACAATAGACACCCTAGCAAGAGAAAGATATCAAGAATTTTGCATTTCAAGCTATAAAAATAAAGAAGATCTTGAAAANATGAAGGTGATATTCGATGGNGCTAACGGGGCTGCCTATAAAGTTGGTCCTAGGATATTAAATAGCCTNGGTGCAGAAGTATTNTCGATTGGATGCTCGCCCAATGGTAAAAATATCAATGAAAACTGTGGATCCACTAATCCCAAACTTCTCCAACAAACAGTAAATGCAGTAGGTGCAGATGTCGGTATCGCTCTTGATGGTGATGGAGATAGAGTGGTTATGGTTGACGAAAATGGAAATTTACTCGATGGTGATCAACTNCTATTTATATTAGCTATGTATTACAAAGAAAATAATATGCTTAACAATCCAGTTGTTGGAACGGTATTAAGTAATCAAGGGCTCGAGGAATCATTAAAAAGTAATGGAATTGAATTCATGAGATCAAAGGTAGGTGATCGAAATATATTATCATTACTTCGACAAACAGGTGGCAATTTGGGAGGAGAGTCATCAGGGCATATGATATGCATGGACTATGTTGAAACTGGAGACGGTCTAATTACTGCAATTCAGATTCTTGAGATAATGAAGAACAAAAAATGCAGTTTAAGTAACCTCGCAAGTCAAATGAAAAAATATCCACAAGTCACCGAAAATATTGATAATAAAAATAACTTTAATATATCTAAATCAAAAGAAGTAAAATTACTCATTGAAGATACAGAGAAAAAATTAGAAGGCAGAGGAAGATTAATTTTAAGGCCCTCNGGAACTGAGCCATTAATAAGGGTTATGCTTGAAGGCGAAAGTAAAGATGACATTATCTCTTATATGAGTGATCTCAAGCNAAANATAGAGAGNATTGTTTCGTCGTGAATTGTGCCGTAAATTTTGTCTTATNAATCAGTATTACGCTCTATAGCTAAGTATATTTTTTNACGAATAAATTAAATTATAACTATAACCATGAACAAGATTTTAGTAGTAGCAAACTGGAAAATGAATGCTTCAAAATCGTTTATATCAAACTTCATTAGAGATATTTCTGCCAATTACAATCAAAATCATTATCATGAATTATTAATTTGCCCACCATTTCCCTATCTTGATCAAGTTTCAAAAGGACTGTTAAAAATTAATATTCAAATAGGTGCACAGAACATCGCTCAGTTTGAGAATGGTGCATACACTGGAGAAGTCTCAGCTGAAATGCTTTCAGATAATGGTTGCAAGTATGTTTTGGTGGGGCACTCTGAGCGAAGAACAATTCTAGGTGAACAAGATCATATTATNTCAGAAAAGTTTAATATAGCGATTAAGAAAAATCTTGTACCAATCTTATGTATTGGAGAGACACTCGNTCAAAAGGAGAAATCTCTGACAGAGGAGATAATAAATTCGCAGATAACCGCTATTACCGAAGGTATTGACCTAGATGAGCAGTCTAAATTTATCATCGCATATGAACCAGTTTGGGCTATTGGAACAGGATTATCGGCAACACCAAAAGATGCTCAAGATATCCATGAGTTTATAAGATCTAGGATAAAAAAAATATCAAAAGAACTGGCAGAAAGCACACAGATTCTTTATGGTGGCAGTGTTAACATTAACAACGCTAAAAAATTATTTTCGATGCCTGATATAGATGGTGGCTTAATAGGTGGTGCATCTCTTGATTCATCGGAATTCTTGGCTATAGCGAAACAATAAGTTTGATAGGATTAATACATGACAACAATACAAACCATTGTACTTAGTGCGCATACTGTAATTGCTCTTCTTATAATAGCACTTGTATTGCTACAAAAGGGTAAAGGTGCTGAAGCTGGAGCAGCGTTTGGATCCGGNGCTTCAGATACGGTGTTTGGTGCTAAAGGTTCATCTAATTTNTTCTCAAGGGCTACTGCTATATTGGCAACTGCATTTTTTATCTCNAGCCTCTCGCTTGCATATTTGAGTAGCCAACAGGCTGATGTGCCGGATAGTTTGCTCGAGAGTATTGTTCTAGAAACTAATGATATGCCTAATCAAGAAGCGCCTGATGAAAATAATGACATGAACACTTCAATTGAGAGNATGCCCTCAATNATTTCCTCNGAAACGGAGAATTAAGTAAAAATAATATTATACCTTTTGGCCGATGTGGTGGAATTGGTAGACACGCTGTCTTGAGGGGGCAGTAGCGAGAGCTGTGCCGGTTCGAGTCCGGCCATCGGCACCAATTATGAAATTCTTTTAGCAAATCCTCTGACATCTCACGTTATGAATTTTTTGTGAAAAAAACTCCAAAAATCCTCCTTAAAGACTGTCATAAATACCCTTCAGACTGATATAATACACACAATTTTGAGGGGTAAAGATAACGGATATGTTGCAGCAATACCTACCAATTCTCGTATTCATGGCGGTCGCTACTGCTATCGGGTTAGTTCTGCTTGCACTTGGTTTTTTGCTTGGTCGAGGTAATAAGGATGATGAAAAACTATCACCTTATGAATGCGGTTTCGAACCTTTTGAAGACTCAAGAATGAAATTTGATGTTCGTTATTATCTTGTTGCTATCTTGTTCATTATTTTTGATCTAGAGACAGCATTCTTAATCCCGTGGGCGGTCTCTCTTGATGTAATCGGAGGCTTTGGTTTAGTGGCTATGGCTATTTTTCTGGTAGTTCTGGTTGTAGGGTTTATTTACGAATGGAAAAAGGGTGCTTTGGAATGGGATTAGCGGACGAACAGCAATCAAGTAATACAGATTTAACTCAGTATGGCAATGCTGAAAGTTANCAGCAGAAGGGCTTCATGGTAACAAGCATCGATGCATTGATGAACTGGGCAAGAACGGGTTCAATGTGGCCAATGACTTTTGGATTAGCTTGTTGTGCTGTTGAAATGATGCATGCTGGTGCCGCAAGGTATGATCTTGATCGTTTTGGAATAATTTTCAGACCAAGTCCTCGTCAGTCAGATGTAATGATTGTAGCTGGAACTCTCGTCAACAAAATGGCACCGGCTTTGAGAAAAGTATANGATCAGATGCCAGAACCTAGATGGGTTATATCAATGGGGTCTTGTGCTAATGGAGGAGGTTATTATCATTATTCGTACTCTGTCGTGAGGGGCTGTGATCGAATTGTCCCAGTCGATGTCTATGTTCCAGGGTGCCCTCCCACAGCGGAAGCTCTTGTTTANGGNTTGCTCCAATTACAGAAGAAAATTCGAAAAACTACAACTATAGCGAGATAGATTTGTAAACCATGAATAAAATGAACGAGGAAATGAAAACTCGGATAATTGCTTGTTTTAAAGATAAATTGGTCCCAATTGAGTCCCCTATAAACGAATTGATTTTCGAGCTCGATTCCAGTTTCATCACAGAGGCTTCCTCTGAGCTAAAAAATAACAAGGATTTTTTGTTTGAACAGTTAACAGATTTGTGTGGGATTGACTATTTGACTTTTGGTGTTGACGAATGGACAACAAAGTCAGCTACAAGCTCTGGTTTCAGCAGAGGTGTCTCCAGGCAACCTGTAATACTGGATGATGCAGATTCATTTGATGGTGAGAGGTTTGCAGTCATCTATAATTTATTGTCTCTGGAGCACAATGTTAGAATTCGATTAAGAGTTTATACTGGAGAAAATAATCCACCTATAATCCCATCTGTTTCTCATATCTGGAATTCTGCAAATTGGTTAGAGCGCGAAACTTTTGATCTCTATGGCATTATCTTTGATGGACATCCTGATTTAAGAAGGATACTTACTGATTATGGTTTTGTCGGGCATCCATTTAGAAAAGATTTTCCTATCTCTGGCAATGTCGAGATTCACTATGATCAAGAAAAAGAAAAAATAATATACAAGCCTGTTTCTATTGAACCTAGGACNTTGGTCCCGAGAGTGATCCGAAACGACAATCGCTATTCTGANGACATTAAGGACAGTAANGATGGCTGAAATTCAAAATTATACAATGAACTTCGGTCCTCAACATCCAGCCGCACATGGAGTATTGAGACTGGTATTGGAGATGAATGGTGAAGTTATTCAGAGTGCAGATCCTCATATAGGTCTTTTGCACCGAGGCACTGAAAAGCTCGCTGAGACAAAACCCTATAATCAGAGCATCGGATACATGGATCGATTGGATTATGTTTCTATGGTTTGTAATGAGCATGGATATGTTCTGGCGATTGAGAAGTTACTTAAATTAACACCTCCGAAAAGAGCTCAATATATTCGTGCTATGTTTGATGAGATCACCAGAATTTTAAATCACCTTATGTGGCTGGGAACACATGGCCTTGATGTTGGTGCAATGACAATGTTTCTTTACTGCTTTCGTGAGCGAGAAGATTTGATGGATTGCTATGAAGCAGTTTCTGGAACACGCATGCATGCAACATACTATAGGCCTGGAGGTGTTTATCGGGATCTACCTGATACAATGCCAAAATTTGAATCTCCGAATAAGAAGAAAAAAAAGGAAGTTGAAAAACTTAATTATAACCGTCAAGGCTCGCTTCTAGATTTCATAGAATCCTTTACCGACAGATTTCCCTCTTGCATCGATGAGTACGAAACTTTATTGACAGATAATAGGATATGGAAACAACGAACAGTGAATATCGCTGTCATTCCTCCTGAACGAGCGATTAATCTCGGTTTTACGGGTGCGATGTTAAGAGGTTCTGGAGTAGAGTGGGACTTGAGAAAAAAACAACCTTACTCAGTCTATAGTGAACTGGACTTTGATATTCCTGTGGGTGTCAATGGAGATTGTTATGATCGTTATCTCGTTCGTGTAGAAGAGATGCGCCAATCAAACAAAATAATTCAACAATGTATCAAATGGCTTAGAGATAATCCTGGCCCTGTAATGACTGATGACAAAAAGATATCACCTCCACAAAGAATAGGAATGAAAGATGATATGGAGTCACTTATTCATCACTTTAAATTATTTACAGAAGGATATTGTGTTCCAGAAGGTGAGGCCTATGCTGCTGTTGAAGCACCTAAGGGTGAATTTGGCGTCTATCTCGTTTCAGATGGCGCTAATAAGCCATACCGTGTAAAAATCAGGGCACCAGGATTCTCACATTTGTCAGCCATGTCAGAAATGGTTGTGGGACATATGCTAGCCGATGTGGTAGCCGTAATGGGAACTATGGATGTTGTTTTTGGTGAGATCGATAGATGAAGACATTAACCTCAGAAATAAAAGATAGGATTTCATCTTTCAAGGATAAATTTCCAGAGGGCCGTCAACGCTCCGCCATTATTGATGCTCTTCATCTGGTGCAGCACAAGAATAAGGGTTATTTAACCCCAGAATTACTTGGAGAAGTNGCTGAGGTTCTTGATGTGCCTGCAATGTATGTATATGAGGTTGCAACTTTCTACTCAATGTTCAGTACNAAACCTGTCGGCAGAAATAATGTGGCCATTTGTACTAATATTTCTTGCATGCTNAGAGGTGCAGATGATGTTGTTGATCATGTGGAAAAGAAATTAGAAATTAAAATTGGTGAAAGCACCTCAGACGGTCGAATTTATTTAAAAAAAGAAGAGGAATGCCTTGCAGCTTGCTGTGGCGCCCCCATGATGATGGTTAATCATGAATATCATGAAAACTTAACTCCTGAAAAAATAGACGAGATANTGGATAAATTAAAATGACATCGTATAACGAGAATTTAGTCTGTTTTAGCACCTTTAATGAAGATGAATCTTGGACTCTTGAGAGTTATAAAAAAAAGGGTGGGTATGAGGCCTGGGAAAAAATCCTTAATGGTGATTTATCNCCTGATGATGTNATCGAAGAAGTTAAATCATCCGGTCTAAGAGGCAGGGGAGGTGCCGGTTTTCCGACAGGTTTAAAGTGGAGTTTTATGCCTAGATCTCAACCAGGTCAAAAATATCTAGTTTGCAACTCTGACGAAAGTGAACCCGGAACATGCCACGATAGAGAAACATTAAGAAGAAATCCTCATTCTCTTGTNGAAGGAATGGCAATAGCGTCATATGCAATGGGCGTAACTGTGGCNTATAACTACATTAGGGGCGAATTTATTGACGAGCCCGTTCCAAGGTTTAAAGAGGCGGTTAGAGAGGCTTACGATAACGGATACCTTGGTAAAAATATAAAAGATTCAGGAATTGATTTCGATCTTCACACATTTGTAGGAGCTGGAGCATATATTTGTGGTGAGGAGACAGCGCTTTTGGAGTCACTCGAAGGGAAGCAAGGCAAACCCAGATTTAAACCACCTTTTCCTGCAAATTATGGACTCTATGGTAAACCTACCACCATCAATAATACTCAAAGTCTTGCGAGTGTGCCCTCAATTATAAGAAAGGGTGCCGACTGGTTCAGAGAGCTGGGCGTGGAAAATTCTGGNGGAACTGCACAATTTTCTGTNTCTGGACATNTTGAAAAACCAGGNAATTATGAATTACCCATGGGTATCCCATTCAAAGATCTGCTCTCAATATGTGGCGGTATGTTAGGAGGTAGAAAATTGAAGGCAGTAATACCAGGCGGCTCTTCATGCCCCGTTATGCCGGCGGAGGTAATANTAAATTGCACCATGGATTACGATTCCCTNAAAAATGCTGGTTCGTCATTTGGNACGGGTGCAGTTATTGTGATGGACGAAACCACATGCATGGTTCAAGTCNTGAGAAGAATCGCGAGATTTTATATGGCCGAGTCATGNGGGCAGTGTACACCGTGTCGGGAGGGNACAGGCTGGCTTTACCGTATGTTNACAAGAATTACNGAAGGACAAGGCCAAATGGAAGACATAACCAAGTTGGTCGAAGTTGCNAATAAAATAGAAGGNCACACGATATGCGCATTGGGTGATGCAGCTGCATGGCCNGTTCAAAGTTTCCTCAAACACTTCCATNGTGAATTTGAATACATGGTCAAGAATAAAGGAAAAAGCATTATCGAAATCAGTGATGAGGTTGCNGCATGAGCGACGATCANGTCAATATAGAAGTTGACGGAAAAGAAGTTAAGGCCAAAAGAGGACAAATGATCATTGAGGCGACTGATGAACATGGGTCTTANGTGCCAAGATTTTGTTATCATTCAAAATTAAGCATTGCNGCTAATTGNCGTATGTGTCTTGTCGAAGTAGAAAAGGCACCTAAACCNTTGCCAGCCTGTGCAACTCCNGTTGCAGACGGCATGAAAATATTTACTAAGTCTCCTTNTGCTATCGCNGCTCAGAAAGCAACCATGGAATTTTTNTTGATAAATCATCCTNTGGATTGCCCGATTTGTGANCAAGGTGGTGAGTGNGAACTGCAAGATTTGGCNATGGGGTANGGCAGAGGTATCTCAAGATACAATGANAATAAGAGAGTAGTAAAAGANAAAGANATNGGACCTCTAGTCTCTACTGATATGACTAGNTGCATCCATTGCACGAGATGTGTTCGTTTNGGNGAGGAAATTACNGGTGCACAAGAGCTTGGAACAGTTCAGCGCGGAGAGAATATGAAGATTGATACTTATATNGAAAAGAGTATTGATCATGANCTTTCAGCNAANATAATTGATNTATGNCCTGTCGGCGCACTCAATAATAAACCCTACCGATATAGCGCAAGATCATGGGAAATGATTCAACATGAGACGATTGCACCTCATGATTGTGTGGGAAGTAACCTTTATGCGCATGTATTGCGAGGTAGAATAAAACGAATTGTTCCAAGAGAGAACGAAGCCATAAATGAAACATGGATAGCCGATAGAGATCGATTCAGTTATGAGGGCATATACAGTCCAGAAAGACTAAAAAATCCTAAACTTAAAGTAAACAATGAATGGAAAGATATTCCCTGGGAGCAAGCATTAAACATCGTTGTGGAGCAAATAAATTCTACAGACAAAGATCAGATCTCTTTATTGGCATCACCCAGTTCTACTATAGAAGAATTTTATTTGCTATCAAAAATAGCTGAAGGTCTCGGTGTCAAAAATTTAGATCATAGGCTCCGAAGAACTGATTTTTCTGATCAAGATAATGACCCAATTGCACCTTGGCTCGGAACATCAATTAGCGACATTGAAAGTTGCAAAAGCATAATCCTTATCGGTTCAGAGATAAGAAAAGAAGCGCCAATAATTGCACATAGAATTAGAAAATCAGCCCTGAACGGTTCGCAGGTTAGCTTTATCAACAGTGAGTTTAGCGATTACTTTTTTGATGTCTCATCCTTCGTGACGGGAGATATTCTTGAAAGTTTATGCACGCTTGTCAGAGCTCTCAAAATTAAATTATCTAATGGAGCAGCTTCGATAGAGTCATCCAATGCCAAATCGGATGATTCTGAAGTAATTGCAAAATCACTTTCATCAGAGGGTGATGCTTTAATTCTTCTTGGTCATGAGGCAATAAATCACCCACAGAGTTCAACGATAAGGTATTTAGCATCTTTGATTGCTAAAGCCACCAATTCAAAATTCGGTTTTGTTACTGAGGGAGCAAATACAATCGGTGCTTGTCTTACTGGAATCACTCCGCATAGAGGAATGAACGGCGCAAAACGTTCTAAACCAGGACTNAACACTGACAGGATAAAAGAGTGCGACTCAAAGTTAACTTTGTTGTGGAACTCTGAGCCTAATGCCGATATCCCAAATTTTTCCGATAAAAAAGAAAACGATNCTTCGGTNATAGCGTTTTCATCTCATTTTACAGATAATTTTAGNAACACGGCTGACCTAATGCTGCCAATCGGAACNTTTGCAGAAACGTCAGGAACATTTATAAATTGCGAGGGAAGTTGGCAAAGTTTCAATGGCGTTTCAAGCCCTGTTCATGAAGCGCGACCTGGTTGGAAGATTCTTACNGTAATNGGNGATTTACTNAAATTAGATGATTTTGATTTCGAGAGTTCATTAGACGTTTTAAATGAGTTAAGAGAGAAATTAGGAAAGACTGCANCTTCGAATAATCNAGAGAAATATAAAAACCAATCAAATGGAAACAAAAAGACATATCCAGAGAAAGTGCCAATGTACCAAATGGATGTAATNCTTCGTCATGCACCNTCACTTCAGCTGACTCCTGAAGCACAAAGGCACAGTAAATTATGAATATCAGCTCTTTNATGCCAGNAATTGTATTTGAGCAGTGGAATTTAATCCCTGAGTACATTCAAGATCTTTTAATCATTACTNTGCAAATAGTGTTCATCTCAGTTTGTGTAATTCTGTCAGTCGCCTTCACAACTTATTTTGAACGAAAAGTCATTGGTTANATGCAAGGCAGNCTTGGACCAAATAGGGTGGGACCNAAGGGNTTATTTCAACCATTTGCCGATGTAATTAAACTTCTAATCAAAGANGTTGTTGTTCCGTCTAAATCAAACCGGTTTCTTTTTGTTATCGCACCTCTNCTNTCATTGGTNCCTGCTCTNGCAACATGGGCAGTAATCCCTCTTACTGACGGATTTGTNATAGCAGATATTAATGCAGGATTGCTTTATGTTCTTGCGTTAACATCGGTAGGNGTATATGGAGTGTTGTTGGCAGGTTGGTCNACCAACTCGAAATATGCTTTCTTAGGCGCGATGCGATCAGCAGCCCAAATCGTGGCATATGAAATTGCCATGGGNTTTGCATTGGTAGGTGTTCTTATGGCTGCNGGAAGTCTTAATCTTGGTGAAATCATTGTCTCTCAATCNGGTGGATTCAGTAATTGGTTNATCATTCCATTGTTCCCACTTTTCGTCGTATATTTTGTNTCTGGTGTCGCAGAAACAAACAGAGCNCCATTNGATGTCGCAGAGGGTGANTCNGAAATTGTTGCTGGATTTCATGTCGAATATTCAGGGGTAGCNTTTGCTGTATTTTTCCTTGCTGAATATGCAAATATAATATTGATTGCTGCGTTGACTTCTATCTTTTTNCTTGCNGGATGGTCATCTCCTTTTGAGGGTTGGACAATGCTTGGTTCAGAGAGTTTTCTNAGAGAGNCAAGTTTTTTCTGGCTGGCNTTAAAAATATGTTTTTTCATTTTTGTNTTTTTTTGGATAAGGGCAACTTTTCCAAGGTACAGATATGATCAAATTATGCGTCTAGGTTGGAAGATATTCATACCTGTGACAATTGTTTGGATTGCTGTTGAAGGTTTAATGGTATGGATGAAAGTTGGACCATGGTCTGTTTAGGTAATGAGAAAAATGAATAAAATTAAAAACATCATAAAAACCTTCGCATTNTGGGAGCTCCTGAAAGGTCTNAGTGTGACGNTAAGAAANTTCTTTAAACCAAAATCAACCATTCAATATCCNGAAGAAAAAACACCACAATCTCCAAGATTTAGAGGTCTGCATGCACTCAGAAAGTATCCCAATGGTGAAGAAAGATGTATAGCTTGTAAATTATGCGAGGCTGTCTGTCCTGCTTTGGCTATAACCATTGAATCTGACGAGAGTGATGANGGAACCAGAAGAACAACTCGCTACGACATTGATTTATTTAAATGTATTTACTGTGGTTTCTGTGAAGANGCTTGTCCTGTGGACGCCATTGTGGAAACACGAATCCATGAATATCATATGGAATCACCGGGTGAAAATATCATGACGAAAGACAAGTTGCTTGCTGTCGGTGACAAGTACGATGAAATGATCGCTAATGACAAAAAAGCCGATGCTAAATACCGATAGAGGAATCTTTTAAATTGTTTCAAGCCATTTTATTTTATGTCTTTTCATCAATTTTAGTTNTAGCAGCACTGGGTGTGATATTTTCTAAAAATCCTGTCCACTCAATCATGTTTTTGGTAGGTGCATTCTTTCAGAGTGCTGTTCTCTGGCTGCTCATTGAAGCCGAGTTTTTAGCAATCGTATTAGTCTTAGTTTATGTGGGCGCTGTAATGGTGTTATTCCTTTTTGTGGTAATGATGTTGGATATTAATGTGGAAGAGGCAAAAAGCAGTATTGCTAAATATACGCCATTTGGTCTTCTCATTGCGGGTNTGATGATAGTTGAATTGATGCAGGTTATAAAACTAAGAAGTGCAAATCAGANGTTACAGGGTTTCTCAATAAATCCGNCNGAATACAGTAATACAGAATCACTCGGAGCNGTTTTATACACAGAGCATGTTTATGCATTTGAAATTGCTTCAGTCATTTTGCTCTTGGCAATTGTTGCTGCAATCACACTAACTATGCGAAAAAGACCNGGATTGAAAGTTCAAGATATCGCTAAACAAGTTGCAGTTGATCCAAAGGATAGACTGAAAATAATCAAAATGAAATCGGAGACTGAATCATGATGTCAATTGGTCTTGATCATTATCTTGTGCTTTCAGCCGTCTTATTNACCTTCGCAATGGCTGGTATATTCATTAACCGCAGAAACCTAATTCTATTGTTAATGTGCATTGAGCTCATGTTGCTTGCGGTAAACTTTAACTTTATCGCATTTTCAAGATACCTCGGAGATGAAGTTGGGCAGGTTTTTGTGTTCTTTATATTAACCGTAGCAGCCGCTGAAGCCGCTATTGGACTCGCAATATTGGTTGTTCTTTTTAGAAACAGAAGCTCCATAAATGTTGGCGAACTCAACAAAATGAAAGGCTAGATAGGATGACTAATCTGCATGTGATAACCGTTCTTCTGCCATTGATTGCCTCAATTATTGCCGGGCTCTTTGGCGCTAAGATTGGAAGGGAGAGATCGCATCAAATTACTATTGCCGCGGTCGGCCTCTCGTGTTTGATCTCATTGTACCTATTGATTAATTCATTGGGCGATGATTTTCAGGTTCAAAACTACAATTTGTATTCTTGGGCAATTGTAGGAAATTTGCACATGGACATCGGGTTCCTAATTGACAGATTATCATTACTCATGATGGTAGTGGTGACCTTCGTTTCTCTCATGGTGCACATATACACAATTGGTTATATGCATGATGATCCAGGATATCAAAGATTCTTCAGTTACATCTCACTATTTACATTCGCCATGTTGATGCTGATTATGTCGAATAACTTTTTACAGCTGTTCTTCGGGTGGGAGGCAGTTGGATTGGTCTCATATTTACTGATTGGTTTTTGGTTTAAACGTGAAAGTGCGGTGACCGCAAATTTAAAAGCATTTCTGGTTAATAGGGTAGGCGATTTTGGTTTCTTACTGGGGATAGCT
Source organism: Woeseiaceae bacterium (assembly GCA_002715745.1). Taxonomy (GTDB): domain Bacteria; phylum Pseudomonadota; class Gammaproteobacteria; order Steroidobacterales; family Woeseiaceae; genus SP4260. The sequence continues at coordinate 43,749 of PBAE01000014.1, forward strand.
GGAGTTGTTTTTTTTACAAACTCCCTCGATTACTATGATGTTTTTTCCAAAGTTGATCTCATTGCATCTAATGAAATTAAAATAACGGACACCATGTCTTGGAATGCCATGACTATGATATGCATCCTTCTCTTTATTGGTGCGATGGGTAAGTCTGCTCAGGCACCACTGCATGTCTGGTTGCCGGATTCTATGGAGGGGCCGACACCCATATCTGCTCTGATCCATGCTGCGACCATGGTAACAGCAGGAATATTTATGGTTGCCAGGATGTCACCACTTTTCGAATTGTCTGAAGTTGCATTGGCATTCGTGTTAATAATCGGTTCCGTAACAGCATTTTTTATGGGGCTGCTGGGAATCATTCAAAATGACATTAAACGTGTGGTTGCCTACTCGACACTGTCTCAACTTGGTTATATGACCGTTGCCCTTGGTGTTTCAGCTTACAGTGCTGCTATCTTCCACTTAATGACACATGCTTTCTTTAAAGCGCTCCTGTTTTTAGCAGCAGGCTCAGTGATTATTGCCATGCACCATGAACAAGACATAAGAAAAATGGGTGGATTGAAAAAATATATGCCTATAACTTACATCACATCTTTGATTGGAACACTTGCACTTGTTGGTTTTCCTGGAAGTGCCGGTTTTTTCTCTAAAGATGCATTAATTGAGACAGTAAAATACTCGCATTGGCTCGGCGATGGCATGATTTACTGGATTTCATATATGAGTGTGCTCCTCGGGGTATTTATCACGTCACTTTATTCGTTCCGCATGTTTTTCTTGGTGTTTCATGGCGAGGAAAGAATGGATGAAGAAACAAAATCACATTTGCATGAAACCCCAGCCGTGGTCACTCTGCCTCTTATTTTACTGGCCATTCCTTCTGTCTTTATTGGATGGTTCACCATCAAACCATTATTGTTCGGTGAATATTTTGATGGCACGATCCAAGTTTTACCCCAACACGATGTGCTAGCTCAATTATCTGAGGGCTTTCATGGTAGCTGGGACTTTTTACTTCATTCTTTCTCTGCAAGTTTGGCTTTTTACATGGCGTTTCTTGGTTTTTCTGTAGCTTGGTTGCTTTATATTAAATATCCAGAAATACCTAATAAGATACATACAAAAATGCGAGCCGTTGTAATAGTATTGGAAGAAAAATATTTCTTCGACACGCTTTGGATGAAAGCTTTTCCTTCTATGGGGAAGTCAATCGGACGCATTTTATGGAAGCAAGGCGATGAAAAAATGATTGATGGTGCACTTGTGAATGGCACAGCCTATGGAATTCGTTCCATCGCTTCTGTCATACGAAATATTCAAACTGGATATTTGTATCACTATGCATTCGCGATGATTGTTGGTTTGGTCATCATTCTTAGTTGGTTTCTGTGGATGTGATGGAGATAAACAATCTTTTAAGTGCCATGATCTGGCTTCCTATTTTAGGCGGCCTGTCTTTACTTTTAATTGGTGACACCAAAGAAAAACGTAAAGATCTGATGCGTTTGGTTGCACTTGCGGTCAGCATCATCACTTTTTTATTGTGCATCCTTTTGTATTCTGGCTTTGATAATTTATTGCCTGGAATGCAGTTTGTTGAACGGAATATTTGGATTGAGTCACTCAATATTGAATATTATCTTGGGATTGATGGAATATCTGCACCTTTAATAATGCTCACCGCATTTATTACACCGTTCGTGGTTATAAGTAGTTGGGATGTCATCCAAAATAAGCCTGCTCAATATTACGCTGCTTTTTTGATTTTAGAGGGCCTGATGATTGGCGTCTTCAGTGCATTAGATGCCATTTTGTTTTATGTTTTTTGGGAAGCCATGCTGGTGCCAATGTTCTTAATCATAGGCATATGGGGTGGGAAGCGAAGAATTTATGCCACGATCAAGTTCTTTTTATATACCTTTCTCGGTTCCGTTCTGATGTTGGTTTCATTCATCTATTTGTACAATCAAGTGGATGTATTCAGCTTGCCTGACTTCATGCGAGCACCACTCAGTATGCTTGAGCAACAATTGATATTCGTTGCTTTCTTGTTGGCTTTTGCGGTCAAAGTGCCTATGTGGCCTGTGCATACTTGGCTCCCTGATGCTCACGTTGAAGCGCCTACTGGAGGTTCTGTAATACTGGCAGCCATTATGTTGAAGATGGGTGGGTATGGCTTCATCAGACTCTCTATGCCAATTGCACCAGATGCGAGTGAGTATTTTTCTTTCATGATGATAGTGTTATCCCTGATTGCGGTAACCTACATCGGTTTTGTAGCACTCATGCAAAAAGACATGAAAAAGCTCATTGCATACTCGTCCATTTCACACATGGGTTTTGTTACGCTAGGTTTCTTTATTGTATGGTCTTATTCTCTCGTTTCTGATGCCTCTTTGGGTGTTGTTGGTGCGATGGTGCAAATGATTTCTCATGGATTGATATCTGGGGCGATGTTTTTGTGTGTCGGCGTCCTTTATGATCGAATGCATAGCAGAGAAATCAGCGATTATGGCGGTGTCGCTAACAGCATGCCTTTATTTGCTGGATTTATGGTTTTCTTTGCCATGTCAAACGCAGGTCTGCCAGGCACCTCTGGCTTTGTTGGAGAATTCATGGTGATTCTGGCAAGTTTTGAAGCAAGTTTTTGGTATGCATTTTTAGCCGCTACTACCCTAATTTTGGGGGCATCATACACATTGTGGATGGTTAAAAGAGTACTCTATGGAGAGATTGCCAACGATAATGTCGCCAAATTAGAAGATGTCAATAACCGAGAATTCTGTGTACTGATGGTCTTAGTGTTCTCAGTGTTGGCATTGGGATTATGGCCAGCACCATTGGTCGATATGATGTCTGTGTCAATTGAGAGCCTTTTATTACAGATATCGAATTCCAAGATGCCAGGAATATTATAATGACGATTCTCAATGAGCTAGCATTGGCATCTGGTGAGATAACGATTCTTACTTTGCTTTGCACAGTGCTTGTGATCGATTTATTTGTCTCACAAGATAAACGCATCATCACTTATTGGCTAACCATGGCAACATTGGCTGTCACAGCTTTAATGGTCGCATTCAATTCACCAGAATCTGGGTCATTAATTTTCAGTGGAAGTTACGTTAGTGATGAGCTTTCAGTATTACTTAAACTTGTTTCTATCGTTTCAACCGCTGTTGTAATACTGTATTCAAGAGACTATTTGATAGATAACGATCTTTTTAAAGGTGAATTTTTCATCCTTGTTCTTTTTGGGCTTCTGGGTATTATGATCATGATCTCTGCTAACAGCATGCTCGTGATGTATCTGGGGCTTGAGACTCTGGCGCTGTCTCTGTATGCTCTGGTTGCATTGGATAGGAATTCATCTATTGCTGCTGAATCGGCTATGAAATATTTTATCCTCGGCGCCATCGCTTCAGGTTCCCTTTTGTATGGTATTTCATGGGTATACGGAGTAACCGGATCATTAGAATTTAATGAAATAGCGAATGCAATTCAGACCAATCCGGAAATGAATGCATTGCCACTTTGGTTTGGTATGGCATTTGTGATTGTCGGTATTGCCTTTAAATTTGGGGCTGTGCCTTTTCATATGTGGTTGCCAGACGTTTATGAGGGCGCTAGAACACCAGTAACCTTATTTATCGCATCAGCACCTAAGGTGGCTGCTTTTGCTTTGATATTCAGGGTGCTTTTTGAGGGATTGGGCGGCTTACATGCTGAATGGCAAGGAATCATATTGATTGTTTCGGTTCTTTCGATTGTGTTTGGTAATGTGGTGGCTATTGCCCAAACAAACATAAAAAGAATGTTGGCGTATTCTGCAATTGGTCATGTCGGTTTTATTTTTGCTGGAATCTCTACTGGAACTCTTGATGGATATTCTTCCGCACTTTTTTACACCATTACCTATGTTCTTATGGCAACGGGCTCATTGGGATTTGTCATCTTACTCAGCAGAAAAGGGTTTGAGTCAGATCAAATTGATGATTTCAAAGGTCTCAGTAAAAGAAACCCCTGGTTCGCAACGATTATGATGTTTATTTTGTTTAGTATGGCAGGCATACCTCCTTGGGTTGGATTCTTTGCTAAGCTCGATGTGATAAGCGCAGTCATCGATGCAGGATTTACTGGTCTGCCAGTATTGATGGTGTTGGCTTCTGTGGTGGGTGCTTACTATTATCTAAGAATTATTTGGTTCATGTATTTTGAAGAGAGTGACCAAAAAGAAACAATAACATCCAGCCAAGAAGTCAAAATTGTCATGAGTATAAATGGTTTATTAGTATTGCTTATCGGATTATTTCCAAACTGGTTGATGGCGTTTTGTCAAAAAGTCATAGCTTTAACAACTTAATATCCATTTTAGGTTGAAATAAACTCTCTCTCTTTGTATGATTCCTTTTCGTTGTTGCGGGGTGGAGCAGTCTGGCAGCTCGTCGGGCTCATAACCCGAAGGTCGC
>PBAE01000015.1 GCA_002715745.1 Woeseiaceae bacterium
AGGAGTTACGAATTCTAGAAGCGCTTCGGAAAAATCAGTAGTGATGTATCTATTTTTTAACGCTGAACCCATACTAATTGGATGTTTCTTCAGTGAAAGTGACCCTTCTTCATTTACTCTTAATGATTCCTTTTCCAATCCTTTTTTTCCACCGCAAAAAATCACAGGCTCATTATTCGCTGTAAGTTGCATCAGCCTCTTCTCAAGAATGGTCCTCATAATATAATGCCAGATTTGTTAATCAGTATTGATTATGATTCTATCATCTTTGTGTTTTAGAAAAATAATTTCCTAATTTGAATATTTTGACTTCACTTGAGAAATATAAAATGATTAAATTAAATTTCGATAATCAGATGAGGTGTGATGGATAAAATTTACAATACCATCTAATAATTTTATGAAAAATTTGTTTAAAATATTTTGCTTGATCAGCTTCTTTTTCTCTTTCTCTGCTTATGGTGCTTGTGAATACCCAAGAAAAGCGGAAATTCCAAACGGCACGACAACTACTTCAGATGAATTCATGGCAGGTTATCAAATGGTAAGACAGTGGATAGAAGATATGAATGACTACATGGAGTGCATTGATAAAGACACTGTTGCTATAATTTCAATGCTTAAAATCAATCAACAGCACACGCCTGAAGCAGAAGCCACAATTATTGAGCATCAAGATAAAAAATATAATGCGGCTGTTGAAGATCAGCAAAAGGTTGCTGAAATATTGAATATTGAAGTTAGAGCATACAAAGCTAAAGAATAATAACACCATAAAATAAAGCTCTAATATGATGATCTAGTTGACAAGGAAGAGGTCAAACATAGAAATCTCTGCGCTTTTTTTCATATATTAAAGGACGAATCATGAATAAACCTGTTCGTGTAACTATAACTGGAGCAGCCGGACAAATAGGCTACCAATTGGCGTTTCGAATTGCTTCAGGGCAAATGCTTGGATCAAATCAAAAAATCGTACTGCAGTTACTCGAGATTACTCCAGCGCTTCCCGCCCTTCAAGGCGTGCTCATGGAACTTGAAGATTGTGCTTTTCCTACACTTGCTGATGTCATAGCTACAGACAACGTAGATGAAGCTTTTAATGAAACAGATTATGCTCTTCTGGTAGGGGCAATGCCAAGAGGTCCAGGAATGGAAAGAGCTGACTTACTTGAAGCAAACGCAAAAATCTTTACCCATCAGGGCTCTGCAATAAATAATGCTGCAAATAAGGATGCAAAAATCCTTGTAGTTGGAAATCCTGCAAATACTAATGCATTGATCGCAAGTTCAAATGCACCAAATATTGATCCTTCAAACTTTTCCGCTATGACAAGACTGGATCACAACAGAGCGAAATCATATTTAGCAAAAAAAATCGGGGTCGCCAGTAAAGAGGTCAAGAAAATGATTATCTGGGGAAATCACTCGGCAACTCAATTTCCTGATCTTTATCATGCACTCTGCAATGGTAAATCCATAAATAACGAGATTGATCATCAATGGTTAATCGATGATTTCATTCCAACAGTTCAACAAAGAGGGGCAGAAATTATTAAGGCAAGGGGTGCATCCTCTGCCGCGTCTGCTGCCTCAGCAGCTATTGACCATATGAGGGACTGGNCGCTGGGAACTCAGAAAGATGACTGGGTAAGTATGGCGNTCCCATCAGATGGAAGCTATGGAATTGNACCNGGCATCATATTCTCTTTCCCGGTTNAATGTGAAAATGGCAAATATNAGATTGTTGAAGGGCTTGATATTGACACATTCAGTAGAGAGAGAATCAATATTACAGAANCAGAACTAAGAGAGGAAAGAGCTGCTATANAGCACCTTTTATAAATAGCTCAGATCGTNATCAGCNTATACATAANCAGGTGCTGATTTGTAATTCTATGATGTTGATATATCATTAATGGTAATCAAAAAGAGATAACATTCATTCTATTATGGAAAATTAATTTATGTCAGATATAGCAATNAATCTANTCTGGTTTTTACTATTTTTATCTCTCTTTTTAGGTCTACCCTATCACAGAGTAAATCTTCTNTTGTCTTCAGCAATCATCACTTTATCTTCATATATTTANACTGTTTTNGGAAAAGCGGGAATNATGATGAGTGTTTTCCTATGGTCTGTAGTNCTTATTCTNATACTAATTAACATTGTTCCNTTAAGACGCTCCAGACTCTCGAAACCACTTCTGAATGTATACAAAAAAATGGTTCCAAAAATGTCAAAAACAGAAAAAGANGCGCTCGAAGCAGGNGGTGTTTGGTGGGAAGGTGAGCTTTTTTCTGGTATGCCAAACTGGGATGTCCTNATGACAATGCCAAAACCTGAATTGTCTGTGGATGAAANNAANTTTTTAAANGGCCCNTGTGAAAAGTTATGTGAAATGCTCGATGATTGGGAAATTTCNCATCACAGAGGTGATCTACCTGAGGANATATGGAAATTTTTTAAAAGTAAAAAGTTTTTTGCAATGATCATACCGAAGAAATATGGAGGNCTAGAGTTTTCCTCNTATGCTAATGCTATGGTTACNGCNAAAATTGCAAGCAGAAATGCTGTNGCCTCTTCAACNGTCGGTGTACCNAATTCATTGGGTCCAGCNGAATTGCTTCTTCACTATGGTTCAGAACAACAAAAAAATCATTATCTTCCGAGGCTGGCTAATGGAGNNGAGATACCATGTTTCGCCTTAACATCAACTGAGGCTGGTTCGGATGCATCTTCAATAATTGACTCAGGGATTATTTGTAAAGGCACATGGNATGGTGAAGAAATAATTGGTATCAAGCTCAATTGGAACAAAAGATACATAACTCTAGCCCCAGTCGCCACAATTCTGGGATTAGCTTTCAANCTTTATGATCCAGATAAATTAATCGGTGANGTTGAAGATTANGGTATCACTGCAGCATTGATACCAACCAATTTAGANGGAGTTACAATAGGGAGACGTCACCTTCCAATGAATGTNCCATTTCAGAATGGACCAACTTCTGGTAANGATGTTTTTGTTCCCATTGACTTTATTATCGGTGGACAAAAAATGGCAGGAAAAGGCTGGAAAATGCTTGTTGAATGTTTGTCAGTGGGAAGAGCTATTACACTTCCTTCAACAGCGACTGGAGGTGGGCAAGCTGCATCTTATGCNACTGGGGCTTATGCCCAGTTAAGAAAACAGTTTAACTTANCTATNTCACAGTTCGATGGAATAAAAGAATCGCTTGCNAGAATTGCGGGTTATACCTATATCATGAACTCANCGGTTTCAGTCACCTCTGGAGCAATCGATCATGGTGAAAAACCCGCTGTGCCNTCTGCTATCCTAAAATATCATTGCACAGAGTTAGGCCGAAAAATTGCTAATGATGCAATGGATGTCCATGGCGGGAAAGCAATTATGATGGGCCCAAAGAATTATATGGGAAGAAGCTATATGGCCACACCCATTGCCATCACTGTTGAAGGTGCGAATATTCTTACTAGGAGCTTAATCATCTTTGGACAAGGCGCAATAAGATGTCATCCTTTTGTTCTAACTGAATTAGAGGCAGCAAACGAGGAAGGTCAAGACGGGTTAAAAAAATTCGATAAAGCATTATTTGGTCACATAGGTTATGCAGTTAGCAACATTACTCGATCTTTGATTCTTGCAATAACTAAATCAAAATACAGTAAATCGCCTGTAAATACGATAACAAAAAGATATTACCAGCACATCAACAGATACAGTGCTTCATTCGCAGTTGCATCAGATTTTGCTATGCTCTCATTGGGTGGTGAGTTAAAGAAAAAAGAGCTATTGTCAGCACGATTGGGTGACGTTCTGAGCTCACTCTATCTTGCCTCTACAGTATTGAAACATTATGAAAACCAGGGTTGCAAATCTGACGACTTACCACTTGTNGAATGGTCTGTTAGAACTTTGATGTATGAAGCTCAAGAACAGTTACATAATTTTTTAATAAATATGCCAAATAAAATACTTGCTCGTTTCCTAAGGTTAGTCATATTTCCGAGAGGACGCTCCTATTCTCCCCCTCCGGATGGTCTTACAACTAAAGTTGCGCAAATANTAACATCAGTTGGCGAAAGNCGAGANCGTTTAAGCGAAAATGCATATACATCAAAGGGACCAAATAATCCTTTAGGGTTACTTCAGGAAGCACTTGAACTTTCAGAGGAAACTATCCTGATTGAAGCCAAGCTTCAACAAGCCAAAAAAGATGGCATCATAACGAGCAACTATCTAGGTCATCAAATAGAACANGCTGAGCAGCATGGAATTTTAAAAAGCGATGAAATAAAAAAAATAACAGATCTTTATCATAGAGTTTCTGAAATATTATCTGTTGATGACTTTGGTCCAAACGAGTTTGGAAAACAATGAAAAATTATTTAATTACTTAAGCTAAATTTAATGGAGAAGAAATTTGAATAAATATAATATTTTTTTAATATCAGTCTCATCACTATTTCTCGCATCTTGCGGCAACGAGGGGCAGAAAAATATTGAAGCCGATAAGACTGAGGACATGTTTTTATCTGCGCCGACCATTGAAAGAAAGGCATCACCGGAAGATGCAGCTGTATTTTTTATTAAACCTCAAACAAATGAGAGATTTTCAGGGCCTGTAGAGGTTGAGTTCGGTGTTAGTAATGTCCAGATTGTTCCATCTGGACAAAATCAACAAGGATCAGGGCATCATCATATAATCATAGATGCTGAGCTACCCGATATGAATCTGCCTATACCAGCTGATAAAAACTATGTTCATTTCGGAGATGGAAGTTCAAAAACGACTCTTAATCTGGAACCGGGTGAACACACGCTTCAACTCTTGTTGGGAGACCATCTGCATATTCCTCATGAACCACCAATTATGTCAGAGAAAATAACTGTGTTTGTCGACTAAGATATTTTGATGAAAATAAATCAAACACCAGTAGGAGTAAGTGGTCTTGCAGCATATGTACCTCCATATCGAGTGTGGCTTAAAGATTGGTGTGAATGGACCGATAATCAATGGCCAAAAATCAGAGAAGTAGTTGGTCGAAGTTTTAGACTTCGTGGTTCTCATCAGAGTGTATACACAATGGCAGCAAATGCTGTAATTCGATTAATTCAACAATATGATGTTAATCCTTCAGCCATTAAATTTCTCGCATTAGGAACAGAGTCCAGTACAGATAACTCTGCTGGTGCCATTATTATCAAAGGTATGATTGATGAAGCCCTGGCAAGTAAAAATCTTCCTCCAATAAATAGAAGCTGTGAAGTTCCTGAGTTTAAACATGCATGTCTTGGCGGTGTTTATGCAATGAAAGGTGCAATCAGGCATATTGCGCTCGATGGAGCTGGAAGTGTTGGCATTGTGGTGTGCTCTGATATTGCTGAATATGAAATTGGGAGCAGCGGTGAACCTACACAGGGTGCCGGTGCAGTAGCTATGCTCATCGAGGAGCATCCTAAGCTTGCAACCATTGATCTCAATCATTCTGGATCGGCATCTGATTACAGGATTCTTGACTTTAGGAAACCGATGATACGATATTCGAGGCAAAATAGAGTGTTAGGTCAACAAATACAGGATTTTCCAATATTTAATGGCAAATATTCAACGACTTGTTATTTAGATGAAACACTACATGCAATGGAAGATATGTTCAATAAGAGAGATTTGAATCCAATTAATTATCTACGCTCGCTAAAAACAATTTTTATGCACAGACCTTATAGAAAAATGCCCGAAACTGGCTTGGCAATCGCTTATCTATTTGCATTAGCCATGGGAGATAAAAACGACCAGGCGGAGTTTAATTCATATTGCTATGAGGCAAATATGAATCCCTCTGAGGTCATCAGTGAGATGGAGATATCCTCACTGGATATAAAAAAGTTCGCTAATCCGAATGATCTCAACAAAGATGCATTTCCACTTTCAATGAATGTCTCAAAAATATTCAGAGAATCACGGCATTATCGCAGAGAGATCCTAGACAAAATGGCGCTTGGTAGCGACAAAATGTTAGATCTGGGAAATTTATATACCGCTGCATTACCTGCTTGGATTGCCGCGGGTTTCGAGCAAGCATACGAAGAAAAAATCAGCCTAGAAAATTCCGAGATTCTTACTCTTGGATATGGGAGTGGAGATGCCGCCGAAGTCATTCCAATGCATGTTGTAGAAAATTGGCAGTCGGCAGCTAAAAAGATCAATTTCTCGAATGCTATGCATTTTGCAATCGACTTAAATAAAAAGCAGTACTTCGATATGCATGAGGGATTAGATTTAAAGGATTTAGATTATACNAAAAAAAATGAATTCATCATTGATGAAGTTGGCGATATAAACCGAAAAAATTANCAGAATTTTGGNATTGAGTTTCATCGNTATATCAGCTGAGATATAAAAAAATGTTTANATGTATTTTGCCAGCTCACCAAAATACTGCTGCTTTATAGTCCTCCATTCCATTTTAAACCAGGGTGTGAAGTCACTATTTAAATCCATCTCCTTTTCTAAACTTTCACAATCAATAAATCTTATTCTTTCAATTTCATTTGTATTAAAAATAACATCCTCATTTATTGATCCAATAAATACGGAACACATTTCATGTTCTGATCCAATGTCTTTATAGCTAGCTTGATATGAAAACTTATACAGATATTCAAGATTTATCCCATTTATTCCAAGTTCATCTTCTAATCTTCTGGCAGCGGCACCCAAAATATCTTCGCCCTGGCGAGGGTGACTGCAACAAGTATTGGACCAATATAATGGCCAAAGTCTTTTCTGCTGGCTTCTTTTTTGTATTAACAAATGGCCTTCATCATTAAATAGAAAGATAGAAAAAGCTCTATGTAAAATGCCCTCATTCTTGTGACACTCAAACTTACTTAAATGTCCAATTTCTCTATCTTCAGTATCTACGAGAATTAAAATTTCATTATCACTCGAAACAATTTTTCTTGACTGTAAACTCATTTAGTNGTTATCCGCATCGATAGGAATTGTTTGATAACCAGCTCCGTTCAAACTGTTTCTAACTTCTTTTTGATGATCTGGACAAAGAGCAATAATAGATCCTCCTCCGCCCGATCCAGTCAATTTAGCTCCTAATGCACCTGATGACCTTGCTATATCAATCATACTCTCAAGCTCAGGTGTAGATACCCCAATCGAATTAAGGAGACCTTGATAGATATTCATCAAATCTCCTAATTGATTAAAATCTTTCTTCTTTATTGCATCAAATCCTTGTTGTGATATCTCACCCATTTGCTCAAATATCTTTTCATACATTTCCTTATTCTTATTTCTGGCTTCTGCAACAGATGTCACTAAATCAGACGTTTTTGAGGGTGAATTACTCATTGCTATGATAATTGGAAGAGATTTTGAATACTTTTTTGACAATACATTAATAGGCTCATTTTTATTATAGAAAACTGCCTTTCCAAAGGAAGCAACAGTATTATCAATTCCAGATGGTAGAATATGATTTATCTTTTCACATTCAAAAGCAATTTTATTTATTTCTTCAGAATTTTTTGACAGTTCAAAATAATTGCTAAGTGCGCTTGATAGGGCAACTGCGATTGATGCTGATGCACCCAAGCCCATTGCAAGAGGAATGCGGCTGTTGATCTCAAAACGAACAAGAGGGACATCAACAGCATAAATTTTACAAATAACATCAAGGAGTTTTTTAAAGTAACTAAAATATTCAGATCCCTCTGAAATTTCTTGGTCAAAAAAACCAGAAAGGGTGAAAGCAAGTTTATTTCCTTCATCAGTGATGCTAATTTTAACTGCATTGTTAATTGGATACGCAATAGCATACTGGTTATAAACGACTGCATGCTCCCCCAATAGAATAAACTTTGCTGATGCTGAACCTTCTATTTTCTTTTTGTCTTGAAATTTGATTCTATTCTTCTCTGATAGTTTTTTTTCAAGTAATTCTTGTGCTTTCCATTTTTTAATTTCTTTAGAATTAATCATGTCTTTTATCACTTCAGAGAAATATTCTTTTGGTATACCCGCGCTGAGTGCAACACTTCTTGCATGTAATTTCATATGAGCCTGTTGAATGCCATTAGTCGCAAGCGCTCTTAATGCTGCAAAATTTTGTGCCAATCCAACTGCGCCAATTAGCTCTGATAACTCTGAAGCTGATTCTACTTTTGTTATGTTGAGACCCATTCTTGAAGCAGGGTTAGCTGACAGTGATCCACCAACAATACCCACTTTTATAGGCATTAGAAGCTCACCTTTAAGATTACCATTTTCACAAATATCCCAATTTGAAAGGGATTTATATATTCCCGTCGATGATGCATAAGCATGAGCTGCAGCCTCAATTGCCCTCCAGTCATTCCCAGTTGCAATTGCTATCGCATCTATACCATTCATTATTCCTTTGTTATGCGTAACAGCTCTGTATGGATCAGCATTAGCAAAATCACATGCATTTACGATTCCATCTCTCACTTCATTACCAGAAAATTCATTTGTTTCCAATAGATCAGGGGGTATCTCTATCTCAACTTCCACCAAAGATTGATCTGTATAATTTGATAATATTTTTAATCCAACATCGCCTGCAATCATCCCCTCAATAGTGTCTGAAAGACCCTCACAAACGGTATTTACTAGATTTGCACCCATCGCGTCAGCCGTATTCACATGTAGATGGAGCACCAGATTTACTTTATTTTTAATATTCAGTTCGCGAATATCTATATCTTTAACACCGCCACCTCTCTCATTTAACCTAGGTAAAAGCTCATTAGCCTTCTTGATTAAATTCGATTTTTTTTGCTGGAGAATTTTCTTGGATTGTGCNACATCCTCCAGATTGNGTATTTGAATTTGACCAACTAATAATGAATTTTTGAGCTCTGATTTGAAGCCTCCAGACGACTTGATGATTTTAGCGGCATTATTAACTCCGGCAACAACTGATGGCTCCTCGACAACCATTGGTACGAAATAATTTTTACCATTCATTAAAAAATCGGACGCAATCGCCAGAGGGAGACCGAACACACCGATCACATTCTCGATCATTTTGTCCGCTTCATCAAGAGACAGAATTTGATCTTGCCTTTCTAACGAGATTCTTTCTTCAGAGGAAATTATTCCCATCTTATTGAGAATCTTTACTCTATCCTTCACACCAAGCTTATAAAAACCACTTATTAATTTTTTTTTCAATTTTCTAACTCAATTAAGTATCCAGACTGATCACAATGCAAGTCAAAGACGTCCATCCCAATAGATTTTGCATAACATACAGCGGAATTAAGATTCGATTCAGATGATGAAATGCAGATACCAATATCTCCACCTGCACCGCATGGTTTATATACAGCATCATTCATATTTTTTGTATATTCTGAAAGATATTTGTGGTTCACACCAAATAAGTCAAGACCAAAATCCACACTGAATTCTTCAAGATATTTCACATATGCTTTCATCTCATGAATTAATTTTTCCTTATCATATTCACACCAGTTACTGCTCAATTTATTTGATATATCACAGAGCAGCCTGAAGCTCTTCGCGTTGTAATCACTAAATAATTTTAATTGATCAATAGTTATAACTTCTTCACCACTCCAAAAAATCTTAAATCTCAAATCAGGCCGAAGTTCAATATTTTTGGAATTTGCCGCTCGATTTCGATTATAAACAAGCATACCACCCTGAAGTGACGTCTGAACATCAATACCGCTTCCCAATCTACCTTGAAAATCTGAATGAATCTCATGCGCTAAATTACCAACACTTCTTTCACTGTTAAAGAGTTTTGCAAAGGCAGCAGTCATTGCGACTATCAGAGCAGAGCTAGAACCAAATCCAATTTTTTTGTTTTTCTTTTCATCAAAAAAACATGAAGAATCCAATATGAATTCATATTTAAAGTCCGATTGAATCATAAATTTCAAACAAAAAATTTCGAGTAAATCTTTGATGTTTTTCGGTGTTGCACTATCAACCCATGAAAGTTTGCTTCTTTCATCAATATTGAATGGCCAATCACCATCCTCATAGCCAATTGTTCTGAGCAAATGAGAATCACCAGGACGCTCTTTTATTGTCACTATGGCCCTCTTATTAATAGCCATTGATATTGCTGAAGCTGAATCTAATACTGCAAACTCACCCAAGACGACAATTTTTCCTGGAGCACTAGTTCTTATGGTTTTCATTTTATCTGAGGTTCTTGTCCAAGACCAGATTGCAAAACTGAACTGACCCCTCTGATTTCTTTTAAAATATTTACAACTTTAGATTCACACTCAGGCAAGCAGACAGCTTTAATTTGAGGTCCAGCATCAATAGTAAAAAAAACAAATTCCCCTTTTTTTTGTAACTCCCTAATTGCATGCATACACTCAATAGTAGCAGAATTCCAATAAACTATTGACGGTCTAGATGTCCACATAACTGAATGCATCTTCATGCAGTTATGTTCAGAAATCTCTGAAAGTCTTAAAAAATCTTGAGATAATATTGCTTTTCTGGCTTCGTCAATATCTTCAGATTGATTTTTAACCCACGAATTATAAAAAGGTGAAGTTTTTGAACTTAACTTCATTCCTTCAGAGGAAGACACAGCTTTTTTTTGAGAATCAGTTATTGCTATTACAACTCTTAAGGGCCAATCCTCTGATTGTAGTAGCTGATTTATCTGTATTTTATTTTTTTTATTTTCAAGCTCGACAAAACCACCCAACATTGATCTTGCTGCTGAACCAGATGCTTTGCCAGCCTCATTTGCCAAATCTTGCAGCTCATAACCTTTATTCACAGCTTGATTTATAGCTATTACTAAAGCAGAAAATGCTGAGGACGATGAAGCAAGTCCAGCTGAAATAGGAAAGTTACATTTACTCGAAACACAAGCAAAGTTTCTGTGCTCCCCGCATATTGAATCAATGCAATCACTGACTCTCCGAGTATCATCTTGTTGCACGTTATTAATTGTTAAAATATCGCGCTTATGATTTGGAGAAAAGTTTATTTTAGTTTCAGTCCAAATTTCATCTAATGTTATAGAAATCGAGCTTACAGCAGGTAAATTGTATTTTTCATCTCTCTTACCCCAATATTTAATTAATGCGATATTAGGTGAGGCTCTTACTGTGGCTTGCATTTTTATTTTCCTTAATAGCAGACTAAAATTATCAAAAGATTGAATAAGTAGTATTTACCTCATTTTAATACAATACTATGCTTATAAATCAAAAAGATTAATTACAAAAACAATCAAATCATCAGATGTCAAATGAAATAAAAAAAACAATCGACAATTATCTTGAGCGAATCAACAAAATAATAGATCAATCACTTCCAGAATCAAATGGAAGTCACTCTTCTCTGCATGAAGCAATGCGATATTCGACGCTTAATGGAGGTAAACGAATTAGACCATTACTGATATACTCATGCGGCGAATGCTTAAAAATAGAGAAAGAAAAATTAGATGTTCCCGCTCTGTCTATTGAGCTTCTTCATTCATTTTCATTGGTTCATGATGATCTACCTTCAATGGATAATGATAACTTAAGGAGAGGTTTACCAACTACACATAAAAAATTCGGCGAATCAACAGCAATACTAGCTGCTGATGCGCTTCAAACATTGGCTTTTGGAAGCATAGCAGGTGCACAATCAATTAGTGATGAGCAAAAAGTTCATCTCATATCACTAATAAGTGATGCCTGTGGCGCAAGAGGAATGACTGGTGGACAATCAATGGATCTTGCTTCTGAGGGAAAAACACTAAAAAAGAGTGAATTACATTTAATGCATAAAATGAAAACTGGGGCTCTCATTCATGCTTCAATCATGGCGCCATTTTGTTTTACTCCAGATTATGATGAAAAAAAATTCAAGCAAATGAACAGATTTGGGTGGGCAATAGGAATTGCTTTCCAAATTAGAGATGATTTAATTGATATTGAAGAATCATCTGATGTGACNGGAAAAGACCAAAATTCAGATATCAAGAATGATAAGGCTACATGGCCATCCCACTTTGGAAAAAAAGCATCGTANGAATATTGTTCAGAGTTATTGAATGAATGCCTAAAATATCTTGATATTTTCAATGATGAGGCTGAGCTATTAAGATGGTTAACGAGGTATTTAATTGAAAGAAAAAACTAACTCTTATGTATGAAGAACATTTTGGGCTAAATGCAAAACCATTCAGGATCACTCCTGATCCTCGCTACCTATTTATGAGTGACAGGCACAAAGAAGGTCTCGCTCATTTACTTTATGGCGTTACTGATAGTGGCGGTTTTATTCAGTTAACAGGCGAAGTAGGGACTGGAAAAACAACACTCATTCGCGCTCTTTTGGAGCAGTTGCCAAGTAAAGTTGAAATTGCATTAATCATGCATACACAAATTACTGCTAAAGAATTTCTAAGCGAAATATGCAATGAATTTAATATTGATAATCATGGCGAAAGTACTATTGATATAGTTAATACTCTAAACTCTTTTTTACTTGAACAGCACGCAAAAGGGAGAAAAATAATACTGCTCATTGACGAAGCGCAAAACTTAACAACCGACGTGCTTGAACAAATCAGGCTTCTTACAAATCTAGAGACTGAAAAAGACAAATTACTGCAAATAATTTTAATTGGACAGCCCGAGTTAAGAATGGTGCTTGCACAAAATAATCTCCGTCAACTCTCCCAGAGAATTACTGCTAGATATCATCTAAAACCACTCTCAAAAGCAGAAACATTTCTTTATATAGAGCATAGACTGAGAATCTCGGGATCGAAAATTGAGATTTTCAAGAAAAATGCGAAAAAAGAGGTCTTCAGGTACTCATCCGGAATCCCTAGATTGATAAACATCATCTGTGATCGTGCACTTCTTGGTGCATATAGTATAAATACTCGTGAAGTTGATAAAAAAATTGTTATCAAAGCCAAGAATGAGATACAGGGTCATGAGATTCCGCCCCGAAAAAGTAACTGGACTGCAACATATATTTTAATTGTCATGGTCATAGTAATATTTTTCACAAATGAACTTGGTTATATCGACTCACAATATCTACATAACATTACGAAAATTTTTTTTAAAGTTAACTAAAACAGACTCGGTACTATGTCATTTATACTGGAAGCACTAAAAAAATCAGAGCGAGAAAGATTGAAAAACAAACCGCCTAAATTCTCTGATGCTTTGATGGAAAACAAAAAACCGGAAAACAAAAAAATTTATACCATTGTAATATTATCACTGTTATCGATCATCTTCTTATTGTTGTATTTCTTAGTAGCTCCAAAAAAAATTCGAGTCCCTGAAATAAACAATGACAGTTCAGAATCTATTCAGGATATAAAGTCAACTCAAATTAAAAAATCTGAGTCTTCGAATTTTCTGAGTTCTGATGTTATTAATAAAGAGCAAGGCAAAATAGAAAGAAATTCTGCTTTGAATAATTCTAGTGAAATAATAGACATTGAAATAGCAAAAGTATCTCATAATTTCTACTTACCAGACCTACACATCGATATTCACGTATACAGCGAAAATGCTGCAGAGCGCTTTGTGTTTATTAATATGAAAAAATATGATGAGGGAAGTTTTCTCGATGAAGGTCCACTTATAAAAGCTATCACGGAAGAAGGCGTAGTTCTTGAGCAAAACGGTATTTCTTTCTTGCTGTCATATAAATAGAGCAAAAAAATGAAGAATATAAAATCCATAGGGACAAAACTTTTTTCAGAAAGTCTCAAAAATGGAGTCTATGCTGTTATCAATGCTCAAGAAAAATTAAACTCCATTAATGTGTTTCCTGTTGCGGATGGGGATACCGGAACTAATCTTTGCCTTACGCTCTACCCTTTAATTAATTTCACAAGAGACAATAAGTGTAATGACATTGGTGAACTTCTGGAAGGAATTGCCGATAAANTGCTCGACCATTCAAGAGGTAACTCAGGCAGCATAATAGCTCAATTTTTTCAAGGCATGAGTGATAGTGTACAAAATACTAAAGAATTCAGTCCACAGACTTTTTCAGATGCAGTCAATACAGGTAGCACTTATGCGAGGGAAGCACTTATTAACCCAGTTGAAGGGACGATATTAACGGTCATAGCAAATTTCGCTGAAAGTTATAAAGATATTTGTGATAAAAATAAAACAGGAAGCTTCTCAGATATATTTCCAAAAGTATTAGAAGAGACAAAATCGGCGCTTACAAATACAAAAAATCAACTAACTGTCTTGAGGGACTCAGATGTAGTGGATGCGGGAGCAATGGGATTTTTCTTGCTTATACAGGGATTTATTGAGTATCTCGTATATGAAAATACACAAAAAGAGCCCACACCTAATAGCGATGTTAATCAACAAATGGTGGAATCTCGTCATGAATATGATGAGGTTGATTTTCAATACTGTACTGAATGCATCATCGCGGGAGATGGAATAGACAAAAGAAAGCTTAAAGAGTCATTGCTTAGTTGGGGTAATTCTATAGTTATTGCCGGTACAAAAAGAAAAACGAAGGTTCATATTCATACTGATGAACCTCAGTCAGTATTCAAAATTGCAAAAGAGTTTGGTTCTGTCTCATCAGAAAAAGCTGATGATATGAAAAAGCAAAGCAAAATGACTAGAGATCAGTCGCGAAATTTTGCTGTTATTACTGATTCTGCAGCTGACATTTCAGAAGAAGACATTGAGAATCTTGATATTCATATTGTGCCAATTCGGATTCAATTTGGCAGTAAAAGCTATCTNGATAAAGTAAATATNACGCCACCAGAATTCTTTNATGAAATAACAAAGAATCCAATACATCCCACTACGTCTCAACCTTCAGTTGGTGATTTTAGAAGACAGTTTGAGTATCTAGCAAGTCATCATGATGATGTTGTATATATATGTGTAACGGGTTCTATTAGTGGGACGATGCAAGCTGCTGAATCNGCGGTAAAACGAATCAAATCAAACGGTAACATTCATATCTTCAATTCATTAAATGCATCTCTTGGCCAAGGGCAAATTGCTGTTTATGCGGCAGAATGTTCCAAAGAAGGAATAAGTGTACAGAATTCTCTTAAAAAATTATCGAAAATCAGAAAAAATACAAAAACTTTCGCCTATATCCCAAATCTCAAGTANGCGGTTAAAGGAGGAAGAGTTCCAAAATCAGTAAAATATGTAGCGGATTTCTTTGGTTTAACTCCGTTATTAGTATCAACAGATGATGGTTTAATAGTTACGAAACATTTTTTATTTGGGAAAAAAAACCTAATAAGGAAGTTTGCAAATTACATCGCCAAATATGCTAATCAAAGCAATGTGGTAAATATATCTATTGGTCATGCAATCGCCGAAAAAGAAGCTTTAGATCTAAAAAAATACCTACAATCTAAAGTATCCAACGTGTCTGAATTTAAAGTCACAGAACTGGGAACAGCCATTGGAGTTCATGGTGGTCCAGGTGCCATTGTTATTGGGGTGCAAATACTCTCTTAAGAATGAGATTATTCCTTTGTTCCTGTCCCCATTTTGAGGAATATAAGACTGGTGCTAAATAAGAGTACCAGGAAAAAACACACCACAGCATATGCATACATAATCTCTATATCAGAAGTTCCCAAGACACCGTATCTGAATGCATTCACCATGTATAAAATAGGATTAAACAAACTCACATTCTGCCAAAAATCTGGAAGCAAATTTATTGAATAAAAGACGCCTCCAAGATATGTCAATGGCGCAATAATAAATGTTGGAATAATAGCAATATCATCAAAGTTTTCTGCAAATAATGCATTTATAAAGCCTGCAGTTGCGAAAACCATGGAAGAGAGCACTACAATGGAAATTGTGATCAGAGGATGAGTTAGCTTGATATCCGTGAATAAAAGCGCAATGAAAGTAACCATTGTGCCAACCAAAAGACCTCTTATTACACCACCCGTGATGTGACCCAGNATTATTGTGGTATTTGAGATTGGTGCAATCAATAATTCATCNATATAGCCACCATATTTAGCGCCAAAAAAAGATGAAACAACGTTGCCATACGAATTGGTGATGACTGACATCATTATTATTCCTGGTGCAATAAATTGCATATAGCTATAACCTTGCATCTCTCCAATTCTTGTACCTATTAAGTTCCCAAAAATGAGAAAATAAAGNGTCATAGTTATTGCAGGTGGAACAATGGTTTGCACCCATATTCTCAACATTCGAAGAATTTCTTTACGAACAATTGTATAAAAAGCGACGAGGTTAATTTTTAAATTCATAGAATCCTTTATTTTTTGTTTTCAACGACCTTGAGGAATAATTCCTCCAGCCTATTTGCTTTGTTTCTCATGCTGCTTATCTTAATATTTTTCTTATTAAGAATGTCAAATAGCTCATTGATTCTATGCTCTGAATCGATCATTACCTCAATATTTTGAGAATCTATCTTTCTACACTGAAAACTGCCAATTTGTGGCAGGACCGAAATACAATCCTCTAACGTGAGGATAATTGTCTCTTGCTTGAGTTGTCTTAGAAGTTTATTCATAGAAGTATCTTGGATAATTACTCCTTCATCAATGATGGCAACATTCCTACAGAGATTTTCAGCCTCCTCAAGATAGTGGGTGGTAAGAATTATTGTCGTTCCATTGTCATTGATTGATTTTAAAAATTTCCACATTGAACGTCTTATTTCAATATCAACGCCCGCTGTAGGCTCATCCAGAATCAGAAGCTTCGGATAATGCATNAGTGCGCGTGCAATCATTAATCGCCTTTTCATTCCTCCAGATAAACTTCTGGCTATATCATTTTTTTTCTCCCAGAGCTTAAGTTCCCCAAGAAATTCTTTTGCTCGTTTAAACGCTATATTTCTATTGATCCCATAATAACCAGCCTGGTTTAGAATTATATTTAGTGGAGTATCGAATGAGTTAAAATTTACCTCTTGAGGAACCATGCCAATATTGAGCTTTACTTCCTCAAGATTTTTCTGAATATCTTTTCCAAAAACAGCTATTGAACCATCTGTTTTGTTAACAAGAGAGCAGATAATTCCTATCGCCGTTGTTTTTCCTGCACCATTAGGACCCAAAAGAGAATAAAAATCGCCAGAGTCTACTGTTAGGTCAATCCCTTTCAGTGCCTCAAAACCATTAGAGTATGTTTTTTTAAGATTTTTTATACACAGTGCTTTCATAGTTCAAGGACTCTCGAAATCCATTGGCCAATATCTTTAATTTCTCTCTGACTGACAGAATGTTCGATTGGATATTCATTCCAATCAACTGTGTATCCAAACTGTTCAATGAATGACTTTGTCTTCTCTCCATAACTAAGAGGAATTACTGGGTCATAACTGCCATGAGCGAAAAAAATTGGGAGCTTCGATGACTGTATTTTATTTGAATTTTTTGCAAGGTCAGTAAATTTCTTTTCAAGAGGCATGTAAGTTGATAGTGCTATTAATCCTCCCAACTCAGACGCCAGAGTTAAGGCTGTATAAATTGCAATCGCACCTCCTTGAGAAAAACCTGCAATAATAATTTTGTTCTGAGGTATACCGCGATCCAATTCTCTGTCTATCAACTTTCTTAGATCTCCAACACTTTGGNGTATTCCNTCCTCATCTTGATTACCATTGCGATCCAAACTCGTGATGTCATACCAACCCCGCATAGTCATTCCACCATTTACAGTAATGGGTCTGTATGGTGCATGCGGAAAAATAAAACGAACGCCGACGTCATCATTGAGATTAAGCTCACTAATTATTGGCAAGAAGTCATTGCCGTCTGCACCAAGACCATGAAGCCAGATAACAGTCCACTCTGGCTCACCATTTATTTCTTTTTCAATTGGATCTGAGTTACTTTTTTGCATTAAGTTTATTCTTGAGAATATTTATGTTTAACCATCCAAAATATATTACAAATAAGGGAAGATGGATTATAGAATTACAATATTATATTTAAATAANTATTTGTAATTATACATTAAGAGTAAAAAAAGATTTAACAGAGGGTAAAAAATGATATGACTAAAAAAACTTTCCAATCACTATTTTTATTTTGCATCCTCACTTTNATAGGTTGTGGTCAAAAAGGAGCTTTAATATATCCAGATAACCAGACACCCTCTGAGGTTTCAAATAATCTAGTTACNAAAAATCAANNATCATGAATGCGTTCCAAGATAAACTCAAAGGAGATAAAATAGTTTTGGTTGATGGATCGTCTTATCTCTACAGGGCGTATCACGCGTTACCTCCATTATCGAACTCAGAAGGATTTCCAACAGGGGCAATTTATGGAGTCCTGAATATGACAAAAAAACTGTTAGTTGACCAAAAAACAGAATTTTTTGTAGTTATATTCGATGCTCCAGGAAAAACATTCAGACATGAAATTTTTCCAGAATACAAGGCAAACAGACCTCCTATACCAGATGAATTGAGACTGCAGATAGAACCGATTCATAAGGCCATTGTCGCCATGGGAATTCCGCTATTATCAATCGAGGGCGTTGAAGCGGATGATGTTATTGGAACGCTCACTGAGGATGCTAAAAATAATAATATGGAAGTGTTGATCTCTACTGGAGATAAAGACATGGCGCAACTCGTGGATGAAAGAGTTACGCTTATCAATACAATGAATAATCAAACTCTTGATATTGATGGTGTAAAAGAAAAGTTTGGAGTCTACCCCAATCAAATTGTCGACTATCTCGCGTTAATGGGTGATAAATCCGACAATGTTCCAGGCATACCAGGTGTCGGAAAAAAAACTGCAGCAAAATGGCTAAATGAATTTGAGACTCTGGAAAATTTAATTGATAACGCTCAGAAAATTCCTGGCAAAATTGGACAAAAATTAAATTCGAATCTCGATCTTCTTCCAACTTCAAAAGAATTGGTGACCATTAATAAGAAGGTAGATTTAAGTAAAGAAACTTCAAATCTAATTATAAAAAAACAGGATGATTCTACTTTGCGAGAAATTTACCAATCACTTGAGCTCAGCTCATTTCTTAAAGATCTAGATCAAAAAAATACGATAATTAAGACTAAGAAAAAAACGAACTATACAACAATATACAATTTCAATGATTTAGATTTATGGATTGAGAAATCTAAAAGAAGTAAGTGCATCGCGATTGACACTGAAACAACCAGTCTTAACTATATGGAAGCAAAATTAGTTGGAATTTCAATTGCGATCAATGAAGGTGAATCAACTTATGTTCCTCTTGGGCATGATTATCCAAATGCACCAATACAGCTAGATATAGTTAGAGTTCTTAAGAAATTGAAGCCTATCCTTGAAGACAAAAAAATAAAAAAAATTGGTCATCACCTCAAATATGATGCCCATATATTTTCAAGATATGACATTGAATTGAATGGCATGGAGTATGATTCAATGATTGAGTCTTATGTCCTTAATAGTGTTGCCACTCGTCATGATTTGGATTCAGTCGCAAAATTTTATTTAGATCGAAAAACAACTCATTTTGAAGATATTGCTGGAAAAGGTGTTAAACAGTTAACATTCAATGAGATAGACATCAATATTGCTTCAGAATATGCTGCCGAGGATGCGGAGGTCGCACTTTGTTTGCACAATCACTTAAGTAAAAAGCTCTGTGAAAATCCATCTTTAAAAAAATTATATGATGATATCGAAAAACCTCTTATTCCTGTTCTTCATCAAATGGAAGAATCGGGAGTTCTTATTAACGATATTATGCTTCAAGATCAGAGTGATGAGATTACAGTTACCCTTGATGAGCTTGAAACGAGAGCTTACGAATTTGCAGAAAAACAATTCAATCTTGGCTCGCCAAAACAGCTGCAAGAAATTTTATTTGATAATTTAAATCTTCCAGTACTTAAAAAAACNCCAAAAGGTCAGCCGTCCACATCTGAAGAGGTACTGCAGGAGCTAGCTGAGAAATTCGAGCTTCCAAAGATTATTCTGGAACATAGAACATTAAGTAAATTGAAAAGTACCTATACTGAGAAGCTTCCGAAAAGAATTTCAGAATATACAGGGAGAGTGCATACATCCTATCATCAAGCAAATACAGCTACGGGACGACTTTCCTCGAATTCTCCAAATCTTCAAAATATTCCAATCAGAACATCTCAAGGAAGAAGAATTAGAAAAGCTTTTGTAGCTCCTGATGGATATAAAATCCTTGCAGCTGACTATTCTCAGATAGAATTAAGAATAATGGCTCATCTCTCTCAAGATAAATCCCTACTTGAGGCCTTCTCATCTGGCGAGGACATCCATACGAGAACAGCTGCCGAAGTTCTGAATATTGATGTTAATGCAGTAAGCAGCGAGCAAAGACGATGGGCAAAAGCCATTAACTTTGGATTAATGTATGGGATGTCTGCTTTTGGTCTAGGAAAGCAAATTGGGATAAGTAGGAACGAAGCTCAGGAATATATCGATATGTATTTTTCTAAATATCCAAATGTACACTCATTTATGGATGAAAGTAGAAAGATTGCGAGAGAAAAGGGTTATATTGAGACACTTTTTGGAAGAAGACTTTATCTCCCTGATATTAATAACAAGAACGCTATAAGAAGAAAATATGCAGAAAGGAGTGCCATCAATGCTCCAATGCAGGGAAGTGCTGCCGATATCATTAAGCTTGCCATGATAAATGTATATAACTGGCTAAAAAAAGATGATGTTCCGGCAAAAATTGTCATGCAAGTTCATGACGAACTCGTATTAGAAGTAAATGAAAAGCACTCGCAAGAAATAAAAGGAAACATTATCAATATAATGGAATCAGTTACTGAGATTGATGTGCCTTTGATTGTCGATGCTGCANTAGGATCAAACTGGGAAGAAGCCCATTGAGATAATTTCAATCAGCTTTCAAGGAATTTATCTAATACAGTTCTGGCTTCATCAACTCCNTGTCGATTTAATGATGAAAATAATTGGATTGAAATAGATTTATCCAAGCTTGATTTAAGCTCTAATAANTTTTTACTCGCAGCGCCCCTCTTGAGTTTATCTGATTTTGTCAAAAGAATATGCACTGAAATTTCATGTATCTTGGACAAGAAAAGCATATCTAAGTCATAGTTAGTTATTCCTCTTCGAATATCTACGATCAAAAATATCCCCATGAGAGTATTTCTTTCCTCAAAGTATTGAGAGAGTATTTCCTTCCAATGATTCTTCTTTGATCTTGAAACAAGAGCAAAACCATATCCAGGAAGATCAACAAGGCGTTTTTCATTCGCGAGCATGAAAAAATTGATTAGTTGTGTTCTGCCGGGTGTTTTACTGGTTTTTGCAAACTGACGTCTGTTCACAATTACGTTGATTGCACTCGATTTTCCGGAGTTCGATCTCCCAACAAAACAAACTTCCGCTCCCGTATCCGGAACAAATTGCGAAGAATTGTTGGCACTTTGAATAAACTTTGCTTTTGGATATTGTGACATAGCTGTATAATACTAAGGAAAATAAACTGAAATCCATAATATTAAGTAAATGTTATCTCTGGGTAATTTTACTTTTAAAAAAACCGAAACATGATGTTCAATAAAAAATTAAACTTTTTATTTGCTGCTCTTGTTGTATTTTCATTCAATGGACAAGCTGAATCACTTATTGAGGGTTCTATTGATGCTGGTAAAGCAATATCCATAACATGTGGTGCATGTCATGGTCTTGATGGAAATAGTATTAATCCACTATGGCCAAACTTAGCAGCTCAACATGCCTCATATACAGTTGAGCAATTGACTGCATTCAGAGACGGCAAAAGGGTCAATGAATTAATGACGGCGATGGCGATGAATTTAACAGATCAAAATATCAAGGATTTGTCTGTTTACTACGAAAGTCTCCCGCTTACATCAAAATTAGTCGCAGATCCAAATAATGTCGAACTGGGTGAAAAAATATATAGAGGCGGAAACAAAGAAACTGGTGTTGCTGCCTGCATTGCTTGTCATGGGCCATCCGGAAAGGGTAATCCAGGTGCCAAATATCCACTTATTTACGCTATGGGTGCCATGTATACAGAAAAGCAATTGAGAGACTATGCGAGTGGCGAGAGAATTTCAGTTGGACCTGTTCAAATTATGAGAGACATTGCTCAAAAACTCTCTGAAGAAGAAATAAAAGCTGTCTCCTCATACATACAGGGCTTGCATTAGACATAATTGTTGTAAAGAATAGTAGTTTATAACTAGGAACTATGTGAGGTTTATTTAATGAAAAAATTGATCAGTCTTATCATGTTTTTCGTTCTTATTGTCAGCTGTTCATCAGATAAAGATACTACGGTTGAACTGCCAGATAGTAATTCTGAAAAAACTAAAAATCTCGTTTATCAATCAGAAAACAATATCAAAGAATCCACGATAATTGAGGAATCAGATTCCGAAGATATCGTGATTGATAGTTCGCAACCAATAATACTGGCTCAGTCAAATATACTCACTGATAGGGAATGGGAGTTTAAAGAATCAGAACATTTTATGAGATTGGTTCCTGCTCAACCAATAATAGGTGGACCAGATAAAATCGAGGTAACTGAATTTTTTTATTATGGATGTATTCATTGTATGACATTCGAGCCTTACATCAATGAGTGGAAAAAAGATATGCCTGANAATGTTCGTTTTGAGAGAATACCGGCACTCTGGAACCCATTACTTAACCTCCATGGTCAAATGTTCTTTACTAAAGAAATTCTCACAGAAAATGGGAAATTAAAAGATCCGGAGGGTTTTAGAGCCAGAATTTTCAGNGAATGGCATAACAGAAAAAACTACATGGCATCTGAAGATGCCATTAAGAAGATATTCCTTGAATTTGGCGTTTCTGAGGATGATTTCGATAAAACATTTAAATCTTTTCAGGTTGCTCAAAAATTAAACCTAGCAAGAGATCTTGCCAGAAGATANGGTATATCCTCAACACCCACGATGGTTGTAAACGGAAAATATAGGACAGGAGCTGGTGAAGCGGGGAGCTATCCAAAATTAATGAGGGTAATTGATGAATTAATTGATAGAGAGTCAACTAAATAAGATCAGTTGTGTTAATTTGACACAACCAAAGCATCTACAGCAACGCATCCATCACTGGTTAAAATAAGTGGATTAACATCAAATTCTTTTATCTCATTTTCCATGTGCTTAATCAAAAAAGAGAATCTGGAAGCGCATTCATAAAATGATTGAACATCCAAAACTTCTCCGCGGAATCCGCCTAAAACTTTTTTTGATTTTAAATGATTCATCCTTTCTTTCACGTAACTCTGGTTGAAAGGTGGAATAGCAAATACAGTTTCATCAAATAATTCTGTATAGATTCCTCCTAATCCCATTAAAATTATTGGTCCAAACTGAGGGTCTCTTCTGACCCCAAGAAACATCTCTTGTCCACCTTCTATCATCTTAGCAACAATTACCTCACTTCCGATTCTCTTCTCTAAATCTCTGTATGCGTTAACTAATAATGATTCATTTGTAATATTTAAGATGACGCCATTATTTTCAGTTTTATGATTAATATTTTTCTTGGCTGTTTTCAGAACCACAGGATATCCGATCTCTAATGCTGCCTTTATTGTATCTTCCTGATTATCAACATATTTGTTTTTGGCCACTGAAATACCGAAGTCAGCTAATAATTTAAGAGCATCATATTCTCCCAAAATAGGATTGTTTTTTAGNGTATCAATATGATCGTTTATATTGGCTGGTACATCAAAGCTAAGCTGATCTTTATTCCTTGCAAAGAAGTCCCTGTAATTGAATAAATTTTTAATTGCAACCAAAGTTGGAGAGATTCCGTCCAGTATTGGATACCCTTCATGTGTTTGCACTGTGACTTCGGAATCATATCCACTTCCTTGGTGAGACGAGACAAGGATAATTGGCTTGCCTGTCTTTTCATGTGTCTTTTTCATCAGCTCAATATAACTTGGATATATCTTCCCATATGGTGCTCTATTGAGAATCAAAGCTTCAATTGCAGCTCCAGGATCCGCAAGCAAAATCCTTGCCGATTCAGAATATTGAGTACTAGAATTTGGTCCCCCTCTGCTCCATACATCAAGCGGATTTATAGCAGGCAACTCGGGATCAATAATTTTTTCGAGGTCTTTTACGGAGCTGCTGTTAAGTTCTGTAAGTGGCACATTATTTTCATGAGCGAGATCAACAAGAAGTTGCCTTTCTCCACCAGAATCATGTAGCGCAACCAAATGACCATCACCCAAAACTCCGAATTCAGAAAAAAGTATCAANGAAGCAACTAACTCTTCTGTATCTCTTACTCTTTGAACGCCATATAAATCAAATAACGCATCATAAGTATCATCATCACCAGCGATTGCACCAGAATGAGAAACGGTTAGTTGTACAGATTTTTCAGTTTTCCCAACTTTTAGAGCAACTATTGGTATCTTTTTTTCTTTTGCTTTCTCAAGGCAAGTTATAAATCCATTGGGATTTCTGGCGGTTTCAATAAATAATCCAACTGCTTTGGTTTCTGGAAGATCTAGAACGAAATTTAAATATTGATCCATAGTTACGGACAATTCATTTCCGGTCGAGACTGCAAAATTGAATCTCAATCGATCCTCGCAATCCAGAATTCCAGACATACCAGAACCAGAATGACTTATAAGACTGACATTTCCNATTGGTTTATGATCACTACTATCGAACCCACAAGCCCACATCGAATCTCTTACATTATAAAAGCCCATACCATTAGCGCCGCAAACCAGAATACCGGAGTTACGAATTTTATCTTGAATACGCTCTTTTAGAGTTGGCACTTCATCATTATCGATAACTAATGATGAAAATATGACCGCTGCTGGAATCTTGGCTGCAATTATTTCGTCAAATAACATCTCAATACGATGATCACTTACAGCAAAGATTGCTAAATCTGGTGTTTCTGGCAATTGCGATACGCTCTTGAAGCAACTAATGCCTTGTATCGAGTCGTACGAAGGATTGATTGGGTAAATGACACCCTTGTATCCACCTTTTTGTAAATTTTTTAGAGCCCATTGACCGACTGAATCTTCAGTTTTTGAAGCTCCGAGGATTGCTACTGATTTAGGTCTTAATAATGGGTCGAGAGAATTTTGCAATTTAAACGCCAAACCAAATAATTTTAATTCAATTTAAAATGGATCGGGTGGTGTCTTGCCTCTCCTGGCTGGAAACCAGAATGGCTTATCAACAATGCTTGCTTCTGCCATAACACGATTCCAATGCATTTCTCTTTGGTAGTATATCTCGACCCATAGAGTGTCTCCTGGTTTGCCGTATGGACTTTTAACTGTTCCCAGAGCAATATTTTGTTTGCATATTGGTGACCATGCAGCAGAAGTAATGAATCCTATTTCTGATTTATTATTTTTTTCATGTGCATAAATATATGAATGATCTGCAGTTTTATTTCCTTCGATATCAAGCTTGACTAGATTCCATTTTGATCCATTTTCTTTTTCTTTTAACAGGGCTTTTCGTCCGTTAAAGTTTTCTTTACTGAAATCAACTAGCCAATCAAGTCCTAACTCAAGTGGTGACCTGGTTCGCCCTGTTCTGACTGTCGTTTCTGCAGGTAAAAAATCTTCAAAGGGGGCGAGATAGGCAGCTTCTTTCCTAGCTAACCCTAATGCATGAGTTCCAATTACTCTTATTCCGTATTCTTTGCCAGCTTCAAACAGAGCATCCCAGAGCTCTATGGCTTTATCCGGTGATATCCAAAGTTCGTATCCCAAATCTCCTGTGAATCCTGTACGAGATATCATAAGCTCACTGCCTGAAAATTCATTGTGAATTAATCCAAATGGTTTTAATTCATCAAGACCACTAACGCCCATGTTTTTCAGAATACTGTATGAAGTTGGTCCTTGAACAGCCAATGCAGCGACATCAGCTGTTTCTTCCTTGAGTGTTACATCAAAACCTATTGAAGCAGTTTTTAACCAGGCAAAGTGTCTTTCTTGAGAACATAATCTGTATTCACCTTCTCTAAGGTGAAATATCGTACCGTCATCCATAACTTGACCCTGGTCATCACACCAAACAGCATAAGCAACCCTCCCAGGTTTNATTTTCTTCATATCTCTTGTAACGAGCCTATCCAGAAAGTCTAAGGCATCTGGNCCCGTAATACGATATTTTGTCATTGGTGTAATATCAAAGACACCTGTTGAGTTCCTTATGGCAAAATATTCCATATCCTCGCAATAAAGTGCCTCCGCGCTAGAATACCCCGCCCAGTTGTGCCAAGTGTTCAATGTATCAAGCTCTGCGATTCTTGGATGAAAAGGAGTTTTTAGTCTGCCTGTATATATATGCTGAGCGCTCATATTACTTCTCTTTTGGGTTCCATATTGTTAGGTTTTTGGTCTTTAATCTATTAATCACCAAGTTATATCTCGATCGCTCTTCCTTCCATTCCTCTAGCCATTTATGCCCATCTCTCTCAGCATCTACGAAGATTGTGTTTGTAAAAGCTATTGGAGCTAATATTGAAATATGTATGAAGATACTGATTACGGTATTGTAATTAAAAAATCCAAGGTAGTTTGCAGCAATAAAACCAAAGAACACACTCCACACAGTAAATAATACCAGCATAAAATAAGATTGAAGACTGGGATCAGGTACATGTCTCAATGGATTATACTTTACATCCATGACTCTTCTATAACCATTTACAAGGCTCATGATGATTCTTTTTATCATGCTTGGCTTTTGTATAACTGATTCACCTTTCATTTATTTTTTCCATCTTGATAATTATGTCGCACAAACTCTCTAACTATATGGAGGCCGACGCTGAGCCAAGTGACTACAAATAAACTCCATATTAATATTTCGATCACTTTACTTAATCCTTCTCCAAGATTACTTGCGCAGCATTTCTCCCACAGGCACCGCTAATACCTCCCCCTGGATGGCTGCCTGCGCCACAAAGGAATAAACCATTTATGGGCATTTCATACTGTGAAGAACCTGCAACAGGCCTGACAAACATGAATTGATCTAGAGTGAATTCCCCATGGTGCCAATGTCCACCTGTTATATTAAACTCCTGCTCTATATCAGCAGGAGTTAGGAGCTCCTCACTGATTATGCATTGGTCAATATCAGCCATGTGCGATTTTAAGACAGATTTTACTGCATCAGAAAACTGCTGTTTTGATTCATTACTCCAACCTGCTTTCAGATTATAAGGAGCGTATTGAGCAACAATAGACATCACATGTTTTCCTTCAGGAGCCAATGAGCTATCGGTTGTGCTAGGAAAAGTAATTTCTAAGACTGGTTTNACTGAACTTTCTCCGTATTTTGCATGATTGAAAGCTTTCTCGACATAATGCTCGCTCGGTGCGATCAATATACGTTGCTGGTAATCTAGATCTTCAAATCCAGAAATTTTTGGGAGTGCGTTTAGCGCAAAATGCAGTTTAGATGCATTTCCTCTCATTCGGATGTTATTTATTCTGTGTGTAAACCTAATTTCGAGATGTTTCGGGCCTACAAGGTTCATCATTGTCTGTTTTGGGTCTGCATTCGAAACTACTGTAGAGCTTGAATATTTTTCACCACTCTCAGTCTGAACACCAGTCACAGCACCATTACTGACTGAAATTTCGTTTACTTTCGAATTTGTTTTAATCTCGACACCTGCCCCTTCAGCAATACTTCTTAGTTGATTCATGAGGCCGCCCATTCCGCCTTGCAGTGAAGAGACATCACCGTGTGATCCAGCCAATCTATATAGATATGTAAGAATAGTATTTGGTGATCTTGGGCCTAGATGGGTACCCAAAACAGCATCTGTGCTCAAAGCTCCTTTTAGATATGGGTTTACAAAACGCTCATCAAGCTCATCATAGATGTTCATTCCAATTAATCTCAGGAATTCACGCATTTCTGTTTTGCCCATCCTTCGAATATCAAATCCGAGCTTGGCCAGTGTCATCAGATCCTTGGTATTTTTTGTTCCCAATCTGGGTGGACGCTTGTTTAGATAGGTTTTGAGTAAATCAGAGAATCTGACCATACGATCATGGAATTCAATATAGTTCTTTTTATCTTCTTCATCTACACCTGTGATATTTTTGCCTTGGTATCGAATATGATTTCCATCATCTGTTAATACTATTGTTTCCAATGATTTTTTTGAGTAATCGGGTTCTATACCAAGATCTTTTTGAACGTCGGGTTGAAGTTGGAATAATAAATGTGCACATGCAGAGACCGAGAAATCATCTGCAAATTTTCTTGTGATCGCTGCTCCCCCAACTTGATCGTTTGCCTCTAAGACAAGCACCTTTTTGCCCTTTTTTGCGAGCAAAGCAGAACAAATCATTCCATTGTGACCAGCCCCAATTACAATTGCATCGTATTGATTAGTCATCGCCGAAATTCTCAGGTACAGTGTTTTTTAATTTTAAATCAAGAAGTATTTCACGAGCTGCATTAGCTCCAGGTGCCGCCATTACGCCACCCCCAGGATGTGTGCTTGATCCGCACATATAAAGCCCTTTGACAGGTGCCCTGTACTGAGCAAATCCGGGTACTGGTCTATTGAAAAGAAGTTGATCCATAGTTAGCTCGCCATGAAAAATATTCCCTTCAGTTATACCTATTTGATCTTCAATATCTTGCGGCGTTCTGATTTCAACATGAAGGATGAGATCTTTAAAATCAGGACTGTAATTAGAAATTTGATCAATCACACTTTTACCAAATGCTTCCCGTTCTTCATTGGTCCAATCTCTTCCTTCTATCTGAGCTGGACAATATTGAACAAAACAACTCATAAAGTGTTTGCCCGGAGGCACCATGGTCGGATCAGTCGCACTTGGGATTGTACAGTCTATGTATGGATCTTTTGACCAAGTACCGTCTTTCCAATCATCATAGGCTCTTTCCATTCGCTCCATTGAGTCTATAAAGTGTATGTCTGCCTTCCCGATGAATTCACTGTTTTCTGGAAGTGCAGGGAATGTTGGCATACCATCAAGCGCTATATTTAGTTTTCCTGAAGAACCACGGATCTTAAAATTTTTCACTCTTTTATAGAAATTCTCGGGGAGATCACTTTTATCCATACAGTTCAGAAAGGTTCTTTTTACATCCATAGCTGATACAACCACTGGGGCATATATCTCTTCTCCACTCTCGAGAGCGACACCTTTAGTTCGGTTGTTTTTAACTATGATCTGGTCAACTCCTGCCTCAGAGCGAATTTCTCCACCATACGACTGGAATGCTCCAGCAAGTGAATTTGACACGGCACCCATTCCGCCACGAGCAAAACCCCATGTTCCGACATTTCCATCCACATCGCCCATGTAGTGATGCAACAACACATATGCTGTTCCGGGTGAATGAATACCCAGTGCTGTCCCTATTATTCCGCTACCAGAAAGTGCTGTTTTAATAACGTCTGTCTCAAAATATTCATCTAGATAATCTGCAACACTCATGGTCCAGAAACGAATTGTCTCGTATAACCTATCTTCNCCTAGCTCAAGAAATTTGTTTCCTAGTAGGATCAATTCTTTGATGTCTCTGGGTTTGAATGATGTTGGATCTGGAGCTGTTCTCAACAAGAAATCTCGTATGAGTCGGCATTGCCTCATAGTATCTGTGGAGTACCTCGAATATGCGTCGGCATCATGAAGAGAGTGCCTTGCCATCTCACGATGAGCAGCTTCAGGATCATGATAAGAACCAAAATAATCCCCATTTTCCATGAACTGAAGTGATCCGCCATAGGGTGTAACTTGAAGTCCATGCTTGTGAAGTTCAAGATTTCGATATATTTCTGGTCTTAGAAGACTGCATACATAAGAGCAGTTTGAATATTTCCAATCTTTATAAAGTTCTCTACTTACTGCTGCTCCACCAATGTAATCATTTTTTTCTACACAAAGTACATCAAGCCCTGCTTTTGCAAGAAAAGCTGCATTCGCTAGCCCGTTNTGTCCGGCACCAACAACAATTACATCGTATTTCTTCATTCTTAAATATGAGTTGATTTGTTATAAACCTANTTCTTCTCTCGTAATATCTACTGCTTGTTCAAATTTGTCCAGTGTTTCCTTTAAGCATCCCATATCGTGAGACTCGCAAAGAAACCAGGGCTCTCTTGAATCGGGTTCGACCAATATTCCCATCTCATGGAGATTAGGAGCTAGTGTATCATAGAATTGATAATCTGAATTCAACCAGCCCCTATAATCATTCGGAGCTTGCTCAGCAAAAAATAATCCCATCATTGATGGATGCCCAGAAAAATCATGGGCAATACTTCTCTCACTGAGAATTTTACTCATTCCTTTTTGTAACTTTAGGCCATAATTTTCAATTGTTTTGAGGGCATCAGTCTCATCAAGTATCTCAAGAGTTTTTGCTGCAGCTGATAGAGAAACCGAATGGCCTGTGAATGTCCCACCATGAACCACTCCCTCATCTCCACCAATATTTCGCATAATCTCCTCTTTTCCTGCTAGTACTGCTACTGGATAACCATTGCCTATGGCTTTTGCGAATGTACACAAGTCTGCCTCAATGTTGTATAACTCTTGTGCTCCCCCTCTCGCAACCCTAAAACCTGTTTTAACTTCATCAATAATCATAAGAATCTCATGCTTTGAACATAAATATCGAACGTCCTCCATGTATTGTTGACTAGCAGTTATACTGCAACAGTTCCCCATAATCGGTTCGACCAGAAATGCCCCAATATCATGCGCTGATTGTTTAAAGAGATCTTCAACGGCATTTGCATTATTTATTGGCACCGTATAATTGAGCTTCTTTGTAACTTTGGGTATCCCCTCCCCAAATGGCAGAAGATCTGGATTTCCAGTTTTTGGGTCCCAATCTTCAATCTCTGAATACCACATTACCTCACTAAAAACCCCATGATATCCTCCTTCCAAAATGACATGACCGTCCTTGCCTGTATAGGCCCGCGCTACTCTTAATGCTGCCATAACCGCTTCAGTTCCAGAGTTAGAGAAACGAACTAACTCTGCAGATTTGACCATCTTGTTAATTCTTTTAGCAATTTCATATTCTAATTCTGTTGCCAGTGCAAAGACACCGCCTATATCCATGCCTGATCGAGCAGCTTCGTCAACTCGCTTGTCTTGATAACCTAATATAATTGGTCCATAGGCCAGTCTATAATCGATGTATTCATTGTTATCTAGATCCCAAATTTTTCCGCCCTTGCCTTTCTTTATATAAAGCGTTTTATCAGCTCCCCAGTATCTAAAATTTGAAGAGACGCCCAGCGGAAGTTTTTGTATTGCTTTTTTAAATTGAGAATTTGAATTAGTCAGTTTTCGCATAATCCATTACATTTCATCCAGTCCACGTTTTTGTAGTGCACGGGCAATGATTAATTTCTGAATCTCACTTGTACCCTCCCATATCCGATCACACCTGAGCTCGCGGAAAAATCTCTCAGCAACATTTTCACGCATATAGCCTCTTCCACCAAAGATTTGTAAGGCTCTATCAGCTATTCGATTTGCCGCTTCTGATACATATAATTTGACCATGGAACATCTATTGTGAAGCACTTTTACATCCATATCGTCATCGTCCGCTTTGGCTGCCTCAAATGTCATCAGCCTTGATGCCCAGAGTTCAGTGGCGCTTTCAGCCAGCATGAATTGAATTATTTGCTTTTCAATGAGTGGTTTACCATCAACAATTCTCTCTTCAGCAAATTGTTTTGCTTCCTCTATCAATCTCGCTGCAGCACCACAGCTTCTTGCTCCAATCATCAGTCTTTCATGCCTAAACCAACTGTGAGTGAATGACATGCCGTCACCGGGTTTTCCAACACGATGATTATGCTCAACAAGCACGTTTTCAAACTTATAAGTTGGGTGATGTGCTGCATAGGTATGACTAAAAAGTGGAGANGCTATCATTTGTATGCCTTCTTTATCTTTATTAACTAAAAATAAAGCATCTTCATCTTCTTCTGGAATGTATGCTTGAAACCAAAAATAGTCAGCAAGATTAGCGCTTGTTACGTACCATTTTTCTCCATTGAGCACATAACCCTCGTCAGTTTTTCTTGCTGTTGACTCAAGATTTGCTACATCCGAGCCAGAACCAGATTCGGTAATTGCATAACAATCCTTTCTTTTACCCTCCATAAGCGGGAGTATGTACTCTTTTATTTGCTCCTCAGAGCAAGCATCAAACATCCAAGATTGCGCCTCAGGGAAACACCATGAAAGTGCATTTGTAACTCTACCCAACTGCTCCCAGATTGCTACTTGTTCAACCATTGATAATCCCAATCCACCATAAGACTGGGGAACGTCTATGGCTGTGAAGCCAAGGTCAATGGCTTTTTTCTTATTTCTGAGGGTAAGCTCTCTTGAGAGCTCGCCGTTATTTAGCTCAGCTTCAATTTCATGCGGCTGGAGGTATTTGTCGGCATATTCACGCGCAATTTTTTGCCACTTTTTTGCCTGATCACTGAGTTTTATTTCCAAACTTTTGACCTATGACACGAGCATCTCGTGATGGTTTTTTTATAAAGANTATAGTTGAGTTTAGATTTTTGCAGATAACTCTCTCAATATCCACTGTATATAGACGCTTTCAGCATCTTCCATACCAGAAAATGGACCTGGTTTGTAATACTTGGACTCTACTCCCTTGCGATTATTAACAATTATCGTCTTATCTTCATGTGTGGTGTGATCCCATAGCCAAACCAATTTTTCTGTATCGTAATCTTTGCCTTCCTCAGCATCACTTCTAACGAGCCANTATATTCTGCATTCACTATTATTGTGGTCAATAGGTGAGAAAACATAGACAACAACATGATCACTGTATGCAAGCATGAAGGTGAATGG
Source organism: Woeseiaceae bacterium (assembly GCA_002715745.1). GTDB lineage: Bacteria > Pseudomonadota > Gammaproteobacteria > Steroidobacterales > Woeseiaceae > SP4260. The sequence goes on from PBAE01000015.1 coordinate 33,006, forward strand.
CCCGAGGCAAAAATCAGANGCTCCTCCNTCATAATCACTGAATTTTCCGAGAAGCGGTGCTACTGGTTCACCATTCTTACTTCCTGTCTTTCGACCTTTGAACAGAGCCGTNCGACTATAACCGTATCCTTGCTCACCATCTCTTGCTTTTGTGTCAATGTAATCGATTTCAATATTTTCGATGCCACATNCNTCCATTCTCTCGAGCATATGTGATTGAACACGATCCCTTTTTGAATCNTCTAACATNAGAGTGTGCATCTTGGCATACTCTGGATGTGCTGTGGCACANTGATAACATTCTTGGTAGTTCTCAATNGANAGCTTCCAATTNGCTTCAATNTCGTATGTTTTTTCAGCGGCAACTTTNAGATTTTCNAAATCAAACATNTTCATTGGAACTTNTAAATCTTTTTTNGCTCCTTTCCATGAGGGAGGATCATCTGAAAAACATACGAATACGAGNCCATANAGAATGTCAATGGANAACTCAAATAAACTNAAATCAGACTTATCGAAATCATCCGGCATATTTCTNGCTGCAGTTAACTCACCATCCAAGTTGTATACCCATCCNTGATAAGGACAACTAAATCTTCTNGTTGTTCCCTGATCTTCNAGACACACTAGNGAACCGCGATGACGGCATACNTTGGCATAGGCTTTGATAGTCCCATCTTTAGTTCTNACNATTATTGCAGACTCATTAGCAACANTGATAACNCTGAAATCACCCTCGTTTGGTATTTGTGATTCATGTCCAACAAATATCCAGTTTTGAGTTATTATGTGTTCAAGCTCAAGCTGGTATATTTCTGGATCAGTATANAATCTCTGATCNAGTGACCAGCCGTCNNTTTGATTATCTATTAATTCTCTNATGGTCATCTTTTTTATATTNAATTTTTCAACTATAAATTTTTTAACTACTGATACAATTATAANNGATANTTTCCATATTTTATTTAAGTTTAGTCNTTAAATTCCGTATTGTGAAATTCATACCTAAATAATANTTTTAAGTTTATGTTAACGTTAAATANNNATANNTCATNAGNNNGATTNATCAATGCATAAATTAATTNNTTTNATACTTCTNAGTACNATTATTTCAGCATGTGAAAATTCTCCAAGTGTAGAGATTGATAACCAAACTCTTATTGGTAAATTTTCTCAAAATAAGAAAATTGCCTCTTTCCTTGGTATTCCATTTGCAGAGGCGCCAGTTGGAAAGCTCAGATGGACGGCACCCATTCCATATGAATCAAAAAATTCCAAAAGGATGGCGACTGAGTTCTCCCCAGCCTGTATGCAGCACATGGGTATTCTAGAATGGTATCGTGATCTCGCTGAAATATTTGGAAATGATAGAAATGTTGTGGCAGACCTGCCAATAGATGAGGATTGTTTATACTTAAATGTGTGGACACCCGCTCTTGACGAAGATGCCAATCTTCCGGTGATGGTCTATGTTCATGGCGGAAGCAATGACAGTGGTTGGTCATTTGAACCAAACTATCATGGTTATGCGTTAGCAGAAAAAGATGTTGTTGTTGTCAGTATTGCATACAGACTTGGTGTATTTGGTTTCCTTTCGCACCCAGACATTGATGAGAGGGAGATAAAAGCCAATTTTGGATTATGGGATCAAGTAACGGCACTTAAGTGGATTAAGAAAAATATAAAAAATTTTGGTGGGAACCCAGAAAATATAACCGCATTTGGAGAATCAGCTGGTGCTCAGGATATATTGGCACTGATGTTTGCTAAGCCTGCTAATGGTCTTTTCAATAAAGCAATACTCCAAAGTAATGCTGGTTTTGGTCTACCAGAGGAAACCCCTGGTAATGGGCATGTAAGATCAAGCATACAAAATGAGCAAGATCGAGGCAGTAAACTTGGCAAAATTATCGGATCTGAAAGTAAACCATTATCTTTAGAAGAATTAAGAGCTCTACCAGCACAGAAAATTCTTGATGTATACCAAAAAACTTTTCCTAACTATTACCATTCACCAGCAGTCGATGGTCATTTGATCGAGAGGCCAACCTGGCTGGATATTCAAAATAGCGACCTCTCATCAATGAAGGTAATCATAGGTACGAATGCAGATGAATATTATGCAAATACACCAGAAAGTACTGATGATGAGATGATTAAATCAACATCAAAACAGTTGTTTGATTCATCCAGTCATATAGCGATGAGAGCGCTGCAAAACGAAAAAGATCCAAGAAATGCTTTAGATAGGCTTTATACAGCAGAAGGTATGCTCTGTCCCTCTGAGTATCTCGCAAGCAAAATTAATAAAGAAAGCGGAAATAGCTGGGTCTATTATTTCAGCAGGATAAGAGAAGGTGAATCAGCTAAGCATCCAATGATTAGAGCTTATCATGGTGCGGAACTACCCTATGTCTTTAATACTCATGATGAATGGATGACAACCAGTGATATAGATATGGAGATTACAGAAATCCTCACCAATTACTGGACTAACTTCGCAAAAACTGGAAATCCTAACGGACTTAATACACCTAAATGGCCCACCTTCAATGAAAGTAGAAAACTCGTGCAAAAATTTGGAAATGATATTGAAACTATCAGATCAACTGAAACTGATCTATGCTCAATATTCAATGATCAGGTTGCCCAATAAAATCTGGCTATGTATCTAGGTATTGATCTTGGAACCTCATCTATCAAGACCATTGTCATTGATGATGCTGATAAAAATATATCAGAAACCAGTCAACCAATTAAAACATCTAGCCCACGATCTTTGTGGTCAGAGCAAAATCCTCTTGATTGGCTGGAAGCGGCGGAAAAAGCCATTTTATCCATTCCAAAAAAAATTCGTTCAGAGATTAAAGGTATCGGTCTATCTGGACAAATGCATGGCGCAGTTTTATTAGACAATCAAAATCAACTTATCAGACCCGCTATTCTTTGGAATGATGGTCGATCTCATCAAGAATGCCAGGAGCTAGAAAAGAATTTTCCTGAACTGAAACCAATAATTGGCAATCAAATTATGCCTGGATTTACGTCCCCAAAAATTAGTTGGCTGAAGAAAAATGAAAGAACAAATTTTTCCAAAATAAATAAAATTTTACTTCCAAAAGATTATCTCAGATTTGCATGGTGCGGCGACTATTCAACTGATGTTTCTGATGCCTCTGGAACCATGTGGTTAGATATAAAAAAACGGTCATGGAGTGAAAACGCAGTCGCTGCGACAGAGATATCAATTGAACAATTACCAAAAGTTTTTGAGAGCCATGAAATAACTGGGGTGATTTCAAAATCGATCTCTATAAAGCTAGGCTTACCGATTATTCCTTTTGTTGCTGGTGCTGGTGACCAAGCTGCAGGTGCTATTGGCTCATCGGTGATTAATGTGAATGATGCATCTCTTGTACTTGGCACGTCAGGTGTAGTTTTTATTGTAACAGAGGGTTTTTTACCTAATCCTAAGGGAGGAATACATGCTTTCTGTCATGCTGTTCCAAATACTTGGCATCAGATGGCAGTTATACTTTCTGCGGCATCCGCAATTGACTGGTGCGCAAATCTCACTGGATTTGATTCACCAAAGCAAGCTTATGATGCGGCAGAGAAGAAAGGTCACTCAGATGGTGTATTCTTTCTGCCTTATCTNAATGGCGAGAGGACACCGCATAATAATCCCTATGCTAAGTCCATGTTACAGGGCCTAAAATCAACCACAGACAGAGCCGCGATTATTCATGCAGGTATGGAAGGTGTTGCGTTTGCCCTTAAGGATGGATTTGATGCGTTAATAGATGCNGGAGGAAAATGCGATACAATAACAGTGATTGGCGGGGGATCTCGCTCAAGATATTGGGGTAAAATTATCGCTAATTGTTTAGATAAAACACTCATATACAGAGATGGTTCTGATATTGGTCCAGCAAAGGGTGCTGCTTTACTGGCTCAATGTGGAATAAATCAAAATAATATTGAAAACGTAAGTGAGGCTGCTCCGATCATTGAAGTCATCGAACCAGAGAATAATTATGTTCAGAAATACAAAGAAAGAATTAATACATGGCGAAAGCTTTATCATGCAACAAAAAAATTCAATTAAATTGATGAGATCAGAATGACGCACAAAATATTTAAGCATATCCCGGCCATAGAATACCGAGGAGAAGATAACGATAATCCTTTGGCATATAACTGGTATGACGCAGAAAGAATTATTCTAGGAAAAAGCCTTAAGGAACATCTCAGATTTGCAATATGTTATTGGCATTCCTTTAATTGGGTTGGAAATGATGTGTTTGGCGAAGGAGCATTCAATAGACCATGGTTATCAAACCCGAAATCGCATCAAGCTGCGCTTGAAAAACTTGATGCGGCTTTTGATTTTTTTAACAAGTTGGGGGCACCTTTTTTCTGTTTCCATGATGTAGATATAGCTGCAAAAGCAGACACAGTTGGAGAATTATCTGAAAATTTAAAAAAAATTTCTGATCCACTCATAGAAAAAATGAAAGAAAATAACATTCAATTATTATGGGGTACAGCAAACCTCTTCAGTCACCCCAGATACATGGCGGGCGCAGCAACCAATCCAGATCCTGAGGTATTCAAGTGCGCCGCATATCAAGTTAAAAATATGCTTGAACTTACTCATCAATTAGACGGAAAGAATTATGTCCTTTGGGGAGGAAGAGAAGGCTACGATACACTTCTAAACACCGATATTAAGCAGGAGTTAGATCAATATGCCAGATTTTTAAGCCTAATCATTGATCACAAGGAGAAAATCGGCTTCAAAGGTCAGCTTCTAATAGAGCCAAAACCATGCGAGCCAACTAAACATCAATATGATCGAGATGTATCAACAGTTATAGCTTTCCTTGAGAAATATGATCTTATTGACTCAATCAAGCTAAACATTGAGGCTAATCATGCAACATTGGCAGGCTTGTCCTTTGAACATGAAGTTGCGAATGCGATCGCTTATGATGTCTTTGGCTCAATCGATATCAATAGGGGCGATCCACAAAATGGGTGGGATACGGATCAATTTAATAATGATTGCAAAGAAATGACTCTGATCCTCACTCATATACTCATGGATGGGGGCTTCAAGAGTGGAGGTTTTAACTTTGACGCTAAGTTAAGACGACAAAGTATTGATGTCGAGGATCTTTTTATTGCACATATCGGTGGATTAGATGTCCTTGCAAAAGCACTGATAAATGCGTCACATATAATTGAAGATAAATTTTTAGAATCATTTAAAAATGAGAGATATAAAGCATGGAATAACAAAGAATCACAAGATATGCTCTCTGGAAAATTCTCACTGGAAGACATAGTTGAAAATTTCAATGAACCAAAGATTAGATCAGGCAAACAGGAGTTATTGGAGAAGTATATTTCCATTAAAACCTAAAACACAATATCTCACCTTCATACTTAAATTTCATATTCTAGGTATATTGAACTATTAGTTTCTGCCCATAGCTATAGGCTTTGATACCCTATTAGATCATGAATATTTTTCTCGCTCACAAAGACTTACGGATAAGAGATAACCCTGCACTCTATAATGCCTCGCTCAATGGGCAATATATTGTCATTTATCTGTTTGATCAGAATTATTGGTCATCAAATGGTTACTCTCTCAGGCAATTTACATTTGTAAATGATTGCCTGAAAGAATTGAATCATAACTTGGAGAAATTAAAGTCAAAAATACATATATATACGGGTGGGATCTCTGATCTAATGGCATGGATTGAATCACATTATCCAAATTCTCAAATCTTTATTAATCAAAGCTCTGATGTTATGTATTTCAGGAAATCAATGTTTCAACTAAAAAGATATTTCCATGAACAAAACAGAATAAATTGTTACGAAAATTTTGGTATTCAAACCAGAGATTATAATAGAGAGTCTTGGTCAAAATGTTGGGCAAAAATTATGAATAGCTCATTAACAGAATTGCCTCAGCGAAATAATTATGAATTGAAATTGCCTCTTCCAACGTATCGAGAGTTCTCTGAGGACATCAAAAAAATATTACCATCTAATTTCAGTCCTCAAAAAGGAGGTGAAAAAGAAGCACATAAATTACTCAGATCATTCTTAGATGGCAGAGCTGAAGGATATTCAAAAAAAATGTCGAGTCCTATTGAAGCAATTGAATCGTGCTCTAGACTTTCTCCTCATATTACTCATGGATCAATTTCATTAAAATTCGTGTATCAAAAATTATTGAGTGAGATTGATAAAACTAATCACAAAAGAGACTTATACTCATTTAAAAAACGTCTTCATTGGCACTGCCATTTCATACAAAAACTCCAAACAGAACCTGAACTTGAATTCAAATCAATGCATTCTATGTGTGATGATCTGAGACCGGAGAGTAACCCGGAGCTAATTCAAAAGTGGATAAATGGTGAGACTGGTTTTCCCTTCCTTGACGCATGCATTATATATCTCAGAAATCATGGATGGATAAATTTTAGAATGAGGGCGATGATAATGTCATTCGCATCATATAATTTATGGCAACCGTGGCAAAAAACTTCGCCTCTGTTGGCAGAACTCTTTGTAGATTATGAGCCCGGTATCCATATCAGTCAGGTTCAAATGCAAAGCGGTGTAACAGGAATTAATCTACCTCGAATTTATTCCGTGACCAAACAAAGTATTGATCAAGATCCAGATGCGATATTCATAAAGTCACAGATACCTGAGTTAGAAGATATAAATCCCTCTTCAATTCATAATCTTGAATTATTAAATTCATATAGAGACCCGATTGTGGATATCAAAGAAACTGCAAAAAAAGCACGTGAATCCATTTGGTCTGTCAGATCAAATAAAGATTTTAAAAAGATCGCTCAAGAAGTCTACTTAAAACATGGAAGTAGATTCAAAAAAAGAGCATATCGAAAAAGCACTTAAAAAAGCACTTAATAGTCAAAATTTCAATGATTTTTTAGATATGACTATCCCGTTAATATCTGCATATAACCATTGTCTTGGTTTAATTGCTATATCATCTATCATTATAATTCCATCGACTTCACCCTTGCCTTCTTTCCTACTTCTTCTTGGACAAGAACCCAAAGCCATTATTCCTATGTCTATATTCCTCAATATCTCAATATCTCTAACATATCCGTCGATAATAATACCTGACCATCCATTTTTTAAAGCCATTGATGCAATCATATCGCCCAATAGTGCAACTTTTTTTGACTTCTTTCCGGATACCACAAGGACTCCTCCATCACTTTTTTCTGATAACTTCTCTTTTACGAGAGAATTATCTTCAAAGCATTCAACAGTTGATATCTGNCCAAAGAACGAAGACACCGCACCGAAGTGATTAAAATCAGTAATTACTTCAGTGTCAGGATATTTATCATTAATATCAGGAGTAGAAATCATGAAACGAGTATATCAGAATAAATTGAGAATAAGACGTTATAATTTAAGACAAATATTTGATGTTTCAGTATAGAAGTCTATAGAGTGATGGCCACCCTCCCTGCCGATACCTGATAATTTGGTACCACCAAAAGGAGTTCTTAAATCCCTCAAGTACCACGAATTGATCCAAACAATACCAACATCAAGCTTGGCTGAAAAAGAGTGAGCTCTTTTTAAGTCTTTTGTCCAAACAACCGCAGCTAAGCCATAATCTGTGTCATTAGCCATTTGAAGAGCTTCATCTTCTGAATTAAATTTACTCACATGACAGACAGGTCCAAATATCTCATTTTTCATGAATTCAGAATCTTCATCCAGTCCTGTGAATATTGTTGGCTCTATCCAGAATCCAGACTTTCTTTCATCTAAAAATTTTGGAACCGACCCACCCGTTATCAAATTTCCACCATCTGAAGAGGCCTTAGAAAAAGCATCTAAAACTTTTTTTCTGTGATCTTCTGAAATTAGAGGGCCAAAATTACTAGCATCTCCTTCAGGCCAATTCACAATCAACTTTTCAGCTTCTGATGTAAATTTTTCCATGAATATCTCATATAATTGGCTNTGTACATAAACTCGCTCTGTACATAAGCAAACTTGCCCACAATTGGAGAATACAGATTTAATTGTCCCATGCACTGCTGCGTCTAGGTCTGCATCATCAAAGATAATCGCTGGATTTTTTCCGCCTAACTCAAAGGACAGTGCTTTGACACCTGGTGCGGCAGATTTCATGATTTCTGAACCCGTAGATGATTCACCTGTAAAAGTAATTGCGTCTATTCCTGAGTGTTTGGTCAAATACTCACCAACCGAAGCTGGCCCAAATCCATGCAATAGATTAAAAACTCCCGGAGGAAGCCCTACTTTGTCAAAAACTTCTGCTAATAATGTCGCACTTCCTGGTGTTTCCTCAGAAGGTTTTGCGATAACACAATTACCTGCAACAAGCGCGGGCGCGAGTTTCCATGTCAACAACAAAAGAGGTAAATTCCAAGGGGCGATAACAGCGATAACGCCCTTGGGTTTCCTAATCGAATAATTTAATATTTTTTCCCCGTCATGAGTTTGTGATTCATAGAGTTCGGTACTCATTGATTTAATATAATTCGAAAAAAAACGAAAATTCTCCGCACCTCTTGGTATGTCGATTGTTCTTGCTTGTTTTAATGGTTTTCCAGTATCAGCAATTTCCGCGTTTACAAAATCATCAAACCTATTGTCAATTTCATCTGCAACTCTACTTATGAGAGCGCATCTTGAATCTAGATTCATCCTTGACCAAACTCCATTGAGAGCTTTCCTTGCAGATTTAACTGCCAGGTCAACATCAGCCTCATTGGCTTCTGAAACTCTCGCAACTAATGATCCATCATAAGGACTTGTATCATCAAACAAATTATCAGAAGATTTAAATTCGCCTGAAATGTAATTTTTGTATATTAATTGGCTCAAAATTATTGTGGATATTTACGTGGTAGTTTATTTTTTGTATTTCAATTCACCGCCAACAAATGTCATTTCAACTTCAGCTGATGGAATCTCTTCGTAGTCTACAGTTAATAGATTCTTTGATATCACTACAAAATCTGCATATTTTCCTGGTGTTAAGCTGCCCTTGATTTCTTCTTCAAAAGCTGAATAAGCACCATTAATAGTATAGGTCTCAAGTGCTTCTTGCCTTGTCATAATGTGCTCGGGATAAAAAGCGTCCCCATTATTCATTCTTCTTGTTACAGATGAATAATATGATGCAATGGGATCTATTCTTTCAACTGGAACATCAGTACCGTTTGTAATNATCGCACCCGTTTCAAAAAGTGTTCTCCATGGCTGAGAGGTATCCTTCGCTCTCTCATCTCCGAGTCGACTGGGTATCCAGGGTCCATCAGATGTACCATGAACCGCCTGCACAGAAGCAATTACCCCTAACTCACCGAATCTTGGAATATCATCAGGGTGAATGTGTTGCGCATGCTCTATTCTCCAACGCAAATCCTTTCCATCTACTCCCATATCCCTCCAAACGTCTTCATAAATATCCAGCACCTCTCTGTTAGCTCTATCGCCTATTGCATGTGTATTCACTTGAAATCCATGTTTAACTGCGACCTCAGCTGTGCCAGTAATATCCTCAACTGTTTCTAGCACCAGCCCGGTAGTCTCGGGAAGATCGAGATAAGGTTCTAATAACCATGCACCATGGGCTCCTAATGCTCCATCTATTTGTCGCTTTATCGATCTAACCGTAAGAAAGTCATTACCCTCAGGAAGCATTTTATACTGAGGTAGTGCAGCATCCATAATTTCATTAGATTCTCTTCTTACCATGACATAAAGACGAACGTCTAATTCCCCTTCACTTTCTAGTTGTTTAAAAAAATCAATTGTTTCAAAGCTCGCACCAGCATCATGAAAAGAAGTGACGCCGAATTTTAATGCTTCATTTGCAGCCATTTTTGCACGCTCACGATTTTCTAATTCAGTCTCCTGAGGAGTAAGCCTGCCTTCGTACTCATTTCGAGCTTTGCTTATCAGTCTTTGTGCTGTCTCTCTCATTAAACCAGTTGCNTTGCCTGTAAGATCCCTCACGATTGTACCGCCATCAGGATCTGGCGTATCATCATTCACCCCAGCAATTTCGAGAGCGGCATCATTCCAAAATGCTGCATGACCACTTGCATGACCGAGCACCACAGGATTTTGTGGAGATACCTTGCTTAAAGTATCATTGATGGGCACGCCATCTATTGCATTATCTGGCAGGCTACCCCATTTGTCTTGATGCCAACCCCTACCAAAAATCCATTCTCCTGGCTTAGACTTATCGACCTCTACAGCAACTTTTGATACGATTTCCTCCCATCCTTCAACATCATTCAAATCTAGAATTTGTTTCGATCTACCTAAACTCATAAAATGACCGTGACCCTCAATAAAGCCCGGCATAACAAAACGTCCACCAAGATCAATAACTTCTGTGTTGGCACCAATATATTCATCAATTTTCTGATCATCACCGGCTGCAGAGATTAAGTAATCGTTGATTGCAATTGCCGTCACATTGCCTATTTTAGGATCAACAGTAGCTATAAACCCATTTTTTAACACAAGATCGGCATATTTATTTTCTGCTCCTGTTTCTGTTTTACCAGAATTATCAGTACAACCAAGAACAGCGAGTAATGTGCTTATGACAACAAAAAAAGACAATTTCTTCATTATTATTACCTCAATAAAAAAATGATAAAAAATAAAAATAGCATAAAAAAGAAACCAACAATTTTATTTTTTATAAATTTTTAAGTCCTAACTGGTTTAACTCTGACTAATTTCTTGATATATTGCACGCGCAATTTGAGACGATCAAAAAAGTAATTTTATAATTGGTATAAATTTTGTCAGATAACAATAATAAATCAGACTATAGACCGTGGATATGGATTATAGTGACCTCTCTTTTCATTACATTCATGACTGTGTTCGTGCTTCAACTAACAAAGGACATGGTAAAAAAAAGAGCTGTCAGAAAAATTGTAACAGTCGAAGAAAGGCTGGAACCATTTGGTCGAATCAACCTAGTAACATCTGAAGAAACATTGTCAGTAAAAAATATCGAACAACCGGATCTCCCAGAGCAAAAAGAAGACAAAGTTTTAGCACCAGCCATGAAAGTTGAACTTTCAGCTGGACCTGAACATACTATCAGGATGCTGAATGTCGGCCCTACAGGGACGATGGTTTTTGACCCAGCTGTGATAAAGGTGTCTCCTGGAGATACTCTTAACTTTGAAGTCACAGATATGGCCCACAACTCAACCTCAATCGCAAATATGATACCTTCTGGGTCTGAGGGCTGGGTTGGACAAATGAATCAGAATTTCAGTGTCACTCTTGATGCAGAAGGTATATATGTATACCAATGTGATCCGCATTTAATGATGGCTATGGTTGGAATTATTCAGGTTGGAGATGCAGTTAACCTCGAAGAAATAAAGAAAAACTCTGAAAATCTAAAAAAGAATTTTGCAATGAATTCAGATAGGCTCGATTCCTATTTATCTCAGCTCTGAATAATCAGTCACAGCCAAAAAAATCTAGTAGAATAATATTTTTAATAATGTTTTCTCATAAGAGGACAAAGACATGCAAAATTATTTAAAAAATATAAAGAAGAAAATTACTGAAAATTTACCGGATGATCTAGAAGCCATCAAAGGTGATTTCCAGCAGAATATTCAGTCACTTATAGAATCTCAAATCAAAAATCTTGATCTTGTAACTAGAGAGGAATTTGAAGTGCAAGAACAAGTACTAAAAAGAACTCGAGAGAAACTAGAAGAGCTTCAAAAACAATTGGATAAAAATAATTAGAGGCACTGAAATCATTAATTTGCTTGATAACTCAAAGTAAGAATACATAAACTTAAAAAAAATTGGCATTTTTAATAACTATCGAAAAAGCAATATTATTAAGTAATATGGTTTTTTTTGGAGGCCAGATTGATAATTCGGATTGCAACGAGAAAGAGTAAGCTTGCTCTATGGCAAGCCAATCATGTTTCTAATTTACTAAAAAAACTCCCAGAAATAGAAGGTGTTGAGTTACTCCCTCTTAGTACAAAAGGTGANCAAATTCTTAATAAAAATCTTCGAAAAATTGGAGGAAAAGGTCTATTTATAAAAGAACTCGAATATGCAATTCTTCAAAACAAAGCAGATATTGCAGTTCATTCGATGAAAGATTTGCCAGTTCTTTTGCAAGAAGAATTTTTCATAGCAGCGGTGCTTAAACGCGAATCGCCATTTGATTGTCTTTTATCTAAAAAAAAATCAAAACTAGCGGAACTGAAATCGGGATCCTTGGTTGGNAGNTCGAGTGTGAGAAGACAATCACAAATATTAAAAATTCGTCCTGATCTAAGGGTAAAAAATTTAAGAGGCAATGTGAACACAAGAATCGATAAATTGGAATCTGGTGATTACGATGCCATCATTCTTGCAAAAGCAGGATTGGATAGACTTGAATTATCAAACAAGATTTCTCAAACTTTTTCAACGGCNGAGATGCTTCCAGCTGCTGCTCAGGGAGTTATTGGTATAGAATGCCTCAAGCAAAAAGCAGTGATCATAGACATAGTCAGCAAGCTAAATCATTTTGAAACTGAAGTTACTACTACTTGTGAGCGGTCAATCAATAGCGCGTTGCTTGCTGATTGTCANTCTCCAATTGGATCATACGCTACTTATGAAAATGGAAAATGCAGTTTAGAGAGTATTGTTATTTCTCCTGATGGTTCTCTCGAGGCTAGAGATTCAGTAACCGGTAGTGCAAATAATGCTGAAGAACTCGGATTAGAGCTTGCAGATCGTCTGAAACAAATAGGCGCGATAGAGATATTAAAATTAGCCAGATAAATGACTCCACCAAAATTAAACCAACAAGAAATACTNTTAACACGCTCAGAAAAATATGACAGCAAGTTAATTGAGATATTAAGAGCACAGAATAAAACTCCATACGTATTTCCAATACTGGAAATATCGCCTTTCTCCTCANATAAATTAAAACAGAATGTATCGGCGTTATCAAAAAGTGACATATTTATCTTCATCAGCAAAAATGCTGTTGAGATTAGTCATGAATACATAGATCTCAAAGAATCAAAAATTGTTGCAATTGGACCAACCACGAGATCATGTATTGAAAAATTAGGTCTCAAAGTAGATCTCTCACCATCGAAAGAATTCAGTAGTGAAGGCCTCCTGAAAGANGAGCTCTTACANAATGTTGAAAATAAATGCATCACCATAATTCGTGGAAAGACTGGAAGGAATAAACTTGAATTGGAGCTTCATGATAGAGGAGCAAAAATTCAAAATCTTATGGTTTATCAGAAAATCAGGACTAAGCACAGCAATAGAAAGATTTTAGAAATAAAAAAGAAATTTAAACAAAATAGTTTTGCTTATATCGTAATATTAAGCTGTGAGGTATTCGAAAATTTCTTCTCAATTATGAGAGAGCATGATGTCAATATGAACAAGCTGCCAACATTTGTTATCCCTAGCCAGAGAATAGCTGATGCGATAAGGAGTAAGATAAGTAATGCGAGATGCATAGTTACATTTGATCCGAGGAACCAAGCAATATTGGATGCACTAGTTAAAGGAAATTAAATTGGAAGAAGAGGCTGAACATAAAGAGAAGAAAAAGAATACGTCAAGGCTTCCGGTAATAATTGCTGTATCTTCTTTTTTATCTATCGTAAGTGCAGTTATCCTCTACATCTATTTTCAGAAAAACTTCATATTTCATGATGATATCGAGGGTGAGATAAAAGCTAAATATGAAAATCTTCTGAACACGAATATCGAGAATTTGAGCGTCACTGACAATGAGTTAAACAAAAGACTTGAGGATGTTGAAAAGAAGCAATCGTTTATAGAACGAGAAATTACCTCAATAAAAAATCTTGATCGCTCATCAAGCTCCAATAACAGAACAGAAATATGGNTAGTCAATGAAGTTAGATATCTACTGAGAATAGCAAATTTACATGATCAATTTACCATGGATCATTNTTTCATTATTGGAACGCTTCAACAAGCACTTGATCTTATGGTGGAATTTAATGACCAAGATGCTCTGAAAATAAAAAAATTAATGGCATCTGAAATTGAAAACCAGAAAGCAGGATCAATAAAAAATAAAGATCAATTAATTGCAGACATAAATAAATTTATTGATGATGCTGTTTTTCTGCAAAGAAAATTGCCGCAGCAGTCATCCATGAATAATGATGATCAATCAACATCAATTTATAAAGAGATATTGAAATCGTTATCCGGTTCATTAAATGAGATGATTTCTGTTAAGAAATTGGATCAATATGACCAGAATAAAAAAATTACAGAAGAAATTGTCTCCCNTCATCTTCAGCAATTACTATTTGATGCTAAACAATCATTAGAGATTAATCGTTGGATCTTATTTGAGACCTCAATNGATCAAGCTATAAAATGGCTTGAAAATTATTATGACAATGAAGATACAGAAGTCGCTTCAATCATAGAGAAGCTTANAGAACAATCAGTTTATAGGACGAGTCAGATAAAGAACCTNCCAGAAATAATTAATATGATCGAAGATTATCAGNTANTTCTTGAAGAGAGAACGAAAGATTAAATGAAATTTGGATTTTATATTATTTTAACAATACTTTTGGGCGCTTTACTGGCTCAAAATTTGATTGATTTTCCCGGACATATATCAATTTATTATAAAGATTTCGTTGTAGATATATCTTTAGTGTTCTCTTTATTGTGTTTAAGTATATTATTAGTTTCTATTTACATATTGTCCAAAGTTCTCAGTGCTCCAAGCTTTCTTTTAAATAAAGTCAAAAATTCGAAACGCGATAAATCCAACAAACTCCTTGAGAATAGCATTTTATCAATGTCTAAAGGTGACTATCACAATGCCCAAAGAAATGCTCTAAAAGCTTTACCATATTGTGATAATCCAATTATCGCATACACTCAAATAATTCAAGCTTATGATTCACAGAATAAGTACAAAGAGAGAGACGAGTGGATAAAAAAAGCTTACGAAAAACTCAGTCATGCAGAAACACATATCCTCTTAATACAAGCCAATACACAATTGAAGTCATCGAATTACGAGAGTGCAAAAGTAACGCTTGAAAAAATAAATAAAATTGAACCAGATAATACAATCGCGGCGGGACTCCTCGCGGACTTACAGATAAAGTTCTCAGAATGGAAGCAACTTGAAAATAATCTTGCTTTGCTCAAATCCTTAAATCGCACTGAAGAAGAAAAACTTTTTGAATTAGAGTTAGTATCAATCACTGAGCTTATTAAGGATGCAAAAACCTCTGATGTTCTCAANAAAACTTGGAAAGGAGCATCAAGCTCAGNGAGAGAGAATTCTTATCTTGTAGATACCTATTGCAAAAAATTAAAAGAATTGAATGAAAATGAAATCGCTGAAAAAATAATATTAAATTTTTTGAAGAAAACATTCGATGAAATTCTCGTATATACCTACATAAGTCTCAACCAAGATCAATCTGACAAAGTTATAAAAAAAATATCGCAGTGGCAAAAACGATATGAAAATAATTCGAAATTAATGAGAATACATGCCGAAGTCTTAATGAAGAATCAAAGGTGGGAAGAAGCGAAAGAATGCATTGAAAAAGCGATCGAAATAAATCCTGATTCCAAAAATTATTTTATTTTAGGTGAAATTCTTTTCCATTTTGGCAAGGTCGATTCTGCATGTGAAACCTACAGGAAATCGATCAGAGCAAAATCAAGAGAAGACGATTAAGGATAATTAATGAATTTTATAATTGCTGGAGCTGGTTACACAGGACTAAGGGTTGCTGAAAAACTTCCAAAAAGTGACATTTGTCTTGTAAGTCGCAATTTCGATCATGATATACAATTCAAAATCCAAAAAATAAATTTAGATTCTGATAGTAACAAGATAAAAACTGTTGATCCTTTTTCTGTTCTTTACACCATTCCACCAAACAAAGAAAAAACTTTAGATCTTAGATTGCAAAATTTTACAAATAGTCTGAATACTAGACCAGTTAGATTTGTCTATTTGAGTACCAGTGGAGTATATGGAGACAGATCAGGTAAACTCACTGACGAGTCAATAGAGACAAATCCCCAAACTCAGAGGGCAAAAAGAAGAGTTGAGGCAGAACTCTTTCTTGAAAAATGGTGCAAGAAAAACAATGTTAGACTTGTAATACTCAGAGTTTCTGGCATCTATGGACCGAACAGATTAGGTACGAATAGATTGAATAAAAATTTTACTGTCATTAGTGAATCAGAGGCCAAACCAGGTAATCGAATTCATATTTCAGACCTTGTAAATTGCTGTATCAATGCGCTGAGAAAGAAAAATCTAAGTAAAATTTATAACATTTCGGATGGGTGTCACAATAGTCAAACATGGTTTTATAAGTCTGTTTGTGAATATTCTGGTATCAATATGCCCAGAGAGGTAAAAGTCTCGGAAGCAATAAGAACATGGGAGGAAACAAGACTGTCTTTCATGAGAGAATCAAGACGCCTTGATTCAGCCAGGATGAATAATGAATTACTTGATGAGCTCAAATACTCGGATCCCAGAAATGGCATAATTGATAGTCTCAAGGAAGAAAAATTTTCCATTGATTAATTTCAGAAGCTAGGAAAGATAGATGTCAAAGAGAGATACAATAAGTGAAAAAAACGTAAGAGAATATTTGCAAAAGAACCTTGATTTCTTCCTTGATAAACCTGATATATTGGCAAATTTAGAAATACCTCACTCAAAAAAAGGAAGCGTATCTCTTGTTGAACGGCAAATTGATATACTCAGAAAAGAAAATAAAGACTTAAAGGATAAGCTTAATGAATTTATTCAAAATGCGTCACTAAACCACAATCTAATACATAAAATTTATGAATTTGCATACAAGCTTATTCATTCCAAAAATTTTGAAGATACGATCAACATTTCCTGTAAGAATTTAATTGAAGAATTTGATGTCTTGGAGTGTACTTTCTTATTCTTTAATGATGTCAAATTAAAAAATAAAGATATTCTATTCTATGAAAATTCTCATGATTCACTGAAGCCATTCAAGTCATTTATTGATAACAATTTACCCCGTTGCAACAAGTTAAAAAGCGAGCAACTTAAATTACTGTTCAAGCAGCCAAATAATGTTAAGTCTTGCGCACTCATTCCTCTGGGCATACAAAAAAAATTGGGCTTCCTAGCAATAAGCAGTGACGATGAAAATCGATTCAATCCTGATATGAGCATGGATTATCTCAAAGTTATCGGGCAGTTAATATCCCAATCTCTTAAATTTTATCAGCTAAAATCAATTTGATATCTATGCTTTCAGGTGAACAAAAGGAGTGGATTGATCGATATATAAGATATCTCGAAGTAGAAAGGAGACTATCTGAATATACATGTAAAAATTATCAAAAGGACCTGAATATATTTATTTCTTTTTGTAAGGAAAATAAAATATCTTCCTGGGATAACATAGATAGCGAGCATATTCGTTCTTATAGTGCTTCACGATTCAGATCTGGTGTTAGTCCAAAATCTATTCAAAGAAACTTATCATCATTAAGGTCTTTTTTTCGCTATTTAATCAAAGAAAAAAAGATCAAAAATAATCCCGCTCAAAATGTTCGGGCACCCAGAGCCAGAACTAGGTTACCGGAGAATCTAGATACAGATATGATGATGAGATTACTCGATATTAAGGAAATCGGTTTTATCCCAGATAGAGATAGGGCGATTTTAGAGTTAATGTACTCATCTGGATTGAGGCTTTCAGAGCTTGTTAATCTCAATACGACTGATATCGATCTAAGTGATGCCACTGTAATTGTTACCGGAAAAGGGAATAAGCAGAGGATTATTCCCGTCGGAAAATTTGCAATAGGTGCAATCAAGTCATGGTTAAGATCAAGAAATAACGAGATCAAGCCTAAAAGCAGAGCACTCTTCATAAGCAAACGTGGCGAGAGGCTCAAAGCCAGGTCTATCCAATCGAGACTGAGTTACTGGGCAAAAAAACAAAACCTATCAGTAAAAGTGTACCCTCATATGCTAAGGCATTCATTCGCGACTCATCTTCTTGAATCCAGTCAAGACCTCAGAGGTGTCCAAGAATTACTTGGTCATGCAAATATAAGCACTACCCAGATTTACACACACCTTGATTTTCAACACCTAGCCCAAATATACGATCAAACACACCCTAGGGCTAAAAATAAACGAAAAGGGTAAATTGAAAAGACGATAGAGTTTCTATCGATTGAGGAGTGTAATGGAACAATACAGAGGCACAACAATTGTATCTGTAAGAAGAAATAATAAAGTCGCAATTGCTGGTGACGGCCAAGTCAGTCTTGGTAATACCGTAATGAAAGGGAATGCCAAAAAAGTGAGAACCCTCGCATCAGGAAAGGTCATAGCTGGTTTTGCAGGAGGCACGGCCGATGCTTTTACCTTATTTGAGTTATTTGAAGGAAAAATAGAACAATATGGAAATCTTACAAGAGCAGCGATCGAACTTGCAAAAGAATGGAGAACAGATCGTCGACTGAGAAGACTGGAAGCATTGTTATGTGTCGCAGATCAAGACTCATCGTTAATAATATCTGGTAATGGAGATGTTATAGAGCCAGAAAATGACATTATGGCAATTGGATCTGGTGGTGCTTTTGCTCAAGCTTCAGCTCTTGCTCTTATGAAAAATACCAAATTAGATGCGAAAACTATTGCGATAGAAGCACTCAATATCGCTAGTGAAATCTGTGTTTACACAAATAACAACATCATCATTGAAGAGTTAGCAAAAAAATAAGCAGGTGGAAAAACTATGTCTCAGATGACACCAAGAGAAATTGTTCAGGAACTTGATAATCATATAATTGGTCAAGACGAAGCTAAACGTGCTGTTGCGATTGCTTTGAGAAACAGATGGAGAAGATCAAACGTGGCTGATCCTCTCAGAGGAGAAATCACTCCAAAAAATATACTTATGATAGGAGCGACAGGAATAGGAAAAACAGAGATCTCTAGAAGGCTCGCTAGATTAGCGAAAGCACCATTTATAAAGGTGGAAGCAACAAAGTTCACCGAGGTTGGNTATGTGGGTAGAGAGGTTGANAGCATAATAAGAGACCTCGTTGATGTGGCAGTAAAAATTACTCGTGAAGCTGAGATGGAAAAAGTTAAACATCGTGCTGAGGATGCTGCAGAAGAGAGGGTTCTTGATGCATTGCTTCCTCCATCACCGGGAGCGGAAAGTAATAATGGGCAAAATGATTCATCTATGAATGAAACACGCCAAAAATTTCGAAAGATGCTGAGAGAAGGAAAACTTGATGAAAAAGAGATTGAATTAGAGATACAAGCAACTCCAGTTGGAATAGAAATAATGGCGCCTCCAGGCATGGAAGAAATGACCAATCAGCTACAAGGAATGTTTCAAAATCTATCAAANAACAAAACAAAAACTCGCAAACTAAAAGTCCAAGATGCAATGAAAATGCTCACCAANGAGGAAGCAGCTAAGATGCTTGATGAGGAAAAGCTTAAATCTCAGGCAATAGATGCAGTTGAGCAACAAGGAATCGTTTTNCTAGATGAAATTGACAAAATCGCAAGAAGATCTGANAGTATCGGTGCAGATGTATCCAGAGAAGGAGTTCAGAGAGACCTTCTTCCGCTCATAGAAGGTTCAACAGTCAATACTAAATACGGTATGGTTAAAACAGACCACATACTTTTTATTGCATCAGGCGCTTTTCATGTCTCAAAACCATCAGATCTTATACCAGAATTGCAAGGTAGGTTCCCAATAAGGGTTGAACTTAAATCACTTACAACTGACGATTTTGTTAAAATTCTCACCGAGCCAAATGCTTCTCTTACAACTCAATACACTGCTCTTATAAAAACAGAAGGAGTGAATCTTAAATTTACAAAGGATGGCGTTCAAAGACTTGCTGAAGTTGCATATCATGTCAATGAAAATACAGAAAATATTGGTGCTAGAAGACTGCACACTGTTATGGAGCGATTATTAGAAACAGTTTCATTCGAAGCATCTGAAATTGATGGAAGTAATATAAAAATTGATAAAAAGTATGTAGATGATCATCTGGTTGAACTCTCAAAAAATGAAGATTTAAGTCGTTACATACTCTAATAAAACGACAGTTAGTTATGGATAAGATTCCTTCCGAAATAATGATTCGCAGGAAAAATCGAGCACTGTTACTAGTCTATCCTGATAATACAAAATACGAGTTTTCTTTTGAGTTTCTGAGGGTGCACTCTCGATCTGCTGAAGTTAAAGGCCATGGATCGAGTCAATCAACACTCCAACTTAATAAAGAAAATGTCATGATCAATGAAGTTAAGCCTGTCGGAAATTATGCAATTAAACTAATATTCGATGACGGCCACAATTCTGGAATTTATACTTGGAAATATCTTAATGAGTTAGGTCAAAATAAAAATAAATATTGGCAGACTTACCTCGACCAAGTTAAAGCTTCTGGATATACTCCAGAATAATAAAAATTGGTATTGATATGAATAATAAAGAAACTCATTTTGGTTATAAAAAAGTATCTAAAGAGAAAAAGGCAGATTATGTAAAAGACGTTTTCGACTCTGTTTCAAGTCGATATGACTTGATGAATGATCTCATGTCAATGGGCATGCATAGATTATGGAAGAAGTTCACCATAGAGAGAGCATCAGTTAAATATGGGCATAATGTACTCGATTTGGCAGGTGGAACTGGCGACCTTGCTAAAATTTTTTCTTCTCAAGTTGGTGATGATGGTCAAGTAATATTGGCTGACATAAATTTTTCAATGCTAAATGAAGGGAGAGCAAGATTGGTAAATTATGGTGTCTCAAATAATTTATCAATCATTCAATTAGACGGTGAAAATTTATCATTTAATGAGAATACATTCGACATTGTTACAATTGCTTTTGGACTTCGAAACATTACTGATAAAAAGAGAGCCCTTAAATCTATATACCGAACCTTAAAACCAGGTGGTAAATTACTGATCCTTGAGTTTTCTAAGCCAATGAATTTTTTGAAACCCACATATGATTTGTATTCATTTAAGGTGCTTCCGTTTTTAGGGAAAATGGTTGCCAAAGACGAGGATAGCTATAAATATTTAGCAGAATCAATAAGAGTTCATCCTGACCAAAAAACACTGATGAATATGATGGAAAAAGCAAAATTTGAAAGATGTCGATATACAAATTTAACTGGAGGAATCGTAGCCTTACATGAAGGCTATAAGTTCTGATGATTGATAAATTAAAAATCTCGAAAGGCATTCTTTCTAAAATAAATAGTCAGATAACAACAAGAACATCGGCAAAAAAAATAAGTCAGGAGCTCGAAGGAAAAATACTGTCTATTCAAATTAAAAATACCTCTCACTTTTTTAATGTCATTATGATTTCAAATGAACTTAATCTTCACACAAACAAGGAAAATTTCGACGTTCAGATATCAGGGTCGCTAATTAGCTTTACCAATCTTCTTAGAGACAATTCTTCTGATGCTCTGAGAGATGGAAGTATTGGTATTAATGGAGATGTAGCAGTTGCACAAAAGTTTCAAAAACTCTTCGAAATGATAAAGCCTGATATTGAGGAGGAGTTATCTCATATTGTCGGAGATGTGATGGCGAATAATATTGTCAAATTCTCAAAAAAAACAGGTGACTGGATGCTGAACACCAGAGATATTCTTCAAGAAAACATCAAGGAGTATCTTCAAGAGGAAATTAAGTTGATGCCCAGCAAATATGAATTTAATTTTTTCTCAAAAGAAGTATCAAAAATTCGAGATGATATCGAACGTCTTGAAAAAAAAATAAATGAATTTCAAAGATAGAATAAGATTATGTCAACCAGTAAAAATATTTTGAGACTAATAACCATTCAGAGAATCCTAGTTGGTTACCGTCTCGATGAACTTTTAGACAAAGTACCAGTTCTAAAATCATTTAAATATTTTTTTATATTACTGCCGAGGAAAATTAGTAAGGATTCTTCTCTAGGAGAACGAATTCGAAAGGCATTAGAAGAATTAGGTCCTATCTTTGTTAAATTTGGTCAAGTCGTATCAACTCGCCGCGATCTTCTCCCAGAAGAGATTGCAAATGAACTTGCCAAACTTCAGGATCAAGTAACACCATTTTCAAAATCACAAGCACTAGAGATATTAGATACGGCGTATGATAAATCTATTGATCAAATATTTAAAAAAATCGATGATGAGCCATTAGCCGCTGCATCAATAGCTCAGGTGCATAGCGCAAAACTCTCTGATGGCAAGGACGTCATCATAAAAATTCTTAGACCAAACATTCAAACCCAAATCGTAAAAGACATTTCCGCGCTTTATATTATCGCTCGATCACTTGAAAACTTTTGGAGTGAGAGTGAACAAGTCAAGCCAACTGAAATAGTGAAAGAGTACGAAAAAACTATAATCAATGAACTTGATCTCAAAAGAGAAGCAGCCAATGCAGCGAGATTGAAGAAAAACTTCTCAAAATCTGAAATGCTATATGTTCCAGAAATATACTGGGACTATTGCAGAACGAATATTCTTGTTCAAGAAAGAATATACGGAACACCCATTAGAGATATTGATACTTTAAAAAAACAAAAAACCAATATTAAAGCTCTCGCTGAAAATGGTGTTGAAATATTTTTTACACAAGTTTTTAGACACAATTTTTTTCATGCTGATATGCATCCTGGTAATATTTTTGTTCAAATTGAGGATCCTGACTTCCCCAAATATGCTGCTGTTGACTTCGGCATAATAGGTACACTAACAAAAGATGACCAGTATTATCTCGCTGAGAATTTTCTGGCTTTTTTTGAAGGGGATTATAATAAAATCGCTCAATTACATATAGATTCTGGATGGGTTCCAAGTGAGACGAGGGTTGATGAATTTGAGATTGCTATAAGAACTGTTTGTGAACCAATCTTCAATAAACCCCTCTCAGATATATCTTTTGCTAATGTTTTAATCAGTTTGTTCAACACAGCCAGACAATTTAATATGGAGGTTCAACCTCAACTTATATTACTTCAAAAAACATTATTCAATATCGAAGGTCTTGGTCGTCAGTTATATCCCGAATTGGATTTATGGAAAACAGCGTATCCAGTATTAAAAGTTTGGATGAATGAACAAATTGGATTTAAATCAGTAGCTTCTGACTTCAAAAAAAATCTTCCGTTGTTCAGGCAAACTGCGAGAGATTTTCCAAAAATAATAAAGCGATTTTCATCTCAAGCTGAAATAGAAAATAAGAACAGACAAAATATTGCCGAATTAAAAAAACAATTTATTCGACAAAAAGAACAATTTTTCTTTTTGGCAATTGGAGCTACTTTATTTATGTCTGGAATACTTGTCACTTTATTTAGCCCGAACACCACAATAGGAATCACTTTATCAACCATAGCAATAATAGGTTTTATTAAAGCCTGGTTAAAATAATTGAGAACAATAAAGAGTTTCGTAAGAAGAACTGGTAGAAAAACTTCCGGACAACATTCCGCCATTAATCAATTATGGTCTGAGTATGGAGTGAATTTTTCAAAAAAAAAATTAAATTTCTACTCATTGTATCGCAATAATTTCCCTATTCATCTTGAAATTGGGTTCGGTAATGGTGAGGCCTTAATTGCTAGTGCTGAATCTAATACCGATAAAAACTACCTTGGTATAGAAGTGTATGATTCGGGTATTGGTAGTTGTCTAATTAAAGCGAAGAAGAAGCAAATCAATAATATAAAAATTTGCTCTGGAGATGCTCGTGATGTGTTAGAGGTTCAAATAGCTGATAAATCACTTGAGAGAATCAACATATACTTTCCAGACCCATGGCCAAAAAAAAGACATCATAAGCGCAGGCTTATTCAAAAAGATTTTCTTCGCTTATGCGCGAGTAAATTAAAAAAAACTGGTCAACTTCACATTGCGACAGACTGGAATAACTACGCAGAACATATTATTGAGATAATAGAAAAAAATACTGATTTCATAGTAAGTAAGCATCTTAAACATAACGGAAAAATCAAACTGGAAAGACCTACCACAAAATTTGAGAAAAAAGGCCTGAAAAAAGGGCATTTTATCTGGGATTGGGTCTTAACGAAGATTTCCTAAAGATAATGTGCTGGAATCCTAACAATTACTCTTTGATAACTCTGAAAATACCTAAGTTTTTTAACCTATCTCCAGGGCATGGGCCAGCAATGTCGCCTCTACGTAACTAAATACTCCTCATCCATTATCCTTTGGATCAGAAAATTTTATTACGTCAATATCAACAAAATTATTTTTTTCATTCTTTTTGTGCACTCTGGTTATAGCCTAGAAACTTAACATGAAAATATTTAACCACCACTGCTAACTATCATATTTATTTTTATAGAAAAAAATTAATAATATTGAAGGTAAAGTTAGGCAAGAAGTAATAATAAAAAAGATCATCCATCCATAATGATCTCCAAAAATTAGTCCTAAATTTGCAATTAAAACACCAGAAAAACCTGCAAGAATCTTTCCGGGTAACATCATAAAAGATGTAAACAACGCATATTGAACAGCTGTATATTCCTTGGATACAAGGCTTGTTAAAAAAGTTATATTTACTGTTCCTACAATTCCTGCCGCCATACTATCAAGAGCAACTACAATTGAAAGCAATGAAAGAGACTTATCCGAAATTGCAATATATGCAAAAAATAAATTAGTTACCATTACAAGAAAAGCACCCAGAATTAAAGATTTATTAACACCTAATAATTTGATTAATCTTCCGCCAATAAAGAACCCAAAAATTGATGCCGCTAATGCAACTGTTTTTACAACAAACCCTATTTCATTAAGTGAAAATCCCATTTCGATATAAAAAGGATTGATGATTTGCCCTGTCATTATGTCTGTCAATCTATATGTACTTATGATTCCCAAAAGAAGGGCAGATGCATATAATCCAAATCTGGATGCAAAGTCTCTTAACGGCCTCCAGAAAGAATCATTTAAGGTTAACTTTATCAAGGATGTATTTATATTTTCCGAAACAAAAGATAGACCTAAAAGTCCAAGAAACATAAATAGAGACATTAATTGGTAAACGAAAGTCCAGCTCGTTCTTGAGGCTAAGATCAGTGCTCCTGAGGATGCAACGAGTATTGCCATTCTATAGCCAAATTGATAACTCGCAGCTAAATTACCCTGCTCTTCTATCTCTACTAATTCAATTCTAAAGGCATCTATTGCAATATCTTGAATAGACCCAAAAAACGCAATGAGAAATGCAAAAAAGGCAAATAAACCTATATTAGTTAAAGGATCTGTTTTCGATAAAACAAATAAAAATACAATTATTAATATTTGCATTGAGGCAATCCAACTTTTTCTGCTTCCGTATCTTCTTAGACCTGGAATAGAGAAATTATCAACCAGAGGCGCCCATAAAAATTTTAATGAATAAGTTAATACAATCCATGCAAAGAAACCTATAGTTGCTATATCAATATCAAGTACGGCCAGCCAAGTCCCTAAAGTTACAAAAACTAGCATATATGGCAGTCCTGACGTAAAGCCAAGAAGACAAATGCTTAAAAGTTTAGTTTTCATATCTTCCTATATATCTATCTCGCTGAATAACCAAAATTCTATTGTATTTTTTTAGATATTGAATTATTTTTTCCAATCATAATTAATTATGAGAGGCGCATGATCTGAAAAACGCTCGTCCTTATATATCTCAGATGAAAGCACCTTATTATTGAGGCCTGGTGTTATTATCTGATAATCAATCCGCCAACCGACGTTGTTGTCCCATGCTCGTCCTCTATTTGACCACCAGGTATATTGATCAGATTCTTTATTATCAAGTCTGAAGGCGTCCGAAAAATCTAAATCATTGAATATATGAGTGAGCCATTCTCTCTCCTCAGGCAAAAATCCAGAGTGCTTCCTATTAGCACGCCAATTCTTAAGATCAATCTCATGATGAGCAATATTCCAATCTCCACAGAGGATATATTCAGAATGACGTCTTCTTAATTTTTTTAAATGCCCTTCAAATTTTTTTAGACATCGCATTTTGAAATCTTGCCTAATGTCTCCCGAAGATCCTGATGGCAGGTATACGGATACAACATTTATGTGATCTAGTCGAACCTCAAGGTATCTTCCTTCCTCATCAAAATCTTTTAAGCCTATACCATAAATAATTTTTTTTGGCTTAAATCGGGTGTAAATAGCGACGCCACTGTAACCTTTTTTTTGCGCATCATTGTAGTAGCAAAAATAACCTTCTGGACGAAAACAATCATCAAGCAATTGATGTTCTTGTGCTTTTGTTTCTTGAATGCAAACAACATCTGCATTTTTTTGTTTTAGCCAGTCATATAAGCCTTTTCTCGCCGCCGCCCTTATCCCGTTTGCATTTAAACTTATAATTTTCAACAAGAGTGTTCCTTTTTTAATTTATTATAGGTCATGCTAACAACACGAAAAAAATAAATATATGATAGTGGTGTATATTTAGTGTTCAAATCAAAATTTTTATAATAGTCTAATTGAAATGAAAGAAACAAAAACAAACTTTCTAAGACTAGCTATAGATTCAAAAGTACTTCAATTTGGTGAGTTCACACTAAAGTCTGGCAGAAAAAGTCCTTATTTTTTCAATGCGGGTTTATTCAATACAGGTAGAGCAATAGCACAACTCGGTCGCCATTATGCTGATACCATCGTATCATCAAACATAGAATTTGATATGCTCTTTGGACCNGCATACAAGGGAATCACTTTGGCATCGGCAACAGCATCAGCGCTTTCAGATAAATACGATATAGATAAACCTTTTGCGTTCAACCGAAAAGAATCGAAGGCTCATGGCGAAGGTGGTTGTGTGGTAGGTGCCAATTTAAAGGGTAAAGTGCTGATAATTGATGACGTAATAACCGCGGGTACAGCTGTTAGAGAGGCTTACGAACTGATTATTTCTGAGAATGCATCAGTTGCNGGTCTGNTTATCTCAATGGACAGACAAGAAAGAGGTAAATCAAGAAACTCGGCTATCAGTGAACTAGAACAAGAGTTAAGTTCTCCTGTTATATCTATTGCCAATCTTGAGGATCTAATTTTTTTCATAAAAGAANATGAGGATCTCAAATCTCATTTACCTGACTTGATTGAGTATCGCTCTAAATACAGTTCACTCTAATTTGAGGATTTTTTTACGATTTGCCTGAGTGACCGAACCCACCTTCCCCTCTGTCACTCTCTTTAAAGTCATCCACTACTTCAAACTTAACTTGCTCCACTGGAATAAAAACCATCTGAGCAATACGGTCTCCGGGATTGATCTTGTATGCTTTTTCTCCTCTATTCCAACAAGATATGAATATTTGTCCCTGATAATCCGAATCGATTAAACCCGTTAAATTACCGAGGACAAGTCCGTGTTTATGACCAAGACCAGATCTTGGTAACAGAACAGCTGCAAGATTATTATCAGCGATATGAATGGCTATGCCAGTTGGGACCAGTACGGTATCGCCAGAAGAAACTATTAATTCTGAGTCAATACAAGCACGCATATCCATTCCCGCTGAACCTTCTGTGGCAATTTGTGGCAGAGGAATAGATTCTCCAATCTTGGGATCTAATATTTTTAGTTCGATTGATCTCAAAACTTTCACTTATGATTGATAAATAGAGCTAACATTTGATGGTTTATCATTTATTTCACTATTTGATAGATATCTCTTCGAAATCAATTGAACCAATTGTTTGGCGAGGCTAATTTTTAGCTGTTTCTTATAACGTTTACTCCCGCCATTCCAAAGAACAAGAACTGAATTCTCATCTGAATCAAAGCCTAAATTTGATCCTACTTTATTGGCAATAATCATATCCAATTCTTTCTTTATGAGTTTTTCTTTGGCATAGACTTTTATATTGTCTGTCTCAGCTGCAAATCCAACACAGAATGGGNGTGATCGCAAGCTGGTAACAGAAGACAAAATATCTAGTGATTTAATTAAACGTAATGACATTGTGTCATCATTCTTTTTTATTTTATGCTTGTCTATTTTCTCACTGGAATAGTCTGAGACTGCTGCCGCCGATACAAAAATATCTATACCTTTGAGACTTTTGTGAACCTCATCGTACATTTCTTTGGCAGTTTCAATCTTAACTACATCGCATGCATCTGGAAAAGGCAAAGATGATGGCCCACTGATTATCTTCACGTTACAGCCTGCAGTATTGAATGCTGATGCTAATGCATAGCCCATTTTTCCGGAGCTTCTGTTAGAAATAAATCTTATTGGATCAATTGGCTCTCTCGTTGGTCCTGCTGTTATTAATACCTTCTTACCTCCGAGCGGGGAAGGATTTTCTAGAAATTTTTCTTTAATAATTCCTGCTATAGTATCAGGATCAGGCATTCTTCCCATACCAACTTCCCCACATGCTTGATCGCCATAGTCAGGCTCAATAATATTTATTCCGCGTGAAACTAATGTCGACTTATTTTCTTGTACTGCCTTGTTTTCCCACATTACAGAATTCATTGCTGGGGAGACAAAAATTTTAGATTGTGTTGCTAAACACAATGTTGTCAATAAGTCATTCGCGGAACCATATGCTAANTGTGATAGAAAGTTTGCTGTCGCTGGAGCTATCAANATGCAATCTGCCCATCTGGCCAATTCAATATGACTCATCGCAGCCTCGGCTTCAGTGTCCCAGAGTGATGATCTAACAGGATAAGATGAGACCGCTTGGAGTGTTGTCTCTGTCACAAACTCCTTAGCACTCTCACTTAATACCACTCTAACAGTGAAACCTTGCGATCTTAAATTTCTCACTATTTCTGGTGATTTGTAAGCCGCAATACTGCCAGTTACTCCTAAAAGAATATTTTTCATAAATTATTTTAATTTTAATTATTTGTGTGAAAGCATATATGTTTGTTGGTATAAATTGCCAGTAAAATATCTCGTAAAATTAGTAATTTACTAATTTATGTTTAAATTTTGTATAATCCAACAACTAAAAATAAAAAAACATGCAAATTTTATTAAAGAGTCTTGATATGAACGTTCTAGACTGGTATAAAGTTGCGCTGTTTATATTATTTTCTAATATTCATTGATACAAAGAGATAAATGATGTCGAGAGTCTGTCAAGTTACTGGAAAACGCCCAATGAGTGGAAACAATGTTTCGCACGCTCATAACAAAACGAGGCGACGTTTCCTGCCCAATCTCCAGTATAAGAGGTTCTGGCTGGAGAAAGAGAACCGATACATTAAGCTAAGAGTTTCGAAAAAAGGCCTTCGCATAATCGATAAGCACGGACTTGAAAAAGTTCTGAGTGATATCAAACAGAATGGTCAGACTATCTAAAATAGGACGAATCAAATGAGAGAAAAAATACGATTGGTTTCAAGCGCAGGAACAGGGCATTTCTACACTACTGACAAAAATAAACGTGTGCATCCTGAAAAGATGGAAACCAAGAAATACGATCCTACAATTCGTAAGCACGTCTTATACAAGGAAGCAAAAATCAAATAAGATTTGATTTTGTGCAAAATGATCACCCATATTGATAAATCTATTTATCAATATACCTAAAGATCGGATACCATATTCAGATGCCCGAATTACCTGAAGTTGAGACAACGAAAAACGGGATATCTCCCTGGGTTACCGGAAATACAATAGAAAATTTGATCATCAGAGAGCCGAAACTCCGCTGGATGATAGAATCTGATGTAAAGCAAAAATCCCTTGGCAGAGTTGTCCAATCGGTAAAAAGACGTGCAAAATACATATTACTAGAAATGGATCATGGTTCAGCAATTATCCATCTTGGCATGTCAGGAAGCCTGAGAATCATTAAAAGTGATGAGCCTCCAATGAAACATGATCATTTTGACATAGTGTTCAAAAATGGCATCTCGCTTAGATATCGCGACCCGAGAAAATTTGGTGCTTTCTTTTGGAGTCACAATCCCCCATTACACCCGCTTTTCCAGAGACTTGGACCCGAGCCACTGAGTGATGAATTCTCCGAAAATTATTTATGGAAAAAATCGAGAAATAGAAAAGTGACAATCAAGCAATTTATTATGAATTCCCAAGTCGTTGTGGGTGTTGGAAATATTTATGCATCAGAGAGTCTCTTTCTTGCTGGCATCAGACCATCAATTAAAACAGGAAGATTATCCAGAAAACGAATGAAAAAACTGGTGGAAGCAATTAAAAAAATACTTACTCAAGCAATAAAATCAGGCGGAACAACATTACAAGACTTTTATATGAGTGACGGAAATCCAGGATATTTTAAACAAAAGCTGAAAGTTTACGGCAGGGATAAAGAACCTTGTGTTAAATGTGGTGAACCAATTTCAATAAAAATACTTGGACAAAGATCAACTTTTTATTGCCGTATTTGTCAAATCTAACATCTAACTTGGGTTATTTGTTTTTAAAATGATTGGCCATTGCTTTTTCAACTGCAGGTGACACAAAACTACTTACATTTCCACCCATCGTGGCNATTTCTCTTACTAAGCTTGATGTTACAAAAGCATATTCGGTTGGAGTGAGGAAAGCTGTCTCTATTTTTTTTGCAAGGTATCGATTCATATTAGCCAATTGCAATTCATATTCGAAATCCGACGCTGCTCTTATTCCTCTGACAATGACACCGATATCATTTTCGATGGCAAAATCCACCGTTAAACCAGAATATTCGGCAACTTTGATATTTGATATATCAGACAATACCTCTTTTGCCATTGAAACACGTTCTTGTAATGAAAACATAGGATTTTTTTCTGGATTTGCAGCTATGGCGACCACAACAGAATCAAATATTTTTGCAGCACGAGATGCAAGCTCTTTATGGCCAAGTGTCATTGGGTCAAATGTGCCNGGATACATTGCTTTTACTGACATCACAAAACCTCATTAGTTAAATACATCAAACAATNTCGATAAGATTAAAACAAACGTTACCATATATTTTTTTTCTAATCACAGACCAATTGTCAGGTAAATCANATAAATCATTATTTTTATTAAATTCAATATAAATATATCCACCATCTGGAAACAAGTTGATATTNATNAATTGATTCTATNGANCTTATTAAATAATCATCNGAAAATGGNGGATCAAGAAATACAAGATTGAAATTATGATTNNGAACTGAACTTAAAAAATCAATTGCNTCNCAGTTATNNACCTCTGAATTNANTGCANTGAGACTTGTTCTNGTTGTTNTTATTTGACNTGAAAGCTAATTTTGATTTTTCTACAAAAGTGCAATGTTTTGCACCTCTCGATAGTGCTTCAAAACCGAGTGATCCTGAACCTGCAAACAAATCAAGACATACTGACTTCTGAATTGAAGGCATTAACCAGTTAAATAATGTCTCGCGAACCCTTTCAGAAGTAGGTCGTAATCCATCGATACCTGGAACCTGAAGATTTCTGTTTTTCCATTCACCAGAGGTAATTCTGACTTTTCCTCGATTTTTTGAATTATTTCTTCCTGTTACCATAAATATGTATTTATTTTTAATATAATAGAAAAATTAAACATGAGAATACAAAATGAGTGACAAAGAAACCAATAAAAATACTTCAAGAAGTTTTTTCTCCAAACTCAAGGAATCAGTTTCTGGGGCCAGCACGAAAGTAACAAGTAATTTTTTTGACTTTATTGGGAAGAATAAAATTGATGAAGAACTCATTGATGATATTGAAAATCATTTAATAATGTCTGATGTTGGTATAGAGA
>PBAE01000003.1 GCA_002715745.1 Woeseiaceae bacterium
CGCTTATATGCTGACACCGCATCTTCATATCTCCCTGCAGCAGCTAACATTTCGCCATACAGTTCAGCTGCTGGTTTCATTGGAATTGGAGGTCCTGATGGTGCTGACATATTTTCCAACTCAATGTCTGAAGCTTCTTTTGCTAAGTTAATTGCAGAATCAAAATTACCTGAGGCAAGCCCAATCATCGCTTGAACTTCTTTCGATAAAATTTCAAGTTGTAGAGCATTGTATGCTTTACCAGCGTCCCTAGCTTTCTCAATCATTCCTTCTAGGCGAGCTACTGCTACTGATGCTGTCTCTATATCTCTATCAATAGCAGCGCACATACCGGCCGCTGTGACCAATGAGCTATTTTTGCCTTCTTCACTATCGTCACTCCCAAGACTGATATTCCTGCAATCACCAGTCTCAAGAGCATGTCTTGCAAGCATATTGAGGTATCCAGCGTGAGCATACCTATTACCTGGATTTGCATCCACTACACTTAATGCTAAATCGAGATTTTCTTGGGCACGATCATAATGACCCAACATCAAATTACCATATGCTAACCATGACAATGAATGAAAATCTTCCCGTCCAACGACTGATGTTCCCAAGTTAGTGACACCCTGCTCAATCAATTTTTTCGTATGACTAACAGCTGAGGCATAAGACTCTATATTTGAATTTACTACACGTTCCCACATTCCTAATTGCAAAAATATATGTGAAGGCATGTGTAATGCATGTGCTGAAGAAGGCGCTATTTCAGAATAAACCTTTGCAGCAGGAAGAGCTAAAATGGCGTGCTCAGGATCATCTAATGAGTGAATTGTAAAATGAGCTGCACCAGGATGTGTTTTATTTTCTTCCATCACAGACATCGCAATAGAAGCAGCGAGTGCTTGTCTCTTAAATCCTTCATCACCTGGTCTCATAGTTCCAAGAAGGGACAACGCATAAAAAATTGAAATCTCATGATCCTCTGGCCATTTAGCATGCATGTTTGCCATTGTGTCCGAGTANGCAAAATCTCTCTCTAGTTTATCTTCAGAGCTGAACACCAGTGCTTCAGCAGCACTCATGAAAGCCTTTTCTTTTTCTGATTTTGCTAACTCGAGNCGAGCCTCAAATGTAGGAGCAAATTTTTTGAGTGCATTTCTAGCATCTTCTGTATTCTGCCTAGCCCAGAGAGGGAAGTTATTACTCATCGCCTGACCCCAATAGGCCAGAGCAAAAGTTGGNTCAATTTCTGCNGCTTCNTCAAAAGCAATCCTNGCATCATCAAACTGAAAGTTATGGAGTGATTTGACACCGATNAAAAAAGATTCTTGNGCGTCAGCAGAGCCTGAGTTTTCAAAACTAATATCTCCAAAATTGACACTGCTTGTATTCACTGACTCCGCGCAACCATTTAAGAGTATGAATGGTATTAAAATTANAGGTATTTTAAATAAATTTTTAATGGACATTTTTTTGCTCCTTCTTATTNCTATAAACATCCTAAATCATTGGAATCCTGGCTGTCCACAGAAGAATTGCAAAAAAAAGTAAAGAAAANTTTGAAGCTAGATACGAGAATTCTATTTTCAAATTCTATTTAAATTTTTCTGAGATAGATTCTAAAGTTTTTTCTTTAGTTTCAGGCATGACATAAATAACGAATAAAAACTGAAGTATCATCATCAGTGCAAAAAAACCAAAAATAAAATGAGGTTCAAATCTGCTTAAAAAATATGGCATTACAAGTGTAATTATCGCAGCCAGTACCCAATGGGTTCCGCTGCCAAATGATTGACCTTTCGTTCTTATTTTATTCGGAAATATCTCAGCAAGAAAAACCCAAATAACCGCACCTTGCCCAATAGCATGTGAGGCGATAAAGAGAAAAATAAAAAATACCACTATAATGCCACCAGCGCTCTCATAGAATGCATAGGAAATCGCCAACAGCGAGACAATATAGCCAATAGATCCAATCTTCATCAATGACCTTCTCCCATAATGATCGATTAACACCATACCCAGAATCGTAAAAATGAGATTTATCAAACCAACGCCTGCAGTTGAAAGCAATGAGACTGCGTCGCTCAAACCTGCAAGAGAAAATACTCTCGGTGCAAAATAAATAATAAAGTTGATACCAGAAAGCTGATTAAAAAATGCGATAAGAAATGCTAAAAGTATCGGCACGGTAAGTTGTTTTACAAATAGATTATCCTTAACTAGATTTTGCGTTCTTTTGATGCTGAGAATTGTCTCATCCGTTTTAGAAAAATCAATTATATCTAGGATTCTCCTGCATTCATTTTCGTCATTTCTTCTTAATAAAAGCCACCTTGGACTCTCAGGAATAGTCATTGTCATCATCATAAATATCAATGCTGGAACGGCTTCAATACCGAGCATCCATCTCCAATCAAGCATGAAAAATTCTGAAATTATATAGTTCGATAAAAATGCGACTAAGATCCCGAAAACAATTTGAAATTGATACAAAGCAACGAGTCTTCCCCTATATTGAGCTGGTGCTATTTCTGATATGTATGCCGGGACTGCGATTGATGATAAGCCAACTCCGAAACCTCCCAGCAATCGCATTATTGCAAAGAATATAGGGTCATTTGATAGCGCGGAACCAAGCGCTGATATCAAATAGAGTAAACCTACTGAGGTTAAAACTCTTTTTCTTCCATAATATTCGCAAAATAAACCGCCTGATAATGCACCGATCACCGTTCCCCAAAGAGCTGAGGACATTATCATTGCACCATGAAATAAATCTGAAGTTTTCCAGAGCTTCTGCAGTGGTTGATCGGCACCAGAGATCACCGCTGTATCAAAACCGAANAGGAATCCACCGACTGCCACTGTTATTGACCAATATAGGATGTTTTTCATATATAGAAATGTATCAAAAAAAAATTTAATAATATAATTCAATCTCACTTCTTGTTAATCTTTGTGAGTGCTTGTATAAATTAATGGAGAGGCTTATCTTTATATTCAAAACCAATTAAATCAAGCGATAATATGTTAAAAAAGAGACGCTTAATTAAAATTTTGTATGGATTGGTTGCATCAGTTGCGACATTAACANCTTTGTTCTTCGCGCTGGCATATGGGTGGCTTGGCATACACGACGGACCGGGTGAAATCACAAAAATAAGAATCCCTGAAGAGGTTATTTCTGAAAGAGAAATTACTCAATTAGACTCCGGTAAAAAATTAGACGAGAAAGGGGCAAAACAAATCTTATTTGGAGATCTTCACGTGCATACAACCTATTCGTTCGATGCATTTATTGGCAGCCTCCCNATGATGCATGGTGAAGGATCGAGACCATTAGGCGATGCCTGTGATT
The DNA here is from genome assembly GCA_002715745.1 of Woeseiaceae bacterium. Lineage (GTDB taxonomy): Bacteria > Pseudomonadota > Gammaproteobacteria > Steroidobacterales > Woeseiaceae > SP4260. The sequence continues at coordinate 3,350 of PBAE01000003.1, forward strand.
TTGCGAGATTTTGNTCTGCGCTTGATTTTTGGTCAATTAATGATCATGCCGAAGCTTCTACACCAAGAAGATGGTCTGAAACCATTGAATCAATTCAACAGTGCAATGCAGTAGGTGGTGATGGAAATAACCCTGATACAGTGGCCTTTTTGGGTTGGGAGTGGACTCAGGTAGGGGGTACCCCAGATACTCACTANGGACATAAAAATGTCATTTTCAGAGATATTGAAACAGAAAAAGTACCAACGAGACCAATCCATTCTGGAGGAATCGCCAATAGAGCANTNAGNGGNCTGCCNCTNAGAAATGGNCCNTTNTTATTNGCTNTNGATCCCAACCAAAGAATGCTTGATTTTAATNTATATCTTCATGAGCTTAGACAAAGTGAAGAATGTGAATCTGGCGAATCTGTCTGGGATCTNCCAAATAATTGCCGTGAGNGCGCAGAAACACCAACNGANCTTTTTNNAAAACTTGATGATTGGGGTTTTGACTCAATGGTAATACCTCATGGAACAACATGGGGCTTCTATACGCCACCTGGATATGAATACGATAAACAGCTTGCCAAAAACTTCCATGATCCAAAAAGAGAAACTCTCATTGAAATATACTCAGGTCATGGTAATACCGAGGAATANAGNAGTTTTCGTGCCACTGAAATGAATGAGTTGCAACAACCCATTTGTCCAAATCCAACAGCCAGCTATATGCCCTCTTGCTACCGTGCAGGACAAATCATTGAAGAAAGATGTTTAAATGAAGGCGAATCATCAACAGAGTGTTCTCAACGAGCAGCAACGGCAAGACAAGATTATGTCAATATCGGAACAGCNGGTCATTACACAGTAAGAGGAGAGAACCCAGAAGAATGGCTTGATTCTGGGCAATGCAGAGATTGTTACTTACCCGCTTTTAATTATCGTCCAGGTGGAGCTGCGCAATATATTATGGCTCTGACCAATTTTGATGACCCCAAAAATCCGAGGCGATTTAGATTTGGCTTTATGGCTTCCAGTGATAATCACTCTGCACGTCCTGGAACTGGTTATAAGGAATATTCGAGGTGGGGAATGACTGAATCCGTTTTAGGTCCAGTTGACAAAACAGCTGAGAAAGCATTTAGATTTGATGACGGAGCTCCAACATCAAGAAGTGATGATGTCGATCTTGGAGAATTGATGATGGCACCCAGAGAAGATATGAATCTTATTACCACCACGTCAAAATCAAGAAGATTAGATATCATTCCTCTCCTCATAACAGAAAGAGAGAGACAGGCTTCTTTTTTTACAACGGGTGGACTTATAGCTGTTCATTCTGATGGCAGAGACAGAAACGCCATCTGGGATTCAATGAAAAATAAATCTGTATATGGGACTAGCGGTGACAGAATTTTGCTTTGGTTTGATCTAAAAAATGCAAATGATGACGAGATCGTGAGTATGGGTGGCGAAGTTCAGATGAATAAACCACCAGAATTTGAAGTGAGAGCAATTGGAGCGTTTGAGCAAAAGCCCGGCTGTCCCGATTATAGCCTTTCTTCACTTTCACCGGATCGATTGGAAAGTCTCTGTAGAGGCGAATGTTACAATCCATCTGACACCAGAAAATTGATCACCAGGATTGAAGTAATTCGAATATTGCCGCAAATAACTCCAGGAGAGGATGTTGCAAAACTGATCCAAGATCCATGGAAAACTATCGATTGTCCAGCAGATCCAGATGGATGTAAGGTCAGTTTTGTTGATGAGGAATACCCTGCGCTTAATAGAGATGCACTTTATTATGTTCGCGCAGTTCAGTCGCCATCTCTGGCTGTTAATGCGGGAAATATGAGATGCAATTACGATGAAAATGGAAAATGCATAAAAGTAAACTTATGCTTTAATGACCATCGAGGTGATCCAAATGACGATTGTTTAGCTATGAATGAGGAAAGGGCATGGTCTTCTCCTATTTTCGTGGACTCACTTAATTTATCCAATAGCATTGCACAATCGAAGTAATTTTCTTTTTTTTGAGATGAAAAAGAGAAAGACNCANAATCATCATATCTTTCTAGTNATAGGAGGCTTAATTGGTCTCNTTCTTGCNGGCTATGGAATCTTCGAAAAAACCAGTGATTTTAATTTTCAAAATCAAGATGCAATCGTGCTTGTAAATGACGTGCCAATTAAAAATGAAAGCTATCTCAGAGCATTAGATAGATATAGCAGTGATTCAAAAAATAAAATGGATGATGAAGATCGTGCTTGGGTTCTTCAGAGACTCATTGAAGAGGAGCTTTTGGTGCAAAGAGGTTTTTCCCTAGGAATGATAACCTCAGACAATGACGTTCGAGGGGCCATCGTGAGAACATTGATTTCATCAATCAATACGGAAGCCGAAGCCATCGTACCTGAAGAAGGAGAATTGATTAATTTCTATAATAATAACAAAGAGCGTTTTGCTTACCCTGCAACTTATTTTATTGAGGCATGGGTTTCAAAAACTCTCGGAGATACTCAAATAGCGATTAAGCAACTTGAATAACAATGGCTCNATTGAGATCAATAAAAATATAAAGAGATTAGAAAATATTCCTAATGGANTATTGACGCTCAAGAAAATTACTGAATATCTTGGACCCTCAATTGCTTCAAAAATAAAACCTTTATCCGAAGGAGTTNCATTTTCTCATCATGTAAACGACAGATGGTACATTATTCAGATAAACCAAAAAAATGAGGAATCTTTTGCGCCAATAGAAAATATTCAGATTCAGTTAAAAAATGAATTTATAAGAGATCAGGCAGATAAGCGCTTGAGAGCGTACATAGATAATTTAAAAGAAAATGCTTCGATCAATTACCTTAATGAGAGATGATGAAAAGATTAAAATTCACTCATGCAATATTCATTTGCTTNTTATTAATAAACTCCACATCTTTGTCACATACAAAAAGTGAAAGTTACTCTAACTGGATTATCAGTCAAGACAGCATTTTAGCTACAATCACAATTCCTTTGTATGAAGTAACGAGATTACCTGGGATCCAAAGTAAAACGATTACTTTTGAAGAGTTATTTCTTAAACATGCNGAAGAAAACATAAAAGTAAAAATACAAAAAGAAGATTGCCAATTAATTTCATCTCAAAAATTAAACGCAACTGAAGGTTTTGTTCGAATAGAAATGTCGTATGATTGCGATACATCAAATCTATTGATGGTGGACTACAGAGCAATCTTTGATTTCTCTCCATCACATATGCATTACGCAAAAATATATAAAAAAGGAATGCTTATATCTGAATTGCTAGTCAATAACGCAACAGAGACATGGAAGATCAGCACATCAGAGAGTCAAAAACCCAATAGCAACATGTTGCAATTCTTTAAGCTTGGAATAGATCATATATCTGGTGGCTACGATCATATTGCNTTCTTGATGGGCATNCTTCTTGTAGCCGGCACAATCACTAGAAGCATAATNGCNGTTTCTGGCTTTACGATAGGTCATAGCCTTAGCCTTTTTGCNGCTACTGTTGGAATCATTGAATCAAATAGCAAAATTGTAGAGGTATTTATCGGTTATACGATAGCGCTTATGGCAATAGAATATGTCAATAAAAAGTCCAATATATATGAGAAACTAATTCCAATATTATTTGCTCTTATATTATTATCGATTTCNCTGCTTGGCTTAACATNTGGAAATCTCCAAATTAAATCAGCGATTGCTTATCTAGGTTTATCTCTATTTACCTATTGTTACCTTAATATCGAGAGTTTTGTCAGAAACATTAAACAGTCATCGAAAAATTATCTACTATTATGTACAACCCTGATCTTTGGTTTATTGCATGGGCTTGGTTTTGCTGGATTTCTTAAGGACAGTGGTATCGATAATGAAAATATCATATTGCCCCTTTTGAGTTTTAATATCGGTCTTGAATTTGGTCAATTGTGTATAATCTTTTTTGCCTGGCTTATTTTATTTAAAACAAAAAATTATATAAAAGAGCCATTACCATCAGTAGCATCAGGAGGATTGTTCGGAGTTGGGTTCTACTGGATGATATTGAGAACGTTTAGCTAACTTATAATAAAAGGTATTGCAAATGGATCATTCAGGTCTCATAACATTACTGCCAACTATTATAGTCCTTGCTGCAGCTATCATAACTCATCGTCCTGTTGCATCANTGATATTGGGTGTTTTGGTTGGNATCACACTTACATCGCCTAAAAACATATTGGGCACATTTTCTGAAATTTCTTTAGAAGTGATGCAAGATCCACAAATTGGATGGGTGATTGTCGTATGTGGTCTTATGGGCAGTCTCTTCTATCTCCTTATGGCAACAGGCAGTGTCAATGCGTTTACTCAAGCCATGTCAAAAAAGGCAAATACCAGAAAAAAATCTCTTTTAATAACATGGTTCCTGGGTCTCACAATGTTTTTAGATGATTATTTGAATGCCATTGTGATTGGCAATTCAATGAAAAAAGTGACCGACAAATTTAAAGTTTCTCGATCCATGTTAGCTTATATAGTTGACTCGACAGCAGCGCCAACATGTGTGNTGGTTCCAATATCAACCTGGGCGATATACTTTTCAGCAATAATTGAATCAACTGAGTACGTAGCCCCAGGTGAAGGGATGAAATACTATGTCATGGCTATTCCCTTTATGTTCTATCCAATTATCGCNTTAATTCTTGTACCAATGGTTGCAGTCGGTCGCTTTCCTTTAATTGGNCCGATGAAAAAAGAGGAAATGGAGGCGACTAATAATTTTCAAAATAAAAGTTCTAATGATCTGCTAAAGGAAGAAAAAAAATCATCTGCCAGTATTTGGGGTTTTATTTTACCGATTGTCATGCTCATCTTCATTTCATGGATAAATGACATTGATTTGCTTCGAGGTATTATCGCGACTCTAATCATAGTTGTACCGTCAATGATTCTTCTGAAGATCATNAATATGAATAATGCATTTGATGCAATACTTGATGGTTTTAAAGTCATGATTCCTCCACTAATGATTGTTGTGGCAGCATTCATGTTTAAAAATGTAAATGATCAATTGGGTCTTTCGGAGTATGTAATTGAGACTGTAACACCATATCTTTCACCAGAAATGTTTCCTGTTATTGTTTTTATTTCNATGGCCTTTATGTCTTTTGCTACCGCATCAAACTGGGGTATTTATGTAATTATAATNCCTATTGTAATGCCGCTGGGGATTGCTTTGGGGGTACCAATTCCATTAATCATTGGTGCTGTTTTATCGGCCAGCTCATTTGGCAGTCATGCATGCTTTTATACTGATGCAACAGTTCTTGCAGCTCAGGCAAGCGGGGTTGACACAATGAAACATGCACTGACTCAATTTCCTTATGCTTTAGTTGCCGCGATTGCAGCATCACTTTCTTATGTTGCTTATGCTTATATAGTAGTATGATTCTTTTTAAGAATTAATACATTNATCGCTTCATCTATACGGAGTTNTATGCAAAAAATCTATGCACGTCTCTCTGGAGTAAATATACCACTGACATTCGTTACAACTATGATGGTGGTGTGCTTTTTATCATTCATATTCATGAATCCAGAGCTGGTTGATGAATTTGCTGCTTTTTGGAATAGATTAATTGCAAATTATTTTGCTGGTTACTTAATATGGGTAGTTGCGTTAGTTACGATTTTCACCCTTCTGATTGCTTTTACTCCCTATGGCAGCCTNCGTCTNGGAAAAGATAATGAAAGACCTGAATTCAGTCGATTCTCTTGGTTCTCAATGCTGTTCGGAGCTGGTGTTGGAACCGGTATACTTTTTTTTGGTGTAGCAGAACCAATTTCACATCTTCAAAATAATCCATTTTTAAGCATTGAAGGGGCAGAGCCACTGTCATCTGAAGCAGCTGTTATTGCGCAAAGAATCACATTATTTCATTGGGGTTTGAATGGCTGGGCATGCTATTCAGTCGTCGGATTATGCTTAGGTTACTTTTCATACAGAAAAGGATTGCCTTTAACAATTCGTTCCGCATTGCATCCAATAATAGGTGACAAAATATATGGAATCGCAGGTGATCTTATTGATCTTGTTGCCGTCTTCAGCACCTTGTTTGGAATTACAGTTTCATTGGGTCTCGGTGCGTCACAAATGTCAAGCGGAATAGAATACCTTTTTGGTACAACCATAACACCTATGTTCAAACTCTCGGTTGTGTTGGTGGTATCAATTATTGCCACTGTTTCTGTGGTTTCTGGATTGAAAAGAGGAATAAAATTTTTGAGCGAGACAAATATATGGCTTTGCCTGATTCTTCTGTCTTTTATCCTGTTTGCAGGACCAACAATTGTAATCCTTTCAAGCCTATTTTCTGGTACGTTTGATTACATAAGCTCAGTAATTCCCCTTAGTTTTTGGGTTGATCCATCAATAGAGAAAACTTGGTCAACCTCATGGACACTCTTTTATTGGGGTTGGTGGATCGCATGGGGACCGTTTGTAGGAATGTTTATGGCAAGAATATCCAGAGGAAGAACAATAAGAGAGTATGTTCTTGGAACCGTAATTTTTCCTGTTGCTATAGGATTTATTTGGTTGATAGTTTTTGGTGCAACCGCTCTCCATATTCAATCCAGTGGTCCTGGTGGACTGGTTGAAGCAGTCAATGAGGATATTTCACAGGCAGTTTTTAGAACCTATGAGCTACTTAATGTTGATTGGGCGACATGGCTTATTGCTTTTTTCACAACAGTCTTAATTGCATCATGGTTTGTTACTTCATCAGACTCAGCCACTCTCATTATTTGCACAATTCTCTGCTCTGGAGAAAGACGGCCACCCAAAATACTCAGGATTTTCTGGGGCATCATAATAGGTCTTGTTGCTGGTCTTCTCTTGCTTCATGGTGGCTTAAGTGCGCTACAAACTGCTTCGACTTCAATAGCAATTCCATTCTCAGTTGTCTTGATTTTGATGATTTTCGGATTATGCAAAGCNCTTTATCAAACTGAAANTAAATAAATTGNTCAAATATCAGNTGAANTGAACTCTTCTATGGNATTTTGAAGCCATTTTGCCAGGTGCTCAGAAAAACTTCTTCGAACAATAATATTGTATGTAGGTTTATCATCAGTTAAAGATAAAACAATATTGGATTTTGCCATCAAGGTTTGCGCGCAGTATCCTGGTTTGGGTAAACTTTTTTCCAAGTTCAGAGTGCATCCTTTTGAGATGGCATTGCTCGCCCTATTGCCACTGAGTTTCATTTGGATTAGCGCTCCTGATTGATTGATGATGTGCATTCCATTTTTTGACGATGGATTTCTCACAAGTATTTTTTTTTCAGCATCTGCGACCAAAAGCCACTCATTCGGACCTAACCAATAAAGTTGATGTTTATCAGANGTGAATGTATTGGGCTCAAGAGGCAATGACTGACCTAGCAGATTAAAAACCTCATCAAAAAAAATTTTGTTTTCAGCGTCTCCTCTGATAATGAAAAAACTGAGGTTGCTATCAATTTCTAGAAATATATTTTGAGTATCCCTATTTTTCTTTAGATCTTTATTAATTCGAGTTAAAGGATGATGTTTGCTTTCATTCAACATTTTGCCGCTCTCCGCTCGGGTCATAGAACACCGGATTTACAACTTTGACTTCAATTTCAGTGCCACAGGATGCTACCGCTAANAACTCCTCACCATGTCTATTTCTTCCTGACTCAATCATTGCCATTGCAATGGGGTGACCGAGAACTGGGCTATAATAACTCGAACTTACATGCCCATACATTGGAATTGGTTTTTTATGAGCGCCTTTCCTTATTATCTGTGCGCCCTCGGGAATAATTGTTTTTCCATCCAATGACAGCAAACCCACCAATTGTTTACGGTCATTTCTGATGGAATCTTCTCTCAATAATGATCTTTTTCCGATAAAATCTTTTTTTCTTGACAACATCCACCCTAATCCAGCATCTTCGGGGTTTACAGACCCATCTGTGTCTTGGCCAACAATAATAAAACCTTTTTCTGCTCTCAATACATGCATTGTCTCTGTGCCATATGGCGTTATTTCATATTCCTTGCCTGCCTCAATTAAAATATTCCACAAATGCAGTGCATAATTGCTGTCGACATTAATCTCAAAAGCCAATTCACCGCTGAAACTTACCCTGAAAACATCAACATCTATATCATCAATCTTTGCATTTACAAAAGTCATGAATTTCATGCTTTCTTTATCAATTCCGGTGACCATCAGTTTTTTTAACACTTTTCTGCTGTTGGGTCCTGCCAGAACTATGGTCGAAAGCTGTTCTGTCAGTGATGTCAGATAAACATCCAAATCTGGCCATTCTGTTTGATGCCATTGTTCAAGCCAACTCATAACTGTAGCAGCTCCACCAGTCGTGGTAGTCAAGTAGAAATGATTTTCAGCCANTCTCGTCATTACGCCGTCATCCTTAATCATTCCATCTTCACCAAGCATGATGCCATAAGCACATTGGCCTATTGCCATCTTTGATACATCATGAGTGTATATTCTTTCCAAAAAATTTAGCGCGTCCTTACCTTGAACATCAATCTTGCCGAGNGTAGATGCATCCATAATTCCGAGAGAGTTTCTAACCGCAAGACACTCTCTTTTTACAGCATTCTCTATTGTTTCGTTTTGAGCTGGAAAATACCACGGGCGAAGCCACTGACCGACTAATTCAAANGGAGATGCCTCGTTTTCATGAAAGTCATGTATTGCAGTTTTTCTTATTGGATCAAAAAATTCGCCTATCTCTTGACCGGCACATACACCAAAACTGACAGGTGTATAAGCAGGACGAAAAGTGGTTGTACCTATATCAGCTATTGGTTTATTCAAGACTTCAGCCAATATGGCCATACCGTTAATATTACCCAACTTACCCTGATCAGTTCCAAAGCCAAGAGCTGTATATCTCTTTACATGCTCTATATTTTTATAACCCTCCCTCACTGCCTGAAAGATGTCACTCACTGATGTATCGTTTTGATAATCAATAAATTGTTTGGGGTGAGATTCTGGATCATTTCCATCGTTCACACGCCATAATGGTGACATTGATACATAGGTACTTTCCTCAACATCGAATGAGATTTTTTCAGGGAGCTCGTATCCTAAATCAGTGAGCATTTCTGATGTTCTTTTTTTAGCATCTTCAAGACAATCTTTTAGACCCCAAAATCCATTGGAAGAGCCAACCGAGGTATTTTTTTGGTGTGTGTTTTTTGGAATAAAACAATGGAGTTTTTCACTCCATGCATTCCTACCTCCAGATTGTGAATGTAAGTGAACCGCTGGACTCCAACCACCTGAGATGGCAAGCAAATCACAATCTCGATAAATCAATTCATTGTCATGCAGACCCGTCTCAGAATTTAATTTCGCAATTTCAATACCTTTGATTTTATTTGAGCCTTGTACATTTGTGACAACGCTGCAAAATTTAACTTCAATGTTCAGTTCACTCGCTTTTATTGTTGCAGCAGAGGACATTTCAGGTCTGGAGTCTATAATTATTATTGAATCAACACCTACATTTTTTAGATCTATTGCTGTTTGATAAGCAGAATCATTGTTTGTGAATATAGCGATATTTCTACCAGGGAGAACTGCAAATCTTTTTATATATTCTGAAACTGCAGAGGCAAGCATTACTCCTGGACGATCATTGTTAGAAAAAACTAAAGGACGCTCAAAGGCACCTTGTGCGAGAACAACCGATTTTGCTCTAATTCGCCATAATTTTTGTCTAGGCGAATTAACCGTTGTTTCTGGTGAATGATCTGTATACCTTTCACAAACAGTCAGGAAGTTATAGTCGTAATAACCAAATGCTGTACTTCTTTTTAAGCATTTAACATTGGGTGCCTTCTCGAGTTCAGCTTGAGCTCTCTCTACCCACTCAATAGCACTCATATTGTCAATTTTTTCGTCAGAGTAAAGTAGCTTTCCCCCAAACTTTTCTTTCTCATCAACAATGATTACATTAGCTCCAGATTGAGATGCAACCAATGCAGACATAATCCCTGCTGGACCGGCTCCGACNATGAGAAGATCACAATGTTCATTATGATGACTNTAATAATCTGGATCATTCTCATCTGGCGCATATCCAAAACCAGCCATTTTTCTTAAGAAATACTCGTACAATTTCCAAAACTTTGCAGGATACATAAAGGTTTTATAGTAGAACCCAGCACCAAACATTTTGCTTAACCAATCATTTATAATGGCTACATCAAAATGCAAGCTGGGCCAACCTTTCTCACTGCTCGCAATTAGTCCATCATAGAGCTCAACTTGAGTTGCCTTTAAACCAGCTTCGGTTCTACTCCCAGAGCCTACCTGAAGTATTGCATTTGGCTCCTCTGGCCCACAAGAAAAAATTCCTCTCGGCCTATGATATTTAAAACTTCTTCCAACTATTTTTATGTCATTTGCTAAGAGTGCTGACGCGAGNGTATCGCCTTTATAGGCTTGCAATTTTTTTCCATTGAAAGTGAAATTCAGGATGTCATCTCTCTGGATATGTCCACCANTTTTTAAGCGATTCTTCTGCATTAATTATTTTCCCGTCATTCTGAGATAGGCTTTTAAAACTTATACGTTGCCTTGATGTCATAATTCACTGTATCTCTCTCTACAATAAACCATCTTCGACAACCCGCGCTGTGATTCCATTGTTCTTTGAAAATACCCTTAGTATTTTTTCGCATGAACAAGTAATTGCCCCATTCTTCATCTGATAATGTTTCTGGTGCCACAGGCCTTTTTATATCGGCTTCACCTCCATACGAAAATTCTGTTTCATCTCGATCGCCGCACCATGGACATTTTATTATCAACATCGTATNTCTCTCAGTGTGCTACTGCAGCAGCGCCGTGCTCATCTATAAGGGCACCTGAAGAGAAACGATCAAGTGAGAAGGGTGCATTCAAATGATGTGCTTCATTGTTTGCTAATGTATGAGCGAAAACCCATCCCGAACCNGGTGTTGCCTTAAAACCACCGGTACCCCAACCACAATTAATATAAAGNCCTTCAATTGGAGTTTTACTTATNATGGGGCATGCATCTGGAGATACATCAACAATTCCACCCCATTGCCTGAGCATTCTTACTCTGCTGAAACAAGGAAACAATTCCATGATTGCTTGCATGCAATGTTCAATTGTACAGAAGCTTCCCTTTTGACCATAGCCGATATAAGGATCAATACCAGCACCAATCACCAGCTCCCCTTTATCAGATTGGCTAATATAGCCATGAACAGCATTAGACATCACGACAGTGTCCAATACAGGCTTGAGAGGTTCAGAAACGTACGCCTGCAATGGATGACTTTCAAGAGGCAATCTCAAATCTGCTTTGTCAGCTAAAACGGAGGCATGACCAGCAACTACTAAACCAATTTTATTTGACTCGATTCTGCCTTTGGAAGTTTCCAATCCGTAGACTTGATTATTAGATTTTAAAATTCCAGTAACCTCACATTGCTGAATAATATCAACTCCAAGCTGAGCAGCGGCTCTTGCATACCCCCATGCCACAGCATCATGCCTAGCAACACCGGCTCTTCTTTGAAGTGAAGCACCCAAGATTGGATATCGCGCAGATGTTGATGTATTAATGCTTGGGATATTTTTTTTAATTTGCTTGGCATCGACAACTTCAGCATCAATACCATTAAGCTTATTCGCACTTACTCTTCTCTCAATATCACGCATATCCTGTAATGTATGGCCCAAATTATAAACCCCTCTTTGGCTGAACATTACATTAAAGTTGAGATCTTGGCTGAGACCCTCCCAAAGTTTTAGTGATTTTTCATACAGCAATGATGCCTCGGTCCACAAATAATTGGATCGAACAATAGTGGTATTTCTTGCAGTATTTCCACCACCTATCCAACCTTTCTCAACAACAGCGATATTCTTTAGATTATGGTTTTTGGCTAGATAATATGCAGAAGCCAATCCATGGCCTCCGCCACCGACAATAATTGCATCATAGCTTTTTTTTGGCTCAGCATCTTTTATGGCAAGTTGCCANTTTTTGTTATTAGAGAATGCATGTCTAATTAGGCTGAGAGCAGAATACTTACTCATAACTTTTTCTTTACTCCATAGACATCACCCTCATTTTCGTAACCAGGGAAGAAATCATGCTTTGGTAATCCATCCTCGATTTCGTAATAGCTTGCCATTGATGAGCAATAAATATGCTCTTTTCCACGCAATTTTGGAGAGTGATCCAACGATCCTGGCCAAATGCCAATTTCATCATCATCTTTTAATTTCCAGAATAAATTGGAACCACAGATCGAACAAAAACCACGCTCCGCTTGTTGCGAAGATTGNTACCAGATCAATGATTCTTCGNTAGTTAAAATAAATTCCGAAGTTTTTGCAGAGGTTGAGGCTACATAGTGCCCACTTGCTTTTTGGCATTGAACGCAATGACAGTAAGTTACATCTCCGAGATCACCATNAACTTGGTAGGTCACACTTCCACAAGCGCAGCTGCCTGAATATTTTTCTACTTCATTTGTTTGCATTGTTTACATCTCTTAGGCGTTCATTTTTTGGATCAAAAGGACTGTCTGAGATTACAGTTGCAGGATGAATTTCACCCAGAATATCAATAGAACANCTCGTCCCAACTTCTGCTTTTTCAATATCCAGCATTGCTAGGGCAAGAGATTTGTTCACTCTGTAACCAAAATTTCCTCCTGTTGCCCGTCCTATTAATTGACCNTCTATTGTGACTGCATTGTTACCAAGAACGTCTGCATCCTTTATTTCATCTACTTCTANTGTGACCAATCGACTTTGATTATTTTTCTTTTGCCAAGCAAGTAAGCTTTCTTTACCNAGGAAGTTTTCCTTGTCAGTTTGTATAAAACGGTCCATTGATGATTCAAATGCAGANTATTCGATGGATAGCTCAGTGCCTACCATTCTGTATGACTTCTCAAAACGCATTGAGTCCATTGCTCTGATGCCAAATGGTTTTAACCCAAGATCACTGCCATTCTCGAATAATTTATCAAAAATTTNATTTTGATCANTCAGTTCATGATGCAATTCCCATCCTAATTCACCAACATAATTGACCCGCATGGCAGTAATTCTAGAGTTATCAATTTCTATTTCCTGGGCGGTTAACCACGGAAANGCCTCATTTGAAAAATCGTGATCAGAAACTCTCTCCAAGAGTTCACGTGATTTTGGTCCAGCNAGAACGAGTACGCCTTTTTCATCGGTGAGATTCTGGTAACGCACATCATCATCTTGTGACATGTATTTTTTGATGTAATCATGATCCAATCTCTGAAGCGCNCCTGCTGANACAAGATAGTATGATTCTTCTTTTTCCTTTAAGACTGTGAATTCTGAATGAATCCCCCCATTAGAATTGAGGGCGTGACACAATGCTATCTGACCTGATTTTTGAGGTATCTTGTTAGCCAATAAATTGTCTAAGAATTTAAGAGCATGCTTACCAGTGATTCGACATTTAGCAAACGCTGTCATATCCAGAACTCCAACATTATTTGTTACATTGATTACCTCTTTGCCCACAGCATCAAACCATTTAGATCTTCTAAATGACCAGTGATCNANNTGTTCCATCTCTCCATCAACNAACCAATTAGCTCTTTCCCACCCAAATTTTTGACCAAACACTGCTCCCATTGACTTTAATCTCTCATAACAAGGTGCTGTTTTAAGAGGTCTTCCAGCCTCTCTCTCTTCATCTGGATAATGAATGATAAAAACATGAGAGTAGGCTTCTTCGGTTTTATCGATGAGATAATCCTTGCTGACATAGTCACCGAATCTTCTTGGTTCTACGCCAAGCATATCGATNGTTGGCTCACCNTCAATAATCCACTCTGCAAGCTGCCAGCCAGCCCCNCCTGCAGCTGTAATTCCAAAACTGTGTCCCTCACTTAGCCAAAAGTTATCTATATTCCACGCCGGNCCAATGATTGGATTACCATCAGGTGTATAAGCAATAGCGCCGTTATAAACTTGCTTAAAACCTACCTCTGCGAAAGCTGGNACCCTCGCCATCGCTGCTTCGATATGTGGCATTAATCTGTCAATATCCTCTTGAAAAAGCTCATATTCGGCGTCTGGATTAGGTCCATCTACATAACAACATGGTGCACCCTTTTCATAAGGTCCGAGAATGAATCCACCATTTTCTTCTCGAAGATACCAAGAACCGTCTGATTCTCTGAGAACTGCCATCTCCGGTAAACCAGAATTTTGTCTATTTATTATCTCGGGATGAGGTTCAGTAACAATATATTGATGCTCTACTGGCATTACTGGAATGTCTAAACCGACCATGGCACCGGTTTGACGTGCATAGTTCCCAGTAGCCGATACCACGTGGTCACAAGTGATGGTCCCTTTATCGGTCTCAATCTTCCAGCCACCTTGAGAACTTTGTTCAATAGATAGAACTGCAGTATTTCTGTATATGGTTGCGCCTCTNGCTCGGGCTCCTTTTGCCATCGCTTGAGTTAGGTCAGCCGGTTGAATATAACCGTCCTCTGGATGCAAGATAGCGCCGACCAAGTTATCTGTTTCACANAATGGCCAAATTGCTTTGACTTCATCTGGAGTCAAAAAATTAACATCTATACCAATCGTCTTTGCTGTAGCCGCATATTGAAAATACTCATCCATCCTTTCATGATTCATGGCTAATCGAAGATTACCAACTTGGCTGAAACCAACCTGCTGGCCAGTTTCTTTTTCTAAGCCCTTGTATAACTCAACAGAATATTTATGTATCTGACCAACACTGTAACTCATGTTAAAAAGAGGCAATAATCCTGCGGCATGCCAAGTCGAGCCACTGGTTAGCTCGCCTTTTTCAATNAGGACAGATTCTTCGCCCCATCCCTTCTTTGCAAGATGGTAAAGTGCGCTGACACCNACAACGCCCCCGCCGATCACAACTACTTTTGCTTGTGATTTCATACCAATATTCCCAAAATTTTATTTAGACCAAATAGTTATTTATGAATACGTCTGTTAGTCCATATTCTATTACGACANGCTCTATCTTTAAAAGAAATCTTTTCGCAAAAAATCTGTGAAATTGTGTTCTCAATTTTGNTAAGGATAGATACAATAAAAAGTTGTTATCGGAGATAAAAAATGGCAAGACGAGGTGGCGGAAGAAGATCCAAACTGGCGGTGAGATCAGCACCGTTAGAAGACAATCAAAAGCCAATTCAAGCAGGAGAAATGGGAGGGCAATTTAAACCATTTACTGACAATGATGTAACTGACGTTATTCAGAATATATACCGCATCCTGGAAGAAATTGGTTTCAGTCAAGCAACGCCACATTGTATAGAAACTTGTGTCGCTTACGGTGCGAAACTGGGTGATGACGGCAGATTGAGGATGCCCAGAGAAATTGTCGATCATGCCATCAACGAAAGTGAGCGTAATTTAGTTCTATTTGGTCAAGATCCAAAACACGATCTGCAGGTTAATGGCAGTCGTGTTTATTTCGCNACTGGTGGTGCGGCAGTAATGATAGCTAATCCAGAAGACAAAAGTTATCGTGATTCAACAGCACAAGATTTATACAATATGGCAAGAATTGTGGATACATGTGAAAACATTCATTTGTTTCAGAGAACATGTGTACTCAGAGATATTGAAGACAATTATGCAATGGATCTCAATACCACTTATAACTCAGTGATGGGAACATCAAAGCATGTCGGTGCGAGCTGGACAGATAAAGATCATCTTGAGAAAACACTAGAAATGCTTCATATGATCGCGGGTGGTGAAGAACAATGGAGAGAGAGGCCTTTCGTCAGTCAGTCCAATTGCTTTGTTGTGCCACCAATGAAATTTGCCGAGGAGTCGCTAGAATGTCTGAGAATTGCNGTCGAAGGCGGTATGCCAGTTTTGCTCCTATCAGCTGGACAGGCTGGTGCCACAGCTCCACCATGTCTGGCTGGAACNGTTTCTCAGGCATGGGCAGAATGTCTTGGTGGGCTAGTTTACGTTAATGCAATTAAATCAGGGGCACCGGCAATATTGGGCACTTGGCCTTTTGTTTCTGATTTAAGAACTGGCGCGATGAGCGGTGGATCACCTGAACAAGGAATTCTATCTGCAGCATGCGCTCAAATTGGAATTTATTTCGATCTGCCTATGGGAACAGGCGCAGGCATGTCTGACTCTAAATTGCCCGATTTTCAGGGAGGTGCAGAACATGCGTCGAATGTTGCCGTATCTGCACTGGCTGGTGCGAATATAATTTATGAATCTGCTGGGATGTATGCCAGTCTCTTAAGCGCCTGCCCGGAGAGTATTTTGCTCGATAATGACTCGCTTGGTGCTTGCATGAGGATGGTGAAAGGACTGCCAGTAAATAAAAAAACTTTAGGCTTTGATGTAATAAAAGATGTGTGCCTTAACTCGAAAGGACACTACCTGGGATCCGGTCAGACTCTCGATGTTATGCAGTCAGAGTACATATACCCTGAATTCTANAATAGATTAAGTCCGGGTGAATGGCTGGATGCTGGTAAACCCCAGGCGCTTAAATTAGCAGTTGATAAAACTAAGGAAATACTCTCTAATCATTTTCCAAAGCATATCTCAGACGAAATTGATGATGAAATTCGTAAAACATTTCCAATTCACCTAAAAAAGAGTGATATAGGCAGGTAAAACCTCATGAAGCATANTGCACGTGTTGTCATAATAGGTGGTGGCTCTTTGGGTGTCAGTCTTCTTTATCATCTTGCTGAAGAAGGCTGGAATGATGTTATTTTGGTTGAAAAAGGTGAATTAACCAGCGGCTCAACTTGGCATGCTGCAGGGTTATGTTCTAATTTTATTGGCAACATGACCGTTGCAAAAATTCATGATTATTCTATTTCTTTATACGATGAAATTCTTCCAGCTCAGAGTGGAAATCCATCTGTATTTCATAAGTGTGGGAGCCTGAGGATTGGATACAGTCGCCTAGAAGAAGAGTGGTTTAAACATCTTTTAAGCAGATCAAAAAATGTTCCGTGTGAGTTCAATATCATCTCAAAAGAAGAGGCCAAAAAATTGCACCCCTTTATGAATTTTGATAACGCAAGGATTATCGTAAGCACACCGAATGATGGTCACGTGGATCCATCTTCTGTTGTTACCGCCATGTCACAAATTGCATCATCAAAAGGATCAACTATTAGTCGTTTTAACCGTGTTCTTGAAATCAATAGAACGAGTGGTGGAGAATGGGAAGTTGTTACTGAAAATTGCACTATCAAAGCAGAACATGTTGTTAATGCAGGTGGCTGTTTTGCGCCTGAAGTAGGCGCAATGGTTGGAGTGGATGTGCCCATTATAAATTTAGAACATCAGTATTTAATTACCGAAAACCATCCTGCACTTCAAGAACTTAATTTTGAATTGCCTGTATGTAGAGACTCATATTGCTCCTCTTATCTAAGGCAGGAAGGACAGGGTCTCTTGATTGGACCTTACGAGACATTCGGAGCCAAACCTTGGGCATTGGACGGTATGGATTGGGATTTTGATAGGGGCCTGTTTCCCGATGATCTTGAGAGACTGATGCCTTTTTTAGACAGATGCATGGAAAGAATGCCAATTTTCAGTGAAGTTGGAATTAAAACAGTCATTAATGGAGCAATAACCCATACGCCCGATGATAATGTTCTGGTTGGGCCTCAATTCGGTCTCGAAAATTTTTGGAACCTCTGTGGATCAAGTATCGGCATTGCACAAGGAGGAGTGGGAAAATATCTCGCGCAATGGATGATGCATGGTCAAACTGAATTAAATATGGCTTCACTCGATTCCAGGCGATTCGGCAAATGGGCTGATAGGGAATACTGTATTTCTAAGGCGATTGAATCTTATGAAGTGATGTATACAGAGGTCGCCTCGAATGAAAACAGACATCATGGGAGAGTAAAGAGGACGAGCCCACTCTTCTCACAGCTGAATGAAAAAGGGGCAATTCATAATGTTGTTGCAGGTTATGAGAAACCTCTTTGGTTTAGAACAAAAGAAAAGCAATCTGAACAACTTACTTGGATGAGAAGCGATGCTCATGAGGTAATTGCGGATGAATGCATGGCAGTACAAAATGAAGCAGGAATCATTGATATTAGTGGATCTTCTAAATTCATAATTTCAGGAGGAGGAGCAAATGATTTTCTAAATTACCTCTCCTGCAATAAAATTCCGCAGGAAAAAGGATCAATCGGACTGGCGCTCTTTCACACATCAAATGGTGGGATTATGACAGAACAATCCATTACCAAAGTTGATGATGAGAAATTCTTTTTAGTGGGACCCATCGGATCAGAACTGAGAGATCTGCACTGGATGAATTCAAATGCGAATGAATTTGATGTAAAAATAGAAAATCAAACTGATGATCTAGGTNGTATGCTTTTGACTGGGCCTAAATCTAGGGACATCTTGCAAAAAATAACAAAAGAAGATATTTCAAATTCATCTCTTCCGTGGTTGAAATGTAATGATTTGACAATAGATAGCGCGTCCATCAGAGTTATGCGCGTCTCCTATGCGGGTGAACTTGGATATGAATTGCATATGCCAAGATACCAAATTCTCTCGATATATGAATCCTTAATGAGAGCAGGGAAAGAGATTGGTCTAAGAGATTTTGGAGGATATGCCTTCAATTCAATGAGATTTGAGAAAATGTATCGCGCATGGGGCTCAGAATTTACAGAAGAAATAAGTGGTGTAGAAGCTGGTATGGAGAGATTTATTGATACATCAAAGAGTTTTATCGGCTCTGAGAACATCAAACAGAGAATAAAAAAAGGCATTAAAATTAAACTTGTCTTTTTGGTTTTTGATGATGAAATCGCCGCTGAGTGCTTCGGTAATGAGGCTGTTTANAGCGAGGATAAACTCGTAGGCCTAACAACTGGAGGTGCTTATGGTCACCGAGTAAATAAAAGTTTAGCTTTTGCCTATATTGATGCAGACATTGCTGGAGATATTAAAGATCTCACTGTCCTTACCGCAGCTGGCGAGAGGAAATGTCATATAGAAACTCAAGCAATTTATGACCCAGAAAATAAAAGATTGAAAGCGTAGCTGATGGCAGAAAAAGATCTTCCAAAAGAAGCGGAGACCATTGTTATCGGTGGAGGAATTATNGGCTGTTCAATTGCATATCATCTATCNAAGANGGGAATGAAAGANGTTGTTCTGCTTGAGAGAAAACAGCTCACNTGTGGAACCACATGGCATGCAGCTGGCTTAGTCAGCATGTTATGGCCTACACCGACCCTTACTAATCTTGCTAAGTATTGTCATGAACTATATGCCTCATTAGAATCCGAAACGGGCCAAGCCACTGGATATAAAAGAATAGGTAGTGTCTCTCTAGCAAGAAATGAGGAAAGGTTAGAAGAGTTACAACGTAATTCATCCATGGCNAAAGTCTTCGGTGTTGATTCCAGAATGATTCAAAACGATGAATTAGAATCAATGTATCCTGGGATTGATTCTGATGGTGTGATTGGTTCGCTTTATATAGAAAAAGATGGCCAAACTAATCCAATCGATACTACCATGGCTCTTGCCAAGGGTGCTCGAAATTATGGTGCAGAAATCATTGAAAATGTTGAAGTTGAAGAGATTCTGATTAAAGAAAATAAAGTTGTTGGTGTGCGTTGTGGTGACACATCAATAAAAGGAAAAAATATNATACTTACGGGTGGTCTTTGGTCTCGAGAAATCGCGAAACAAATAGGGGTTCNTCTGCCTCTTTATGCCTGTGAACATTACTACGTTGTAACTGANGAAATTCCAGATTTGACCCCAAGNCCGGTCATGAGAGATTTTGATAAAGGCATTTACTTCAAAGAAGATGCAGGAAAAATGCTTGTTGGTTGGTTCGAAAAGAANGCGATTGGTTGTCCAATGTCAAATATCAGTCATGACTTTTGCTTTGATGAATTCCCAGTCNATATGGATCATATTGAGCCTTATCTACTTGCTTCAATGGATACTTTCCCAAAGATAGGTGAGGTTGGTATAAGAACATTTTTCAATGGTCCCGAAAGTTTCACAAATGATAATTTGCACTTAATGGGACCAACACCCGAGATTGAGAATTTTTATGTTGCATGTGGCATGAACTCAAAAGGAATAGCTGCAGCGGGCGGTCTTGGGAAAATAATGGCAGATTGGATTATAGATGGTTATCCATCAGGAGAAATCACTGAAACAGATGTCAGACGAAACAATTCAGTCCAAACATCGCAGGCATATATAGAATCAAGAATTCCTGAGGCGCTAGGCCATACTTATTCTATGCATTGGCCATTTTACCAATATAGTTCTGCGAGAAATCTCTGGAAATCTCCCCTGCATGTGGAGCTTGCGAATGAAGGAGCTTGTTTTGGTGAGGTTGGTGGTTACGAAAGGGCAAACTGGTTCGCAAGAGATGGTGCAATAGCAGAATATGATTACAGCTATAAACGTCAAAACTGGTTTAAATATTATGCTCTAGAGCATCTTAATCTCAGAGAATCTGCCGGAATATANGATATTTCATCTTTTGGAAAATTCCATGTATATGGAAAAAATGCAATGCAAACACTTCAATACATTAGTTGTGCGAACATAGATGTTGAGCCAGGGAAAATTGTNTACACACAATGGCTGAATGAGCGAGGTGGTATTGAGGCCGACCTCACCATAGCAAGGCTAAATGATGAGAGCTTTCATGTCATAACAAGTATATCCTCTTTAACAAGAGACTGGTCTCATCTAAATAAATACCTAATGACNGACACATTCGTTGAGGATGTTTCTATGAATTTTGCNTGTTTGTCAGTACAAGGGCCGAATTCTAGAAATGTTTTGCAACAAATAACTGATACCAGTCTTGAGTGTACTGAATTTAAATTTGCCACGGGCAAATATTGCAAAATTGCTGGTGTTGATGTCTGGATACAAAAACTTTCATATGTTGGTGAGTTGGGATGGGAAATATTTATTTCTAAATCTGATGCTATTACTGTGTATAAAGCAATTAAAAATAATGGCAGAGAGTTCAATCTCTGTGATGTTGGTTTGCACGCAGTGAATAGCTTGAGACTCGAAAAAGGTTACCGTCACTGGGGTCATGATATCGCTGCAGAGGATAATTTATTCGAGGCGGGTTTATCATTCACGGCCAAACCTGATGGGATTGATTTTATTGGAAAGGATGCGTTTTTAAAGCAAGCAACCCGAACTCCGAAAAGGAAGCTCGTACAATTCAAGCTTAATGATCCAGACCCTATGCTCTATCATAATGAGCCAATCATTATGAATGGAGAAGTCAATGGTTATATCACCTCAGGAATGTATGGTCATAGCTTAGGATGTGCGGTAGGAATGGGCTATGTTAATTGTGAGAATCTAACCGAAGAAAAACTCAAACAAATTGATTTCGAAATTGAAATAGCGACAGAGCGATATAACGCAGAAGCTTCATTGGTCTCACTCTATGATTCCAATGGATCAAAGATGAAACTATGAAATTACCTTCTGCGACGACGTTTCGATCTTCTTGNGCGATTTTCGTTCGATCCGTTCTCTGTNTCAACACGAAAACGACCAATCCAATTGGTGCAGTCTGGATCATTACCCATCATCACATTTGCGCCTAAAACTGCCTGCATAACTTCTTCGTGTAAGGGACTGGTTATAGCTGAAGTCATTCCTGACGCAATTGCCATAGTTAAGAATGCTGCGTTTATTCCATTTCTNTTTGGTAGCCCGAAGCTTACATTTGAAGCACCACAGGTCGTATTTACTTTGAGCTCGTCTTTCAGACGGGAAACCAAATGCATAATCTGTTTTCCNGCAGAATTAATTGCACCAATGGGCATTACAAGAGGATCTACCACAACATTTTCATATGAAATTCCATGATCAGCTGCTCTCTCGACGATTTTTTTGGCAACCTCAAAACGTACATCTGGATCTTCGGATATACCGGTCTCGTCATTGGATATAGCAACAACGGCTGCATCGTATTTAGCAACCAATGGCAGTACCGATTCAAGTCTGTCCTCTTCGCCTGTGACCGAGTTAACCAGTGGTTTTCCCTGATAAACAGACAGGCCAGCTTCGAGAGCGGCCACAATAGATGAATCAATAGCTAGAGGAACATCTGTGACCGATTGAACAACTTTGATGGCCTTTGCAAGTAGAGCAGGTTCATCTGCAAGAGGGATCCCTGCATTTACATCAAGCATGTGCGCACCCGCTCGCACTTGGGCGACGGCATCAGATTCAACTCTACTAAAATCATCTGCCTTCATTTCTTCAGCCAATAATTTTCTCCCAGTAGGATTAATTCTCTCGCCTATGATTACGAATGGTTCTTCAAAACCAATTTTGACTTCTTTTGTCGGTGAACTGATTCTAGTTATTGTCATTTATGGCTCCACCATTAATAAAAATTAAGAAATCTTTATTGCATATTTGCAATTTTTGCTGATCGCCATTTCTCGGTGATCTCTATCTGATTGAAGCAATAGATGTGATAACCAGCTAAATTTGTCGCATCAATCTGATCATAATTGCTTATGCTCTCGACTAAGCTGTCTGGATAATAAATACTGGATTTCATGATTTCAGTTGCCACTTGGGTTTTCTTTCTGAGAAAACGTAATGAATCTCCCACACCNATTCTAAGAGATGTTCTCAAAAGCCGCCCTCTTTCAATAACTCCTGGCAAACCAACCCAGACAGGAAGGTCAACACCTTCATTTTTTATTTTTATTAACCAATCACCCAGTATATTTGCATCAAAACACATCTGTGTTACAACGTAATCAGCAAGATCTTTTTTCTTGATAAGTTCATTAATAAGAACTTCATCTTTAATATCTGGGTGACCTTCTGGGTGTGCAGCAATTCCTATAGTCATATCTCNTACATCCATGTCTTTCATTGATTCTAGCAATTGNTGAGCATTGCTAAAATCTCCAGCAGGTTCTGGCCTGTCTCCACCAGGAACAAATACACTTTTAATATTTTTTTCTTTAAGGNTGCTAATGATTGAACTGAGATGAGAATTATCAGTCACACATTTTGCTGCAATGTGCGGAGTTACCTCAAAGCCCATATCAACCAGTTGGCTTGATAGCTCAATAGTTTCATCAACGCCCTTGGTAGGGGAGCATGTAACAGCAAGATGTGTTGATCTCGAGAGTCCTTCGAGTTTTTTCTCGATATTTGGAACTGGAATAACTTCCATATAGGCATTCTGCAGATGATTAAATATTCTCGTATTACTGGAACTAAGTTGCATGATAATTCATCTCAATGGATATTTTTCAAATTGAATGTTACTTTTAAAATTCTGTTTAGTGAACTAATTTTTGTCCGTGATTCTTAATCAAAACTTTCAGATCNTCTTCACTGAATGAATTTTGTAATTTTTGAACCGCATCAGTGAGAAAATTACTGGAGACATCCTCTTTTATAATCTCTGTTTCCCTTCTCCATTCAGCTATGTAAGCGCTGCTGCTGCCTTTTCCAGCTCGCATCGCTGCNCTGTCAATTGCTTCTTGAAAACGATGTTCAAGCATCATCTTATCTCTTTTACGACCTCTCTGAATTAAGATTTGCGATGGGATATCTCGCCAAAAGATAGTGATTTTTTTAATTGCCATCTTTGAATTAAATTGTATGTTTAAGCTTGTTGTCTTTCTGCAACCATCGCCACTGCAATAGCAGCAGTTTCGGCAGCATCTCTACAATAACGGTCAGCACCAACCGCCTGTCCAAATTCTTCGTTTAATGGAGCGCCTCCCACGAGAACAATATATTTATCTCTGATGCCCTTATTGACCATTTCGTCAATAACAACCTTCATGTAAGGCATGGTTGTCGTCAAAAGTGCCGACATCCCGAGTATGTCTGGTTTGTGTTTTTCGAGAGCAGCAAAATAATCCTCGACCGAGTTATTGATGCCTATGTCAACCACTTCAAAACCAGCACCTTCCATCATCATACCTACTAGGTTCTTGCCAATGTCGTGAATGTCACCCTTAACTGTTCCAATGACCATTGAGCCAACCGGTTTTGCTCCGGTCTCAGCAAGGAGTGGTTTGAGAATTGCCATACCGCCTTTCATCGCATTAGCCGCCAGTAAGACCTCTGGAACGAAAAGGATGCCATCTCTAAAATCTATTCCAACGATCGTCATCCCAGCAACGAGTGCTTCATTGAGAACTTTTTCTGCCGACCACCCTCTTTCAAGAAGTATGTTCGTACCTTCTTCTATTTCTTCTTTCAGACCATCATACAAATCATCATGCATCTGCTCAACAAGCTCCTCATCAGACAAATCTGCGAGGACTATATCGTCATCATATTCTTCGCTGGGATCACTCATCATCTCTCACTTTATTAAACTGTAATAGTCTCGATATCGTAATTTTAAATTAACTAATAATCTCTGTCTTCAAATTCTGATTTTCTCTTTGTAATAAATTCAACCAAAGCTTCGTCAATTGCTGGATCCAGACTGGGTGGCTCGTAATCCTGCAACATAGATTTCCATTTTAAATTAGCGCGTTTTGCGCAGTCAAAACTTCCCTCCTGCTCCCATTGTTCAAAGCTATTATTGTCGGCAACCTCAGAACGATAAAATGCTGTTTGAAAATTTTTCTGAGTATGATTGGCACCAAGGTAATGTCCACCTGGGCCTATCTCTTTGAAAGCATCCATGGCTTGTCCATTTTCGCTCATATCTACACCCTGCAACATAACTGCAAGCATGCCCGCCTGATCTGCATCCATAATAAATTTTTCGTAACCCATCGAAAGTCCTCCTTCAAGCCAGCCAGCTGTATGAAGCATGAAATTTACTCCTGCTAAAGCCGACGTTTGAAGAGTATTTGCTGATTCATAAGCTGCCTGGGCATCAGGAATTTTTGAGGCGCAAAGGCCGCCACCACTTCTGAAAGGAACACCAAGACGTCTGGCTAAAGCGCCAGCAATTGTCATTACATGACCGGGCTCGGGAGTACCGAAAGTTGGTGCACCTGATTGCATTGAAACAGCGCTTGCAAATGTTCCGAAAATTACGGGTNCTCCNGGTNTTACNAGNTGCACATAAGCNATACCAGCNAGGGCTTCCGCAAGTATTTGCGTAACTGTNCCAGCAATCGTTACTGGTGACATCGCTCCTGCCAATATAAATGGTGAGATCATGGTTGCTTGATTATTCTCCGCATAAACTTTAGCCGATCCCAACATNGTTGCATCAAATGTCATTGGTGAATTTGCGTTTATCAANCTGGTCAATACAGTNTTTTCANTTAAAAAATCCTCGCCAAAAACCAATTTGGCCATATCAACTGTATCTTGCGCTCTGTCTGGGTGTGTTACTGAACCCATGAAAGGCTTATCACTGTATTTGATGTGACTGTAGACCATATCAAAGTGACGCTTATTAACCGGTATATCGACAGGTTCACAAATTGTTCCTCCAGAATGGTGAAGATGAGGACTCATATAAGCCAACTTAACAAAATTTCTAAAATCCTCGATTGTGGCATATCGTCTACCTTCATCAAGATCCCTCACAAAAGGAGAACCGTATGCTGGAACTAAAACTGTTCGTGGCCCACCAATTATCACATTTTTATTTGGGTTTCTGGCATGTTGGATATATTCTTTAGGTGCATTAGAGTTAATTATCTGTCGACAAAGACCTCTTGGAAATCTTACGCGCTCTCCATCAATATCAGCACCTTCTTCCTTGAATAATTCTAACGCACTCGGAAAATCTCTAAATTCGATTCCAATTTCCTCAAGGAGAATGTCAGCATTATTTTCTATGATTTCTAGTTCATCGATATTTAAAATTTCTTGGTAAGGTATCTTTCTTTCAATGAATGGTTGATATTTTTTTACGTCGCCTTTCCTGCTAGCTATTTTCCTATTTCTTCCACCAGATGGTCTTCTTCTTTTTTTATCACTCATCATTCTTACTCTGATTTATTTATAAAAATAAATTGATTAATTATCTAAATATTTTTCACTTATATGCTCAAATTTCTACAAAGTAAATATTTTTTTATTTAATTCATTCTTTATTAAAAATTGCATACATACTATGTTTGATAATTAATAAGAATATGATTCAAAGAAATTTAATCGGAATCATAATATGGCAATAAAATTTGAGAAATATCATCGAGACTATTAGACTTCGTCGCCAAGATAATAATCACAAAAAAAATAGATAATATATGCAGCCTTAAACGCCAGGTAAATGAAAATGAAAAAATATCCATCAGATCTCGAGATTGCTCAAGCGGCAAAAAAAGAACCTATTTTTGATATCGCCAATAAATTAGATATTGATGGTGAAGGTTTAATCCCATTTGGGAATGACAAGGCAAAAATAACATACGATTATATTGATAAGATTAAAAGTAATGAGAACGGTAACCTTATTCTAGTTACTGCAATATCTCCAACTCCTGCAGGAGAAGGTAAAACCACAACAAGCGTCGGTCTAGTTGACGGGCTTTGCCACATTGGAAAAAAAGCCATGATTTGCCTCAGAGAGCCCAGTCTCGGTCCTTGTTTTGGGATGAAGGGTGGCGCAGCTGGTGGAGGGTATGCGCAAGTAATACCAATGACAGATATCAACCTTCACTTTACAGGTGATTTTCATGCCATTGGTGCCGCACACAATCTTCTTTCCGCGGTAGTTGATAACCATATACATTGGGAAAATCAGCTGGATATTGATCCAAGAAGAATCACTTGGAAAAGAGTTGTAGATATGAATGATAGAGCGCTGAGGGACATAACCACTGGCTTGGGCGGACCAGGGAACGGCATACCTCGTCAAGGTGGTTTTGATATTACTGTGGCATCGGAGATCATGGCGGTTTTCTGTCTCGCTGATGATCTGGATGATTTACAAAAAAGAATAGGGAACATAGTGATTGGTTACACTCGAAAAAAAGAACCAGTTAAGGTTTCTCAACTGAATGCACAAGGTGCAATGACTGCCCTTTTAAGAGATGCCTTTCAACCAAACTTAGTTCAAACCCTAGAAAATAATCCTGCTTTGATGCATGGAGGGCCTTTTGCAAATATCGCGCA
>PBAE01000016.1 GCA_002715745.1 Woeseiaceae bacterium
CAAAAAAGTATTCTAAATCTCTTCCAATTATCATAGCAATGAGTAATTCGTCCTCAAAAACGTCTGATTTAGTGGCATCTGTTGCAGATGCCAGAAATAAAAATAAGGAAATCTATGAAAAGATATTTGAGCAAATGGGAGAGATATCACAACAAGGCTTCGATGCAATAAAGAAGAAAGATTTTAATCAATTAGGAGATTTGATGAATATCTATCAAGGTCTCCTTAATTCGATTGGGGTATCTACACCTGAGCTTGAGAGTATGATTGATATTGCAAGATCATCAGGTGCATTAGGAGCTAAATTGACTGGATCGGGCGGAGGAGGATCTATTATTGCTCTTTGTCCAGATCATCAAAAAGAAGTTATAAACAGTTTGAACGGAGCTGGTTATCAAACAATTCCTATTGATGCGGACAACAACTAAATGAGTTTACAGTCAAGAAAAATTGTTTCGAGTGATAATGAAATTTTAATTCTCGTAGATACTGAAGATAGAGAAATTGGACATTTAAGTAAGTTTGAGTGTCATAAGAATGAGGGCATTTTACATAGAGCTTTTTCTATATTTCTATTTAATGATGAAGGCCATTTGTTAATACAAAAAAGAAGCCAGCAGAAAAGACTTTGGCCATTATATTGGTCCAATACTTGTTGCAGTCACCCTCGCCAGGGCGAAGATATTTTGGGTGCCGCTGCCAGAAGATTAGAAGATGAACTTGGAATAAATGGGATAAATCTTGAATATCTGTATAAGTTTTCATATCAAGCTAGCTATAAAGACATTGGATCAGAACATGAAATGTGTTCCGTATTTATTGGATCAATAAATGAGGATGTTTTTTTTAATACAAATGAAATTGAAAGAATAAGATTTATTGATTGTGAAAGTTTAGAGAAGGAGATGGATTTAAATAGTGACTTCACACCCTGGTTTAAAATGGAATGGAGGACTATAAAGCAGCAGTATTTTGGTGAGCTGGCAAAATACATATAAACATTTTTTTATATCTCAGCTGATATACCGATGAAACTCAATTCCAAAATTCTGGTAATTTTTTCGGTTTATATCGCCAACTTCATCAATGATGAATTCATTTTTTTTTGTATAATCTAAATCCTTTAAATCTAATCCCTCATGCATATCGAAGTACTGCTTTTTATTTAAGTCGATTGCAAAATGCATAGCATTCGAGAAATTGATCTTTTTAGCTGCTGACTGCCAATTTTCTACAACATGCATTGGAATGACTTCTGCGGCATCTCCGCTCCCATATCCAAGAGTAAGAATCTCGGAATTTTCTAGGCTGATTTTTTCTTCGTATGCTTGCTCGAAACCCGCGGCAATCCAAGCAGGTAATGCAGCGGTATATAAATTTCCCAGATCTAACATTTTGTCGCTACCAAGCGCCATTTTGTCTAGGATCTCTCTGCGATAATGCCGTGATTCTCTGAATATTTTTGAGACATTCATTGAAAGTGGAAATGCATCTTTGTTGAGATCATTCGGATTAGCGAACTTTTTTATATCCAGTGAGGATATCTCCATCTCACTGATGACCTCAGAGGGATTCATATTTGCCTCATAGCAATATGAATTAAACTCCGCCTGGTCGTTTTTATCTCCCATGGCTAATGCAAATAGATAAGCGATTGCCAAGCCAGTTTCGGGCATTTTTCTATAAGGTCTGTGCATAAAAATTGTTTTTAGCGAGCGTAGATAATTAATTGGATTCAAATCTCTCTTATTGAACATATCTTCCATTGCATGTAGTGTTTCATCTAAATAACAAGTCGTTGAATATTTGCCATTAAATATTGGAAAATCCTGTATTTGTTGACCTAACACTCTATTTTGCCTCGAATATCGGATCATCGGTTTCCTAAAGTCAAGAATCCTGTAATCAGATGCTGATCCAGAATGATTGAGATCAATGGTCGCAAGCTTAGGGTTCTCCTCGATGAGCATAGCTACTGCACCGGCACCCTGTGTAGGTTCACCGCTACTCCCAATTTCATATTCAGCAATATCAGAGCACACCACAATGCCAACACTTCCAGCTCCATCGAGCGCAATATGCCTGATTGCACCTTTCATTGCATAAACACCACCAAGACATGCATGTTTAAACTCAGGAACTTCACAGCTTCTATTTATTGGAGGAAGATTTTTACTTGCCAGGGCCTCATCAATCATACCTTTGATAATAATGGCACCAGCAGAGTTATCTGTACTGGACTCTGTTCCTAATGCGAGAAATTTAATGGCTGAAGGATTAACATCATATTGTTGAATTAATCGAATTACAGCATTTGCTGCCATTGTGTATACACTCTGGTGAGAACCACGAAGTCTAAAACTTCGACCAACTACTTCTCTGATTTTTGGCCATTGATTATCGGTCCATTCACACCAATCTTTAAGCCACACTCGATATGGAGGTACATATGCTGCAAGACCACTTACTCCTACTGGTGTTTGATTTATTTTCATCAAAATATCTTAGTCGACATACACAGTTATTTTCTCTGACATAATTGGTGGTTCATGAGGAATATGCAGATGGTCTCCCAACAAGAGTTGAAGCGTGTGTTCACCCGGTTCCAGATTAAGAGTCGTTTTTGAACTTCCATCTCCGAAATGAACATAGTTTTTATCAGCTGGTATAGGCAGATTCATATCGGGTAGCTCAGCATCTATGATTATATGATGATGCCCTGATCCTTGTTGATCTTGTCCAGATGGAACAATCTGGACATTACTAACACCGAACTCAACCTCTACAGGCCCTGAAAATCTCTCATTTGTTTGAGGTTTAATAAAAAATACAGTTGCATCCTCCGGTGACGCATTTCTTTCAATTGTCGGCGTAGATAAAAACATGTCCTCAGTCTTATCGGCTTCAATATTTTTCTGCCCCTCATTGCCGCAAGATGCGAGAAATAGTGATGAGACTGATATTAAAAAAATATTATATTTATTCAAATTTCTTCTCCATTAAATTTAGCTTAAGTAATTAAATAATTTTTCATTGTTTTCCAAACTCGTTTGGACCAAAGTCATCAACAGATAATATTTCAGAAACTCTATGATAAAGATCTGTTATTTTTTTTATTTCATCGCTTTTTAAAATTCCATGCTGCTCAGCTTGTTCTATTTGATGACCTAGATAGTTGCTCGTTATGATGCCATCTTTTTTGGCTTGTTGAAGCTTGGCTTCAATCAGGATAGTTTCTTCTGAAAGTTCAAGTGCTTCCTGAAGTAACCCTAAAGGATTATTTGGTCCCTTTGATGTATATGCATTTTCGCTTAAACGTTCTCGACTTTCGCCAACTGATGTTACTATTTGCGCAACTTTAGTTGTAAGACCATCCGGAGGGGGAGAATAGGAGCGTCCTCTCGGAAATATGACTAACCTTAGGAAACGAGCAAGTATTTTATTTGGCATATTTATTAAAAAATTATGTAACTGTTCTTGAGCTTCATACATCAAAGTTCTAACAGACCATTCNACAAGTGGTAAGTCGTCAGATTTGCAACCCTGGTTTTCATAATGTTTCAATACTGTAGATGCAAGATAGAGTGAGCTCAGAACGTCACCCAATCGTGCTGACAATAGCTCTTTTTTCTTTAACTCACCACCCAATGAGAGCATAGCAAAATCTGATGCAACTGCGAATGAAGCACTGTATCTGTTGATGTGCTGGTAATATCTTTTTGTTATCGTATTTACAGGCGATTTACTGTATTTTGATTTAGTTATTGCAAGAATCAAAGATCGAGTAATGTTGCTAACTGCATAACCTATGTGACCAAATAATGCTTTATCGAATTTTTTTAACCCGTCTTGACCTTCCTCGTTTGCTGCCTCTAATTCATTTAGAACAAAAGGATGACATCTTATTGCGCCTTGTCCAAAGATGATTAAGCTCCTAGTAAGAATATTCGCACCTTCAACAGTGATGGCAATGGGTGTGGCCATATAGCTTCTTCCCATATAATTCTTTGGNCCCATCATAATTGCTTTCCCNCCATGGACATCCATTGCATCATTAGCAATTTTTCGGCCTAACTCTGTGCAATGATATTTTAGGATAGCAGANGGCACAGCGGGTTTTTCACCATGATCGATTGCTCCAGAGGTGACTGAAACCGATGAGTTCATGATATAGGTATAACCCGCAATTCTTGCA
The DNA here is from genome assembly GCA_002715745.1 of Woeseiaceae bacterium. Lineage (GTDB taxonomy): Bacteria > Pseudomonadota > Gammaproteobacteria > Steroidobacterales > Woeseiaceae > SP4260. The sequence goes on from PBAE01000016.1 coordinate 4,196, forward strand.
AGCGATTCTTTTATTCCATCGAACTGTGATANAGGTAAGTTAAACTGTTTTCTTAACTGGGCATAAGCCCCAGTTGCATAAGATGCAGCTTGCCCACCTCCAGTCGCTGTTGAAGGAAGTGTAATAGCTCTTCCCACTGACAAACATTCAACAAGCATTTTCCAGCCTTTTCCTGCCATTTTTTGTCCACCGATAATAAAGTCAATGGGAACAAAAACATCATTACCAGAAGTTGGTCCATTCTGAAATGGAACATTCATTGGAAGGTGACGTCTCCCTATTGTAACTCCATCTAAATTGGTTGGTATNAATGCTGCAGTGATACCATAATCTTCAACTTCACCGATTAATTTATCTGGATCATAAAGCTTGAAAGCTAATCCCANAATTGTGGCGACTGGGGCTAGAGTTATGTATCTTTTGTTCCAATTGAGCTTGATACCAATTATTTCTTCACCATCCCATGTGCCTTTACAAATAATCCCTGAGTCAATTATTGAAGATGCATCCGAACCAGCCTCAGTTGATGTTAAGGCGAAACATGGTATCTCGTCNCCATTAGCCAGCCTCGGAAGATAATGATTTTTTTGTTGTTCTGAACCATAGTGAAGAAGCAATTCCGCTGGACCCAATGAATTGGGTACACCGACTGTTGAAGAGGCTACAGCATTTCTGCTTGCAATTTTNGCAGTAACCATAGCATTAGCATAAGAGGAAAACTCTAGACCTCCATATTTCTTCGGTATGATCATTGCAAAAAACTTTTTACTTTTAAAAAATTTCCATATTTCCTCAGGTAGATCACCTCTGTGATGTGAAATTTCCCAATCATCGAGCATTTCACATAACTTTTCACATGGGCCATTTAAAAAATTCTTTTCATCCACAGACAATTCAGGTTTTGGCATTGTCATGAGGACATCCCAGTTTGGCATACCAGAAAAAAGCTCACCTTCCCACCAAACACCACCTGCTTCGAGCGCTTCTTTTTCTGTTTTTGACATTTTTGGAACCATTTTTTTGTATACATTCAGAAGTGGTTTCGAGAGTCTGGAGCGTCTTAAAGGAACAATGTTAATTAGTATTAGAATAAGCACTACAGACCACAGGAAAACACTCATCATTATTCCCGCTTTTCCAAAAACAGTATAAATATATGAAGATAAAGTGATGATTGCTGAAGACAACAGAAGATTTACTCTGTGATAGGGTAGACCTAAAAAGAGAGATAAAAATAGTAAAAACCAGACTAGATTAATNGCTATATCTGACATAAATTAATTTTCCATAATAGAATGAATGTTATCTCTTTTTGATTACCATTAATGATATATCAACAACATAGAATTACAAATCAGCATCTGATTATGTATATGCTGATTACGATCTGAGCTATTTATAAAAGGTGCTCTATAGCAGCTCTTTCCTCTCTTAGTTCTGATTCTGTAATATTGATTCTCTCTCTACTGAATGCCTCAATATCAAGCCCTTGGACAATCTCATATTTGCCATTTTCACATTGAACCGGGAAAGAGAATATGATGCCTGGTCCAATTCCATAGCTTCCATCTGATGGGATCGCCATACTTACCCAGTCATCTTTCTGAGTTCCCAGCGACCAGTCCCTCATATGGTCAATAGCTGCTGAGGCAGCAGACGCGGCAGAGGATGCACCTCTTGCCTTAATAATCTCTGCCCCTCTTTGTTGTACTGTTGGAATGAAATCATCGATTAACCATTGATGATCAATCTCGTTATTTATGGATTTACCATTGCAGAGTACATGATAAAGATCAGGAAATTGAGTTGCTGAGTGATTTCCCCAGATAATCATTTTCTTGATCTCTTTNCTNGCGACCCCGATTTTTTTTGCTAAATATGATTTTGCTCTGTTGTGATCCAATCTTGTCATAGCGGAAAAGTTTGAAGGATCAATATTTGGTGCATTTGAACTCGCGATCAATGCATTAGTATTTGCAGGATTTCCAACCACAAGGATTTTTGCATCCTTATTTGCAGCATTATTTATNGCAGAGCCCTGATGGGTAAAGATTTTTGCGTTTGCTTCAAGTAAGTCAGCTCTTTCCATTCCTGGACCTCTTGGCATTGCCCCTACCAGAAGAGCATAATCTGTCTCATTAAAAGCTTCATCTACGTTGTCTGTAGCTATGACATCAGCAAGTGTAGGAAAAGCACAATCTTCAAGTTCCATCAGAACGCCTTGAAGGGCGGGAAGCGCTGGAGTAATCTCGAGTAACTGCAGTACGATTTTTTGATTTGATCCAAGCATTTGCCCTGAAGCAATTCGAAACGCCAATTGGTAGCCTATTTGTCCGGCTGCTCCAGTTATCGTTACACGAACAGGTTTATTCATGATTCGTCCTTTAATATATGAAAAAAAGCGCAGAGATTTCTATGTTTGACCTCATCCTTGCCAACTAGATCATCACATCATAGCTTTATTTTATGGTGTTATTGTTCTTTAGCTTTGTATGCTCTTACTTCAATGTTCAATAATTCTGCAACCTTTTGCTGATCTTCAACAGCCGCATTATATTTTTTATCTTGATGCTCTATAATTGTGGCTTCTGCTTCAGGCGTGTGCTGTTGATTGATTTTAAGCATTGAAATCATAGCAACAGTGTCTTTATCAATGCACTCCATGTAGTCATTCATATCTTCTATCCACTGTCTTACCATTTGATAACCTGCCATGAATTCATCTGAACTACTTGTCGCGCCGTTTGGAATTTCCGCTTTTCTTGGGTATTCACAAGCNCCATAAGCAGAGAAAGAGAAAAAAACGCTGATTAAGCAAAATATTTTAAACAAATTTTTCATAAAATTATTNGATGGTATTGTAAATTTTATCCATCACACCTCATCTGATTATCGAAATTTAATTTAATCATTTTATATTTCTCAAGTGAAGTCAAAATATTCAAATTAGGAAATTATTTTTCTAAAACACAAAGATGATAGAATCATAATCAATACTGATTAACAAAGCTGGCATTATATTATGAGGACCATTCTTGAGAAGAGGCTGATGCAACTTACAGCGAATAATGAACCTGTGATTTTTTGCGGTGGAAAAAAAGGATTGGAAAAGGAATCATTAAGAGTAAATGAAGAAGGGTCGCTTTCACTGAAGAAACATCCAATTAGTATGGGTTCAGCGTTAAAAAATAGATACATCACTACTGATTTTTCCGAAGCGCTTCTAGAATTCGTAACTCCTGCATATCAGAATAATTGGGAAGTGATTAGCATGCTTAATGATATTCATCAATTTACATATAACAATATAAATGATGAGATTTTATGGATTGCAAGCATGCCTTGTAAGCTAGAGGGCGATGAATCAATTCCAATTGCAGATTATGGAAGTTCAAATATCGGTAAAATGAAATCTATATACAGAAGTGGCCTTGGTTTGAGATACGGAAGAAATATGCAAGCAATTTCAGGTATACATTTTAATTATTCACTCCCAGANGATTTTTGGCCTGTTTATCAGAAAATTGAAAATAATAATTCTCCTGCAGAAGAGTTTATATCTAAAAGTTACATGGACATGATAAGGAATCTCAAGCGTTTTGGATGGCTGATACTCTATCTTTTCGGAGCTTCACCGGCAATATGTAAGTCCTTTTTGAGCAATGATAATTCTTCAATGCCTTCACTTGACAAAAAAACTCTATTTCAGCCTTTTGGAACTTCATTGAGGATGAGTGATCTCGGTTATACCAGTTCAGTTCAGTCAAATATCAATATATCACTTAATGATTTGGATCATTACATAACAGATTTAACCGCAGCCATAAAGACTCCAGAGCCTTCTTACCAAAATTTTGGATTAAAGAAAGATGGGAAATACCAACAGCTTTCCGTTAATAAACTTCAAATTGAAAATGAGTATTACAGCACTGTGCGACCAAAGAGAGTCGCATATTCAGGTGAGAGACCAACAAGTTCCCTAAAAAGGGGAGGGATAGAATATATAGAAATAAGGTCGTTGGATGTGAATGTTTTTGATCCTATTGGTATCAATCAAGATACCATGAGATTCATTGAGTCTTTCATGATATTTTGTTTGCTCGAGGAAAGTCCTGTGATTAATAAAACAGAGAACAGAGAGATAATGAATAACTACTCAGATACATCTAATTATGGAAGGAAGCCAGGTTTCAATCTTTCCAGAGATGGAAAGTCCGTCTCATTGAAAACCTGGGCAACAGAGATAATTGATGGTGTTCTTAAAATTGCGTCCTTGATAGATAAAGAAGCCCAATGTTCTGGATACGATGCATCAGTTAGGAAGCAGCTACGATTAGTTGGTGATGCAGATCAAACGCCATCGGCCATGATTCTTGAGGAGTTGAGAGAGAAGAAGATGACATTTTCTGATTACATCTTAGATTTGTCAAAGCAAAATAAAGAATACTTCAAGGAAATGATGGATCTATCGCCATCGAAGAATGCTCTTTTTGAAAAGGAGGCTAAAGATTCTATAAAAAAACAGTTAGATATTGAATCAGAAGATAGAGAGTCTTTCAGTGAGCACTTGAAAAAATATTTTGAATCTTAATTCAGTCGGGCTTCTTGAAAGGAAGTGAAGTTCCATTTTCTATAGCATGTTTAAGATGCAGTGATTGCATTTTTTTTGTAAGTTCACCTACTTCGCCATTACCAATTATTCTTCCATCAGCTTCAAGCACTGGAGTCAATTCACCCATTGTTCCTGATGTGAAANCCTCATCAGATGTATAGAGTTCAGTTAGAGATAAATCTTTTTCATAGTTTGCAATTCCTTCGTTATCTGCAATTGATAGNACCATTTTTCTTGTTATCCCCGGAAGACAGCTGTTGGCGAAGGGAGTGAAAATTTCATTATCTTTAATTATAAATAAATTTGTATCATTTGTTTCTGATATAAAGCCATTTACATCAAGCATGATTGCACTGTCCGCTCCACTGACATTTGCTTCAATAGCAGCAAGAATATTGTTTAGAAGATTATTATGATGTATTTTCGAATCTAAGCATTCAGGTGTATTTCTCCTGATTGATGACGTGATCAACTTAATACCATTATTACTGTAAATAGGTTTTTTCCACTCCGCTAGAACAATTAAAGTACATCCAGACTGATTAAGTCTGGGATTCATTCCAGAGGTAATTTTTTCACCTCGAGTAAGAGTTAGACGTATATGAGATTCGTTCCACATTTTATTTAACTCAAGCGTTTTAAAAATTGCGTCTTTTACATGATCAGATGACGGCACATTTTCAAAGGCGAGTGCTTTTGCAGAATCTTGTAGCCTCAAGAGATGCTCATCTAGTGCCGCTATTCTTCCATCATATACCCTTAGCCCCTCCCAAACTGCATCACCACCCTGGACTGAGCTGTCAAAAACCGAAATCTTAGCATCATTTCTTGGAAAGAAATCACCATTTATGTTCACGAATATTTCATCGTTTCTTGGATCAACATTCATCATTTCTTTATTTCACCCTCTTTAAAATTCATTTATTTAAGTATCGTAAGTACCTAAATAACTGTTGTTTATGTAATTTGTTAACTTCAAGCCCAGAAAAATTATTAATATGAATATTTAGGTTGTATCTATTTAAATATCTGAAATACTATGTACTTAATTAAATTCTTGGTCACGTCATGTCTACTCTGAATAATATCAGAAGCGGTGGGAATATATTAGTAGATCAACTCATTGAATTTGGAGTCGATCACGCATTTTGTGTGCCTGGNGAAAGTTATCTTGATTTATTGGATGCTCTGCATGACAAAAAAGATGAAATTCGTCTCATCAACGCAAGACACGAAGCTGGAGCAGCGAACATGGCTGAGGCATATGGAAAGTTGACTGGAAATCCAGGTATAGCGCTTGTAACCAGAGGTCCAGGAGCATGTCATGCGTCAATAGGAGTTCATATTGCCTATCAGGATAGTACACCAATGATCTTATTTATNGGNCAAGTGTCAAGAGATTCAGCTGATAGAGAAGCTTTNCAGGAAATCGACTATCGNCAGATGTTCGGCTCAGTCGCAAAGTGGGTTGTTCAGATNGAAAAAGCTGATAGGATTCCAGAGATAGTCTCAAGAGCCTTTAATACTGCAATTTCAGGGCGACCAGGTCCAGTTGTAGTGTCTCTTCCGGAAGACATGCTAACTGAGAAGACAAGTGCCATCACTCTTAAATATTGCCCAAGAGAAGAATCTGAGGTGAGTGAGATAACATCAAATAAAATTAAAGAAGCTTTATCAGAAAGTACAAAACCACTGATTATTCTTGGTGGAGGGTCATGGAATGATGATTCAGTTTCTTCAGTTACTAGCTTCGCACAGAGAAATAATTTACCAATTGCAACAACTTTCAGAAGACTGGATTGTGTAAAGTTCAGAAGTGAAAATTACGTCGGAAATTTTGGGACATCAGGTCCACCCTCAATGATTAAAAATATTAGAGAAGTTGATACACTCCTTGTAATTGGCGCCAGACTGGGTGAGATGACTACACAAAATTATAAAATGCTGGAACCTCCAAAAATAGAACAAACCCTAATTCATGTTCATGTTTCACCGGAGGAGCTGGGCAAGGTATATTCTCCTGATCTTGCAATCACAAATTCCTCGAGTGAATTTGCAAAATCACTGGAAACCATAAATATTGAAGATCCAGAAAAACCAAAATCATGGCTTTTGAAATTACGAGAAGAATATATTGAAGATATCAATCCAGATCCTTATCGTGGAGAGCTAGATCTGGGGGAGCTTTTTGTAGAGTTACGAGATTTTGTCGATGGCAACTATATATTTACCTTGGATGCTGGTAATCATTCAGGTTGGCCAATGAGATTGCTGGATTTTGGCAGGCCCAACAGAGTGTTGGGAAGTACCTGCGGATCAATGGGTTATGCTATCCCAGCAGCTGTTGCTGCCGCAATTGCTAGACCAGATCATACTACTATTGCATTTGTNGGAGACGGTGGCTTCATGATGTCTGGATTAGAAATCTCNACTGCTGTTCAATTTAAAGCCAAATTAATAATTATTATTTTTAATAATGAAAATTATGGAACAATTAGGATGCATCAAGAGATTGATTATCCAAATAGAATTATTGGCACTGACCTTGTAAATCCAGATTTTCTCGCACTCGCTTCCTCATTGGGGGCGTTTTCACAACAAGTTAACAAGAACCCCGATTTTTTAGATGCATTCAAAAAGGCTTTGGACCATGATGGTGTCTCTGTGATAGAGCTAAATGTTGAAAAAAAACAGTTATCATCAAGACTGCATTTGGATGATCTGAAATAACACTCATGTTATGAGTGTATTGGATTACTGTAAGTTGCGAGCGCTGCTTCCTTTATCGCTTCATTGACTGTTGGATGGCCATGACAAATTCTTGACACATCCTCCGAGGAAGCACCAAATCCCATTGCAAAGCAGAGCTCATGAATTATAGTTCCAGCTTCGTGACCTATAATGTGAGCGCCAAGAATTCTATCCGTTTTTTTGTCTGAAAGTATTTTGACAAAACCATCTGTATGTCCGATTGCTTTTGCACGACTGTTTGCCATAAAAGGAAAGATGCCTTTGTTATAGTCGATTTCACTTTTCTGGATCTGCTCTTCATTGAGTCCTATAGAGGCAACTTCAGGTGATGTATATATGATGTTAGGCACCAAATTGTAATCTATATGCCCAGACTCTCCATTGATCATCTCAATAAGCGCCCTTGCATCCTCTTCTGCTTTGTGAGCAAGCATTGGGCCATTTATTACATCTCCGATTGCATATATATCCTTTTTCGATGTTTCAAATTTTTCTGAAACTGATATGAAGCCATTCTTATCTAATTTTACGCCAATCTCCTTAAGTCCAAGGCTTTCAGTATTTGGAATTCTCCCTGTAGCAACGAGAACTTTATTGCATTTTAATACTTCAGTTTTTTTCTCATCATTTTTTTTAAGTTCGAGATCAACACTCTTGCCAGTAACTCTCGCATTAATTACAGATGTATTTAATCTGAACTTTAATCCTTGTTTCTCGAGAATTTTTTTGAACTTATCTGTGATCTCTAGATCCATTCCATTTAATATTCCAGATTGAAACTCTATTATTTCCACTTCACTACCAAGTCTTCTCCATATGGTTCCCATTTCTAATCCAATAACACCAGCACCAACAATAACCATTTTTTTTGGTACTTTTTTTAACTCGAGAGCTCCAGTTGAAGAGAGTATTCTATTTTCGTCAATTTCGATATTTTTTATTACTGAAGGTTTTGATCCTGTAGCAATGATTATTTTCTTGGCAGATAATGTTTCTATTTTTTTTGCGAGTGATATCTCAATTTGATTATCTTTTTTGATCTTTGCTTTTCCTATAAGTCTGGAAATTTTATTTTTTTTGAAAAGAAAGTCTATGCCCGAAGTTAACTCGCCTATAATCTCAGTTTTCTTATTCATCATTTTTTCAATATTGAGATCGATCTTTTTTACATCGATACCCCAATCTGAGTTTCGAGATTTGCAAACATTGTTTTCGTATTGCTCTGAGGCATGCAAAAGAGACTTGGAAGGAATACAACCAACATTGAGACAAGTGCCACCAAGAGTTGCTTTTTCTTCAATATTTACGACACTCATTCCTTTCTGGGCTGCAATAATAGAAGCAACATAGCCACCAGGCCCAGCTCCAATGACTGCGATATCGTAAGCTTTTTTAGTCATTGAGGAGTAAACACCATGGATTTTCAATATTTTTCTTTACATTCACTAAGAAAGACACAGCCTCCTTTCCATCAATGATTCTGTGATCATAAGATAATGCGAGATACATCATGGGTCTNGCAACGATTTCATCGTCAACAACTACAGCTCGTTTTTGGATATTGTGCATACCCAATATTCCAGACTGGGGCGGATTTAGGATAGGAGAAGACATCATTGAGCCATATACACCGCCATTTGATATTGTAAATGTACCATCAGACATATCGTCTATTGTTAATTTGCCGTTTCTCGCACTTTCCGCATATTTAAATATTTTCTTTTCAATACCAGCCAATGTGAGTCCTTCAGAATTCTTGAGAACAGGCACTACCAATCCATTAGGCGTTCCAACGGCGACACCGATATTATAGAAATCCTTATAGACAATATCATCTCCTCGGATTTCAGCATTAACGGCAGGATATTCTCTTAAAGCAGAAATAACTGCTCTGACAAAGAAACTCATAAATCCCAGTTTAACTTTATATTTTTCTTGAAAGTCTTCCTTTAGATCTTGTCTTAACTGAATAACTTTAGACATATCAACTTCGTTATATGTAGTGAGAATTGCTGCCGTGTTTTGCGCCTCTTTTAGACGAGAAGCGATCGCTCTTCTTAAGCCCGTCATTCTTATTCGTTCTTCCTTACCATAAACATTTTTTGAAGGTGCGCTCTCAGCCCCAAACTCCAAATCAGTCTCATTGAGGTGATCCTTATCTTCAATGGAGAAATCTTCATTTGATAACTCATTTTTATTTGATTCAACAGAGATGATATCTTCTTCAAGTGGAGGTATCTCAGCATTNGAGATGTCTTTATCTCCCTCTAGCTGACTNGATTCAACTTTCCTAATCACACAAATTTTCTGCCCAACTGCGACAGTATCACCTTCATCAACAGATATACTTTCAATTATACCTGTNATACTTGCTGGTACCTCAATGCTTACTTTTGCGGTCTCAAGTTCGATGATTGGTTCGTCCAGTTCGCATAAATCACCATTTTTCTTGTACCACTTAGAAACAGTTGCATCGACAATTGATTCACCAAGCGCTGGAACTAAAATATCTTCGACTAAATTTTTGTCACTTTTTTTACTCATTTTTTTATTTTTAGCATTTTCCGAGTCAGTTGTGTTTTCAATGTTAAGATATGAAACCACATCACCTTTTGTAATTCTTCCATCCTTTCCGGTACCATTAATNTCAGTGATATTAATGTTATTTTCNCTAATTAGCTTGGCAGCAGCTGGAAGAGCATTCTGATAATTATTAACATTGGTCATTTTATTTTATTTTAGCGCTTTTCTGAATTTATTGGTGATGATTTTTTATGTTTTTAGGTTAAGCGTCTTTTTGATAAGATTTTTTTGTTCGTGATTGTGTGTGGACATTGATCCTGTCGCTGGTGAGGCGGAGGCATCTCGACCAACAAAACTAATTGTNTTTTGAGGTAATTTATTTNTCTTCAAAATTCTNTCCATTCTATCTTTTATAAAAAACCAAGCTCCCATATTTTCTGGTTCTTCCTGAGCCCAGATTATCTCTGCTTTTGCTGACTTTTTAATTTCTGTNTAAATTTCCTTTTCTGGAAAAGGGTAAAGTTGTTCAATTCTGACAAGTTTAATNCTGCTTTCATTCTGTTTTTCTATCTCATTATGAAGATCATAAAATAACTTTCCTGAACATATTACAATCTTCTTTATATTTTTCTGCTGAACCTTAGTGGGGGAGTCAATTATTATTTTTCTAAAATTGGATTTACCACTCATTTCTTCCAGTTTTGATGTGCACTTTTTGTTTCTCAACAAGCTCTTGGGTGTCATGATTATAAGTGGTTTCCTGTGCTTACTTTTTAGCTGCCTTCTCAGAACATGGAAGTAGTTCGCCGGTGTCGAACAATTTACTACCTGAATGTTGTCTTCAGCACAAAGTTGCAAGTACCTCTCTAGTCTTGCTGATGAGTGCTCAGGCCCCTGACCCTCNTANCCATGCGGTAAAAGCATAATGAGTCCAGAAAATCTCAACCATTTCGATTCACCACTACTGATAAATTGATCAATAATAACTTGCGCACCATTTGCAAAATCACCAAATTGTGCCTCCCATAAAACGAGTGTGGACGGTGAAGTTACGGAATAACCATATTCAAAAGCAAGAACAGCAGCTTCAGAGAGAGGAGAATCTATTATTTCAAAATTTTTCTGATTTGATTTCAAATTATTAAGTGGAACATATCTTTTTTCATTTTTTTGATCAACGAATACCGCGTGCCTTTGAGAAAATGTTCCTCTACAACTATCCTGACCACTTAATCTTATTGGATGACCTTCTAGTAACAATGAACCGAATGCTAGATGTTCAGCCATTGACCAATCTATTGAATCACCTTTTTTTACCATCTCTTTTCTCTGTTCAAGTATCTTCAATAATTTTTTGTTAAGAGTGAAGTTTTTTGGATAATTTGAAACAGCTTCACCAATTCTCATTAATTCTCTAATTGGGAAAGAAGTAACATAATTATCGCTCTTTGTTTTCTGCGCTTTTAATCCAGACCACTCACCAGAGAGCCAATCTGCCTCTTCGGGCTCGTAAATGCTTCCAGCTTTAAATTCGTTTTCAAGATATTCATTTTTTTTATTTAATTCAGATAGGTAGTCATTTCTGTCAAGAACTCCCTCAGAAATTAATTTATCTGTATATATCTGACTTGTTGATGGATGATTGGCAATTGTCCTGTACATCTTTGGCTGGGTGAATGCAGGTTCATCTCCCTCACTATGGCCAAATCTTCGATAACTAATTACATCAATTACCACATCAGATCTGAATCTTTGTCTATATTCAGTAGCGATTCTTGCAACGTGNACAACTGCTTCGGCATCATCACCATTTACATGAAATATTGGCGCAAGAACTTTTTTAGCTACATCCGTACAATATGGGCTTATCCTTGTATATTTGGGGTTGGTCGTAAAACCAATTTGGTTATTAATAATAATATGAATATTTCCTCCAGTTCTAAATCCTCTGGAATCTGAAAAATCAAAAGTTTCAGCAACAATTCCTTGCCCTGCAAATGCTGCATCACCATGTAAAATTATCCCCAGTGAAGGCATTTTTTTGTCTTTCTGATTTAATTGATCTTGTTTTGCTCTTACCCGACCGACGATAACCGGGGAAACTGCCTCTAAATGNGATGGATTTGCCTGAAGCGAAAGGTGCACTTTTTTTTGATCAAAATTCCTATCAGAAGAAGCTCCCAAGTGATATTTGACATCACCTGACATTCCCAGATCTTCTGGACTGGATGGTTTACCCAGAAACTCAGAAATTATTGCTCTAAATGGTTTATTCAAGACATTATGAAGCACATTTAGCCTTCCTCTATGCGCCATACCTATCACAACCTCCTTAAGACCAAGTTGTGACCCCCTCTTTAAGATTTGCTCAATAGCCGGTAATACGGATTCTGATCCATCTAGACCGAATCTTTTAGTTCCAGGATATTTTTTATGTAAAAATTTTTCAAAAACTTCAGCACTTACGAGCCTCTCATGTATAGCACGTTTTCCGTTTTCCGTGAATTGGGTTGAATTTCTGATTGATTCAATTCGTTCTTGTATCCAAGTTTTTTGTTGCATATCCTGAATATGCATGAACTCAACCCCGATTGAGCCGCAATATGTCTCTTTTAGGATTTCCATGATCTCTCTGAGGGTAGCGGAATCAATACCAAGGACATTGTCGATGAAAATTGGTTTATCATAATCCGATTCAACAAAACCATATGTCTTAGGATCTAATTCTGGATGGACATTTTTTTCATGTATATTTAATGGATCCAGATTCGCAAGGAGGTGGCCTCTTATCCTATAGGATCTAATAAGCATAATCGCTCTTATTGAATCTATGGTTTCCGCTTTTGTATCTCTAGTTTTATGTTCAGATGATTTTTTTGTTCCGTTAGTTACTGCATTATCTGCGATCGAGAAAATTTCGTCTTTGAGTCCATTATCATTCTTATTGCCCCAGCTTGGCGCCTCATCTAACTCATCATAGCCAGATGCTTCAAACCAGTTTGCCCAGTTTTCGGAAACAGATTTAGGGTTAGCTTGCCATTTTTTGTAAAGCTCTCTTATAAAGCCNGAATTAGCTCCAGACAAAAAAGTTAAATCAGGGTTGCTAATGCTCATAATTTTTTCTCTGATAAGTCCTAATTCATTATTTTTAGATTAATTAAATAGGACCATTATTTATGACAATTAAATAAACGAAATTAAAATGAATTCTAGTTGCAGATTGGAAATTTTTCCACATTTCTTGGGTATTAAATTAAGAGATACTGCATATATTTTTCATTTACATTTTTTNATTTCAAAAAATTTAGTATTTACTCTAAAGCATGCTTCAACAGAAACTTATAATAGGGTTGGCATTGATTTTCTAAGTCGTTAAATTTATCTGGAAAATATTTTTTTTTCTTATAAGGAAGAAAACCTTCAGAATTATGAACTCCATGATACCAGTATTTTGCCCATATCCCGTCCTCTTTTATGGGTCCCTTTTCCCAGTTAAGCATAAAATTTGAATAAGGAATTGAAAGTCGTTTACACAAAAGTTTCAGTATTTTTTTTGGGTTCATTAAGAGTCTCTTGCTGTCCATTACGATTGGATCCCTGCATTTCATCCTCAAATTTTTAAATAAATCGTACTGTATATCCAAGCCTGTATCTCGAAGTGTTGGTTGAGGTAATTGATTTATAAGTGACGCAATAACTTCCCTTGGATCTCTGATTAAAAAAACATTTTNTGTATCTAGAACAAAGCTCTGATCAACCTCTCTAAGGTGNTGGGCCATCTGCTTAAGAAAAAGAATATTCTTATCAAATTTTTCATTAAACAATTTTTTTATGACATCATTCCCATCGCAATTAACTGTATCCATTATTTCGCNCCTACCAGGATGATTCAAACCAGTAACACGGAGATAATTTCCATAAAGAGGCTCGTCGATAACTTTGGTGTCTTTTCTTTGCGCAAAGCTATACATCACAGCAGTAGATATATTTCGTGGGCCTGACCAAAGGTTAATTATTTTCATTTAATTTCTTACAGAGATGGATAATTTTAGATGAATTGCTTAAGTTCAAAGTCNTCATTAGAGGCTTTTTCCCTGTCAATTCTTCGCTTTTCTTGAATNAATACTTTTGACTGAATGAAATCTTTTGGTCTGTTAATCGCATCAATAGCAATTATTTTCCCTTCTTTAAGATAGAGGCATGAAAATGATTTTGTTTTTTTATCACCTCTTAAAATTGTTTCATCATATCCTTCTGAAAGTCCTGCTATTTGGAGTTTTAAGTCGTATTGATCCGACCAGAACCATGGAACAGAGTCATATCTACTATCAATATTCATAATATTATCTGCTAGAACCTTAGCTTGGTCTATCGCATTTTGAACTGATTCCAGTCTTATTTTCTTACCATATAATTCACTCCAAAAATTCGTACAATCGCCCATGGAGAAGATATTATTGATATTTGTTTTGCATTTTGAATCAATTGATATTCCATTGTTAATTTCAATGTCAGTATTTTCTGCAATCTCTGTATTAGGAATTCCTCCAATTCCAACTAATATTGAATCTGCGTGAATAATTTTTCCCGTTGATAATGAAATCTCATGCTTGTTATTCACTCTTTTTATTGAGTTGATTTCATCATTAAAAATGAATCTCACCCCCTGAGACAAGTGATAGTCTTCAAAGAAATTTGATACTTCTTTTGAAACAACCCTTTTCATAACACGATCTTGCTGCTCAATAACAGTTACTTCACAACCAAACTTTATCGCTGTTGCGGCAACCTCCAAGCCTATATAACCACCACCAATTATCACAATAGACTGATTCTTTTTTATTGAATGCTTTATCTTTTCGGCATCTTCAATATTTCTCAGATAATAAATATTTTTGGATTCTTGAAGATCAATTGAAATTCTTCTGGGTCTAGTGCCGGTAGCGATAACTAATCTTTCATAGTTGTGTTGACCTTCTTTTGTTTGTATCTGTTTTTTATTTGTAGAAATTTTTTCAACACGGCAACTGAGATTGAACTCAACATCCAGTTCGTCGAAGAATTTTCTTTGTTTTATGAAGAGGCGCTCATATGATAACTCACCACTCAAATATTTTTTGGAGAGGGGAGGTCGTTGATATGGATAATATTTTTCATCTGCAAAAACTTTTATTTTGCCTTTGTATTTTTTTTGCTTTAAAGAAATGAGTAGCTGTCCTGTTGCTTGTCCAGCTCCTACAATAAGAATATCGCTATTGCTATCAGACAAAATTCGATTTTGTTCAGATTGCACTTATTCCACCATCAATACGAATCTCTGTCCCTGTGACGAATTTTGATTCATCTGAAGCGAGATATAAAACAGCATATGAGACATCTTCCGGCTCTCCAATCCTGTTAAGAGGTATTTGTTTAGATAATTTTTCAATTGCCTTTTTCTTGCCAAATTTTTTGTAAACGCCGTCCAATAGGCTTGTATCGATAAAGACAGGGTGTACTGAATTGCATCTGATACCATACATTTTTTTTGCGCAATGGATTGCTACAGATTTACTTAGGTGACCAACTGCTGCTTTTGCTGAGTTATATGCCGCGAGATTATGCCCGGCAATTATTCCAGAAATTGAGGAAATATTTACGATTGAACCATTCTTATTTTTTTTCATAAGAGGGATAGCATTTTTACAACCAAGAAAAACACTATCAAGATCTACATTATGTATTTCTTTCCATTGTTCATATGTCTCGTCTTCGATGGAGTTTACGCCCATAATACCGGCATTATTAATAAGCACATTCAGGTATCCATATTTTTTTTCTATACGGTTTACTACCTTCACCCAGTCATTTTCTTTTGTAACATCATGCTTCACAGGTAATGAGCAATCATTATTATTTTCTTGATTGATTTCTTGCGAGCGCTCTTTTACTTTTTGATAGTTGATATCAGTCATTATTACTTTTGCACCTTCTTTNCAGAATAACTTTGATATTGACAAACCAATGCCTTGAGCAGCTCCAGTAACTAGCGAAATTTTATTTTGTAGGCGTTTCATCAACTATATCCTTGAGTAATTAATATAATATCACCAGTTAATTATCGCGAAAGTAAATTTTTGTTCTAAATTAAATGGATTTTAATTAAGCTTAGCTTTTATTTAAATTAAATATCGGTATCAAAATGAAAACTAATGCAATTAGAATTAACAACTACGGTGGACCTGAGGTCCTGGAATACTGTGAGGTTGAGCTACCAGAGTTAGAAGAAAATGAGGCTAGGATAAAGCATACTGCAATTGGACTGAATTTTATTGACACCTATCATAGGTCAGGACTATATCCTATGGATCTGCCTGCAGGTCTCGGTAGTGAGGCTGCTGGGATAGTTGAAGCAATTGGCAATGATGTTACATCTGTTAAGGTCGGCGATAGAGTTGTCTACACGGGAAGGCCGCCAGATTCTTATTCTGAAAAAAGAAATTTTGATGCTGATCAATTAGTAGTTATTCCAGATAAGATAAAAGATGAGCAGGCTGCCGCCATATTTTTAAAGGGTTTAACTGCCTGGTATCTCTTGAGGAAAAGTTATAAAGTCCAATCAGGAGATGATGTTTTACTCTATGCTGCTGCAGGCGGAGTAGGCTTAATAGCATGTCAGTGGGCGAAACATTTGGGAGCTAGAGTAATTGGTGTTGTGAGCAATGATGAAAAAGCAATGCTTGCTAAATCTAATGGTTGCGATGACATAATTCTTTCAGATGAAAATATTCCAGAAAGAGTGAAAGAACTAACTGATAGTATTGGTGTTGGTGTCGTATATGACTCTGTTGGTCGTGACACATTTTTCTCATCATTAGATTCATTAAAACCTCATGGTATTTTAGTGACATTTGGAAATGCATCAGGCCCGGTAGATCCTTTTGCACCTGCAGAGCTTGCAAAACGTCATTCTCTATATGTAACTCGTCCAATACTTGCTGATTTCATAAGTGAAAGAGAGAATCTAGTTGAAGCCTCAAATGAGCTTTTTGATCTAGTTTCAAGTGGCGTCATAAAAATTAGTATAAACCAAAGATACCCTCTAAAAGATACTAGACAGGCTCATATTGATCTTGAATCCAGGAAAACTACTGGTTCAACAATCTTAATACCATAGGATTGATTGCATTGGAGAATTATATACCTGTAAAAGAGNGAATCTCCCAATACCGTTTGATAAGAGATACTGAGTATCATTTTAGTCTTTGGGGACAGGAAAATAGTCCCACAATTCTCTATCTTCATGGTTGGGGAGATACAGGCTCGTCATTTCAGGTGGTTGTTGATTTTTTTGCTGATGACTGGCGTGTTATTGCACCAGATCTTCGAGGATTTGGAAGATCTCAGCACAATAAATCAAGTTATTGGTTTCCAGATTACCTTGCAGACGTCGAGGAGATAAAAAAGATTTTTTTGGGCGATAGGCAATTTCATATAATCGGACACAGTTTAGGTGCAAATATTGCTTCGATGTATGCAGGTATATTTCCTCAATATATTCATAAATTTATAAATATTGAAGGTTTTGGTCTAGAGGAGTCTGACCCAGATAATGCACCACTTAATTATAGAAGATGGATAGAAAAATTAAATAAAATAGAAGATTTCAGAAATTATAATTCTTTTAGCAGTCTTGCTGATAGTCTTATTAAAAGGAATCCAATTATTAGACGTGACATTGCATTATTCATTGCTCATGAATGGGCCCATTTGAAAAATGATGGCAAAATTTATTTAAATGCAGACCGAAAACATAAACTTCCGAACGCAATTCAATANAGGAGAAACGAAGCTAAGGCATGTTGGCAAAGAATAGAAGCTGAGAGTCTACTGATATATGGCGAAAAGAGCNTATACAAAAACCAAATAGATAACTATAAAGAAGCGCTAATTCGGGAAGATGGNTCAGATATTTTTAGTTGCGTTCAAATTAAAAATTCAGGCCATATGATTCACCTAGAAAATCCAGAGAAATTAGCCCTCATAATTGAAAAATTCTTAAAAGGGCAAAAGATTTGATATCCAATCTCAAGCCAGAAACATAGTATAAGCAGGATTATCTGTCTCTTCCCAGTAACGATACCCTAGTTTCGACAGATGCTCTTTGAGGAGATTCATTTCTTCGGTACTCGCTTGAATACCAGCTAAAACTCTCCCAAAATCAGAACCATGATTTCGATAGTGAAATAGACTTATATTCCACTCTTCCCCAACAGAATTGAGAAATTCCATCAAGGCACCTGGCCTTTCTGGAAATTCAAACCTGAATAAATGTTCATTCTCAGTTGAGTTATTTCCCCCAACCATATGGCGTATGTGGAGTTTTGCCATTTCATTATCACTTAAGTCAATCACAGAGTAACCAGCTTGATCGATGCTTTTGATAACATCTTTTCTCTCGATAGAACCCTCATTTGTGGAGAGCCCAACAAATACACGTGCCTTTTCTTGCTTGTTATTAAAACGATAGTTAAATTCTGTGATATTTCTTTTTCCAAGCGATTCACAAAAGCTTTTGAAACTTCCTGGTTTTTCTTCTATTTCAACAGCAAGCAGCATCTCTGTTCTTTTTCCGATACTCGCTCGCTCAGCAATATGTCTGAGTCTGTCAAAATTAACATTAGCACCACAGTTGATTGCTATGAATTTTTTACCCTTTAATGATTTTTTCGATACGTAGTTGGATATACCAGCTACCGCAATTGCTCCTGCAGGCTCGACAATTGATCTCGTCTCTTCGTAGATGGACTGGATTGCCGCACAAATTTCATCAGTATCAACTGTTATTATTTCATCTACATATTTTTTGCATAATTTAAAGGTTTCATCACCAACAAGCTTGACTGCAACACCGTCTGAAAAAATTCCNACACTCTCTAATTCCACGGGNTTCCCTGCTTCAATTGCGTATTTCATACTTGCCGAATCATGAGGCTCAACGCCAATAATTTTAATGTTACTCTTACTNTCTTTAATATATGCTGCAATCCCTGAGATTAGTCCTCCACCTCCAATTGGAACGAAGATTGCATCTATATNAGAGTCAATCTGATTAAGAATTTCTTTTCCAATAGTTCCCTGCCCAGCAATTACATGAGGATCGTCAAAAGGATGAATAAAGATTAGTGATCTATCTTTTTCGATTGATTTTGCCTTCATAAATGCTTCATCAAAATTGTCGCCATGTAAAATGACCTCTGCACCAAGTGATCTCACAGCATTGACTTTAATTGAGGGAGTTGTGATGGGCATCACGACTGTAGCACTTACAGATTTTATTTTTGCAGCTAGAGCTACACCTTGAGCATGGTTACCCGCTGAACTACAGATGATTCCATTTTTAAGTGATTCGATATCTATATTATTTAACTTATTTATAGCGCCTCGAATTTTGAAAGAAAAAGTCTTCTGAAGATCTTCTCTTTTTAGATAAATTCCATTTTGTAATGAGGAGGAGAGCAGGGGTGCATGTTGCAGTTCTGAGATTGCAGCTACAGAATAGACGTCTGCCTCATCGATTAGATGTTGATAATTAATTTCTTTCATAATGATTGGATCATTTCAATATTGACCAATCATATCAGTTCATCAATTTTTTATCTCTTTGCCATCAGCATTTAATGTTTTAATTTGAGTAAAATCGAGATTTCTAACTTTATCTTCAATCTCACTCAAATCACCAACAATTACCCAGATTAAATTATCAGGTTTGATTGCTTTCTCTGCGGCATCTTGAAGTTTTTTACTTGAGAGATTTCTAACTTTATTCGTGTAAGTATCCCAATAGTCATCAGGTAATCCATANGTAATTATCTGCGAAAGATCAGACGATATTGCTCTGACTGTTTCCCACCTGCCTGGAAGACTCAGAGTATTATTATCCTTAACTTTTTGTAGTTCATCTTCAGTTACTGGGTTAGTTGTCAGAAACTCCAATAACTCTTGTTTTATTTCTATTATTGATTCAGCTGTTTTATCTGTTTGAACTGGCGCATAAGCGATGAAGGGCCTCTGACCTTTCGTCTGGAGAAGCGTTGTTCTGGCTCCATATGCCCATCCTTTATCTTCTCTCAAATTCATATTAATTCGCGATGTAAAAGATCCACCAATAACATCATTCATAGATTCTATTGCTAGATCATCTGAATCTCCTTTTCCTGGAGCTATGTTTGCAGCCAATACAATAGACTGTTGTGAACCAGGGCGATCTATGAGATAAACCGAATCACTTTTAGCAACAGTGACATCTGCGATGTCTTTCTCGGGAACGATGCCTGATTTCCAATTCTTAAAATGCTTTTCAAGCATTGGTTTCATTTGATCCATTTCAACATCACCCACAATAATCATTGTTGCGTTATTTGGTTTNAACCATTCATTATGATAGTTGATTAGAGATTGCCTATCTATTTGCATTACTGATTCCTCTGTGCCTGAGCCTGTAAGAGGAAGTGAATAAGCATGACTCTCGCCATAAAGAAGTTCTGGGAGGACTCTTAATGCTATTCCAAATGGCTGATTTTTTTCTTGCTGTATTTGTGCTAATTTCTGATTCCTTATTCTCTCAAGCTCTCTATCTGGAAAGCTTGGTTCTAAAATTATTTCAGAATATAGCTTGAGAGAATCATCTAAATTTTCTCTCAATGCGTTCATGGATACAGATGATGTATCAATTCCCGCTCCAGAGCTAATAATTGCTCCAATTTCTGATGCACGATCACTTATCTCTAGTGCATCCATTTTTTCTGTCCCTTCATCCAGCATCGACATAACCATGGAAGATGTTCCGGGAGCAGAATATTGATCAGCAGCATACCCAGCATCTAATAATAAATTGAAACTTACAATGGGAATATTTTCCTGTTTTGCGACAACTAAATTTAAACCGTTTGATAAGGTTTCTTTTTGAAACTTGATGAATTTGGATTCTGGGAATGTTTCTGTGACTGGGACAGAAGATCGATCAACACCTTCTTCGTTTGATGCCAGTTTTTCAGTTGGATGCACTTCAAGGTTATATGTTCCTCTCGAAAGCCACTTATTAGCCACCGACATTATGTCTTCACGGGAAGCATCCTCAATCATTTCAAGTGATTTTTTATAATAACCAGGATCACCTGTGTATACGGCGTTTTGGGCTAATATATCTGATTTTCCTCCGAATCCTCCAACTTTCTCTAAACCCCTAAGAAAACTTGATCTAAGTTTCATTTTGGCTCTTCTCATCTCAGATTTTGATGGACCATCCTTAAGAAACCTCTCTAATTCTTCATTAATAGCCTTCTTGACAAGCTCGTGGTCACCATTAGGTTGAACAGATGCTTCAATGTAATAGAATCCTCCAATGTCACCAGAAAATTGATATGAATCAACATCAGTTGCAATTTGATCTTTGTAGACAAGACGATTATATAAGCGAGATGTCTTCCCTGAGGTTAAAATGAGATCAGCTAATTGAAGTATGTCAGAATCCAGATTTCTGAATGAGGGACCTCCCCAGGCCTTATGAATTTTAATCTGTGGAACGTCATCTCTTATTATCTCTCTCTTATCTGTATCTAAGCGAACTGTCCATTCTTTCATCTTATCAACAGGTGCAGAAGGCTTAATGTCTCCAAAATATTTTTTAACTTTCTCAAAAACCTGGTCTGATTGAACATCTCCAGCAATGACTATAACTGCATTATTAGGACCATAATATTTCTTGAACCATTTGTGTACATCTTCTAAGCTGGCTGAGTCGAGGTCTTCCATGGATCCAATTGTGCTCCATGAATAGGGATGATCTTCAGGAAAAATACCTTCCAATAAATGATATTGAACCATACCATATGGTTGATTGTCACCTTGCCTTTTTTCATTCTGAACGACACCTCTCTGTTCGTCGAGCCTTTCTTGTGTTATTGCCCCCAACATATGTCCCATCCGATCTGATTCCATCCAGAGCGCCATATCAAGTGCTGTGTTTGGGACATTCTCAAAATAATTGGTTCTGTCAAAGTATGTCGTTCCATTCATACTTGTTGCTCCGACTCTCTCGAATGGTTTGAAAAATTCGTCATTATAATTTTCACTTCCATTGAACATGAGATGTTCAAATAAGTGGGCAAACCCTGTTTTTCCCTTGACTTCATTCTTAGAGCCAACGTGATACCATATATTAACTGCAACGATTGGAGCTTTGTGATCTTCATGAATGATCAATCTAAGGCCATTGTCTAACCTATATTCTTTGTAGTCGATGTTTACCATATTTGCACCAATTGCTGAATTGAAAAGAAACAATAATACGATTGTTGAGATTTTTGACATTACAATTTCCGAGAGTGTTTTATACTGATGTTATAAAGATCATATATATGACCGAGAAATAGAAATTCAATTTTTTATTCTATAATTACTCAAGAGTTTAATATAAGATTTTCTTCTAATCTAATNTAAAAAAGTGAGAATTCATTTTGAAAAAATTATTAATCCGAAATGCAAATTTGGTAAATGAAGGTTCAGTGAGAGAGNCTGATGTCTTAATTGAGGGCGAGAGAATAACAAAGATTCAATCATCCATAAAAGTTGATAACAGTGTTTGCCAAATTGATGCGGATGGACAATTTCTTATACCTGGAATGATTGACGATCAAGATCATTTTCGAGAACCAGGACTCACNCACAAAGCAGATTTAGCAACTGAATCAACCGCGGCTGTCGCTGGTGGTATCACTAGTTTTATGGAGATGCCAAACGTAAATCCACAAACAACTAATAAAGATGCTCTTCAAAATAAATATAAATTAGCAGAGGGTAGATGTAGAGCAAACTTCAGTTTTTATATGGGTGCAACAAATACAAACATCGAAGATATAAAATCTTTGGAAATTAATGATGCATGTGGAATAAAAGCTTTCCTCGGTGCCTCCACCGGAGATCTCTTGGTTGATGATCCGAAGGCTCTGGAGTTACTCTTCCAACATGCACCAATTATGGTCGTCACTCACTGCGAAGATTCACCGTTGATATGGAAAAATGAAAAAGAAGCAAAAGATAAATATGGTAAAGAAATACCTATGACTCAGCATCCCTATATTCGCTCACATGAGGCATGTTATAAATCCTCGAGTGCAACAGTTGCATTGGCAAAAAAATATGATGCACTCTTGCATGTTCTCCATCTCACAACGGCCAAAGAATTAGATTTGTTTTCAGATCAGCATAGATCAAAAAAACGAATCACCGCTGAGGTTTGTGTTCACCATTTATGGTTTGACGAAGGAAGCTATGATGATAAAGGGACACTTATAAAATGTAATCCATCGATCAAGAAAAAAGATGATAGAGAAGCGCTCATAAAGGCGCTTAATGATGGAAAGCTAGATGTTATTGCAACAGATCACGCACCTCATACTTTGGATGAGAAATCTGCAAATTATCTTGAAGCACCAGCGGGGATGCCGCTGGTTCAGCATGCGCTTCAGATTTTGTTTGATCTAGCTCATCGTGGAGAGATATCTCATGAACTGATTGTAGATCGGGCATGTCATGCACCAGCTGATCTATTTGGTGTCAAAGATCGTGGTTATCTCAGAGAAGGTTATTACGCTGACATGGTGATTGTGAATACAAAAAAACCATACACGGTGTCTAGAGAAAATATCCTTTATAAATGCAAATGGTCTCCTTTTGAGGGACATACCTTTTCGTCATCAATTCAGACAACTATTGTTAATGGAGATATTGTTTTCAATAACGGGTTGCTTACCGATTCTATTCCAGGTAAAAAATTGAGTTTTAATCGATCTAGATTTTAAGGTGCTATTGAGTTTTTTGATCGATTTTGGATCTAATAGNTATCTCATAAGTCTTGCCGAATAAATAACTAGAAGTAAATTAAATGAAAACATTAATAATACACGCTTTATTCTTGCTAAATTTAGCCCAAGCTGAGGATAAAATAAAACTAACTCAAAAGGATGTAACATTCTATGGAACAGGGAAGGTAAGTAGATATCAGCAAAAATCAAATGATGAACTTGTGATGATGAGACCATTGTTTTTTGCTGAGATTTTCATAAAAGAGGGTGGATTAGTAAAAAATGCATCGATTACATCTCCAGGAAAAAATGGAGAAAAAATCAGACTTAGTTACAGGTACTCTGAATCAGACGAAATAGGTGATGTAATGTATCTGAGCTCAATTTTTGAGAGTTTTGAAAGTCTTGAGNATGANTTTCCTATGGGTGAATATAAATTTAGTTTCGAGACTTCTGAGGGCATCGTTAATAACAGCATAGTAAGTTACCAAGATAATGCATTTCCTCCGCACCCCATTATCATCCTTATTCAAGATGATACTGAAATTGAGACTCATGAGGTAGATACGTCAAAAGATTTATTGATAACTTGGCCTGATTTCAGTGCAGGGAGGTCAGATAAAAACAATATATTGGATGATCCAATTTTTGTAGCAATAGATAGTTGTAATATTGAGGATATTTTCCATAGTGGTCGTCCTTTTGAAAAGAATGGATACCTTAGTTTCGAAGCCTCATCATATCTCATACCTGCTAATGGATTGGAGCCAGGCCAGAAATATGAAATGTATGTTGAGCATGCTATCTTTACTGATACCCAGATTGATCATGGTATTCCAGGTTTTGCAACGCTTGCCTCTTCGACTTATATGAGTTTCAATACACTTGGTGATAATGACCCGAGTTATTGTTTAGAGAAATAAATATAATGAACTATCAACTTGATAAGATCAGAGAAAAATTTCCCGCCCTGGAAATTAAAGATTCCGGAAAAAGGAGAATTTATTTTGATAATCCAGCTGGAACCCAAGTTCCTAGGGAGGTTATTGATGCTATGCACAATTGCATGATTGAATCGAATGCAAATATTCAAGGGGGGTTCGAGACATCTAATCGTGTTGATGAAATATTAAATGAATTTCACCAAAGCATGGCTGATTTCTTGAACGCTCGATTTAAGGAGGAAATAATTTTTGGTCAGAACATGACAACCCTGACNTTGCATATTTCTNGATCGATAGGGCGAACATTTGAGGAGGGTGANGAAATCATTCTCTCTAGAATGGATCATGATGCAAATATCTCGCCTTGGCTTCTCCTAGCAGAGGACTTAGGACTGAAGATAAAATGGCTAACCTTTGATAGTNATTCATATGAATTTGATTTAAGTAAATTAGACGATCTATTTACTAGCAAAACAAAAATAATTTGCGTGGGTGGAGCAAGTAACCTAATTGGTACCATTAATGATATTAAAACGATATGTAAAAAAGCAAAAAAAGAAAACATATTAACATACATAGATGCGGTTCAATTAGCTCCTCATGTTGCCATCGACGTACAGGATGTTGGCTGTGATTTTCTCGTATGCTCAGCCTATAAGTTTTTCGGGCCGCATCAAGGGATCCTCTGGGGAAGAAGGGAGATATTGGAGTCACTTCAGCCATATAAAGTAAGGCCAGCTACCACGAATCTTCCTGGTTCGTTTGAAACGGGAACACAAAGTCATGAGGGTATGGCTGGAACAACCAGCGCTGTAAATTATTTTGCGTGGATAGGCAAAGAATATGCCAGTGAATATCAGAAAAAAGACAGATATCAAAAGGAAAGAACAATGTATATTCACGCTGCATTTGATTATTTGTTTGAATATGAAAAGAATTTAAGCTTGTGTTTAATTGAAGGATTACAGAGTATAAAAAATATAAAAATTCATGGTATAACACAATCAAATTCAATAGATAGGAGATTACCAACAGTTTCATTTTGTGTAGATGGGATTCATCCAATCAAAATAGCTGAAGAGTTAGGAAAAAATAATATATTTGTTTGGAGTGGACATAGTTATGCTATCGAGGTTGTAAAGAGTTTAGGCATATATGACCATGGAGGTGTTGTTAGAACAGGGCCGGTACACTATAACTCAATCAAAGAAGTAAAAGAGTTTATAGAGGTAATGGAAAGAATAGTCTCATCAACTAGCAAATAAAATATTATGCATGATTTATTTAAGATTAAAGGGAAGACAGCTGTTATAACAGGTGGATCCAGCGGTATTGGAGCCATGATAGCANATGGNTTTGTNCAAAATGGCGCCAAAATATACATTTGTTCCAGAAAAAAAGATGCCTTAGTTGAGATGTCNNAGAAATTGTCGTCTCTAGGTGAATGTATTTCTATACAATCTGATCTCTCAAATATTGATGGAATAAACAGGCTTTGTAAGGAAATTGAAACACGCGAAGAAAAAATAGATATTTTGATTAATAATGCAGGGACAGCATGGGCATCGCCTGTTGACGAATTTCCTGAAAAAGGATGGGACAAAGTGATGGATATAAACTTAAAATCAGTATTTTTTTTGATACAGAAATTTCTCCCGCTCCTAAGAAGATCAGGCGCTAAGGACGATCCAGCAAGGATCGTAAACATAGCTTCTATTAATGGAATTACACATCCACTTCTGCCAACTTATTCATATTCATCGAGTAAATCAGCACTAATTCAACTGACAAGGCACTTAGGNGCTGATCTAGCGAAAGATCACATTAATGTTAATGCTATTGCACCTGGTTACTTTCCAAGCAAGATGACCTCACATATTGCAAGCAATGAACATCTTTCTGCAGAAGTNTTAAAAAGAATCCCCATAAAAAGAATGGGATCACCTGAGGACATTGCTGGAACAGCAATATATTTATGTTCGAGAGCAGCATCATGGGTCTGTGGACAGACCATCGTTGTTGACGGTGGAATGGTATCAGCATCTGGATAATTTATATTGTATGAATAGTGGGCAAAAAAACTTCAATAAGTCATAAATATATATATAAAACAATATTTTATAAAGTGGGCATATANTNANTAAATNACTTATAAANNCNTTAAAATAATCCNATAAATAGTAAATATCCCACTTCTTTGNTAGTATCATNCAAATTATGACNAATACGAGCGATAAACTGTTAAGAGAGATCGAAGTTTTCTGNANAAGGAANAAAGTTGCAATTTCTACTTTTGGAAGACTNTCGGTAAATGATGGAAAGCTGGTTTCTCGCTTAAAAAGNGGTAATGACGTNACACTTAAGACAAGNAGGAAAATCATAAACTTTATAAAAAAAGGTATGANTGANATNGATCCTGCNTCNTCTATTAANAANAAATCCTCTNTTTCCANGTCTGGCAANANGNTNCAGCAAAAAAAAGAAACTAAAAGATTTTATGATAATCGTCAAAACTANCTTTCTTTTATAAATACCACTAATGAAAAATGGAAAATAGCTCAGAGAGCTGCNAAAGAAATTAANTATTTNAAACCAACNCCTCCAGCACTTCGATTGTTTGANGCGGGTATGGGTGATGCGACAATTTTGTCTCACTTGCTCAGAGCNCTGCATCGAAAGTATCCTACCNTGCCATTTTTNGCTGTNGCTAAAGAAATCAGTCTNGAGGATGTAAGAATNTCATTNTCAAAATTGTCTGATCGATTCATAGANCATCCCGCAAGCGTATTTGTTGTTACAAATATGCATTACTCAGAGGCGCCGTGGNTAAGACCAAAAAANATTGATTTAGCNGCTGCTCTCAATTGGCATGAGATTGAGTTGGACGGAAATGATTCTCATCATTATGGCGAGCAATTNAGAGAACTNAGTAAAATATTAATNGATGGATGGGAGGTAAAATCNAGNTCCTCCACAGGTAATCCNGTTTATGTGAGACCATCAGTTCTNGTAATATANAGAAAAGANCATAANTTTCTTNTGAATAATGTGATACCAAAACCTGGTCATATTAAAGCTGATTATGANCTCATTATTGCATCTCAACCCTGGAGAGCNAGAGTCAGTGCAGAAAAGAAAGCAAAGAATGTTCTTGNACCTCTNTCAANAGCNCTNTCNAAAAATGGCAGATTATTNGCTGTNCAATCNTNCGGAAGAGATCCAGCACTTGAACTNATAAATGAGATATGGCCTGAAGAAGAGCCATTTCCATTTGATAGGCACAGTCTNGTTAAAGCCGTTAAAAAAGAGTTGGGGCGTGAAGCAAAAAACTATAATTTTTTAACTGCATCAAATCATAAATCAGTGNTTCGATATCACATGCATGTTATGTCGAATGAACTTGAGGATAGTATCGGCACNTCTACNCTTTTTGCNGCATGGAATGCTGCAGTATATGTCAATCAGATCGGTGATGAACAAGTTTNACCNGTCGTTGAGTCAAATGAATATCTTAAAAAAACAGCCNAGATACTAAAAAAATATGGNGGTCTTTGGTTCAATGANGAGAGTTTTGTAATTTCAAAGAAAAATAACTAATCTTGGTGATAGTATTAAGATTATATACTTCGANATATTGATGCGCCCGTAGCTCAGTTGGATAGAGTACCTGGCTTCGAACCAGGTGGTCGGGAGTTCGAATCTCTCCGGGCGCGCCAATTAAATAAGGAGATCACAGTGACTATCGATCAAAAAAAAACAGCGTTTGATGATTGGAGATCAGTAGGTCTTTCTTTATACATGGGCCTTGTTGGTTATGGTGTCATGGTTGGAATTCCTGTTATTAGTACTGCCTGGTCTGAGAAACTTGGATATACAGCAGAACAAGTAGGAAGAGTAGCAGGAGCTGATATGGGTGGNCTCTCACTCGGNGCAGTATTNGTNGCTCTNATAATNTCTCGAATNAATAGAAGACATTTGGTAATTCTTGGATCACTGATCACAATTTTCGCAAATTATTTTTGTACNATNTATGAGCAATATGAGATTGTATTNTGGCTTAGAGTTCTATCTGGTTTTGGNAATGGNATTTATACAGGNGTNGCAGTTGCNNCATTAGGAGCNACAATTAAACCAGTNAGAGCNTACAATCTTTTTCTTTTTGCGTTTGCATTTTCTCAAGCACTAGAGATGAGGGTACTNCCTCAACTTACNATGAANGGTATTTATTGGTTTTTTATAATAGGAATCTTNATCAGTCTTTTNTTTATAAAATGGATTGTTCCATTCGGTCTCNTCAGTCGAAATGANAACAAAAAAGAAATTTCTCAGGTTTCTTTTATCCCAAAATATATTTTATGGTTGGCNATGGGAGCAATTTTCNTGGCATACATCAATATCGGAGCGTACTGGGTATATATAGAATTGGCGAGTTTTAGCTTCGGAATATCTCCATCATGGACAGGAGAGGTTTTATTCTGGGGCTCATTACTGACTTTGGTGGGTTGCGGATTTGCTGCTATCGCTAATAAGCGTTATGGAATTGCTAAACCTTTTATTGGCTCCTCTTTATTCATGATTGCAATAGTGGCACTTCTAATTTCAGGTATAACTGACATGAGTCTTTTGATAAGTGTTTTTATGTTCAATTTTTTATGGATTTTTACAGATGTCTTTCAAATGGCCACTGTAGCAACAATCGATAGGGAGGGATCTTTCTCAGCTCTCATGCCAGGCGCTCAGGGAATGGGGCAGATTGTAGGACCGAATATAGCAGCNTCAATACTCGGAGCAAATTATGGATACGGCTCTGTTTTTTTCATGTGTNCTATCTTTACCACNNTGAGTATCTTAGTTTATTTNATTATGCGAAAAAGGTTAGAAAAATATTCACCNCAGCTTCTAGAAAAATAAGCGAATTAATTAATAGTCGNTTTAAATCGATNCATTAAATANTGGCCTGCTNTTACATCGTCATATTTAGGTTTATTCTNTTNGGTAGTGCATGTAGGTAAGCATGATATTGCAGCATCAAAATTTGGATTCTGAAAATATGCAATTGATTGCCTTTTCTTAGGACTTAGCATTTCATTCTCATTCCCAGTTACACGATGCAGTGTTGAAATCCAGCGATCATTTGTCCATCGTGCCATCATATCTCCAATATTGATAATGAAGGTGTTCTTCTCTGAGGTGATCGGCACCCAATTATTATCTTTTCGCATAACTTCCAAACCCCCAACATCAGGATCTGGAAGGAGAATGGTCAGGCTCCCATAATCTGTATGTGCTCCAGCTCTCTGCTGATTGGGATTATTTTTAGTTTTTGTAGGGGGATAGTTCAATGCTCTCAGGGCACTCGCATGATGAGTATAGAACTTATCAAAATAATCTTTTTTTAAATTAAGTGAAATAGCAAAGAGTGACATTATATCAAGACTAAGATTTTCCATTGCCNTATAGTAATGTTTCCATACTCTTTTGAAATCTGAGGGTTGTTCGGGCCAGACATTCTCTTCATAAAAGAAACTGTTTTCAGAATCAACAGCATAATCGTCATTGATAGGGCCAATACTAAACGCCTCCTTAAGATCCGGAGGTGTATCAACACCTTTTGATTTACTAAGTGTTTCCGATTTAATGGGGAAGTAGCCTCTAGGTGAGTTCTTGTCATCAGGTCTATATTTATTTTTATATTCTATTGGCAATGAAAAAAAACTCTCAACAGATAACCACATTTTATTTATCATTTTTTCATCGATATCATGGTTTACAATTTTTAAAAACCCAATCTCCCTGCATATATCATCAACTAAACGACCAATTTTATTTCTTTCATAATCGGACCCCTTCAGGAAAGCGGTCATATCGACCGATGGGATTTCTTTATTTTTATTCATTTTAATTGCCTAAAAACTCGCTGTATTTTTTTGAAATCTCAGTGGCGATTAATGCATTATTTTGAATGAGCTTGATATTCGAATTCAAGCTGCCTCCTTCAGTTTTTTCCGCTACCATTTTCAGTAGAAAGGGTGTTATCAATTTTCCAGATATTCCTCTTTTTTCTGTTTCTTTCAATGCCTCTTCAATAGCTGTATTGATCTCACTTTCATCGATTGAATATTCCTCTGGAATTGGATTTGCAATTAGAACTCCACCCCGCAAATTAACATCTTTTTTTATTTTAATGATTCTCGCAACCTCTTCGGGATTTTCACATCTATAGTCAACTTTACATTCACTTTTTGAAAGATAGAATGCTGGCATCATATTTGTTTTATAACCAATTACAGGCACTCCCTGCGTTTCAAGATATTCTAGAGTTTTAGGGATATCCAAGATAGATTTGACTCCTGAACAAACAACTGCAACATTTGTCTGAGCTAACTCTTGAAGATCTGCAGAAATATCAAGCGAGCTATTAACATCACGATGAACACCCCCTATTCCTCCAGTTGCGAAAATATTAATTCCTGCCATTGAAGAAATAATCATCGTTGCTGAAACAGTTGTTGCTCCGTTCTCTCTTGAGGCAATACAGATCGGTATATCGCGGCGACTTATTTTTTTAACATTATCTCCATTTTTCGCAAGAATTTGCATCTCATCACTAGATAGTCCAACTTTGAGGCATCCATCAATAATTGCGATGGTTGCCGGTATTCCTCCATGCTTCTTGATGATACTCTCTACTTCAATAGCTGTTTCTATGTTCTTGGGATAGGGCATTCCATGACATATAATTGTTGACTCCAGTGCAACAACTGGTTGATTTGACTTTATTGCCTCATTCAAAGTGGGGTCAATATAGATGTGTTTCGTCATTTTATTATGCATACGTTTCATTATATTTAATTTTTAGGAGATCCTCAGATATATTCTCACTTGATGAATTAGATGTTTCCAGTGCTATATTCGCAGCAATTAATGCACCTCTGGCAATATCACGAATAACATATCTTTTTTGAGTTGCATATATTATTGCAGCCAGTGCAGCATCACCAGCGCCGGAGACATTAGAAATATTTAATGTTTTTTGTCTCACTTCTTCTAGACCATATTCTTTTTCGTTGGCGTAAAATATGCCAAAACTTCCAAGTGAAATGAAGAGTCTTTTTAAACCTCTTTCCATAAACCAATCAGCAACCTCATACAATTTTTTTTCACTATCAATATTTATTCCAGATATTGTTTCAGCTTCAATTTTATTTGGTTTTAATGTGTGAATCTTGCTTATATGAGGTCTGATCTTGTTTGCTTTACTTGAGGATACTGTATCCACATAAATTGGAGTATTTGAAATATTCCTAAACATATAATCAATCGTTTCCTGAGAAATATTAGTGTCAATAACTATCAATTTTGATTGAGTTAAAATCTTTAAATTTTTTTCAATATAGTCTGGTGATAAGGACTTTAAAATAGTCATATCAGAGATCGCATTTTTCATTTCACCATTTTTATCATTAAAGGATATATAGGAGGATGTTGTCGTATTTTTTTTCTCTAGAATTAGATTGGAGTCAATGCCTATATTCTCGAAATCTTTCATTAAAATATCACCGTGATAATCATCACCAATCGCGGACATTAATTTACATCGCATATTAAGTCGACATAAGTTTTCAGCAATATTTCTTGCAACACCACCTGGAGAAGAGGTGAT
Organism: Woeseiaceae bacterium; assembly: GCA_002715745.1. Lineage (GTDB taxonomy): Bacteria > Pseudomonadota > Gammaproteobacteria > Steroidobacterales > Woeseiaceae > SP4260. The sequence continues at coordinate 36,533 of PBAE01000016.1, forward strand.
CTTGCCTGGACTTGAGTCATTGGATAAAAGTCCAACTTGGGAGTAGCCATGAATATCGATATTTGCACCACCAATCACGGTAATAAATTCATCGGTATTTAGGATATATCCCCTTCCCTTGATAGCGCCCTTTATAGATAAATTCATTATATGAACTGCAATAGCAGATCGACTGATAGCTAGTTTTTTTGAGAGTTCTTTTTGAGAAATTTGCGGATTATTAGCAATCTCAAGCAGAATTTCTTCTTCTCTTTTTGTAATTTTCATAACATTTGTTTATATTATAAACATATGTTTAATTATAAGACAATTTATGTAATTTTTCCTTTGATTTTCTCTTTTTTCTGTCTTTGTTAAGATAGGCATTGAAGGATTAAAAAATCTATTACTAATACCAACAGAAAGGATGTTTTGTGAAAGACGAAAAACGAAAGAACTTAAAATTTGATAGTAAAGCTATTTATTATCCACATGATAAGGGTTCACGGTCCATTGGGGCGCCCATATTCATGTCTTCAAGCTTTCAATACGGAGCTGATGTATATAATCAAGTAGTTGACGGTGAACGTAAATCTGTAAATATATATGGAAGATGCGGTAACCCGAATGAATATCAGTTTGAAGAACAGATGATTATGATAGAGGGCGCAGATGCATGCTTGGCAACAGCCTCAGGAATGGCTGCGATATCTGTTGCATTATTCGGTTTGTTGAAGTCTGGTGATCATATTGTATGTGATTGGACTACATATAGCTCTACTCATGAAATGCTTGATCACCGTTTGACTGATTACGGAATTGAAACCACTTTCGTCGATACTTCCGATTTGGAATCTGTGAAAAAAGCGATAAACGAGAATACAAAGGTTCTGTATTTTGAGTCAATAGCCAACCCAAGCATGAAGGTTCCTGATTTTGATGCCTTGGTTGATATCGCGCATTCAAATAACATCGTGGTTGTTTGTGATAATACATTTGCGAGCCCATATGTTATAAGGCCTCTTGATTGGGGGGTTGATATTGTTATTGAAAGCGCCACCAAATTTATTGGAGGACATAACGATGCTCTTGGTGGTGTCATTGCTATGAAATCAAATTTATTACCGCCTGACTTTATGGAGCAAATTAGATGGAATACGATGGTTAAATGGGGATCACCGCTTTCTCCATTTAATGCATGGGTTCTTTTGAGAGGAATACAGACATTGCCCGTAAGGTTAGAAAGGCAGTGCAAAACTGCGATGATTTTAGCTGAACACTTTTCATCCCATGACAAGATCAAGAGAGTCTGGTACCCAGGATTAGACAGCCATCCTCAACATGAACTCGCAAAGAAACAGATGCCAAAATTTGGAGGCATGCTCACATTTGAAGTAGACAATGGCGATGATGCATTGACCGTGCTTGATAATCTGGAATTAGCATGCTTTGCAGCCAGTCTTGGTGGAGTAAGGACAACTACACAGATACCTGCAACTATGGCATTTCTTGATATATCTGAGGAAGAGCGCCAAGAAATGGGTATATATCAAGGGATGATTAGAGTATCCACTGGGCTTGAAGATCCTGACGATTTGATTGCTGATTTTAACGCAGCGCTAAGTTTAATTTAATTTGATTATGCAATTAAAGAGATCATTGAATTTTTGGGATGTATTTTCTATTGCAATGGGCCAAGTCATTGGTTCTGGCATAATGGTACTAATAGGAATTGGGATTGGATTCACAGCTTACGCAATACCGTTCGCTTTTATTTTATCGGCAACTCTGTCAATAATTAAACAACTGCCTATTGCTTTTATGGGATCTGCAATGCCAGCTACTGGCGGTTTGTATGTTTATTGTAAAAGAATATTAGGACCACAAATTGGATTTTTTTATCTAGCAATTCTTACTTTTACGCACATTCTAATCGCGTTATTCGCTCTGGGATTTTCACAATATGCCATAGCGCTACTACCTCAATTAGATCCCAATTTAACCGCGATTGGAATTATGCTTCTGTTCTATGTAGTCAATCTTTTTGGTGTTAAGCAAGCCGCATCAATACAAAAAGTTATGATTGTTTTATTACTATGTGGCCTGTCCTCCCTTATTTTTTTTGGGATACTCGAAGTCGACTATACTAATTTTACAAAATCAGATAAGTTATTTCCGCAGGGTTGGTATGGTTTTGGTTTGGCCTGTGTTGTTCTCTCCTTCTCGACTGGCGGAGCTCAGTATGTTTCTGAATTGGGTGGAGAAATGAAGAATCCAAGGGAAGATCTCCCCAAAGCAATAATATACAGTACTGCAGTTGCTGCAATATTCTTTGCCCTAGTTTCAATAGTAGCAGTCGGTATTTTGCCAGTAGAGCAGACCGCTGGAAAACCGCTATCTGAAGTTGCAAAAGCAATACTTCCTCCTGCTGTGTATATTGCGTTTATTGTCGGAGCTGGACTTTTCGCATTGGCAACTAGCATAAATTCAACTTTTTCTTGGGCAACAAAATCACTTTTGATTGCATGCGATGACGGCTGGCTTCCCTCAAGACTAGCAAGCGTGAATAAACGTTTTAATACGCCTCATATATTATTAACAGTTATTTTAATTTTTGGGTTAGTTCCAATTCTGGCTGGCAAGGACCTCAGATACATAATTATGTTGGGTGGTGGTCTGGTTTTTATCTACGATCTTATTCCATTAATTGCCGCCTTTAAATTTGCTAAGAAGCTACCAGATGTTTTTGCTAATGCGAGTATGAGTTTCTCAGAAAAAAAATTAAAAACAATCAGTATTATTGGTGTCCTGATATTGATAGGACAAGGCACGCTTTCATTTTCTGATATCGATAAAAGTGGTTGGTTATTGGTGGTTCTCTATATCTTATTTGTAATTATTTACATCAAGTTGAGAAAGCCCTACATAAAAAAAACGGACTCCTAGAAAAGAGCCCGTTCACTGATTTTTTTATTCATCATATAATGCCAGTGCCGTTAATTTTGGTCCTGTTTGCATGAGTATGTATTGCTTACCCTCGTGCATGTATGTCATCAGGCCATAATTTGTTCTGTCTTCCATTTCAATACCACCGAGTTGCTCACCTGTAATCTTATCAACAAAATATAGCATCGGAGTTCCATCACTGGCAGTTGAAGCGTACATGAAGATAGAATCTGTAACAGCCATTGCTGCATTTCTTCCTGTTCCTGTCGTTGGGATATTCATATCCTTGAGATCAGGATGATTTAAAACCCTCTCAGGTGTTTCACCAATAGGAAGTTGCCATAAGTGTTGACCTGTATTCATATCAATCGCTGTTATGTGGCTGTATGGCGGCTTAAACATTGGTAAATTGTCTGGACCCCTCGGATTGTCATATCTTAACGAGGCAAAATCAGAAAAACGTGCTCCAGTTGGCAGTTTAATATTTTTGTCTCGTTCTTCACCAGTTACAATCGTTCTGGCCGTGCATGCTTTTCTCGTAGAAACATACAAGATACCGGTTGTTGGATCAGCAACTGTTGGTCCATCAATATTTGTTCCTCCCCCATCACCTGGACACCAGTATGCCGCTCTGTAACCTTGATCATTATCTCTGTGAAGAGGTGGATTAAAGAGTGGCCCTATTTTGTACTCTTTTAGAATATCAATAGCGGCCTGCCTCAATTCCGGTGTGTAATCGATTAAATCATCGTGCGTGAGGCCCTGCATTCCATATGGTTTTGGTATAGTTGGAAATGGCTGTGTCTCAGAGAGTTTTTCACCAGGAATATCAGAAGCAGGTACTGATTTATATTCAATTGGCCAAATCGGTTCACCTGTCTCCCTATTGAATGTATAAACCATATTTTGCTTTGCAGTTTGAGCAACAATCGGAACTTCTTCTCCATCAATGACAACATCAAGCAATACAGGTGCCGTTGGAGTGTCATAGTTCCATATATCATGCTTAACTAGTTGATAGTGCCAGACTCGTTTACCAGTTTTTGCATCCAAGGCAATTAAACTTGTTGAATATAAGTTGTCACCTGGACTGAATCCACCATAATAATCAATGGTCACACCGTTAGTTGGAATATAAACAATGCCTCTTTCTAAATCTGCTGACAAAGGAGCCCAAGATGAGATATCACCAGTGTATTTCCATGCATCATTTTCCCATGTCTCATGACCAAATTCTCCAGGTTGAGGAATTACATTAAATTTCCAAAGAAATTCTCCTGTTCTTGCATCATATGCGAGTATATCTCCCGGAACATTCTCAATCCTTGATTGGTAATATCCTTGCTCATGTGAATTTCCCACAATAACCACACCATTAACTACTATGGGAGGCGATGAGGTTGTGATATACCCGGTCTCAAGAGGTAAACCCTCATAAGGATCATATTCATATTTTTCATCACCACGCCCAAGATCGGCCAACATATCCACAACACCAGATTGAGGGAAACCATCTATTGGAACTGGAGTTCCCCAATTTTCGAGTGGCTCTCCAGTCTCAGCATCGAGTGCTGTCAGAAAGAACGCTGGAGATGAAATGTATATTACACCTCTGCCATCAATTTCTGCATATGCAACTCCTTTTCCGTAGTCTTTCCTCATTGAGTATTCGTATCTACCTGTCTTTGGCTCACCATATGACCAGATCAACTCCCCAGTTCCTGGATCTATAGCAACAACATATCTTCTTGCTCCAGCTACCGTATATAATTTTCCATTGATGTAGCTAGGTGTCGATCTTCCACTTTGAGCATTAAAACTTGCGCCGTCCCATACCCATGCTTCTTCGACATCTTCAAAGTTATCAGCGTTAATTTGGTTGACGGGAGAGTATCTTGTGTGTGCTGCGTCGCCTCCTAGATATTCCCATTGACCATCCTTAGTACCTTGGCCGGAAGTTACGCTGCCCTGGTTTTGGTTGGATATATTCTCTGAGCAGGCACCTATTGTGAATAACATCGTGATATGAAGCAGTTTAATCAGAGAGTTTTTTGTGCTTTTATTTTTCATAGTTTGTTCCTTGAAGCGAAAATATTGCTGATGTGTGAAGTTATCTAGTGTTGTTATTATTATACAGAGTCTAATAAACTATTTATGATAGGTAAAATATAATTAAATATTATAATTGCTTACTCTTTGATGGCAGTTTTCTACAAAGCAGAAGAGAAATTATTAATCCACTTGGGGTACTAGTTCTTTGATGGAGTTATTTTTTCAGTTAATTGACAGGCTAGATTCATTTCTTTGGGGTCCTTGGACGATGATGCTCATAGCTTTTGTCTCTGTCTATCTGACAGTGAAGGGTCGATTCTTCCAAATTTCACATTTCAAATATATTCTCTCTGAAACTTTCTTTAAAATTTTCAATCGTACTCAATCCTCCTCAAAAACTAGCATCTCACCTTTTCAAGCCACAACGGCTTCACTAGCTGGAACTGTGGGAATGGGGAATATGGCCGGTGTCGCCACCGCACTCTCAATCGGAGGACCTGGCGCTATATTTTGGATGTGGATTCTTGCACTATTCGGAATGATAACTAAGGCTGCAGAAATTGCTATCTCGGTTCACTATAGGGAAATTGATCAACATGGAAACATAATTGGCGGACCAATGCATTACATTAAAAAAGCATTAGGCTGGAAATCACTAGCTATTTTATTCAGTGTCGGAATTACCATTAATTGTGTTTTTACATCGTCATTACTTCAGTCACATACTGTTGGAAGAGCCCTNGATGCCGGTTACAACATCAGTCCATATATTACAACCTCAGTCATGGCCATCATTACAATGTTCGTAGCAATTGGTGGTATCAAAAGAATTGGAAGATTTTGTGAAACTCTCGTTCCATTTATGACTTGTTTGTATCTTTTTTGCGGACTGTTGATATTTTTCAATAATATTTCCAGTCTTCCCGATGTGCTAACAAATATTATTGCTTATGCTTTTTCACCTGCTCCTGCCATAGGTGGTTTTGCTGGAGCATCGGTTGTGGCTGCAATACAAATGGGTATGGCAAGAGGTATGTTGTCAAATGAGGCTGGACTTGGCACTGCCCCAATGATTCATGCCAATGCTGAAACAAAACATCCATTTCAGCAAGCATTATGGGGTGCCGCCGAGGTGTTTTTTGACACAACTGTTGTTTGTACGATAACGGCGGTAATTATTCTCTCTACTGGGGTGCTTGAATATGGCAATTCTGGAATAGAGTTACTATTGGATGCTTTTTCCAGTTATTACTCTCCATCAGTTGCAAATGCTATTATTTCAATAGCTATAACGACGTTTTGCCTTTCTACTCAGATTGGTTTCTTTATATATTTTAAAACAGCTGTGACAGACTTAGTCGGTGAAAGAATCTTTGATGTAGTTAAATGGCTGTATTTTATTCCTGGTATTATTTTTGCTGGTATTACCAATGTTGATCAATTATGGAAACTAGCAAACATTTCAGTCGCATTGAGCGCCATTCCAAACTTGATAGCACTTTTGTTTTTGAGTGGTGTATTTATAAAGTTGATGCGTGATTATTTCTCTGAACAGAGGAAATTCGATACTGAATTAATTGATAGAACACGAAATTACATTAAAATCTCATAACTCATATATAAAAAGATAAACAAATAGGAACATTGTCATGCAATACAACAAGCTAGATGAGAGTGCCAAGGGTGTCTATATAATCTCAGCAACACCCTTCAAAGACAGCGGTGCCTTAGATATTGAAAGCACGAAAAAACTTATGGATTTCTATATTGAAAAGGGTGTTGATGGTATTACAGTGCTAGGTGTCATGGGGGAAGCTCCAAAACTTACTGCCGAAGAGTCTAAGTTATTCTTAGATGCAGCACTTAAACAAATTAATAAACGAGTTCCAGTAATAGTGGGTGTTTCAAATCCAGGAATTGATAATCTCTGTGAACTTGCAGAATACAGCATGGAACAGGGTGCCGCTGGAGTTATGATTGCTCCGCCAGCAGGAATAGCTACTGAAGAAAAGCTATGGAATTATTTTGCAACCATATTTAAAAAATTAAATGATGAAATTCCAGTTTGCTATCAGGATTATCCCTTTTTTACGGGCTCTGAAATCTCTGTGACAACGTTCAATCGAATGGTTGCAGAATATAAGCAGCTCGTGATGTTCAAGCATGAAGAATGGCCTGGATTAAACAAACTTTCAAGGATAAGAAAATCGAGCGATGAAGGAAAAACGCGTCGTGTTTCAATTCTAACAGGTAACGGGGGTTTATTTTTTCCACAAGAGCTTCAAAGAGGAGCAGATGGGGCCATGACTGGATTTGCCTATCCAGAAATGTTGGTTAAAGTTTATGAACTTCATAGTGCAGGAAAAGTTGATGAGGCTGAAGATTTATTTAATCTCTATCTTCCATATGTAAGATATGAGCAACAACCAGGAATTGGTTTAGCGATAAGAAAAGAAACACTTCTTCGACGAGGTGCGATTGACTCAAATAGATCTCGTGATCCTGGGCCAAACCTGAGTAGTCAGGACACCATAGAATTATCAAGATTGGTCGATCGTATGGAAAAGGAATTAAATAAAATTTTCTGATCAAAAGACAATTAATATTTATATGCAAAAATTAGATTTAAAAATTACAAATGGCACCGTTGCAAATTCCACGGAAACTTTTCGCTCAGATATTGGCATCAAAGATGGAATCATTGTAGCGATTGGAAAGGAGATAGGCGATTCAGAAAGAATCATTGATGCAAAAGGTCAATTCGTTCTCCCTGGCGGCATCGAGGCGCATTGCCACATTGAGCAAGAATCTTCGAGCGGCATTATGACATCAGATGATTATTACTCAGGAAGTGTCTCGGCTGCTTTCGGTGGCAATACATGCATAATTCCTTTTGCAGCTCAACACAGGGGGCAAAATTTACATGATGTTCTGGATTTATATCATGGCAGAGCCGGACAGAAATCTGTAATTGATTACTCATTTCATCTTATCATCTCTGATCCAACTGAGAACGTGATAAAGAATGAATTGCCTGACGTTATAGAGCAGGGCATAACATCTTTCAAAGTGTATATGACGTATGACAAATTAATTGTGAATGATGAGCAAATGTTAGAAATTATGGCCGCCGCAAAAAAACACGGAGCGCTTACTATGATTCATGCCGAGAACAATGCAATGATCAACTGGATGAGCGAAAAATTAATAAAAGGCGATCATAAGGAGCCAAAATTTCATGCATTAAGTCATCCAAGAACAGCTGAATCTGAAGCCATAAATCGTGCAGTTGCTCTTTCCAGTTTCATTGATACGCCAATTTTAATTGTGCATGTGTCTACTGAGGCTGGTGCGAGAATTATTGCCGAGGCACGCTATGATGGCCATAAGGTTTTCGGTGAAACTTGTCCTCAGTATATGTTTCTCAACTCCAGCGACATGGATTTGCCAGAAATGCAAGGTGCTCAATTTTGCTGTAGCCCACCACTCCGCGATAGGGCTTCTCAAGAAGAGATCTGGCGTTGTTTGCAAAATGGGACATTTCAGGTCTATTCTTCTGACCATGCCCCCTATCGTTTTGACGAAACGGGAAAATTACATGCTGGAAAAAAACCACCATTCACCAAAATTGCTAATGGCCTTCCAGGAATAGAGACAAGATTGCCATTGTTATTTTCTGAAGGTGTGATGAAAAGGAGAATTTCACTTAATCATTTTGTAGCACTTGCAGCCACTAATGTCTCAAAAATATATGGGCTGGATCATCGCAAAGGCTCAATTACTGAAGGCAAAGATGCGGATATTGCAATATGGAATCCTGAGGCTAAAAGGGTTATCAAGGCTGAAGACCTTCATGACAACATGGATTTCACACCATACGAAGGCATGGAAGTCAAAGGATGGCCAGAAATTGTTATTCAAAGAGGCGAGGTGGTAATAGAAGACAATAAACTTATAGCAAAACGTGGTGATGGTGAATTCATACATAGGAATAAAATTGATTGCACAGGTATGCCCGGACGTTTAGCACCTGAGTTAGATCACAATAAAAATTTTGGGGTAGACATCGATTTTTAATGCATAAAATTTTGGTCATAAACCCGAATTCGAACGAAGACGTTACTTTGAAATTATCAGATATTTTTTGTGATTATACCATTTCAAAAAATACAAAAGTTGACTGTATTTCAATAAAAGAAGGCCCGTTTGGTGTAGAATCTGATGAAGATATTCATCATGTGTCACCCTTAGTCTTAAAAAAGATAAAAAATGAACTGCCTAATTATGATGCATTCGTAATTGCTTGTTATTCTGATCCAGGACTGAGCGATTCAAAGCTTACATTTTCAGTACCCATTTACGGTATTCATGAAACCACAGTGAAATTTTGCCATTACAAAAAAATAAAATTTGGAGTAATTGCACTGGGGGAGGAGTCAATAAAGAGGCATTTTGAATACTTAAGAAAATTAAACTTAAGTTCATATTATGTGGGTGAGGTGAGTATTAACATGGATGTAAATGAGGCTGTAAATGGAGAGAACACCACGATGAAGATTTACAATGCAAGTAAAAATTTAATCCACAATGAGAAAGCTGAAGCTATTATTCTTGGGTGTGCGGGGATGGCAAAATATCGCGAATCCTTAGAAAAAAAATTAGGAGTTAAGGTGTTGGATCCAGTTCAAACTTCCGTCGACTGCGCGATTATGAATCTATAGTATTGGTTTAAAGGAGAGTAATTTGATTTTAAAAAATAAGAATATTTCAACCAGAAGAGAGTTTGTTATAGGTTCCGGTTCGGCTGCAATCGGTTTAGGTGTCCTCAACCAAGCGAAAAGTATGACAAATAGCTCAAATTCTCTCGCTCTAGCAGAAGATAAAAGGTCAGAGTTAGTCAATCTACTCAGCAGTTTGATTGAGATCAGAAGTCAGACCGGTGAATCAGCTGACAAGGCTCAGTTGCTCGTGAATAACTATCTCAGTGACTTGCCATACAGGATTGAACAATCCATGGATAGACCGAGCTTATACCGAAATCATCCAGAATATATGCCACCCAATCCATCTGGTGATGGGCCTTTTGTAAACATTGTTGGCTGGCCTGAAAACAATATGAATAAAACTTCAGCGATATTTTCCCACATTGATACACATACTGAGGATTCAGGATGGGAGACCGATCCCTATACACCGATTATAAAAAATAGTCGAATGTATGGTCTTGGTACTTCGGATGATAAAGGGGGTGTGGCTGCGATGTTGATAGCAGCAAAGATATTGAGCGAAAACGATAAACCTCTACCGGTTGTCATGAGCCTTCATGGAAAAGGCGGGGGCAGCCGAGGAAGTCTTCCTGTTTTTGAAAGAATCAGAAAACAAAATAANAATATTCAGTCCGTTTTGTATGCCCATCCAGCAGAGACTGGCAGAGGTTTGGAGGATATTAAAAATGCTGTTCTTGGCGTGCTCGATCTCGAGTTGAGACTAAATGGTTGGCGAGGACCACAAATGGAGATCGGCAGCATAGACTCTTCTGATTGGGAAGCTGGCGGAGATGCAATTGAGGCAGCAATGCAATTTATGGATCATCTAGAAAAAAATATACTACAAGGAATAGAGCTTAATTTAGGAAAGATTGTTGGCGGCGATCGTATTGGATCTGTTCCGGATAAGGTTACTATTAATTTTAGATTGAAGTTTAAATCTGAACATAATTGGATGGATTTGTTAAAAAAGATTCAAAATGAAGGACAATTATTTATGGATAAACTCTCTCAAGAAAAAAATAAGTTTAAGATAAACATACTCGCAAAAGGTTATCGGACTAATCCTGGCGAAGCCAAATGGAATGGTAGAGAAAGCTTGATATTGAGAGATTCAATTACTGAAATTACCGGATCCGCACCCAAGTCTTATCCNAATCATTATGCGGGTGATATTCGATATCCGATCAGATTATTGGGAGTGCCCGCTTATGGTATTGGATCATTGGGTGGAAATTTTTACGGACCCAATGAATGGGTAGATATTGACGATTTAGTTAAATTAACTGCAGTCTTAGTTGAAACCGTTAACGGGTGGTCTGGAAAATCTATATAAAAAAACACATGCAATGCATGTGTTTTTTTAGAAATAAAATTTAATTTAATTAGATTTTTTTAATTGCAGCGGCCATATTATCAATTGCTTTTTTGATATTTGGTCTNGCTGTACCGAGATTCATNCTCATNTGNCCATTACCTCCAGTNCCATAGNTACCNCCNGGATTTAANTGAACTNTGGCATTTTTAACAANCCATTCTTCCATGTANTGAGAATCACTCNNCATNCCCTTATTTTTTGCCANNTGATCGGCATTNATTGCTTCGGCTACTTCTTTGANATCAAGCCAATGAAGATAAGTACCTTCACCTTTCTTAGATTTAACCATAGGCATCTTTTCTTTTATGTANGCTTCAGCAAANCTCTGATTTCCATCAATATAAGCATTAAGCTGATTNAAGTANTCNGCACCATGCCTNTAAGCAGCCTCATTGGCAATGATTCCNAGTGAATTTAGNTCGGCACGATGCATATATTTAACTCTTTCGAGAAGAANNGGNTTAGTAGAGAAGAAATAAGCGCTTTTCATCGATGCAAGGCTAAANGTCTTNCTTACTGCNTTGAAAGTCAGNCTNTTNTTGACAATTGCTTTNTCAGGAAGACTGGCAAANGGAATGTATTTTTGACCCTCATTTGCAAAGTCACACCATATTTCATCTGCAAGAACTGTTACTCCGTGTTTCAGACAGAGCTCNCCCATTCTCATTAAATCATCTTGAGACCACATATTTCCTGTTGGNTTTTGAGGGTTACATAATAGAAAAGCATGACAATCCGGTGTCATTTTAGCCTCAAAATCATCCCAATCGATATGATAAACACCATTGTCATCTTTATACATTTCACTGTCTGCAGCTATGGTTCTACTCCAACGAAGATCACCATAAAATCCGTTGTAAGTTGGCGTATTCATAAGCACCTTAGTTTGCGGTTGGCATACNGCATTGAGGGTTGCTATCAATGGTGTATGAACCCCAGATGAAATTACGATTGTCGCAGGATCTACTTTNATACCATGCCGTTCTTCATTCCATCGAACAATTGCCTCTTTGTAAGATCCGGTGAGGTTCTCATAGCCCCAATTATTGTGCTGGACTCTTTCTATTATTGCCTCTTTTACAGCTGGCGCNCCTCTGAAATCGGTATCAGCAATACCCATTCCAAAATCAACATTTTCTTCACCAAATCGAGCATACTGCNGATCCCATTTCGTATTTCCCGTACCCTCACGATCAAAATATTCATCAAAATCAAATTTTCCATTCTTCATTCCGCCNGGTCTTTTTTCTGCGGCAGTAACCAGATTAGTGACACTNGCTAGTGACCCAGCAGCTGCACCAATACTTGCCCCTTTAATGAATGATCTTCTATCGAATTGAATTAATTTTGACATCTTATGACCCTCAGAAATTATTATTNNTTTCTAAAACATATCATTATTAATATGTAATGTGAAGAAGTGTTGAGTCCTCTGAAAAAAGTAACTTAATATCACTATCAATTTATGTAATTAGCTATTTTTTCCTATCTTCAATGGTGATTGAATTTAGAAATTCGGTAGAGGAAGATAGCTTACTCTCTCCAGCTGAATACCTNCTGAGAGANAGCATATAGGCNAGAATGTCGGTGTATTCTTCTATATGAAGCGAGCCAGGATTTCCTTGAGGCATTGATGCGTTCATCACTAGAAAAAAAGTTCCCAATGATTGACCCGTCCATGTTTTAAAGACAGGCCGAAAATATTTCTTATCATGACAGGTCAAACAATTGGTTCTATATAATTCCTCTCCAGTTTTTGCCTGTTCTTTGGANTATATCTTATCATTGGTTGTGAGAGACTCAGAGAGAACAACCATTGGTAGAAGTGAAATGGAAGAAATTAAGAGAATTATTTTAAGAACATTAGTGACTAAGGTTGCTTTCTTTTTTTGGTCCATTTATCAGAGCATCTCTTGTTAATTCAACAATTAAATCAACCTCATTTGATGTGATCTGAAAGCACGGAGTATATCTCAATGAATTTGCTCCTCCGTGAATAACTCCNAGACCATTTTTTCTGAGGTATTCTTCTGTGCTATTTTTTCCATAACATTTAAATTGTTCATTTAATTCGCAGCTGGCGAGAAGGCCGGTTCCCTGAACGTTTGTGATNTCCNTACCAAGTTCGTGGCTGAGTGCGTCGAGCTTTTCTACCAANTCAGACCCTCTATCTCTAATATTTTTTCTTATTTCTGGTGAAATGTATNTGATTACTGCCGATGCTACATCTAATGCTTTCGGGTTACTGGTCATTGTATTACCGTAGATTCCTTGACGATATAACTCTGCCGCTTTCCCGGTCATTGCAAGAACGGATAATGGATATTGACCAGCATTGAGGGCTTTCGAGTATGTTTCCATATCTGGACATTCTGAGTTCTCAAACCCGGGATAGTCAATGATCGAAAGAACACCTTGCGCTCTTAACCCAGCCTGAATTGAGTCAATTAATAGAAGAGTTCCTGATTCTTTAGTGAGTCTTCTTGCTTCATCATAAAATTCGGCTGAAATAGCTTGACCTGGATTTCCCTCACCCATGACAGGCTCCATAAAAAATGCTTCGATAAAGATATTTTCTTTTTCAACTTTTTTAAATACCTCTTTCAATTCATCAATATCGTTTGGTGTAACTGTAAGTAGGTCATTTTTATTTTCAAATGACTTTAGATGTTTTTTATAACTGCTTCTGGTTGAATCTGAAAATTGAGCTGGTCTGTCTGTTCTTCCATGAAAACTTCCAGACAGTGTCAGTCTCGCTATAGTTTTCCCATGATGCTTAGCTCCTTTCGCCGTTAGTTCTTTTGCATTAACATCTGCCAAACGAGCACCTATGGATACAGACTCAGAGCCACTATTAAGACAACAGAATTCCGTGAACGTAGATTTATTTTTTCTGCTATGCCCTATTTCTTTTTTGAGAATATCAATAAAGTCCATTTGACTTAGTGAAGGTGTCATGACGTTCGCCATCACATGTGATTTTTTTATTTCATTGAGAGCTAGCTTCGGTGAATGGCCAAGCCCCAACATACCATAGCCACCACAATCATATATGACAGCGCCTTTTAGGGTCACTATCCATGGACCCATTGCGCTAATCGCGACATAAGGGTTAACATTTTCATTTGCATAAAAATTTACAATATTTTGTTGAGCAAGTTTAATTTGTTCTTTTTCTGTTTGAAGTAGAAATTCTGGCTTCTCTTTTTGTAGAACCAAAAAATTTTCATAAGCGGATTCGATTGCCGATCTAAGATTATGATCGTGAGAAATAAACTTTTTTAAGATCTCTTCTTTCAGCCCATGAGTCAGGATTTCACCCCCGTAATTTCTCATTTCGTGTAAGCGCTTAATCGAGATATTCTGATTTAAAATATTTGCTGGTTGAGCCATGTTATTAATCTTGAAATTTAATTTTAATTTGTAATTTATATATATGGATAATTATCTATTATACAACATCCTATCANGTTCATTNNCANAATTTTGTAATNTGATATAAAAAAANTCATCAGNCCATCATGATNACCANTGCGGTGATCAATATGGATGATCCCATTATAAAATTNAATTTTCTGAAATGTTTATCATCTGACATAAATTTATTTAGAATATTACCGAGAAATAACCACGTACTTGCCGTCGGCATACCGACNACGACAAATATTAAAAGTATTATCAAGAGGCTCATTATTGGTGTTTCTCCAACATCAATGAATGCNGCTGCAATGGCAATGGCAACAATTATTGCTTTTGGATTTGCCCATTGCAAAAGAACACCTTCATAAAATCGAAATGGCCGCATTGTCTCCGATTTCATGATGTTTTGATTGTTTTTGATTGAGGAAAAGGCGTTTTTGAAAAACTTCACTGATAAAAAAGCCAACCAAAGCGTGCCAAACGATTTTGCGGCAAATAATAGCCAGGGCCACTTATCAAGAACAGCACCGAGACCATAAACAGAGGCGCTTACCAGTATTGCTGAACCAAAATTTATACCTAAATACAATGGGACAGTTTTTCGCCATCCAAAAAGAGCTGATGATGACATCATCATCAAGTTAGAGGGTCCAGGTGTAATGATACTCAGGAAAGTAAGGCTAATGAGGCTTATTAACAGCGCATTATTTATCATTGGTAATTGAATTTTAGTTTAATTTTACAATGGTTTGTATTTTAACCGAATTTTATCTAGCAATATAATTTCAATTTTAATGATCAATAGAATCAAAATTATTTATTTAAACGTAATGAGGTATTATAGTTTTATGAAATTAATATCATCAATATTTTTTGTTTTTAGATAAATCATGAGAACCATCAATTATTAATATGAATAATTCCGTGAAATATTTACTGTATTTAATATTTATTTTTATTGTTGGGTTTTTGTATTTTCAAATGAAAACAGAAAATCAAAATAGCAAATCGATTGATTTTACAGCTGATACATCTCTTAATGATTCTCCACAAGAAGAGATAGTTCCTCGTTATCCCATTCCAGATATAGAGAAAAATAATGTTGAAAAATCAAATCTAATATCCCTTCCTCCAATTGCTGAAAGTGATGAATATCTCAGACTTGAACTATCAGATTTAATTGTGGATGAGCTTTTCTCTCTATTAACAAAAAGCAATCTTGTGGAAAAGGTAGCTGCCACAATTGATAACCTTCCTCGAGCTTATTTGGCCGAGAGGATGAGACCAATTAATATAGAATCAGAAAAATTTATCGTTGAAGCTCAAGGTACTCTGGATGGATTTATTCTCAGTGAAAAAAATTACGAGCGCTACAATACCCTAATCGATAATCTAGAGGTGATAGATAAAAGTTTATTGGCAGAGATCTATCTGAGATTTTATCCTCTTTTTCAAGAGGCTTATCAGGATTTAGGTTATCCAGATGTCTACTTCAATGACCGACTCATTGATGTGATAGATCATCTGCTTGACACNCCCGANGTNAATGACCCTATAATTCTTCATACTCCAAATAATTTATACGAATNTGTTCATCCGGAAATCGAATCATTATCCAGTGGTCAAAAGTTGCTAATTAGAATGGGAAAAAGAAACACAANNAGAATTAAACAATTTCTNATAGAATTTAGGGCTCTGATTTCCTAAGAGTTGAACACGNAACATCATNGTCAGGTCACTGGATTATTTTTTTTNAGCCTTCTCGTCATGTTGTTCACNCCNGAGGATCTAAAGCCTCTTACGTAGGAAATAGATTGAGATTTTCCAATTTCTCTACGAGCAATGAATATTCCACTACCTATAATGATCGANGCACCAATCAGTATAAATTTGTCTGGAACCTCATTCCAAAGATAATAACCAGCAATAGCAGCTCCAATAAGTGCCATATATTCAAAAGGCGCGAGAGACACCGGAGAGTATCTTTTGTAGGCATTAATATATCCGATCCAAGTAAAAACAGACGCAATCCCTGCGAANAAGAATATCAACCAATCTGAGCCATCAGGAGTGATGTAGTTTTTTGGAAGAAAAAACATTGAAGCAATCATTGGACCGATTAGTACGTANACAGACATAGCGATTATCGATTCCGTCTTTGCCATTTTCCTAGCCGTGATNGCTAATAGGGCGAAAGCGACAGCGGAGGCAAAAACGGCTAAGGAAGCCTCGATATTTGATCCTTCACCCGGNCTCAAAATTATTAATGCNCCAGAAAATCCTGCAATTACCGCTATCCATCTGGGCCAACCAACCTTTTCATCAAGAAGTGTTGTCGATAGAGCNGTGACAATAATCGGGGCNATGTAAACAATNGTAACTGCNTTGACCAGTGGCATCTGACTGATNCCATAGAAGAATCCAAACATTGCNATAATTGAAAGGAATGCCCTAAGTAAATGCCATTTCCATTTTTTCGTTTTCATACTNTGTAAACCACCATACCANGGACAAATTATTAAAAAGATNATGGTTGCAAGTAGGCTTCTTANAAAGATGAACTGAATTAGCGAGTATTCCTGAAGAATATATTTTGCAGAAATATCAAGAGCGAGACCNGAGAACTCTCCCAATAGAAGATAAGATAATGCTAGTCCAAACTTATCACCNGTTNCATTCTTCTTGGTCATTTGATATCACCTAACTTGATTGACAAGATAATTGAAAAATATTAGATATTTGATCACTAAGCCTAGAATTTTTTCCATCATTTTTGTTTGATTTTTATAATTCTAGGTAAAAAAAAATGATAAAATTCAGATCTGTCATTTATGTATTAAAAGTATACTTTCATGTGTCATGCCTGAAAAGTAATAAAGTTTAATCAGAAAAATAAGGAACAATTATGCTAGTTCAATTTCCACCAATGGGTGTATACGAGACATTATTCAAATTCGCTGATGCGACTAATAAGTATATGGGAGATGGAAAAACTCATCCATGGGCTCAGGGCTACCCAATAACAACACAACTTCCAAACGGCCCTTCACTTCCTGATTCAATAAGCCTAAATACAATATCGGATCTCAAGTATCCCAAGGCAACTGGTGAGATTGAGCTTAGAACAGCGATTTCTGATTATTATAATGAGCATTATAATGCTGGCATTACTCCAGATAATGTTGGTGTATTCGCTGGAGGCAGACCCGGTTTGATGGCATGCATGTCTTTTCTTGAAAAAGATATTTGTGTTGCTTTAGAGGAAACTGAATACACACCATATTGGGATATGTTCAGATTGTTAGATAGAAAAGTTCATTTTATTCCAAGTAATGCAGATAATAATTTTAGACCTTCTGACCAAGACTACGACATCCAGCCTGTGGAGGGAACGAGCAGAGTATTCTTGCTAAAAAGCAACCCATGTAACCCGACAGGGGTAGCACTTGAGCCAGAGAGATTGAAAAAAATTGTTAAGCACTACAGTCAGGAAGGAAGGGGCGCGCTATTCGATGAGGCCTATGAGTTTTATAACGACCCAGAACCAATGAGTGCAATAGAGTATGTTGATAATATTGATGATACAGACATATTCATTGCTGGTGCAGCTACCAAGGGACTCCAAGTTCCTGGGATGCGTGTTGGTTGGATGATAGCGGCAAAGAAACATATAGAGTTATTCAGAAATTATTCATCAATTGGTATGGGGGGTGTATCAAGAGCATCTCAACTATATGT
This sequence comes from Woeseiaceae bacterium, assembly GCA_002715745.1. GTDB lineage: Bacteria > Pseudomonadota > Gammaproteobacteria > Steroidobacterales > Woeseiaceae > SP4260. Next base: position 54,812 of record PBAE01000016.1, read on the forward strand.
AACTCAGCTTCTCGAAAAAGATCGTGTTGCCCGAGCTCGTCAAGCAGTTTGTGATTTTTTCAAATCACAAAGAGCAAGATATGAAAAGGGACTGAGTGATCTGGGTTTCGAGCTTCACACAGGGTGTGGAGGTTTCTATCATTGGGGTAAATTACCTNATGGGCTCTCTGCGGATGAGTTTAATGAGAGGTTATTTAGACACGATGCTGGAATTCTTCCCGGATATCTCTGCGATATGACCAGAGATGGAGAATCGTCTAGTCCCCTGGATAACTATATCAGGTTCTCATTCGGACCTCTTGACGCCGTTTCTTATGAAAGTGATATGGAAATACTTTCTAAGTGTGTCTGATTTCATTGTTCGATTGTGAATAAAAAACATCTAGATTCTCTCTCACATTCGATAGAAGCGGCTGTTGAAAGAATCAAAGATTTTACGAGAGTCACGCCTCTAGAATATTCGGCTTATTTGAGTGAACTCAGCGGCGCAGAAGTTTGGTTGAAATTAGAAAATTTTCAGATCACTGGGTCATTCAAAGCTAGAGGAGCATTCAACAAAACCCTCTCTTTGTCTGAAGAAGAGAAAAAAAATGGGTGCGTCACTGCTTCCAGTGGAAATCATGGTGCGGCATCAGCTCTTGCAATGAAAAAGCTTGGCATTAATGGGTTGGTTTTTGTCCCTGAAGCTACCTCCACAGTCAAAGTTAATGCCATAAAAAATTCTGGTTGCGAGGTGCGTTTTCANGGTGAGGATGGTGTTGATACAGAAAACTTTGCCAGNGATTATGCGACCAAAAATAATTTAACCTACCTATCACCCTATAATGATTTCGATGTGATATCAGGGCAGGGAACTTGTGGCTTTGAAATAATGGATCAATTACCAGACTGTGATGTGATTTCTGTCTCAGTCGGTGGNGGAGGATTGATATCTGGGATCGGAGCGTATGCTAAATTTTCCAATAAAATGATTGATATTATTGGTTGTCAACCTACCAATTCTGCTGTTATGGCTCACTCTATTGATGCGGATGAAATTCTAGATATTGAAAGCGCACCAACACTTTCAGATGGAACCGCCGGTGGTATCGAAAAGGGAGCAATAACTTTTGAATACTGCAAACAATTAATAGATCACTTCGAGCTTATTACCGAAGATGAGATAGTAATGAATCTTAATAATTTTATGGATAACCACAGAATGTTGATAGAGGGTGCAGCAAGTGTAGCTATAGCAGGATTTTTGGCAACAAAAAGAAAATATGAAGGAAAGAAAGCCGTTATTGTAATTTGCGGTGGAAATATATCTAGAGAATCACTAAAGGAAATTATTTAGCTTCACTGAGTGCATCTCTGTTCTCGAGTGCTTTTTTTATTTCCTTATCGATATGTGCTCTTTGTTTTATTGGAGCGTAATTACTCTCCATGTTCTCTGTAAATTGGGCCATTGGTTTTATGGTAATCTCGTCATTCACTCCAAAAAACATCACAATGCTGTATCTTTGCCATTCACGATTTAATACTCTATGAGGCGTTGCTTTGATTACACCATTAGTCCATACCTCAAGCATCTTTCCAAAAATTACCATAATTTTCTTATCATCAGTGGAAGCTTTATACCAATCACCATTGACACCCTTGACTTCCAGTCCAGGAGAAGTTTGCGATATCAATGTNATGCANTCAAAGTCAGTATGTGCAGATATACCGACATTATTTTTATTGATAAGGGAGTTATCTACTTTTGGATAGTTCAGCAATCTCATTGTGCTGAGGTCTTGGGTAATGCAATTATCTTTTAGAAATTCATTCGGAAAACCAAAGGCTTCATTTAATGCATCTAGTGTTAGCATTCCTATATTCGTGTATACATCCCATATATTACGAATGTCCTCTTTAAACGATTTTATTTCTGGCCAACGGTTTGGTTTATATGATGGTTTCTCTTCTGATTTTTTTCTCCTACCAAAATCAAACGACTCAAGATGAGACAGAGTTCCTGCCTCGTAGGCCGGCTCCTGAAACATTGGCATCCATCCATAGCTATTATCTGAATTGGTTGTATCGATATCCAGTTTAATAGGATCATCATTCTCGATTGAGAAAAAGGCGTCCATTTGTTTCTTTGTGTTCTCGAAAATATAAGACTGCTCCCTTGAAATATTCTCAAGACAAAAGAAACCAGGATCTAATGCGGCGTCTTTGATTTCTTGGATGGTTTTTTTATAACCAGGCGAATCTTTATGAAGTTGGCTTAGATCAATTTTTGGTGGTTCTTTAAGTTTAATCATTTTTATTTTAATTTGATAATTTGGCTGCTTTCAATGTATTGAACATTAGCATTGCGATTGTCATAGGGCCAACTCCTCCAGGAACTGGTGTGATAGCACTCGCGATCATAGATGCGCTATTGAAATCAACATCTCCAGTAAGTTTTGCCCTCATTTCTCCCTTTTCTTTTACTTCCACACGATTTATACCCACATCTATAACAACCGCCCCATCCTTTATGTGCTCACCTTTAACCATCTCAGGTCGACCCACTGCGGCAACAACTATGTCTGCAGTTTTTGTAATAGATTCCAGATTTGAGGTTCTGCTGTGACAGATTGTCACTGTTGCATTGGCTTTAAGGAGTAGATTCGCCATAGGTTTACCAACAATGTTAGATCTTCCAATAACAACTGCATGCATACCAGAAAGATCCTTGCCAACATGATCTTCGATCATCAGCATACACCCAGCTGGGGTACATGGAACAAACGCTTGCTCCAGTTCTCCAGCAGACAATTGTCCTATGTTAATGTAATGAAATCCATCAACATCTTTATGTGGTGCAACTNTTTGTGTTATTTCTTTCTCATCTAAATGTTTGGGAAGTGGCAGCTGAACCAATATACCGTGAATCTGGTCATCATTATTCAGTTTATTAATAAGATCCAGAACCTCTGATTGACTAACATTTTCTGANAAATCATGTTGGACAGAATAAAACCCACAGGCCTCTGCAGTTCTTTTTTTATTTCTGACATAAACTTGACTTGCTGGATCTTCACCAATGATTATGACCGCCAATCCAGGAACGATTCCATTGCTTTCTAGGTCAGATGCAGATTGCTTGATTTTATCAGTGAGTTCCTGAGCTTTCTGTTTCCCATCAATGAGCTTGGCTTCTGACATAATTATTGNATACCTCTTGTGAATTAAGCGATAATTGCATCACTTTAAATTTATGGTCTACATTATACTCATAAGAGTTATCAAGCAAAGCAGAATGTTTCAGTTAAAATCAATTAATCGGATAATAAAATTAAGGTGTTTTTTGTGAAAAATTTNAGAGGTACACTAGTTTTATTTATTCTTTTCTTAAATACTGTGTTCTGGTTTATTCCTCTGGTAACCTTTGCATTGTTGAGAGGAATATCACCAGCAAAATCTTTAAAAGTATTTTTCAACAAAAACTGCAGCCAGATGGCTTCAATGTGGGTCTCGTGTAATTCNTTTATATTCTCATTCATAAATAAAACAAAATGGAATATCGAAGGCAACGATCAGTTAACAGTGGAAAATTGGTATTTGATCCTNGCAAATCATCTGTCCTGGGTAGATATTATAGTTTTGCAGACAGTTCTTAATAAGAAGGTTCCNTTTTTAAAGTTTTTTATAAAACGAGAATTATTCTGGCTTCCATTTCTGGGGGTAGCCTGGTGGGCACTCGATATGCCATTCATGCAAAGATATTCGAAATCCTACTTGAAAAAATTTCCAAATAAAAAGGGGCAGGACATTAAAGCTACCCAAAAAGCCTGTAAAAAATTTCAAGATAATCCAACCAGCGTGATCAATTTTGTTGAAGGAACACGATGTAATGAGCATAAACGGAAAGAAACAAACTCGCCTTTCAAGAATCTTCTTGCACCTAAAGCTGGNGGAATTAGTTTGGCATTATCCTCAATGGGAGAAATGTTTAACAAGATTCTAGATATAACGATTGTTTATCCAGATGGCACAGTGAGCTTCTGGGATCTTCTTTGTGGTGGATTTGATAGAGTTATTGTTGATATAAAAAAAATAGAAATAGAGGATTGGATGCTCGCAAATGATTATCATGAAAGCAGCCAAAACAAAGAAAAATTTCAGAACTGGTTAAATCGACTATGGGAAGAAAAAGATAATAAGATCTCTNAAATAAAACATGGCCTATCATAAAATAGAAAATTCACTAAATAAATGAGCCACCAAATAATTATTTGAATGCTAATATGTGGAGTATTTATATATTAAGATGCAACGATGATAGCCTGTATATCGGTATCACCATTGATTTAGCTAGAAGACAAAAGGAGCATGCATCTGGAAAGCGAGGGGCAAAGTATTTAAAAGGCAAGCAGCCCTTCAATTTGGTTTTTTCTCATCAAATTAAAGAAAAAGGACAGGCACTCAAACTCGAGTATCATCTCAAAAAGTTGCCAAAGGACAAGAAGGAATACTTCTTAAGCAATCCAAATGAATTAAGAGATTATATTGACGTTTTNATTGCTGAGTAGTTTTTTTGTATGGCAGTAAATTTTCATTTATCTTTTTTAGTCCAACAGCAACATCAAACACATAAGTTAAGTTCTTTTCAGTCAGAATCTCATCTTTCTTGCCATCTGCAATAATTNTTCCTTTTTTGAGCATAATGACTCTCTCTATCACATTATTTATTTCATGGATGTTATGCGTGACCAGAATTATGTTGTGACCATCTTTCTTGAGACTGGCCAAAATATCTATATATTTATAGGTGCTAGAAAGATCCAGTCCAGTTGTCGGCTCATCTAATAGAATGATCTTCGGATTGTGGACCAGAGCTCGTGCTAATAGGCATCTTTTCCTCTGACCCATCGACAATTTTTTTAGTGGTTGATTTTCAAGTGATGAGATATCCAGCTTTTGCATAATCTCTTTAGCTTTATCAATTTGATCAGNTTTCAATCTTCTTTGAATTTGCCCATGAATGCCCACGCTCGCATGATATCCAGACAGCACAACCTCAACTCCAACAACATCTTGATCGTATGACTGGATTAAATCGTCTGAAACAATGCCAATCATTGATCTTAGTTGCCAAACATTCCATGTCCTCTTCCCATAAATTTTTAAGTAAGAGCCTTCTTTTGTGGCAGGATATATTTCTCGATTAATAGTTTTTATCAGTGTTGTTTTTCCTGATCCATTTGGACCAAGGATGGCGATAGACTCATTATCATGAATCTTCAAGTTGAGATTTTGAAAAATTAATTTATTACTTCTGAATAAATCGACTTTATGTGCCTCAAAGAATATTTTCTTCGCATTCATCCAGTTATTCCTAAATATTTATTTCTTGCCACTTTGATCTCTTAAACACGAGGTAGGCAAGTATTGCCAGAATAGTCTCAGCAACAAAGATTGATATGAATACTCCATTACCCATCAAATCAGTGTGCACTGAGAGATAATAGGCAAGTGGAATTTGTACAATCCAATAAGATAAAAAATTTACAATCGCAGGTGATTTAATGTCACCTGCGCCATTTAATGATTGAACTAAAATCATGCCAACTGCGAGGGCTGGATAACCACAAGCAATGATTTTCAAGCAATTTATACCGTAGGTGATTACTTCCTGATTGTCACTGAATAAACTCATTATTTGACTGGCAAATACAAATTGCAGTACACCAAAAACGATCATGAAGTATAGACTGTATTTTGTCGTTAATTTGACTGATCTTATTGCTCTATCTGCTCTGTTTGCACCAAGATTTTGTCCCACTAATGTGGCCGCTGCATTTCCAAGACCCCAGACAGGCAGCCAGACAAATTCCATCAGTCTGAGAGTGATCGTATACGCTGCTATTGGAGCCGAACCAAATATAGCTATTATTTTTATGAGCACGAGCCAACTTGAAGTCGAGAGGAGGAACTGAGATATACCGTATACAGAGATTGTGATGATTCTTTTTATAATGGTGAGTTTTATCATTAAGTCTTTTACCCTTAGCTTCAACCTATTGTTACCCTGGAATAGAACGTATGCCAGGTAAAGTACACCTACCGTCCTGCCAATAGTTGTGGCAATTGCGGCCCCTTTGACTCCAAGTTCGGGAAAAAAACCTATTCCAAAAATAAGACAAGGATCCAGGATTATATTTATGCCATTGGCTATAGCGAGGGACTTGAAAGCTATGGATGCATCGCCTGCACCTCTGAATGCAGCATTAAGAAGAAATAGGTACATTATGCTTGCTGAACCACAAAATAATATTGTCGTATAGCTTTCACCAATCGCAACGACTGATTTATTCGCGCCAAGTAGTTCCAGCATATCTGCCGCAAAATGATAACCGATTATTGCAACAAAAATAGAAATAACACCACTTATCCATATAATTTGTCCCGTAATTTCGGCAGCTTCTTTTCTTTTGTTTTCGCCAATCCTTCTTGACACCATCGCTGTAACAGTGACGCCCAGACCCATTGAAACGGCATACAATACAGTTATCAGGGCCTCAGTGATACCGACTGCGGCGACGGCATCTGTTCCAAGAAAAGAAACAAAAGTGATATCAACAACTGCAAAAATTGCTTCCATTGACAATTCAATCATCATTGGGATGGCTAGAAGAGGAAGTGCGTATCTTATCGGTGCGGTAGTGAAATCCTCATCATTTTCCTTAAGCGAATTTACAAATATTGAGAACCAACTGCGATATTTTCTATCATTAACTTTATTTTCTTCAATCATGTTAAGGTATGTTTATTTTTCTACTCAAGTGGAAATATGAGATCACTTATAAGTAATTGCTGGTTATTTTTCTCTTTATTGTCTGTGATGTTTTTTTTATCAATTACTGAGACCAGTCTTGCCTCTAGAAATGAAGCTGAAATGTTACCAAAGAATATTCAAGCTGTCCTCAATCACAGAAATCTTGAGCCTTCGTCACTTAGCGTGATGATGATTGATTTAGAATCTGATGAGGTAATATTATCCTGGAATCCAGATACAAAAAGAACACCAGCTTCGGTAATGAAGCTATTCACAACAGCAAGTGCTCTGGATATTCTAGGGCCATCTTATAGATGGTCTACAGAATTTTACGTGCTTGGCGAAATTGAAAATAAAATATTAGATGGAGATTTGCTCATCAGAGGAAAGGGGGATCCATTTCTTACAACTGAAAATGTATGGAAGATGCTGAGAAGAATCAAACAGAAGGGCATCGATGAGATCAAAGGTGATTTACTAATTGATGATAGTTTTTTCAATTACCCAAATCATGATCCAGCTAAATTTGATAATGAACCACTCAGGTCCTATAACGTCGGTCCTAATGCATTATTATTTAATTTTAAATCAGTTCGTTTTTTTATCGACTCCAACAGAAGAAATCGCTCTGTCACAATAACAGAAGACCCAAAATTAGATAACGTTAAAATTATCAATGAGTTGGAATTAATCGACTCTGATTGCATAGGTTATCAGCGCGGCATCAGAATAATTACATCAAAAAAATACGATAAATTGATTTTCAGGGGTTCATTCCCAACTGAATGCGAAGATTTTAGTTTATTTCGTTCAGTCCTTTCTCACGATCAATTTAACTTTGGTGTTTTTAAATCAACATGGAAAGATCTCGGTGGGAGATTCGATGGAGAGTTGAAGAATACAGTTCATGATAATGAATCTCCACCTTTTTATTCGCATGACTCTGTGATGTTATCGTCAGCGGTTAAAAGCATAAACAAAAATAGCAATAACGTAATGAGTAGAAATTTATTGTTGACCCTAGCTGCTGAGAGTGAAGATTTACCAGCTACGAAAGAAAAAGGACGAGTAAGAGTAAATGAATGGCTTCTTCAAAATAATTTTGATATTGAGTCATTTTTCTTGGACAACGGATCAGGACTCTCAAGAGAGGCAAGTTTGACAGTGAGACAAGTCACGGATCTTCTCAAATTCGTATATCGAAGTGACTTTATGCCAGAGTTCATATCGTCACTCTCGATAAATGGATTGGATGGAACCATGTCTGATCGTTTCGAAAATGATGAAATTTCAGGAAAATTTCATATAAAAACAGGCAGTCTTGATCATGTCAGCTCGCTCGCAGGTTATATGAACTATGAAGGCAAGCGTTATGCGTTCGCAATTATACAAAATGCTGAAGATGTGCATAAGGGCTTTGGTGAGGAGGTTCAGGAAGCCTTGATGCGATGGCTTTATTCTTATGGTAATAAGAATATTTTAAAAAATTGAGGCCTCTAAGCCCGCAGCCATTAAATGACCTAATTCTTCACATTGACTCAAGGCAGCATCACCCATTTCACCAACAATCAGTACCGGTTCGTTTATCTTTTTAAGTGATAATCCGGATAATATCTTTTCAATATTGATCACTGTTCCAGTGCCATCAGTTCCTGCTTTAACATAAATGGCATANGGAAGACCGTTTACCTTGTCCAAACAATCATAGTAAATTTCATCCAAAAAATGTTTCATTGCGCCGCTCATGTACCCAAAGTTTTCTGGTGTGCCCAAGATCAAACCATCGCACCATAAAACATCCTTGGATGAGGCTTTTAACGCTGATAATGATCTGATTTCAGCGTTTACTTTTTGAGCTCCGCGAATCACAGCAGAAGTCAGATTCTTTGTATTTCCTGTTTTACTGTGATGAACAATTAGTATTTTTTTAACTGTACTCATTATGGAATCATATCAATAAAATTCTAATTAGATTTAATTTTCGTTTTACTTTGTTACCTCATAAGTTTCATTGATATAATCTTCCTAGAAATAATCAAAAGGTAATAAGCACGCCAATGAAACTGAGAAAGGGGTATGATTCAGAAAATCTTGAAACTGCGAATGCGCAAACTCGCTATCAGGTCTCAAGAGACGATCTTCCACTCGCCTGTCCGACGCCAGAAATGTATCTTTGGAACTCGCATCCAAAAGTTTACCTTCCTATAGAGGACACGGGCGAGGCAAAATGCCCGTATTGTGGTGCACAGTTCTTCTTGAAGGAAGATCCATAGCCTTATGCTAATTGTTACCGGTGGAGCGGGTTTTATTGGAAGCAATCTAGTTAGAGAACTGATTGATAAGACTGGCGAAAAAGTTCTGGTGGTCGACGATCTAAGTAATGGGAAAAAATATCAAAACATATCAAACCTAAATATTTCCGATTATTTGGATTATCAAGAATTCATCGATTCAGTCGATAAAAACCAATCTCTCTTAAAAGGCGTAAAATGCATCTTTCATCAAGGTGCCTGCACTGATACAACAGAGTGGGATGGCCGATATATGATGAAAACTAATTTCACGTTTTCAAAAAAACTATTGCATGCCAGCATTGAGAGTAATGTTCGGTTCATTTATGCCTCATCGGCAGCAGTTTATGGATCTTCAAAAGATTTCAATGAGCACGAGGATAATGAAGATCCTCTCAATGTCTATGGCTATTCAAAATTACTGTTTGATCAATATGTAAGAAACATAAAAAAATCAAANGGGCACCAGATTGCTGGACTGCGATATTTCAATGTCTATGGTCCAGGNGAAAAATTTAAAAAATCAATGGCAAGTGTAATTCATCATTTCAATTCACAAATCAAAAAAAATGGTGTCGTTAATTTGTTTAAGGGTTCACATGGTTATGAGGATGGTGAGCAACGACGTGATTTTATTTTTGTAAATGATGTTTGCNCAGTTAATCTCTGGCTATATAAGAATTCACACATTTCTGGCATATTCAATTTAGGGACAGGGAACTCATCTTCATTTAATCAAGTGGCTAAAGAAGTAATTAATTGGCACAAAAAGGGGACAATCAACTATATTGATTTCCCTGAAGATTTGATTGATACCTATCAAGCTCATACCAAGGCCAATATTGATCATCTTCGCAAAGCTGGTTATGAGGGTAAATTCACTGATATTCATGATGGAATCAAACAATATTTAGATCAGATCGTTGACTAGTGGAAATAGAAAACTACTAATTATTGGGCCATCTTGGGTTGGCGATATGGTAATGTCGCAGTCTTTAATAAAAGCAATTAAAAATCGATNGCCAGAAACCATTATCGATGTGATCGCACCTTCATGGTCATTGCCAATCTCACAGCGAATGTCAGAAGTGAACAAAACAATCAGATCCCCATCACAACATGGCAAAATCAATTTAAAAGACACCTTAAGTTTGTCTAAAAAAATAAGATCCAATTCATACGATGAAGCAATTATTCTTCCTAGAAGCATAAAATCAGCATTAATTCCATGGCTCGCAAAAATTCCCATAAGGACCGGTTTTAGAGGGGAGATGCGATATTTTTTAATAAACAATATGCAACCATTTGACCATAAATTACTGGATCAGACGGTGAAAAGATATATAGCTTTATGTGGTCTCGAAGAAAATGAGGAGCCAAAAAATTTATACCCTAAACTCGAAGTAGATCAAACAAATAAGCAAAAAATTNTCAAGGATAGGAATATTCAAGAAAATATCCCGTCTATTGGCTTAATTCCTGGTGCAGAATATGGNCCAGCAAAAAAATGGCCTNCNTCTTATTTTGCTGATGTGGCAAGCAAATATCTTTCAAACGGATGGCAAGTCATAATTTTGGGTTCTAAGAATGATAAAAAAGATGCTGAAGATATTAAACATGAAATAAACAGCAACAACGAAAACTTGGTTGACTTGACAGGGGAAACTTCTCTTCTTGATGCAATTGATGTTCTGTCTTTTTTGGATTTAGTTTTAACCAATGATTCTGGATTAATGCACGTCGCAGCAGCTGTCAATACACCATTGGTTGCATTATATGGGCCAACAAGTCCAGAATTTACGCCGCCATTAACAGAAAAAGCCATAACCATTAGAAAAACATCTGGTTACAGTAACGTCAGAAGAGGAAATACGGACAAAGGTTATCATACNAGTCTAATTGAATTGAAGCCATATGANGTAATTGCTGAGTTAAATAATTTAATAACGAAATACCTTAAAAGTGTCGATAAAATACCTTAAAAGTGTCTAATTTCATGNAAAATTANCTAANTNTATGNNTNATNGATGATTAAAATNCAGTAAAATCATCTAAATGTATTTAAATGTAGTCAAATTAATATAAATGNATTTAAAATCTATTTTCTGAGAAAAAAAAGTCTATTTTTTCTTTAACGTCGTCAGTTTTAATTAAGTTCATAACGTCTCGATTTCTGATTCGTTTTCCCCAAGTTACTTTATCTTCTGTTTTACCAAAATATTTAATACAAGCTTTTGGATAAGCATTTACAGTCAGGCTCTCATTTTTATATGGTCCTGTTCTTTTAGGATTTGAAGATGCATACAAACCAATAACTGGTGTGTCCATTGCCACAGAAATATGAACCGCAGCGGAGTCTGGTGAGATAACTAAGTTTGTATTCTTAATTAATATCACAAGATCTTCCAAAGTCGTTTTGCCAATTAGATTGANGACTTTGTATTTGCAGAGAGAAGCAAGCTCATCACCTGATTTTTTGACTAAATCAGAATTGTCGCCTGTGATGAAAACTTTGCAATTATATTTTTCAATAAGATAGTCAATAATTTTTGCGTAATTGCCATTATTCCAGTTTCGGAAGTTATGAAATCGTTGACTGCTGAATGGGCTTAAGACAACATTNATCCTTTTCCTTGATAGCAATGGTTCGACATTAGAGCTATTCTTTGAGCTCAGGGGGAGTTCCCAACACGGACTATTTTCTTTGATATCAATTAAGCTAAGAAAATCAAACATTGCTTCCAGAACATGTTTCCCCGAAGTCCTGGATATTTTTCTATTAGAGATAAGCCACTGTAGATCTCTCGCTCTTTCTCGATCATAGCCAATTTTTATTGATGCTCTGAGCATGAGCGAGATCAGATTTGCTCTGACTGAGGCATGCAAGAGAAGAGCGACATCATATCTTTTATTCTTTAGTTTTCTGTATACATTAAAATATTCACGAATTCCTTTATCTTTATCAAATATAATGAATTCAATATCCTCGATATTTTTTACCAATGTAGATTCAACTTTTCCGATAATCCATGTTATCTTTGCATTTGGATGATTTTTTTTAATTGAGCGAGCAACGGCAGTAACATTGCAGACATCGCCAATAGCAGAAAGTCTTACGAGACAGATATTTTTCATGAATACTCTTTTTAAACCAACTTATGTACAAGGATAAAGTATTGACTGAGATTGTACAAAACACTGAGTGCGGTTCGATAATATTTGATAATACAATTTTTGAAGAGGTTTCACAGGAATTATTTTCTCCCTCATCTTGGCTGCATTCTAGAGAATCATCAAAAGAAATTGGTGGTCGAGGAAACGTCTATTTTTTGAACGATGGTGACAAAAAATATGTCTTAAGACATTATTTTCGTGGTGGACTCGTCTCAAAATTTTCATATGATTCATATCTATGGCTTGGTGAGAATAAGACACGCTCCTTTAGAGAATGGAGGCTATTAAAATTTTTATACGATAAAAATTTACCCGTTCCAAGACCAGCAGCAGCAAATTATCAAAAGAATAATTATCTTTACAAAGCAGACATCATTACGCTACAGATTCCGGAAGTTCAGCCCTTAGCTACATTTATTGCAGAAAAAATTATACCCGATAATTTTTGGTACAAATTGGGATATCAAATTGCGAATTTTCATTATGAAGGACTTTTTCATGCAGATCTGAATGCGTTCAATATTCAGATAGATAAAAGTCATAAATCATGGTTAATAGATTTCGATAAGGGTTCTATTCGTATGCCAGGGAGATGGAAACAGTCAAATCTGAATCGTCTAAAAGCATCGTTAGAGAAAATTTCTGGTAATAATCCCAGAGTTTCTTATTCAAATTTTAACTGGAATGAGTTATGTGAAGGTTATGCCCAGTTTTTTAAATCCGCATAATAATCAGTGTATTCCTCGGGAAGGTTTTTGTATTTTTTGTGAAGCCAATAATATTGTTCCGGACACACTTTTATGTGTTTCTCAAGCAAATCGATGTACTTTTTTGTATCTTCAACTGGATCTTCACTCGGAAAATCTTTAAGAGGTGCCTTAAAAGACAGAACATAATTGCCGTTCTCCAGTCGTCTTGGGAAGAATGGCAGAACAATAGCATTACCTAATTTAGCGATGGTCGATGTCGCTATATTAGTCATAGATGGCACCCCAAAAAACGGGATTACAGAAGATTGTTTTCTATTGTAACTTTGATCCGGTGCATACCAGACAGTTCCTCCATTTCTGAGGCTTCTAATCATATTTTTTATGTCACGTTTTTCTATGGCCTTTTTTGCGAAACTCTCTCGAGTTGTCCGAAAAATTTCTGTGATAAATGGATTTCTATTTTTTCTGTACACTACTTCAAAACCCGGAAATTCAAACTGCAATAAAAGTCCACTCACTTCAAGGGTGGTGAAATGTGCGCTCAGGAGAATTATTCCTTTCTTAGCTTCTCTGGCCTTTGCGATGTGTTCTTTTCCTTCCCAAATAGAATTCTCATAGAGAGTATTCGATTTTCCCCAGCGACATATCCCAAGTTCAGCAATTGATGCTCCCACGGATTCAAAATGCTCAGCTGTTATTTTATTTATTCTCTCTCTTTTTAAATCAGGGAAGGCAAGGGAGAGATTTTTACGAGAAATTGCTCTTCTCTTGCCGAGAAACTTATGAAGAACTCTACCTAAAAATTTTCCGTTATTTATCTGCACAAGATGAGGAAAAAAACTATTTACTTTAAGAAGAGCGAATAATATCCATATATGCGTATTTGATGGTTTTAAGAACTTATAAAGAGGTATTTTATTATCAGCAGTCATACTCTAAGCGTTTTTGAGAAAAAAATTTAGGATACAGCAAATTGCACTCTTTTATAATATCACCTTATTTCCGATGAATATTCTTTAAATTCATATACACTGATATCAATGTTTTCATAGGTTTAAAGATTGAGGCATTGAAAATGCTCTTAAAGCCACCAATATGAACCTTATCGATTTAAAACAATGAAGGTGACAAATTGTCTAAAGTAAAAACCAAAGAAAAATTGGGATTTCAAACAGAAGTCAAACAATTACTGAATTTAATGATTCACTCTCTTTACAGTAATAAAGAGATATTCCTCAGAGAGTTAATATCCAATGCATCCGATGCTGCTGATAAACTTCGATTTGAATCTCTAGCAAATGCAAAGTTGCTTGAAGATCAACCCGAACTGAAAATTTCAATCTCCTGTAATTCAAAGAAAAATGAAGTGATCATTTCTGATAACGGCATTGGCATGTCAAGAAAAGAACTGATTGAAAATTTAGGAACAATTGCAAAATCGGGCACAGCTGAATTCTTAAGTAAACGAACGGGCGATGAAAAGAAAGATGCTCAATTAATAGGTCAATTTGGTGTAGGTTTTTATTCTGCTTTTATTGTCGCTGACAAAGTTACTGTTGAGACACGACGTGCTGGTAAAAAAGCATCAGATGGATGCCGATGGAATTCTGATGGACAGGGAGAGTTTACAGTTGAAGATATCGAAAAGTCAGATAGAGGAACAAAGATAATACTTCATCTCAAAACTTCTGAGTCTGAATATTCTGATAGATTGAGATTGGAAAATTTAATAAAAAAATACTCAGACCATATTGCTTTTCCAGTTGATCTTTTTGATGAAACAGATAAAGAGAAAGAGACGAAGGTAATCAATAGTGCGACAGCGCTATGGAACAGGCCCAGAAAAGAAGTAAGTGATGAGGAGTATAAAGAGTTCTATAAGCACATAGCACACGATTTTGCTGATCCGGTTCATTGGAGCCATAATCGAGTTGAGGGTAAGAGGGAATATACGAGTTTACTCTTCATCCCATCGCGAGCTCCATTTGATCTTTGGAATCGAGAAGCTCCTAAAGGTTTAAAACTCTATGTTAAAAGAGTTTTTATAATGGATGAAGCAGAACAGTTTTTGCCGCTTTATCTCCGCTTTATAAAAGGAGTCATTGACTCTTCTGATCTTCCGCTGAATATATCGCGTGAATTACTTCAAAAGAATCCAGAGATTGATGCAATAAAATCTGCATTAACCAAACGCGTTTTAAGCATGCTGTCTAAATTAGCCTCAAAAGAAGAAGCATCAGACAAATCAATTTACGAGAATCTTTGGAATGAATTTGGTCAGGTAATAAAAGAAGGTTTTGTTGAGGATCCAAAAAATATTGAAAATCTAACAAAGTTACTCAGATTTTCCTCATCTATAACACAATCCGATCAGCAAATAAGATCGGTTCAAAATTATGTTGATGACATTAAAAAGGATCAAGATAAGATCTATTATCTCCTTGCAGACAGCTATCAAGCNGCAAAATCAAATCCTCATCTTGAGCAACTTCAGAAACAAGGAATTGAGGTTCTGTTCTTTACAGATCGAATTGATCCCTGGATGGCGGAGCATCTAAAAGAATTTGATGGTAAAGAATTTCAGGACGTGGGCAGAGGAAATTTTTCTTTACCCAAGTCGGATGAGAAAGACCAGGATGCTGTCAATAAGAGGCACAAGAGTTTTATAGCAAAATTGAAAGAAAATCTAAAAGACAGAGTTGAAAAGATTAATGTGAGTCAGCGACTCGTTGAATCAGCAGCTTGTGTCGTTCCCGGAGANAATGATTTACCTCCTCAAATGAAGAGAATGCTTGAAGCATCGGGACAAAAGCTTCCAGAAACAAAACCAATTCTTGAAATTAATATGAAACACGATTTNATGAAGAAACTCAATAAACTAGAAGATGAAGCCGCATTCTCAGATCTCGCAAACACAATACTTGATCATGCACTATTGTCAGACGGAGAACAGCTGCAAAATCCTGCAGATTATGTGAAGAGAATCTCAAATTTACTGATTAATTCACTTGATACAAAATCATCAGCTAAGAAAAAAACAAAGAAGAAGGTTGCAAAAAAAGAAGGAAAGAAGAAATAAACCAATTGATACCAAGTGATAGAAAGTTATGAATAAAGAAAAAGACTCTTTGAGGAAGAAGCTTTCTCCAGAAGAATATCGAGTTACTCAGGAGAAAGGAACGGAAATGCCATTTACTGGAAACCTATTGAATGAACATCGTTCTGGAGTGTTCAAATGCATTTGTTGTGAACATATGTTGTTTTCATCAGAACATAAATTCGATTCAGGAACTGGATGGCCTAGCTTTTTTGATGTGATTTCAGAAAAAAATATCAAAACAAAAGTTGACCCAAAACACATAAGACCAGATGGGACTAGCTCTGGTTTAGAAGTTTTATGTAATATGTGTGATGCACATCTGGGTCATGTTTTTGAGGACGGTCCAGCACCAACAGGATTGAGGTACTGCATTAATTCTGTTTCATTGGATTTCGAAACTAGTCAGTCTGGTTGATCTCAATTAGTTTCTTGTTGACCAGATATTCAGCCTGACCTATCCAATCCTCTCTATATATCTGGCTTTTTAAGCCCTTTATATCTCTAGCAACAGCTTCAATCTCATATTCACTGATATTAGCAATTTGTTCGTATCTGTAGACATCGTATTTATTTAGTATCTTTTCGATTGATGGGCCAATTCCTCTAATTTTCTGAAGATTGTCTCTTGACCTATAGTTATTCAAGTCGATGACTGTTTTGTTTTTATTTGGAGAGTTCATTATTTCAAGGGTAGAAATAATTCTCTGCGTTTCTAGCANTTGTTTTTTTAGTNTNTTATTTTCTTCAACTAANNNTTTATGTCGGTCAACAAGGGGGCGCACCCTTTTTTTCCATTGCGTTAACTCTCTGGATAAGATTTTGATTTCTTTATCTTGATTGNTTTTTNNCGCNATGAGNTCGCCTCTTTTTTTCNTTTTTAAATTGCTCTTATCTTCTATTTTTATTTCAATTNTTGATAATAANCTTCTGACNTCTTTTCTTATTTTNTTTTGGNNGATCNTAATNTTTTTNAGCTTNAAATTTTTNTTTCTTGAGGTATTAAAACTNTTAATAAGNAGAAGACTTATTAANATCAGTAATATNAGGAGAAGNGNGACTATACTGTGAGNGTGTATTTCTANAAATNGGTNAATANCATTTANTAAANTTTGCATAGTAAGTTATGAAAGCTAGATCATATCCTTTATTCGTTTCAGTGCAGCAACTTTAANCACTTTTTTCTCTGGTTTTCCCTTAATTGTCATTTTTTTNCCTGAATAAGGNTTGACTCCTTGGCGTGTTTTAGTCGCNGCTCTTTTTGATACCTTTATTTTNANAAGATTAGGAATAGTAAATTCTCCNGGNGANTTTCTCCCANCAAGATTCTTNTTCATTAATACNGTCATTGANTCAAANACNGCNGCTATATCCTTCTGTGTNAGACCGGTNTCATCAGCAATATGTTTGAGGATCTCAGATTTTTTNAGTGCCTTTNTATCNCTTANTTTTTTACTTTTTTTATTTTTCATTGATAGTNATATTTAATTNTCNTTTCCTTANNCGCAAAAATTTTTCTGCANNNAATCTATNATAAACNAAGANACACAGAATTCTCAATCGNGTTGTNNTATTCATTCTGTATAAAANTGNTGNGTATATTTAAAATTTTTNGANCTGCCATCAATNAGCGTGANNTTNANATCNTAATTTAGTGTCTCAAGATTNGANACTGAAGTTAGAGCNGCNTAAGAGANNGAATTATTTTCGACAATCTCAAGTATTTNNATCTCTTTNTTTTGACCAANAAGATTATTNGCAGTTACATCAATTTNCNCATTACTANTNGTAAAATCCTTGTTGTTTATGACCGANANATTCAATAACACAAGNNNCTTTTNCNTNTCTATGTCATATTTATCTGCCTCAAATTCAGAGATATCTGTTGATTTNTTTGTACTGAGATAAACAGTTTGATCTTTTATATAAAATANATTGTCTTNNGCTTNGGANGCNANTGGAATTNTTTTTGATTCGCCNCCNCAGCCATACATCAGAAGGNGNAACAGNAATGAGATGTATTTTAATTTCATAATNTTCTNNAAATATTAGTTTTAGAGNGATATTGGCGCGCTACTTTTTAAAAAGATCATNACAGTCTGAATNGCAATTATGGCAAATAAAGGTGAGAGATCTAANCCTCCAATTGGACTGAANATCNTTCTATAAGGGCGNAANAGTGANTCTGCTATATTNTCTATNAGNCCTTTAAANGGGCTGTATGAGTATGGNGCTATCCAGCTAAATAANACACTCNCAATTATCGCTAAGAAAAATATNTTTGCACTTGANAGAAGTAATTCAAATACAGCAGTAATNAAAATANTTGATGAGGTCAAAGTTANTCCAGATAAANAAGCAAGAATAAGNATGAGTCCACATTGAAGNGCAAGTGTCACAATAAATGTTGCACTATCAAATTGCCGAAAAGANGGAATAAATCTTCTGCTTCGATTTATNAATGGNGAAGTAAATTTNANTATTGATTGNGAGATTGGATTTCTGAAATCTGCACCAAAAAGTGGCAGCCAAAACCTCAGAATATGTAACAAGATAATCAAATTACCAAGCGTTTGAATTAAAAAATAAAGTGCGTTTTTCATATAATTTTAATAATCGGATAATTGAAAGAGTTATTATTTAAATTATTTCCTAGAACCAAAAAGAGCAGTTCCTATTCTAATTATTGTTGAGCCCTCTTGTATAGCTGCTTTAAAGTCATCTGTCATCCCCATTGATAATGTATCCACATCGAAATTATTTTCGTTTAAATCAACAAGTAGATTCTTAATTACATTAAATGGCTTTCTTTGTAACTCATGTTCAAATCTTATTTTTGGGATACACATCAATCCCCTTAATTTAATCTTTGGAAGATCTTTTATTGCAAGACATAAATCCATTAGGTCTTCGGATGAAACTCCTGATTTGCTGTTCTCAAAATCAACATTAACTTGGATGCAAATGTTAAGATCATCAGCATATTTGGGCCTGTGTTTACTTAATCTTTCTGCAATTTTGATTCTGTCTACAGTATGTACCCAGTTAAAATTTTCACTTATCTGGCGCGTCTTATTACTCTGAATACGACCAATAAAATGCCAATTTATATCAGTATTATCTAGCGTAATTATTTTGTTGACGGCCTCTTGAACGAAATTTTCACCAAAATCTCTTTGACCTAATGCAAAAGCTTCCTTTATTTTTTCTATTGAATGTTTTTTGCTAACCGCTACTAGGGTAATGTCATCTTTTTCTTTGCCATACTTTTTAGCCGCTTCACCAATAGCGCAATTCATTTTTAAAAAATTCTCTTTAATCATTATTTTAAACGAGATTTAAGTAACTGATCAATAACTGCTATTCTGACGGCGACCCCGTTTGCAACTTGTCTCTGAATTACCGATTTAGGGCTATTAGCGAGTGACGATTCAATCTCGACATTACGATTCATGGGACCGGGGTGCATTATGATGGCATCGGGCGATGCGAGTTTCATTCTATTGTGAGTTAATCCAAATTCTTCAAAATAGTTTTGCGTTGTGTACTCTTCTCCAGTTGCGTTAATCCTCTCATGTTGAATTCTCAATGCCATTACGACGTCAGCATTTTTGATGCCTTCATCAACGTTGCTGAGACTTCTGCAAACGTGAGAGATATTTTCATCTAGAGAGAATTGCTCTGGTGATACTAGCCTAATTTCCCTCACTCCCATGGTGGTGAGTCCCTGAGCAGTTGATTGGGCAACTCTTGAATGCGAGAGATCACCAATTATCGTAACGATAAGATTTTCAAAACTTTTCTTTTCTTGGCGAATTGTAAGAAGATCAAGCAAACCTTGAGTAGGATGTGAAATATTTGCTTCACCAGCATTGATGACAATGCAATGTTCACCGATTTCATTGGCGATTAGCTTTAGAGTGTCCTGTTCGCCATGCCTCACAATTAGAACATTTGCACCTAGCGATTGTATGGTTTTTGCCGTATCGATAAGTGATTCCCCTTTTTTTTCGGAAGAATTTTCAATATCTATGTTGATAACATTGCAACCCAAATATCTTGCTGCAATCTCAAATGAAACACGAGTTCTCGTGCTTGGTTCGAAGAATAAATTTGCGATAGTGAGATTCTGAAAAAAACCCCTCTCCTCATCAGAAATTATTTTTGAAGCAGTATATATCT
This sequence comes from Woeseiaceae bacterium, assembly GCA_002715745.1. Taxonomy (GTDB): domain Bacteria; phylum Pseudomonadota; class Gammaproteobacteria; order Steroidobacterales; family Woeseiaceae; genus SP4260. The sequence goes on from PBAE01000016.1 coordinate 75,059, forward strand.
GTGCCTGATCTAATATCTTTTCAATGGCAGTTTTATCTAAATTTTTTAGTGTAAGGAGATGACAAAGCTCATCTTTTTCATTCAACTGTAATAGAGATTCATCCATATAATCATTATACATAACATTTACTTTACTTTGATTTCGTTTACATATGAGAAGATAAAAATTTAGCTTTCACTGAGCCATCTTTCAGCAATGATTGCCGCTGACATAGAATCAATAATCTCTTTTTTTTTCTTTTTCATAACTCCAGCTTGACGATTTGCCTTTATGATTCTTTTTGCCTCTATAGAGCTATATTCCTCAT
>PBAE01000004.1 GCA_002715745.1 Woeseiaceae bacterium
CATCTGGTGGAGGGGGTAGGATTCGAACCTACGTAGGCATAGCCAGCAGATTTACAGTCTGCCCTCGTTGACCGCTTGAGTACCCCTCCCCGAGGACAAGCGGAGTATTGTCTAATCGTCTGGCTTAAGTGTCAATATTTATCTTGAAAAAATGTTAATTGAAAATCCAGTGCCAAGGTTCATACACAAACCCGTATATATTATTTTTCTCATAAGGCATGTGAAAATTATAACTATTTGCATTATTTTTTAGCCATTCAAATGCAATTGTATTTTCAAACTCTTCAATTAGGGGTGCTTGTCCTTTTGTGGCAACATCCACGGCAATCCCAGCATGATGTTGGCTGAAGCCTGGAGGAGCATTAACTTTTAATATATCGTCTATTGCGATCCCTCTCTCGAGCTTTCTTAATATAAGGTTTACCTGATAATCAAAGCTTCTGAAGCCAGACACAATCATCAGTGAAATTTGATCATTTTCTGCAGCTTCGTTAAGCCTGAACCAATGCAAAGCTGCTTCTCTCGTAAGCTTCTGTCGATTTCCAATTATGTTCGGACCGACATCTACAAGATCAATGGCATCATTATAAAAAACTAAGTTATTTTTTTCGCCATAATCTAGCGGGATACCAAGTTTATTATATATTTTTATTTGGTCGTTACTTAGCATGATGACTTATAATGAATTAATTTTCGTTTGAGTCTATAAAGAATAAAGATAGGTAGAAAAATACGCAAACTATTATGTCAAAAGACAGATTATTTAATAAAAAAATGAAACCNAGCTCTTTTTCATTTAATCAGGAGGTCGCNGAAGTTTTTCCAGATATGCTAGAGCGCTCTATTCCNGGTTATAGGACGACAATTGATAGCATACGATTTCTTGCTTCNAAATACAGCAAGAAAGGAACCAACTGCTATGATCTAGGTTGCTCTCTTGGTGCCTCATCTATCGCCTTAGGAGAGGGAGCTGGTAATAATGATTGCAAGATTATCGCAATAGATAAGTCCNCATCTATGACAAAAAGATTTTCTGAAATAATTAAACGAGAAAAANTAGATTNNAATATTCAAATATTTAATGAGGATGTTCTCGATACAAAAATAACAAATGCATCGNTTGTAATAATGAATTTCACACTCCAATTTATAAGAAAACAAGATAGGCAATTTCTATTGGACAAAATATACAATGGACTCAATGATGGTGGACTTCTANTTCTGTCTGAAAAAATAATTGAGGGTGATAAAAATATTAATAAACTTTTAATTGATCTTCATGAGAATTTTAAACTCGAAAATTTATACACCAGAGAAGAAATAGAAAACAAAAAAGANTCAATCAAGAACGTTCTTGTTGAGGACGATATAGAAACCCATCAGTCTCGGCTGAGCAAATCNGGATTTACTAAATTTGGTATTTGGTTACAACATTTTAATTTTGCCTCATTTTTAGCTCTAAAATAACAATGATTGATACCGAGTCCTTTTTTGATCACCCAGTCTTCCGAGAACAAAAAAACTGGCTTGATAATTTAAAAAATGAGTTGTTTCATCAGCAAAAAAAACCNAGTCATGGCGATCAANAGAAATGGGAAACAGCTATAGAATCACTACCTAAAATAAAAAAAGGAATCGCAGAGCTAAATNAAAGATGCATCTCAACAAATAACCTTGGCTTATCTTCGGNAAAAAAAGAAAAAATTATTAGATCATTAAAGCTATTAAACCCTTGGAGAAAGGGTCCATTTTCTATTGATGGCATANTGATTGATAGCGAATGGAAATCTTATATGAAGTGGGAGCGAATAAAATCAATAATNGGGCCACTNAATAATAAAAGANTATTGGATGTGGGATGTGGAAATGGTTATTACTCTTTGAGAATGATTGGTGATGGCGCTGATTTTGTTCTGGGTATAGATCCATCACCTCTATTCATAAAGCAATTTGAAGCAATCAGTCATTTTATGGAACCTGAGGCAGCCCTATTATTACCCCTCAAGCTTGAAAATATCCCAGATAANGACGAAATATTTGATACAGTCTTTTCAATGGGTGTTCTTTATCACCAAANATCTTATCTAGATCATCTACAAAAACTCAATAGACTTACCAAGCCTGGAGGTGAATTNGTTCTTGAAACCCTTGTTCTACCNGGAAATTTAAGTTTTAAGAACACAAACAAACAAAGATATTCTCAGATGAAGAATGTCTGGTACCTTCCAAATATAAACGAATTAAACGAATGGCTGAATTTAAGTGGTTTCAATAACATAAAAATTGGNGATATCANTAAAACATCAACTTTTGAACAGAGATCAACTGAGTGGATGACGACTCATTCACTGATTAATGGTCTAAAACCTAACAATCATGACCTAACTATTGAGGGATTGCCTGCACCGCATAGGATTGCCATTNTCTGCAATAAATAATTCATTTGCAGTTCTTACAAGATCGAATATTATTAGAGCATTAATGTCATTTAGCNAAAGATAATATTATGAAAATAACCCCAACAATAAAAAAATANATCCATCATTGGGGTGAAATGGGCATACGCTGGGGCACAAATCGGTCAGTTGCTCAAATTCAAGCGCTTCTGTATCTCTCACCCAATCCCCTGACAAATGAAGAAATTTCAGAATTACTGGATATCTCCAAATCAACCGTCAGCACAAACCTAAGAGAACTTCAGAATTATGGCTTAGTAATCATGAAGCATCTTGAGAAAGACAGAGAAGACTATTTTGAATCAATTCATGATGTTTGGGAGTTATTTCGNGTCATTATTGAAAAAAGAAAAGAAAAAGAACTCAGNCCAACATTAAAAATGCTGAAGGAGTGTTCAAAAGAAATTGAAACTGANGATGAAGCCGATAAGATTACTCGGGANAGAATCCATAATATGCTGTCTTTTGTAGATTCAATCAACGATTGGTATGAGAANATAAGATCTATATCAAACCCAACCCTCAGAAAGATTATGAAACTTGGCAACGCCATAACCAGCTTAGTTGGTAAATAATTTAGTTTGATTTCAACCAAAATAAATTCAGATCTTGAACAGTAAAACAGAAAAAAAACCTGATATTCACCAAAGGGTTGGCTTGTTTCTTGGCCCTTTCATGGCGATTGGAATGACTCTAATGNATACACCTGAGGGTATGTCAGCTGNNGCCTATAAAGTTGCAATAATGGGAATTTTGATGGCGATATGGTGGGCCACAGAGGCCGTTCCAATTGCTGTTACAGCCATGTTNCCACTGGTATTATTTCCNTTATTTGGTNTNTCATCCATCCANGANGCTGCTACNCCNTTNGCNAANAANGTNATNTATCTCTTTTTNGGTGGNTTTATTGTTGCATTCGCGATGCAAAGATGGAACCTGCANAAAAGAATTGCNCTNACNATCCTTCAATATGTTGGNGGAGATGGGAAGTCTNTNGTNGGAGGNTTCATGTTCGTCAGNGCNGCTTTGAGTATGTGGGTAATGAATACTTCNACAACAATGATGTTGCTACCNATTGCTATNTCNGTNATCACGGTTATANANTCCACNAATAAACANATCAGCAACANAGAAAAAGAAGATTTNCANTACTCAATATTATTGGGNATTGCTTANGCGTCAACTATTGGNGGAATGTCAACACTAGTTGGAACAGCNCCAAATGCTATGATGGCAGCATTTTTATTNGAAACTTATGANATNCAGNTNAATTTTTCTGAATGGATGCTNATTGGTATTCCATTGAGNTTTGTAATGGTNCCNTTNGCATGGCTGTCNCTNACGAAGTGGGTATTTCANGTNAACTTTAAAACAAATCATTCTGGTCAAGAATCGNTGAGGATNATGAAAAATGATCTTGGNNTCATATCAAANCCAGAGATAAGAGTNGGTATAGTCTTTNTAATAATGGCATTAGCNTGGATTCTTNGNCCATTGCTNATNAAAGTTTCCTTTNTNAGNGGNCTNGATGANTCAAGCATTGCNATNGCAGGAGCNATATNNCTCTTNATAATTCCAAGNGGNGATAAGGNNGANNCCTTACTNCTGAGATGGGAGCATCTCANNAATCTTCCATGGAGCATTNTGATTCTTTTCGGTGGCGGTTTATCTCTNGCAACAGCGGTGAGTANCNNTGGATTNGCAGAGTGGATTGGATCAAATTTATCTNCTGTAGGNTCANTNCCTCTNCCNCTNTTAGTNATGAGTATTGCCATCATGATAATCTTTCTTACAGAGTTAACCAGCAACATTGCTACAACAGCAACTTTTTTACCGGTTATTGGTGCAATTGCAATTGAAATGGGGATCAATCCAATTATTTTAGCCGCGCCTGTAACTTTGGCAGCAAGTTGTGCCTTTATGTTGCCCGTAGCAACACCACCTAATGCCATTGTATTTGGTTCGGGTCTTTTAAGAATACCCAGAATGATTAAAGCTGGAATTGCTCTAAATATAATTGGAATTATAATTGTAACAACACTATCAATTACTCTCGTTCCCCTTATACTGGGATAAATTTCAAATCAATACGAAATAAAGAAAAGCAAAAATCATAAGGCTACTAATAGATACCAATCGAATCTCTTTGAATGTGACATTATTGGATGGAATTTTATTGGCTAGACCAACTTTCAACTCTTCTATGCATTATCGCTCAGTGACGATCTTCGGAAAACCTAAGCTTGTCGACGATCATCAAGAAAAACTCATGGCGATGAGAGTTATAAGCGAGAATACTGCGCCAGGAAGATGGGGTAAGGTTAGAGACTCACATATCAATGAGGTAAAAATGACAGGCGTTATAAAAGTTAAGATAGAAGAAGCTTCGGCTAAAATATCAACCGGTGATCCTGATGACCAACCAGAAGATTATGAGATACCTACATGGGTAGGAATATTGCCAATAACTATGAAAACTGAAAAATTGCAGAATGACAAGAAACTAAAGCGAGGAATTAAACCATCAAAAACATTAAATTCATTGCAAAATAAAATATTTTAGGCGTACTTCAGCTCCAACTCCAATAATTTCCTTTTTATACTTAACCCTCCGCTAAATCCTCCCAATTCTCCACTGTTGCTTATAACTCTGTGACAAGGAAAAATGATTGGCAGTCTATTTTTTCCGTTTGCAGAACCAACTGCACGGTAAGCCCTGGGATGGTCTATTCTGTCTGCAACATCAGAATATGACATCGTCTGTCCATAGGGTATTTTTTTTTAACTCATTCAGAACTTTTTTTTGAAAGGCTGTGCCAGTGATCTGACACTTGATAGAAAATTTTTTTAATTCTCCTTCAAAATATCTAATTAATTCATCGCTTTCAGACTTAAAACGAGTTTCTGAATATAACCAACTTTTTTCAATTTCTTTTGCCTTCTTTTGATCAGGAAACTCAATCATTTTTAAAAAGTTTTCATCTCCAGCAAGCGTTAGCTTTCCTAAAGGAGAATCTAGATAACAATAATGTGTGATACTGCCTTTTTTCATTCATTTTTTATATTTACTGATCAATACCACCTAAACACATATATTTGATCTCTAGATAGTCATCCAGTCCATACTTAGATCCCTCTCTTCCCTGACCTGATTCTTTTACACCGCCGAATGGAGCCATCTCATTTGAGATTATCCCTTCATTTACTCCCACCATTCCATATTCAAGTGCTTCGCTTACTCTCCAAATTCTTCCTACATCTCTGGAATAAAAGTAACATGCCAATCCAAATTCTGTTTTGTTGGCTATATCAATCGCTTCCTGTTCTGTTTTGAATTTGTATATCGGCGCTACTGGACCAAAAATTTCCTCATTGAAAACTCTCATTGATTGATCTACATTGTCCAGAAGGGTGGGCTCAACGAAGCAATCACCTGCATTGCTTCGACTTCCTCCAGTCAATATGTTCGCTCCCTTCTTTTTTGCATCGTCTATGAAATCAATCACATCATTTACTGCTTTTTCATTGATGAGAGGACCCATCGTAACATCATCATTTTTACCATTACCCAGGATAAGTGATTCTGCTGCATCTTTGAATCGATCGATAAAATCATCAAAGATATTTTCTTGGACTAAAATCCTATTTGCACAGACACAAGTTTGCCCTGCATTTCTGAATTTACAGATCATCGCACCGGCAATTGCGGAGTCGAGGTCTGCATCATCAAAAACTATAAAAGGAGCATTTCCTCCNAGCTCCATTGATGTTCTTTTCACAGTTCGAGCGCAATCAGCCATNAGTTTTTTTCCNACAGGTGTCGANCCGGTAAATGTAACTTTTTTTACAATTGGATTCGATGTCATCTCTTCTCCAATTTCTGCTGTTTTTCCCGCAACAATGTTTATTACACCNGCGGGTACGCCTGCTCTGACAGCNAATTCGGTGAATGCAAGNGCTGATAGAGGCGTTGCATTTGCNGGNTTGCACACAACGGTGCATCCAGCTGCTAATGCAGGTGCTATTTTTCTGGTTAACATTGCATTTGGAAANTTCCAAGGAGTAATACATGCAACGACACCCACNGGTTGTTTTATAACCACGACCCTTTTATCTGCTGATGGCGGAGGAATTATGTCTCCATAAATCCGTTTACCCTCCTCAGCAAACCACTCTATATAATTTGCACCATATGCAATCTCACCTCTAGCCTCATTGATTGGTTTACCTTGCTCAGCAGTTAGAATTTGTGCAAGNTCCTCCTGTGCATCCATCATCAATTGGAACCACCTTTGAAGAATGTTTGCCTTTTCTTTNATNGGGACATTTNCCCACGATTTTCTTGCTTTTTCNGCAGCCTCGATTGCTCTATTNGTNTCTTTAAATCCGCAACTTACAACCTCNGCAATTGTTTCCCCNGTTGCNGGATTGATTACGGGAAATTGTTCTCCACTCTCACTATTGATCCACTCACCGTCAATAAATGCTTTTGTCTTGATAAGATCTGTATCATTAACTTTCATTTNGGTATTTCCATCTTTGAATATAAAATGAACTATGGTGCCGGCACCAAGAGTCGAACTCGGGACCTACTGATTACAAGTCAGTTGCTCTACCAACTGAGCTATACCGGCACACAATAGAAATTGAAACTGCCTTGACATACAATACCCAATTTAAAGGCTGTCATACAATACAATTGCGAATTATTATATGCTAGATTGGCAATATAAAAAATAAATAAATTAGATGAANAATAATACGGAACCAACTTTCAGGCAATCGGTTGACACCATGTACAACCGNGCTTCTAGACTATTNGATCTGGCGCCTGGTCTTNAAGAGAAAATAAGAGTTTGTAATGCTACATACACAGTAAGATTTGGTGTAAGACTCAATGGAAAAATCCAGACTTTCACAGGNTACCGTTCAGTCCACTCTGAACATATTGAGCCAGTTAAAGGTGGTATACGTTTTGCTAAGTCTGTCAATCAGGATGAGGTCGAAGCTCTCGCTGCATTGATGACNTATAAATGTGCTCTAGTNGAAATACCCTTCGGAGGCTCAAAAGGTGGGCTATGTATTGATCCGAGAGAATACAAAAATGAAGANTTAGAGATTATAACTCGACGTTTCGCTTATGAGCTGGCNAAGAGAGATCTTATTCACCCCTCACAAAATGTACCTGCACCAGATATGGGAACTGGCGAGAGAGAAATGGCATGGATAGCTGATCAATANAGCAGAATGAATACCGCCGAAATCAATAGCAGAGCATGTGTAACAGGAAAGCCACTCAATGCAGGTGGAATATCAGGCAGAGTTGAAGCTACAGGAAGAGGAATACAGTATGCTTTGAGAGAATTTTTCAATCATAAAGATGATATGAAAAAGGCAAAATTAAAAGGAACTCTAGCAGGGAAAAAAATAATTGTGCAGGGTTTGGGTAATGTTGGCTATCATGCTGCTCTCTTTCTATCAACCGAAGATGATGCTTTAATCACTTCAATCATTGAGAAAGATGGAATGCTAGTCAATGCAAAAGGTCTCAATGTGCAAAAGGTATATGATCATCTAACAGAGCATGGGAGCTTAGATGATTGCAATGAAGGCAAGTATCTTCAAGAGACTAAAAATGGACTTGAACAAGAGTGCGATATTATTATTCCCGCAGCGATAGAGGGTGTAATCAATCTCGATAACGTAGAAAATATAAAAGCCTCTCTAATCATTGAGGCGGCCAACGGCCCAATAACAGCTCCTGCCGATGAAGTATTGAATAAAAAAGGTATTGTAACTATCCCTGATATGTATGCAAATGCCGGCGGAGTGACTGTATCTTATTTCGAATGGGTAAAAAATCTCAGTCACATAAGATTTGGACGTATGCGAAGACGACAAGAAGAAACAAGAAATAGACTGCTCGTAAAGGAACTCAATCGAATAGTCAAAACAAGTGGATTGAAAACAAGGTTATCTAATGAATTCATCAAAAAATACAGTGAAGGTGCGGGAGAAATCGAGTTGGTTCGTTCGGGACTAGATGACACCATGGTTAATGCATATCAAGCGATGAGTGAGGTATGGAACAGTCGTGATGATGTTGATAGTCTCAGACTGGCTGCCTATCTTCTATCAATTGAGAGAATTGCAGACACTTATCATGCAAAAGGCCTCTAAAGACCACGATCCACCTCCACTATTCTCGCTAATCCTTCTATCACTAAATTTGGCCTGTAAAATACCTTNTNATCAAATACATCCTTNAAATAAATTGCGTCACCCCCCGTCAAAATAACACAAGGACTTGAGTCCTTTATCTTAGAAGAAAAAACTGCGTCATTTATAGCACTGGAAATTGCCGTCACTGCGCCTGATATAANCGCATCATCCGTGTTTTTACCCCATTTTTTTGTATCTCGAGCTACAATATCACTAATGTTAATTTTTGTATTGATACTGCCCGTCGATTGATCAAGAATATTGAAAAATGACTTTAATCCAGGAAGTATCTGACCNCCCTCNTGCAATCCCTCAACGTTAATGTAATCAATCGTAATTGCTGTTCCCATATCTATCACTAATATATTTCCTCCAAATTCATGATGAGCACCTATCATTGCTGCCCATCTATCTGTACCCAATTTCGAGGGATTGGTGTAACCACTCATCAGTCTGGAAAATCTGTTTTTTGACTCAATAAATTCGATTACCAATTTAAAATGATCAGAAATTAACTCAGCAAGTTTAATTTGGGTTTCCCTAGATAGAACACTACTNGCAACTATAGATTTAATATCAGATGGAATGGACATAAACAGTGGTTTAAGATCAAAATCTCTAGAATCAGGTATTGAAAGNGATCCAATTTCTGATAATTTTTTATTCTCAAGTAGGCCCCACTTCATTCTTGTATTTCCTATGTCCATCAGGAGTATTTGAGACATAAACTAATCCTCCGGGCCTAAATGAATTAATGTGCCGCCATAAATTTTGTGACTCCCTTCTTCATTATCGATAATAAGAGCGCCATCGCTATCGATACCATTATTTGTGCCAGAGATTTTTTGATTATTCGACTTAATTTGAATTTTTGANCCATTGTAAACATCATATCTTCTCCAAGTTCTTGCAAAAGAATCAAGACCGGAGTATTCAAATATATTGATGGTGTTATCAACTGAAGAAATTATATTTGCGATCATCAATGAAATATCAAAAGANCCCNTNTTNATAGAGTTTANTGAGATTGGTNTNAAACCAAATTGCTCTTTTTCCTNTGANNTNTCTGGTAAATCTAAGTTNANTCCGATACCAATGATTGTTTTCATANAANTTCTATCTTTTGNTTTAGTTTCAATAAGTATACCTCCTAACTTTTTACCTTCACACACGAAATCATTAGGCCATTTTAAACCAACCTTCGTAAAACCATTTAAATGAAACATTTCCGTCAATCCAGCCGCAATGGCGAGAGAAAGTGAAGATATGTCTTTTGTCTTTTTGATCAAAGCACCAATNGACATCCAGATGCCTGCATCATAACCAGATACCCATTTTGATTTATTTCTACCGTATCCATCGGATTGATGCCTCGCAATTACAATTGATAGACCATCCTGATCCTCTAACTCAGAATTCATAAGATATGTATTGGTTGAGTTTACAGTGTCTAAGAGGGTGATACTTGTNTGGAAATCCAGATATTTCTGGATCTTACCGNTACTTAAATTTTTCATTTNCTCTTTTGCTTGCGGAAGATCATTACCTTTTCATTNCGCGGCTCTGTTCCTTCGATCAATCTTTTTATATTTGATCGATGTGTGTAAGCGAGATAAATAGCCATTGAGAAAGAAAATAAAAATAAAGAAGAATTGTACTGAATGCCACTAGCAAATAAGTAAATACAAACACAAAAGCCAGAGATTACTGTCGCAAGACCTACAAATCCAAATAGGCTGAGTAAAGCGAAAAAAGAAATGAGCATGACAATTACAAGGGGATAAGATATGACCAGATAAGCTCCCAATAATGTGGCAGCACCTTTACCACCCCTGAATTGATGCCACATTGGCCAGACATGACCAATAACAGCTGCAGCAGCACAAATTAATGTCAGTACTTGTTGGTCAATGCGTGGTTCCTGAGTAAAGAATGCTAAATCCCAGGTTGAGATATATAATGGCGCTACGATTCCTTTTCCGATATCAATTATTACTACAATCAACGCAAAGAATAATCCCTGTGTCCTCAGGGCATTCGTAGCTCCTGCATTGCCACTACCTACATCACGTATGTCAGTATTGTTTTTAAACTTTCCGACAGTCAGCGCGCCGCTGATTGATCCAATTAAATAACTTATAAGGAATTTTATTGCTAGCTCAAACATAAATATCTACCATCAACATAAAGTCAAAGTGTAACACTTAATAATTGTATTATATTAAGAATTACGATCGCGCTTTACGATGAGAACTCAAGAAAATAGAATAGAGAACGATAATTACACCCGCGCTCTCGATCATTGAGAAAGACTTATTAAAGAATAATATCTCCCAGACGAAACTCAACGTCGGTTGAAGTAGCAATGCGATTCCAACCTCGGTGGTAGTAACTCTCACTAGAGCACTGGCTATCATGATACCCCCAATGGCATGAGACCCAACTCCATAAACAATAAGTACTAAATAATCATTGGTATTTGAAACTACCAATGATTCATTTTCATAAAAAGCTGTAAAAGCCAAAATTACTGAAACCATTAATGACATCACAGCTACTTCACGTATAGGGATGATGCTCGATTCATTCTGCTGGGCCTGACGCATCGAAATCAAATAGCTGCTATAACAAATTGCCGTCAATAAACCAAAAATTATTCCCATTTGATAATTTGGTTTCAATTCATTCCAATCCAAACCCACAATCATAAACAGTCCAATTACTGCGAATGGAACGGAGAACAATTGAACTCTCGTTGGCATTTGTTTATAAAAAAAAATACCTGCTATCATCATTACGAATACCTGCATATTCGCCAGCAGTGTCCCAAGTCCAGGACCAACATAAATTACACTTCTATGCCAAAACCAGAGATCGGCTGCAAAAAAAATTGATGCCATAAATAAAAAAAACCAAACACTCTTATTGAAATTAAACCTTTTCCTTGAAAATAAGAGGTATAGAGTCAGTGCAATTCCACCAATAAATACACGATAAAATGCGCTGACTGTCGGATCAACATGCACTAAGCTCACAAAAATCGGTGAGAAGCTAATAAGAACAGCACCAAAATACAAGCGTAATCTATGATTATGAACTAAATTCAACTGAGCTCACACTTTATTTCACGGCGGGAATAACTGAATCGATCAGTTTTAATGTAAGACATTTGGCTGAGCCACCTGCTTTTATAAATTCTGATAATTCTACCTCAATTACATCAAAATCTTTTTGTTTGAGTTGTTCTTTCAGATAGGCTGAGGCTGAGTTGACAATAATCTTATTTTTAAGATTAACAGCATTGCATGCAAAATTGCCTGCATCCATAGTATCAACAATAATGCGTTTCTCAGGTGGGATCCTGGTTTCAATTGCAATTCTAGAGTCATAATCAAAGGCAGGAGGATGATACATTATGTAGCCACCCGTCAAAGGGCAAAAACACGTATCGATATGATAGAATCTCTCATCTATTAATTTGATTGGAACAACTTCAACATCGAAGTAATTTGCTATCTCTGGATGAGCTTCTATCTCCGTTCTAAAACCATGTCCTGTCCATAACCATGGGCCACCACGATCAAAAAGGCAGTCTCCACCTCCTTCAAATCCAATTTTTTCATCGAGATCTAAAAGATCATAACCATTTTTTCTAAACCACGATTTAAAATGCGGCTCCTCTGGTCTTCTTTCGTGAGGCATAAAATGACTGGCAATGGCCTTGTTTCCAGATACAACGCCTGCATTTGCTGTAAATACCATATCGGGTAGATCCGGCTGAGGCTCAATAATCTCAATGTCAGCATATTGAGAAATAGTATCTTTCAAGAGATTCCATTGTTCGTGTGCTTTGTTTATGTCAGGTGGCTCTGTTAAACCAGACATCCAAGGATTTATTACGTAATCAACGGAAAAATAATTTGGCGGACACATTAAGATTTTATTTTTACTCATAATCAAGCCTTTATTTTTTTGGAAGCGCAATTTCAGCGATCATACAGCGAACACTTCCGCCAGCAGAATCCTCAATATTATTAATTGGTGATGAGATAATTCTACAATACTTCTCAATTATTGATTTCTGTTTTTTTGTCAAAGATTTTTCTGCTCTCTCAGACATGAGCATAAGATGTTCATCTGAATTGGATATGACTTCGAGAACATTGCCAGCAAATGATGTCATCTGATCTAATGAAATATTTATTATTTCATGTCCAGTACTCTGGAGACTATCTTTGATTTGTTTTTTTTCAAAATCTATCGGGATTGCATCTTCACATAAAACTGCAAGCTTTTCTCCTAAGCTCATAATGACATTGGTATGATATATATCTGATTCCGATGCATCCTTTGCACAAAAGGTAACAGCAGAAAATCCAAATTTTTTTGAATAATCCAATAAGGCGTTTTTATGAGTCCGAGAGGATAAGCAGGCATATGCAATTTTATTCACATGATCTAAGATCATACTGCCCGTCCCCTCTAAATACTCTTGCTTATCCTCAAGATAGCTCATATCAATTATTTTTTTTATATCAAACCCATGTTTATCTCTCAATTCATAAATGATGTCTAAACGCCTTTCAAGACGTCTATTTTCTGCCTCCATGGGATACAAAACAACCGTTCCATTATTGTGCAAAGAGACCCAATTATTTGGAAAAACTGAATCAGGAGTAATGGGGTTCGGTGTATCTTCGAAGACATAGACATCCATATCTGCTTCTCTAAGTCTTGACACCAGCATGTCAAATTCACTGAGAGCTGCCTCTTGTAATTCATTATCAGACAATTTTGATCTTCCTTGGAATTTATTTGAATCTGCTGTTTGTGGGTTACTGAAGAATTGACATGGTCTGATCATGAGCAGGTTTGATGCGAGATGTTTATTTTTTTTGTATTGCATAATAGATGACTTCTAAAACAGTTTACCAAGATCGATCATGGCATAGCCATTATAAAATGAAGATTCAGTCTTAAATAGATAAAAAAAACCCCGCCTAAGCGGGGTTTTAATCATTGAGTAGGTGTTTTATAAAAAACGGTTACCCAATTATTCTTTGATCATCAACTATTAGAAGCTGATTTGACCTCTTACGTAGTAGTAAGTACCTTGCCAATCCATAACTGAATCAGATCGGTATGTACGTCCACAGCAAGTTTCGCCAACTGTATCTATATCTGGCATTGTGTCAAAGATGTTGTTAATACCGAAAGTTAGACGGTATTCATCAGACAAATCCCATGATACATCAGCATCCCACTGCATTACACGACCGTACTCTTGGATCGNAGCAAGAGTGCTGTTTGCAGCATTCTTGTATGGTCCATAGAGGTTAGCACGCAGGCTGTATGTAACATCATCNCCTGTAGTGTGGCGAGCTGATATGTTCAAACGGTATGAAGGATCGCCGTTTTCNTTATCAAACTTGCTCTCGTCGTTAATGAAGTACTTAGGTGAAGCAGTAGTACCTCTGTTTACGCGGTCTTTGATCTCTGTATCGTTCCAGTTACCTGCCATAGANAGGACAGTGTTACCACCNGACCANTCCATGTTGTAAGTAACAACTAGGTCAATACCACTTGTCTCAGTTGTCAAGTCGTTAGTAAAGTAACTTACTTGAGCAATATCTGACTGATATGGAATTCCTTTAGCATCTAGTGACGCTTTNAGAGCATCCGTAATCTGCGAAGTCAGATGACAATACGATACGATCTTCCAACTCTACNAAGTAGTAATCAAGNGTNACTACNAAGTTGTCTGTTGGAGTAGCACTTAAACCCAAAGTNAATTGAGTTGAAGTTTCAGCGTCAAGAGGCAATGCTCCTAACTCNGCTACTAGTGGGTTAGTNGCTGGGAAGATACCTTCCGCNACTGGCTCACCNNTTGGANNGATACGNGTTGATACGTTCTTAGTNGAGATTTGACCTGGTGTTGGTGCTCTGAAGCCAGTACCGGCTGAAGCACGAACTGTAACANCGTCNCTTACNGTGTAACGTGATGCAATTTTCGCACTGAAGTTATCTCCNAAATCAGAGAAGTCTTCNTAACGACCAGCAANGTTNACTAGGAACTCATCTGTCACNTCCATTTCAACGTCAACNTAAGCTGCNTATGAATCACGTGAGTAAGTACCTGTGTANNCAGGATCATATCCNGGGAAACCGTTTGAACCTACTGGAAGTGAATTGAAGATTGGATCTGCAGAATCACATTGTGTTCCAGGAGTTGCTACGAGACCAGGAATGTAACATCCAGCTACACGAGTTTCACCCGCTGCTGCTGCTTCAGTTGCAGTNACATCAAAGTTNTGTGGATCTTTANCAGCGTATGGGCCCACAGTCCAAGAAGGTGTATCACCTNNTTCNATNGTGTANCCCTCTTCACGCCACTCTAGACCAAATGCAAAGTTCATGTCATTTGCCATGCCTACATCAAACTCTTTTGAGAAGTCCATGTTAATTGCAAACTCATCGTTTANAAGGTTACCAGGACGGAATTTTGATGGAGACGCTNCACCCATTGATGGGTTTCTAGTGTTGTCAAGAATGTAACGGATTTGGTTTTCACCAGAACGTGCACTGAAATCGTAGTTCCAACCGTTTGCATCACCACGGATACCACCAGTGAATCCTTGGTCAATTACGTTACCATGGAATCTNGGTGTGAATCCACCAGGATACTGGTCACGCGGGTTGTGAATACGACCTGTTGCATCACGGCTCAATTTGAACTGCGCGATACCAGGACGACGATGGTAGAAAGAACCGTCTGCGTTAGTGTCTGAGTAGTTAAAGAAAGCGTATGCTTCAGAAGAATCTGAAAGNGTTACACCTGAGTTAACAAATACTCGGATACCNTCACGCTNTNGGCTCACCCCANGTCATTTCNTTACAGTCTCCNGCNCCGATNTCTGAGTTACAGAGNTTNTCTCTGTATCTGTAATCAGGATCATCAGGAATNCCGTCACCNCCGTTACGGANAGTNAACANNGTACCTTGTGGGTTTGCGCCAGTATTTGTTGTCTCATATACGTGAGTCAACGCATCTGGACCAGCACGGAATACTTCNGCTGTNCTTGCTATCCCATCATGATCNAANNNTGCACNNTCCATTGCCGCAGCTTCTGAAGGACGATTTGTATCCACACCNGGGATACTGAATTCGTATCGACCACCACGACTTGTACCTTGNNCNCNGTAGAGNTCAGAACTGANGTTAATGAANCCNTCTTCAGTCAAAGGCATACCAAAGTTCAATTGNACTTTGTAATCTTTCTCTCCNCCCTGACCTTCAAGAGATCCACGCTTACCAATTCCAAGACCACCAGGACCACCAGCAGTATCAGCATACACACCATGTTGCATGCGGATTTCACCGCCTTCAGACTCAGTTCTAAGGTTAAAGTTCATCACACCCGCGATCGCGTCAGATCCNTANAGAGCTGATGCACCATCACGTAGAACCTCAACTGATCTCAATGCTATTGCAGGGATNGTAGCTAAGTCAGGTCCATGAGCACCGAATCCACCAAGGTTCACAAGNGCAGCACGNTGACGTCGCTTACCATTGATCAATACCAAAGTTTTATCAGCATCTAGNCCACGAAGTTGAGGAGGACGAATCATTGTCGCTCCATCACTAATGGGTTGTCGTGATACGTTAAAAGAAGGTACCAAAGTCTTAATGATATCAAGCATGTCAGATGAAGACACAGAGTCTAGATCTTCCTGATTGAAAACATCAATCGGTACCGCAGTGTCAAGTGCTGTACGACCTGCTCTTCGAGTACCGATCGTTACGATCTCCTCAACAGCTTCGTCCGCACCTTGTGCAGATACACTAGTTGGCAATGCGCCAAGAGCTAGTAGTACCGAAGTTATCGCCAGCCAAGCTGGCTTGATAAAGTTTTTCATCGTTAAAGTTCCCCCAACGATTAGTTTTGGACCAGTTTCCCGATCCGTTAAAAGCAATATTGGTTTCCCGCTATAGCTTCAGTTTGAATAACCTTCGTAAAAAGTGATTGAATGTGAAAAAGAAATTTCGCACACAACCACGCCCAATGAAGGCATTTGATTAAGATTGAACCAAAGTTGAAGATAAAAATAAAGCTTTTTTACAATAAAAATTAGGTTTTTTTTTGTGTTTCAAACTAAATTTTGTTGTTTCTTTGCAACATTATACTTTTTGCTGCATCCTAGTGAAAACATGTGATTCGAGAATGCTATGAAAGCCTTATAATATCGAGTGGTGGAGTTACAACAGTTTCTTATAAAAAAAAAATTTTTAATTTTTATTTTTTTTAAAAGAAATAAATAGCTGCCATTTTTCAATTATTTTATACAAATAATGGTCGATTTATGCCTTTTTTTGTATAGTTATCCGCAAACCACTCTTTTCTTAATCTTTTAGCTAGGCTTATTTTCATTGCGATAAGCACTGATTACAGATATCGCCTCTAATATCACTAATAAACTTGTCACAAGCACCACTATATCGATGGTCACAAGCAACCAATTTCCTGCGGCCCAGAATTCCATTAATTTAATAATTGCTGCCCAGCAAGAGGTAAATAAGACAAATATCATGGGTAACATCGTATATTTTGCAGGACGTCCCATCTTTATTAACATCACCGATATAACTAGAAGTGTCATACCAGCAAGAATCTGATTGGTAGACCCAAAAAGAGGCCAAATTGTTAAACCCCCAGAACCCGAAGCGCCTCCAGCGCCGAATGCCAATAATAAACAGGAGGTAACTGCGATAAGTGTCGCAGCGAAACCTTTCTTAAATATTGGTATGCCGTATATGTCGCCCCATTCCTGAATTATATACCTTTGCAGTCTTACACCAGAGTCCATCGTGGTGCCAGCGAATAGCGCTACCATTGTTGCAAGCAATGTTGATGTCACACTCACAGGAATACCCCATCCGTCTGTAATCATTTGTGCTCCACCCTGAATAAAGGTACCGGCACCGGCAGTGCCGTATTTGTCATAAATCTCATGCCAAATCTCTGGAGTAGCTGCCAGAGCTGCGCCGCTGACTGCGACAATAGTAATAAGAGCTAGGGAACCTTCACCCATTGCTGCGAAGTACCCAACAAAACGAGCATCAGTCTCTTTATCGAGTTGTTTAGAACTTGTTCCAGACGAGACTATGCCATGAAACCCAGATACTGCTCCACACGCAATGGTTACAAACAATAAAGGGACCAAAGATGGTGCATCCTCAGTCATCTGATTGTTGAATGCAGGTGCCGATATATCGGGAAGTGATAAAAATACTGCCCCATAAAGCAAAAACAGACCAACAAAAAGTTGCATGCCATTGATAAAGTCTCGCGGTTGAAGCAGAACCCATACTGGTAGCATCGATGCTATGGCTGCATAAACAAACAATATAATGATCCAATTCGCGTTGGGTGAAAGACCCAGCATTCCCTCTGGCAACTCAAGTGGAAACAAGCTGCCTATATATATTGAAAAATAAAGAGCCATTACTCCGACAACCGACAATATTGTTAGATTAAAATTTCGATGTAAAAGTTGTCCTATAATTAGAGCTACTGCAATGGCAGACCAAGCAGGAAAAACTGCATTTGGCGTACTGACAAAAGCACCGGCAATGACAACACCAAATACAGCATTTACCATTAATAGAACGAGGAATATAACCACCATGAACAATGCGCGCGTTCTTTTTCCGATTACATCCTCCGATAGCGCACCAATGGATTTACCCTTATGCCGTGAGCTGGCCCAAAGTGCTCCGAAATCATGTACGCCCGCAAAAAATATTGTGCCCAGAGTAACCCATAGAACAGCAGGAACCCATCCCCAATAGACGGCAATTGCTGGGCCCACAATGGGTGCTGCCCCTGCAACAGAAGTGAAATGATGCCCCCACAAGACGAACTTATTGGTTGGAACATAATCCACACCATCATTAAATTCATTGGCTGGAGTAACGAAATCTGGGTCAAGCTGATAGATTTTGGTGGCGATAAACTTTGAATATACGAACCAACCGAATGTCATGCCAGCCAAGCCCATTAAAACTATCATAATTGATTGCATAAATTTATCTCCTTGAATTTAAGAAGGACTATTATCTGATTTGAGCATATACATAAAAACAAATTATTCCATAATTCGTCTAAACAGTCTTCTTAGAATCAGAAAAACCATGACTATTAAAAAAGATACAATTACCCAATTGATGGTATTGCTCCCCGAATGATCTAAAAATCCCGAGAAGTTATATGCTTGCATGACTTCGTATCTGTCGAGCATCCAATGCCAAGCAGTATGGGCAACTATAACTGAAGCAATTAAAATAATGATCCTCTCATTCTCAGTCCATTTGAAAATCAAATTGATAATTGGAACAGTCATGCAGACGATAGCAATTTGACCTAACTCAACACCCAAGTTGAAAGCGAGCAAAGAAGTTATGAGGTGACTTCCAGCGAATTGCATCGTTTCAGACAAAGCAAAAGAAAATCCAAATCCATGCAGTAAACCAAAAATAAACACCAACGACCATCCTCTCTCTTGCTCAGATTTTAGAATATTCTCAATAGCCATATACAAAATAGAAAAAGCGATGAATGTCTCAACAAAGGGAGGAAACCAGAGACCAGACGGGATAATTCCAAGCGCTGACACAATGAGTGTGATCGAGTGAGCAACTGTAAATGCAGTGATAACAATAATTAACGAGCGAATCCTCCGACATGGCAATATCAAACACAAAATGAACAGTAAATGGTCTACTCCTATGAAGATGTGCTCAACGCCAGAATTNACAAACCGAGAGAATGCATTCAGCCAGGATGGATCNAGCTCNACCAATCCNGGGCTTCCTTTAAACTGATACAATCTGCTGACATCATCGNTNGANACAAATGTCATGATGGTAGTGGTATTNATACCTAAACCACCAAAATTAATGTCTGCNGAAAATTTAGATGAAGNTGATTCAATTGGGTATGTTATCAAGACATCGAGAAGNGCCTGNCNATAGTGGATCANNGTATTANTCANAGATGGAGAGAACATGCTGTTGTAGGCAGTANTGTATTGACCAAAAGATCGATCCGANGGCAATGAAATTCTTGTTTTCTCTATTTGCCANTCTTTGATTTTGTTTTTTTCCTCNTAAACATCAATAAAGTTNCCTAACCATATTTCAGCCGCNTCCATTGTCAGCTCTGGCATTTTTTCCAGCTCTAGATAACCNGGTCCGGTTGTTGGAAANTTCATATCACGCATTGCNTCAAGNGGNACNCTTATCAAAAGATTTATCTTNTCTTCGTCAGGCTTTATTATTGTTCTCACTACAANGTCATTGGGTATTTCATGAGANAGTACGCCCCGATCCGAGCATATTATAGAAAATATGAATGNAACNAAAAGAACAAGAAATTTTNTTGATTTGNTCTTGTATGTACNCGAATAATGCATGACCCTATTATACTCAAGTATCTTTATTGATTAATCTTAATTTAACAAAACCGNAAAAAACGGATTATGATCTGAATCTNTNGCAATTTAAATATAAATAAGCCATATTTTTTGGTAAATTATAGTTATAAACATNAACTAGTAAAACTGAGGTTAAATTAACCATGAAACACATTAGATTTGTATTTATGATTTCAATTCTCGCNCTCATTTCTGGNTGCGATACACAGACGAATNCTGCAAAGGCTCAAGGAAAACAGGCACCTATGTTTGAAGTTGATCCATTTTGGCCAAAACCACTTCCAAACCATTGGATTCTTGGTTCGACAATTGGGTTGGCTGTTGACTCACGAGATCATGTCTTCATCATNCACAGAAGAGACAGCTTCAATGAGCGAACGGAGATTGGTGCNGCCGCTGATCCGAAAATAGCNGATTGCTGTATCCCAGCCCCNAATGTCCTGGAGTTCGATCCTGACGGAAATCTGGTGAATCACTGGGGTGGCCCAGGAGAGGGATANGATTGGCCATCATCAAATCANGGTATCAGTGTAGATCANAAAGACAATNTATGGATTGGTGGAAACGGNAGAGGCGATTCACATATATTGAAGTTTACACGAAATGGAGAGTTTCTTGCNCAATACGGTANGGCTGGTTCACCANTTGACAGCCATAGCNAAGAAAACTTTGGGCGTGTTGCTGAAATTGCATTTCANGCTGCGTCNAATGAAGCTTTTGTNGCAGATGGTTATAGCAATAAGCGTGTCGCCGTATTNGACATAGANACGGGTGAACTAAAGAGGTACTGGGGTGCTTACGGAAATAAACCTGATGATAGTAATTTAGGTCCCTATAAGCCAGGTGAGACACCTGCTCAACAGTTCAGNAACCCTGTTCACTGTGCAGAGCCATCATTGGACGGAATGGTTTATGTTTGCGATAGACCGAATAATCGNCTGCAGGTCTTTAACCAGGATGGTACCTTTGTTCAGGAATTATTTGTAAAACCAAANAGCCTAGGTGATGGATCTGTCTGGGATATATCCTTTTCAGCTGATCCAGANCAAAAATTTATCTATCTTGCGGACGGCACTAANAGAAAAATTTTCATNATAGAGCGTTCAACCATGGAAATTCTGACTAACTTTGGTGATGGTGGAAGGAATCCAGGTCAATTCTTTGCGGTGCANAATATCGCAACTGACTCAAAAGGCAATATATACACAACAGAAACTTATGAAGGAAAACGCGTTCAGAAATTCAAATATATGGGTATGGGACCTGTTACAGTGATGGACCAAGGAACACCNTGGCCAGCAGACAGAAGACTCAATACACCTGAGTCAATCGCCANTAATANCGATGCNCCTTCACAACGATCATCAGATTCATTCGATCAAGAACTGGTATCTGAAGAATTTGCATACTAAATCAGAAAGAGAGAATACAATGAAAAGATTAATACTGAGTTTATTTCTAACANTTTTAACAACAAGTTTATTTGCGGATGTGATAAGACATCCTCTGCCAAATAACTCTACATTCCCTATATCAAGAGCAGTAGAGGTTTCACCTGATACCACAATAATCTATCACAGCGGTCAACTTCCTTCACCAGCAAATCCTGATGCCGAGAGAGGCACGAGAGAATGGGCAGGTGACACTGAAGCTCAAACTATGAGTGTTCTTAAGAAATTTGAAAACTCATTCAAATCTCTTGGTGTCGATTTTGGTGATGCTGTCAAATTAACAGTATTTCTTGTTGGAGACCCTGAACTTGACGGACGGATGGATTTCTCAGGTTTCATGAGAGCTTACAGCAGATATTTCGGNACAGAAGAGCAACCCAATAAGCCAGCTCGATCAGCATTTCAAATAGAAGCACTTGCAGGCGGATGGCTAGTCGAAATTGAGATGGTACTTGCTAAACCAAAATAGTTCTTAATTCTCAATTTACAAAGATCGAGAAAACGTTATACCAANATAACTGTTCCTTCCTGGAGCGGGTTCNTAATACCTGCTGCCGAATGCGTTTATTCTGATATTGCTGTTGAATTCAGTATCAAAGATGTTGTTGATACCCATGTAAGGTAGAATAGACCAATTGCCNCTGTTTATCTGATAACTCAATCTAAAATTAGAAACTGAATANGAATTAACTTTGACAGTATTAGCATTATTGGCATACAAGTCACCAGAGTAATTGAAATTGTATGTCGCATTCAGACCATTTTCACTGATATAACGAAAAGCAAAATGAGCAAATGATTGTGGTAACCCAGGTAACTTTGANCCTGAAAAATCTTTATTATTTTTATCAATGAAATTATCAAAACTGAAATCTGACCATGTATAGGAAGCATCAAATANAAAATTTGGTTTAAGGGTCCAGGACATGAGAGATTCAANACCAGTTCTAGAGGATTTACCGACATTTGAGTAGAATGTTCTTCCTGGAAGATTTTCTAGCTCGTAGGGAACCAGTTCATCTTTCAAATCTATATCAAAGATNGCNACTTCATAGTAAAGCCGATCCATTGCATATTTATACCCTAGTTCTACATTATCCGCTTTTTGTGGTTTGAGTGATGCGTTAAAGCCACCTGAATTATCTGGATTAGCTAATTCAGTTGTCGTAGGTGTTTCAAAAGAACTATTCATGGTTAAGAAAACGGANCCATTTTCTAGATTATAATTCAGTCCAACTGAAGGGCTCACTGCATCGAATTTAATTTCTCCTGAATCATCTCCATTGGAGAGAAAGCGATCTGAGATATCAAACTTCACCTCATCGTACCTTATTCCCGATGAAATTGACCAACCGCCAAAATCNTATCTCGATTGCAAGAAAAGACCATTGCTNTTCACTTTTTCATTCTGATCAAATGTCAAGGAACCGATGTCGCCAAGATCGTTGTTGAATCTTTTTCTATCATCGTCTTGACGGTCAGAATCAAATCCCACAACAAGTGATAAACGATCTGATAANGATTCACCAAATTCNTACTGAGCNCCAAATCCATAGAATTCTCTATCTATATTGACTGATCCACCGTTTTTGAATGGCAGTTTGTTGGAAAAATCTCGATTTACATAATAATTTCTTACTGTAAGCTTTCCACCAGAGTTATTTCGCTCATAAACAAGTCCTATTCTTTTCTGACTGAGGGCTTCTCCAGAATCATAAGATAAATTTCTATCACGAGGAGATTTTCTGTCGGTCGTTACTTGTCCAATGTTAATTCCACCTGGATCNTGNGATTTAGGTTGATCCGTATAATTTAGTGTAAATTTCAAGTTATCTGAATCATTCAGNCTGATATCAAACTTACCATTNAATAAAGCACCNTCAGATTTAGAGTGCTGTCTATAACCATCTAGGGTTTGTTTGGAGGTATTCACTAAATAATTCAATCGTCCGTTTTGGCCTCCTGTTTTCATTTGGAATTTTCCATAACCAAGATCACCACCAGCAAATGTGGTTTCAATAAATCCTGGCTTTGAACCGCTCTCTGTTTCAATAAAAATCACTCCACCTGCGGCGTTACCATAATGCGATGAGGATGGCCCTCTGAGAACTTCAATACGATTCGCAGAGCCCAGATCAATACTGTCAACTCCTGCCTGTCCATCTGGCATNGTTTCTGGAATACCATCAACAATTACTTTAATGCCTCTAATTCCAAATGCTGACCGCGCACCAAACCCTCTTATTGAGACCCTAAGATCTTGAGCAAAATTGTAACGATTTTGCATGTANAGACCAGGNACCCCAGCNAGAANCTCATCCATNGCTAATAACTGGGTGGCATTTTGAATTCTTTCTTTATCGATCACTGACGCCGATTGGCTGCTGTTCAAAAACGATGAATTTAATCTAGTCGCGGTAACTTCAATTTCATCCAATTCGGTATATAAATCCTGAGCAGCAATTAATTGAGTAAACATTANTATGCTTATGGATACCAANGAGTGAAAATTCCTTTTTGAGATCAGCATATAAATTCCTTTTTCCTATTTTTTTAATTAGTGAGGNTATNATGAAGTCGTAATTTATTTTGGGTATCTTATACAAAAAATAATCATANTTCTATGTATGGGAAGGATTGCATAATTTCAAGTTGCTGACGCTCTGATATTCCTCGTCCAAGCCAATTAAGATGTGGTTTAAAGGCTTTTCTGGCTGAGACGGTAGGTATTTTTTCTTGAGCAAGATCGCCCCTCAAGAAAAAGGCATTTGTTCCTGTCGAATCACATCCGACTAATCGATACCCTTTTTTTAATCCAAGTGACTCCAGTGCACTTATTGAGGCGCCTGCGAAGAAACCGCTTGGGTGTGCAGCAAATCTCTCAAAGTTATCGGAATAAGGACTAGACCATGATTTTTCTGGCCCTATACCTGCATTGTATTCAATACAGACTACTCTGGGTTTAATACAATTCAGACATTCCCATAACCAAAGGTCATTCCCATCAACATCAATAGATAGAAAATCAATTTCTGAAGGAATATTATTCTGTTTGATAATGGATTCTAAGTTGTCCTTATTTAAAAAAACATTGATTGCTTTCACCCCATCAATTCCCCTCTTTTTGCATGCAAGATTGAATAACCTGCATTGCTCAATTGAACCGTCCATCAATAAACCTTTGAAGTTCTCATACAAAATCAATCTTAATGAGTTACATTGATGGGCTCCAAAACCAAATTCGACGAGATATTTATTTGAGAACCCGATTTCAGAAAATATTTTTCGGATAATCCCATCTTCTCCATTTTGTGAGAAGAGGCTGCCCTCATGAGAAACAATCTCATTATTTTGTGAATTGATTGGAGATAAATCTTTTTTATCCCACTTCCTGGCCAAAAGATAGACTTGAAGAGCTTCGCTGAAAATTATTCTCTTAATNGTCTTACTGAGTTTTCTCAGTCGATAATTTTTTACTGGTGCTTTTATAGTCATNAGGATTTTAGGNTCTAGTTAANNTTTTTTATAACCTGTCCTCCCTTCATAACAAAATCAATATCCTCTAAAACAGATATATTTTCGAGAGGATTGTTTTTTGTCGCAATGATATCAGCATAGTANCCTTTCCTGACTGAGCCAATCTCTTCTCCCCAGCCCATATATTTNGCGGCTACCGATGTAGCTGACTTNATAGCTTGCATCGCTGTCATGCCAAACTCAATCATAATAGAAAATTGTTTTGCATTCTCACCATGAGGATAGACTGCTGCGTCTGTNCCAAAAGTAATTGGGACACCTGCCTTGACTGCTTTTCTGAAAACNCGCCGCTGTGCNTCTGTTGTCTCATTCATTTTTCTCATGAACTCTTCTGGCCAGCCTTGCTCTTCTCCNACCGCTTTAGCATGACTNCCNTTNTAGANATCCATAGAAAAGACAACACCCCGNTCTGCAGCTAGATCAATTGCCTCCTGATCGGCCAAGGAAGCATGCTCAATTGAGTTTACCCCAGCCAGTATTGAGTCCTTAATTGATTGTGCGCCATGGGCATGAGANGTTACTNTCACTCCAGCCTCTTTGGCAACAGAGACCACTGCGNTTATTTCCTCTGGTGTCATCTCAGGAGCACCTGGAATGCCNTCAAAAGCGAGTACCGCACCTGATGNCAATATCTTTAAGAAATCTGCTCCACCATCTATGGCTTTTTTTGCATTATTTCTGAACTCTTCGNCATCATAAGAAACACCCNNTCTTACGTGTGGNGGAATATCTCCCTCAGNAAAACCAGGAATCAAAAGATCACCTCCACCCCCAGGTACCGTTAGATAAAAACCNGCTTGTTGAATCCTTGGTCCAATCACTTCACCATTATTTATTCGATTGCGTAGNTTCAATGCAGACCAAGCAATGTATGATCCCACGTTTCTCACGGNAGTAAATCCGGCATTCAAGGTCNTCTCCGCGTTCTTATTTGATATTTCTATTACCTCTTCTTCAGTCATTGTGTAGTAGACGCTCAAATCTGCNGTATCACCAGCTTTTTCCGTGATNTGTGTATGAGTATCAATTAAACCGGGTAAACAATGATATTCAGATAAATCCAATATTTGGCTATTATCTNGTATGTTTCTTTTCTTATNGTGCTCGACACTCACAATTTTGTCATTAACGATGGTGATTANCTGATTCTTTTTTATATCATTATTAATGCCGTCTATTAAACTTCCACAGAAAACAGCTCTTTTTTGAGCATTAAAATTTGTCTCTTCGAGTACTTCCCCACTCGCTCTGAGAGAAAATAATAGGATTAACAACAAATGAATTATTAGAGAAAAANTTCTCATAATTGAGTGATATCTCCGTGTACAACATTTCCGTCGAAAAGGGTCAGTAATACATTGGTTTCAGAGATTTCAGCACTTTCAATTTCAAAGAGATTTTGATCAAGGACAGCCAAATCAGCATACTTACCAACCTCAATGGAACCAGTTAGATTCTCAGATTTATTTACAAACGCAGCGTTTATCGTAAAAGCATCGATGGCAGTTTTAAGGTCAATACTCTCCTCAATATTCAATGGAACGTCTTGTTCAGGATCTACTGGCGCATTTTCCAATGCAGTGATTTCAGTTGAACTCTGGCGAGTTATTGCCGTCTCAATTTGATAAAAAGGGTTTGCTGATGATACGCTCCAATCACTGCCAAAGGCGATTAATGCTCCTGCATCTTGCAGACTCTTTATAGCATAAGACCAACGAAGTCTCTCCGCGCCAATAAATGGTGCGGCAAGTTCTGTAAGATAATCTCCTGTATATGCCCAAAGTGGCTGGAAGTTTGCAACGACTTCTAACTCTGCAAAGCGATCGAAATCATCAGGATGAATCAATTGCAGATGTGAGACGTGATGCCTGTTTCCAAGTTGGCCATTCTCATATACAGATTCCTCAACAGCATCCAAACTCTGTCTTGCAGCCCCGTCTCCAAGCGCATGAAAATGCAACTGAAAGTCTAATGCATCGAGAGCAGTAACTACTTCCTTAAGAAACTCAGGCTCAATCATTGGAATACCTTTAGTCGGTCCTGGTACATTGTGGTAGTGATCAACCAGAACTGCCGTATAGTTTTCTACCAATCCATCTTGCATAATTTTCACGGTTGTGGGGCTAACGAGTTCACTGCTGTAATTTTTTCTTAATTCGATTAAGTGTGGAATTTGCTCTAAACCCTGATCACGCTCCCACCATAATGAAGCGACAACCCTGAGACTTAATTGTTTATTTTGCTCTAGATTTTGATATGTTTTTAAATCATTTTCTCTAACGATAGCGTCTTGTATAGAGGTAATTCCATAACCATTTAGCATCTTAATACTGTACTTTAAGCCTGCAATCTTAGACTCAATTGTAGTTGGAGGAATAACACGTTCGACCAAATTCATCGCGCCTTCCTGAAGACTTCCAATGAGTTCGCCTGTCTCTGGATCCCTATCTATAATTCCGTCTATTGGATCCGGAGTATCTTTTGTTAAGCCGGCCATCTCAAGAGCGACTGAATTGGCCCATCCAGAGTGACCATCGGTTGACGTCAGGTAAACAGGTCGATCTGGTATCAATTCATCAATAATCTTTCGGCTGGGTTTTCCTCCAGCTCCAAAAACGGACATTGCCCATCCACCACCCAAAATCCACTCAACATCTGGATTTGCATTGGCATAACTTGAAATTGCACTTCGATATTGAGCAATTGTCGATAAGCCATTCAAATCACAGCTGGCTGATAGTACACCTCCCGATATAGGATGAATATGAACATCGTGCATACCGGGTAAAACCATTCTCTGTTTCAGATTAACTGTGGTTGTATCTGGCCCTATGAAATTCTTGGTATCGCTGTTATTTCCAACAAAAGTAATGATGCCATCCTTTATGGCTAATGCTTCTGCCCAAGAGCGACTTTCATCAACTGTGTAGATTAAACCATTTTGAAGAACGAGATCAGCGTAGATAATTTTTTTTGATTCGTTATTTTTTTGAGTGCAGGATGTGATCAGAGTGGCGATCATTATGCAAATCAAAAATCCTTTCGCTCTTCTTATTTTATCCATATTCTCCCCAGAATCTCCAAATGTTGTCATTATATTTTCTATAATCAATTATAATAAATAACNNTATTAATAAATCATTTANCCTATTGTATCCAAATGACATTCAAGTTACCTAAATTAATTGCTACTTCAGTTGTAAGAGGAAGCGTCCAAGGCGAGAGTCANGGNGGCATTTACACAGTGGACTTTGACAAAAAAGAAGCTGAGCAACACGTNGATTGGAACACCAGTGATATTGANTTTGAAGGAAGAGGTGCCGATCGAGGATTGCGAGGGATTTGCTTTCATGATGAATACATATACATTGCGGCTAGTGATGAATTATTTTGCTACAACAAGAATTTTGAATCTAATAATTCATTCAAAAATCGATACTTNAAACACGCTCATGAAATCTGCAGAATTGAAAAAAGAATTTTCCTCACATCCACTGGCTTCGATAGCCTGCTGTCTTTCAATTTGGAAANAAAAAGATTTGACTGGGGTTTTCAATTAAGAAGAGANTATGATCAATGGACAGGNGGCCTCTTTGATCCAAGAAAATCGATCGGTCCTCGCCCTGTGAATGATTTTCACATTAATATGGTTGATGTAAATGAAGACGGTATTTTCTTGAGTGGCTTAAAGACCGANGGTTTATTGCACNTAGGGGCAGATAATAAGGTCAGNAAAGTTTGTGAATTACCATTNGGAACGCACAATCCTAAATTCTGGAAGAANGGNATNNTATTTAACGATACAGCTTCTGACTGTTTGCGTTATGTGCCCAGAGAAGGAGAGGAAATTGCCTTCAAAGTAATCACTTATAAGGAGAGTGATATCGAGTTTGCTGGAATTGATGATTCGAAGATAGCGCGCCAAGGATTTGCTAGAGGTCTNTGTACAATAGATGATCGATTCGCAGTAGTGGGNTCCTCACCATCAACAATTTCACTTTATGATATTGACTCAAAGCAAATGGTTGGTTCGGTCAACTTATCCATGGACATAAGAAACGCAATCCATGGTCTTGAAATCTGGCCGTTTANTTAAGATAAAAAGAAACCGGNCAGNGCCCGGTTTCTTTNTNTTGCTTNGAGACAGTTTTTTACTAATCACCCCATCTCTTCATGTAACGTATACCAATTTCGCGAGGTCTGTTTGTGTAGACATCAATTGTATGCGCTCTNCCNCCTGGCTTNGAAGAGGCTTGCGCCCAACCAAAGTCACCAGTTGACCACGTATACTGAGCNCGCTCNTCAGTTAANTTATTAATGTACGCTGCTACCTCCCAATCTTCTCCTTGGAGACCAGCTCTGATGTCCATGATCTGATAACCAGGCACTCTGTGTTGAGGGTTTGCACTACTATTAAGCGAATCCTCCTCAAGTTTATTTATAATGCCACTTTGAGTAGANGCTTGGAAACGAACATATTTNTACTGTGCTCCCATGATGTTNGCAGGNGTGCTCCATGTTACCCAGAGCGAACCTTTGTTTTCAGGAACCAGTGGNAANCGCATGTCTTTTGTAATCTCAAATGANTCNNNNGTNCCGTTCANNTCNTGATTACTGTCCGTCATGGCTTCCATATTNTCCCAATTCAAACCAAATGTAATATCTTCNGTNAAAGCATATTCAACATCGACATTCACACCCGTAATATGAGCTTGTCCTGTGTTAGCCACCAGGTTTTGCCATGGNTGACCNCANACNCCNGCTGTNTTAACAGANGCATCNGGAGCAAGACCGGTAATNTTTGCCACAGCNCCATTAGCATCGCAAGGTGTGTTTGATGGGTCNACTTGCTCTAACTGATACTCATCCCATTTCATATGATAAGCAGTCAAGTTGAAACGACCTCTGCCATCNCCNAATGTTGAACGAATTCCAGCTTCGTGATTATCCATGATATCCGGACCGTATGCATTCGGGAAGAATGGGTTACCTCGACTTCGGTTTACACCACCCGGTCTTTTACCTTGTGTATATAGTGCGTAAGCCATCGTGTCATCATTGAGATTGTACTTCAGGCTGACTTTTGGAATAGTAACTTTATCTGATCCTGCTCTTGCTGGAGGAAGACCTTTATTTGCTAGTCTATATTCACGATCTGAGTCTGATGGATATCCATTTTCGTAATCACCAAGTGAGAACCACGTACCCGGATGATCAACATAGTAAGCACTGCTGTTATCGCGCTTATAATTTCTCAATCCAACTGTAAGTGTTACAGCATCAGTGAATCTGTATGCAANCTCACCAAATAATGCNGTTTGATCCCANAGNGTTCTNTGATCNGAGTACCAACTNGAGGTTGCTTTAGTTGGGAAGTTATCTCCTTGAACGAANGCGTAGTATTTTGCTGANAANGAATCCTGGAATAAGCTTTTTGGATTCACTCCGTCAACTGGCACAGCAAATGGCGNTGTCCAAGCGTCAACTGTATCTTCAAGATATAAACCTACTATCCAATCTAANCGATCACCTTGACTTTGTAGNCTTATTTCTTGTGATACCTTCTTNACATGGTCTGTTCCTTGGAAGCTAGAATAGAAATCCGAATCTTGNTTCACACCCTGACANTATCTNGGGTAAAGNGTNAGATANCCNGTAGCTGGATTCGTAAAGTAATANGCNGCCATGTCGGGNTTTNCAGCAGCTGANTAATAAGAATCGAAACAGTAATTATGAGACCAGTAATGTGCGTAGTCTGTAATATCNGTGAAGAACTTTTCTTTGTATTTATANTAATTAGTCGATGCTACTAGGTCNGCAAANCCNAGATCACCTTCAATGAGTATGTCGTAAGCATTGAATTTTTGNGTGTATTGACCGTCTATGAATTTGACTGTCTTNAGGTCACCAACATATGGGTTGAATGCATTTCCAGATCCATCTGTGTGAACATGTTGCAACATGCCTGTGAAAGTCATGCTCCAGCTNTCGTTCATATCCCATCTTAATTTGGCACGCCATCCTTGTGTCCTTTCGTCATTCCAATTGTCTTCAACNACATGAGCATTGCTGAGAGTTCCATGATTTTGAACGTACTTCTCTTTTGTGAAGGCATTCATATCGGCGGTATAACCGAGAACNTTNTCTATATANCCGCCCTCGGTATCACTGTACATGGCCACTCTTAATGCCATTTTGTCTTCTACAACTGGCACGTTAAATACTAGAGAACCACGATAACTCGCATCGCTNTCTCCACCACCTTCGAGCTCACCATCAAAGATAGCTTCAAATTCATTCATCTTAGGCTTGTTGGTGACTATTCTTAGTGTTCCAGCTTGAGCATCTGAACCGTAAAGTGTTCCCTGAGGGCCTGCCAATGCTTCCACACGTTCAACATCAACCATTCTAATTGTTGGCTGTNNNCCNGTTGTAGTNAGNGCNANNTCATCNANNTANACNGANGANGTTGANGNTGCNATNTANCCAGANCCAGTAATNGCNCCNCNGAANACAACNGTACTTNGACGTNGCACCGTANGACACGATGTTGATTCCAGGCATGAATCTTGCGAAATCTTCTTGTGTTGCAGCTCCCATNNTTNNAAGNGCNTCTTGNCCNATNGCNTGNACNGANGCAGGAATATCCTGAACACTCAGTTGTCGCTTAGTCGCTGTTACAATGATTTCTTCTAGTGCAAAGTCTTGTGCCAATGCTTGATGTGACGGTGCTAATGCTGCAGCGATTGCACCAGCAACTGGCGTTAGAGCTTTATTGAGTTTCTTTACTTCCATTCTTTAACCCCCGGGTTTCAATGAAGATTTGTANTTTTGTTATTGCATTATTGCCATAACGTTAAATTTTATAACTNTAGACTTAAATGTAAATTAGTTGAATCATTACTACAACTATTTGTTTCAGTTTTTAAGGTAATATTTAATTTTTTTTTAATTTAGTTGTTTTTAAACAACATTAGTATTTTCCTCGTTTTTATCTTAATTTGTTTAGACCAATTTTTTAATAATATATTATTATAATTATCAATAACTTATGTGATTGA
Source organism: Woeseiaceae bacterium (assembly GCA_002715745.1). GTDB lineage: Bacteria > Pseudomonadota > Gammaproteobacteria > Steroidobacterales > Woeseiaceae > SP4260. Next base: position 32,221 of record PBAE01000004.1, read on the forward strand.
TAAGTTTCAATCATGGGATATTCTTTAAGTGTGGCTAATGTGGTACAAATGATTTAGGCTGATCTTCTTGAGGAAGCTCCCTAAGAACAGACTCCAATATTTCAATTAAATCTGACAATTTATGCTCATAGTTGCGCCAGAGATTGACTGAACTTGAATAAATGGGTTTCCTGACTTGCTCAGAACTTGCGGTTTTAACGGCTCGCTCAGTCTCATAAAAACGAAGACAGTTCTCTTCAAAAGGAAGTTCACAAAATTCAAGAATTCTCTTAACCTCAGAATCCAAATCAGAAACGACTGACTCATAATTAACATCCAAAACAAATCCGGGGCATGCCTTATGCCAGTGTTCCATGATTCTTAAATACTCCATGTAGTATTCACCTAACTCTGTTAGGTCATAACTGAAAGGTTGACCTGATGCGAAAAGTTGCTTGAATGATCCAAAGCAACTGTCCAATGGATGACGTTTTGCATTTATTATTTTTGCATTTGGGATAGCCAGTTTAATTGCACCAATAAAGGTAAAGTTGTTAGGATTCTTATCAATAAAAAATAATTTATCTGTTCGATACTTTTCTGTTGTTTTTAAATACTCTTCTCCAAGCATTTTCCATTCGTTAGGTCTAAATTTTTCCAGGGCTTCAGGAAATCTTTGATTAGCATTTGAGGCTTCTCTAACGTGTCGCATCGACATAGACATTTCGTGGAGCTCATGCGTCCCCTCGATACAACTGTGGCTTGCTAAAATTTGTTCTATTAATGTAGAACCAGATCGTGGCAATCCCACAATAAAAATAGGTGTTACTTCAGACNCTTTTACAGGTTCTCTTTTTAATTTTTTTTCAGAAAGAATCTCGATTATCTTATCTATCATGGTTTCGTATTCGACTGGATCATAAGATTCAGATTTTCTTCTTAGGGTATTGCAGTTACTTAAGTTCTCAAATGCTTTGTCATAATCACCTCGTGATTCATATTCGAGACCAAGTGCATTGTGAAGATGAATCCTTCCAATATCAGGGAGATCTTTGTTACTCAATAAATTCTCCATATCTCTAATTTCACTGTCCTCAAAACTGAATGTTTTGAGGTTCGCCATGCTCCAATAGGACTCTGTATGATCTGGTTGTATTTTTATTGCTTGACGATACACAGAAATAGCTTCATCTTGTTTTCCAATTGTTTTGAGGTGATGGGCCATGCTACATAATGCGCCTGGTTTTTCTGGGCTTATTGATAATGCTTTTTTGTAGCTCTCAATTGCTTCATGTTGCATACCCGCCTCTCCTTCTACGCTGGCTCGAACCATATATGATTCTGGTATATTTGGATCCAATGAGATTAATTTTTCCGAGCTATCAAGCGCTATCTCAAACTTATCCTGCTCTCTCTGCGCTTTTACAAGATCTGCCCATGCCCTCGGATATTTTGGTGCATTTTTGACAACACGAAGAAGAAAGATTTCAGCATCTTTAAATTTATCGTGCTCCATAGCAATGCTCGCGAGAAGTCTACCTGCTTCGACATGATTAGGATCTTGCTTTAAAATTTTCCTATATATTTCCTCGGCTAGCTCTCCTCGACCTGATTCTTGGTGATCGATAGCTTCTTTGATTTCTTCATCAAAAGAATCTCTGATCACATCCTTCTCTTGATCACCCACTTTTTGCAGCGCTTCAGAAATTTCGTTGGAAAGTTTTTTGTTAACTTCGCGTGCATGACTGATTTTTCGTTCAATTTCATGTTGCCCGGGATTCAATTCTTTGACAAACAAATATTCTCTTATGGCCTCTTCAGCCTTCCCTTGAACCAACAACAAATCGCCGTATGTCTCTCTTGCGATAGGTGACTTGGGATTCAATCTGGTTGCTTCATTAAGAAAACCTTGAGCATCCTCAAACAATCGTACTGCCATGCTTGCACGCGAGATTAAACACAACAGATTTATACTTTCAGGATAATGGATGAGCGCACTCTTACAGGTGTTGATACACAGTCTTGCATCTCCCTTCTTTAAATATGCGAAGGCTTGCCTGAAAGCTTCTTTTTCATCAATTTTTTTCAAGTTATTCGCTCCAATTTCTATTATCAGTTAAAATCTGACAATACGATAAGGACGAGTATAAGAAAGTTGAATATTTTTAGCCAATCACTGGATATCAAAGATTTTACCATCAGTTCTGAGATATTTCTTCGCCCCGACACAGATAGAGAGGCTATTAGAATTCAAGCTGAACTATTAAAAGAACATATCGATGCAATTTTAGTGACAGACAATCAGTCTGGACAACTGCACATGTCGACGCTTTCAGCAGGAATTATTCTCAAAGAAAATGGGATTGACCCCATTATTAATTTGAGCTGCAGAAATCGAAATCGAATTTCCCTTACAAGCGANNTNTTGGGCTGTGCNTCTCTTGANATGANAAATCTTTTGTTNACGAGNGGTGAGAAAATACCCAAGGAAGTTGAACCTCGACCAAAAGCAATTATGGATATGAATGCAGACACTCTNATANGTTTAGCCAATAANATTAANNNGGATGAAAAACTNCCCACAAATAATGACTTTTTNATNGGNGGTGTGGTTACACCTTTCGCTCCAAAACNAGGATGGCCAGCCANAAACCTCACNGAAAAANTANAAGCNGGCGCNCAATTTGTAATNACNCANACCTGTCTCGATATGGAAATTATGAAAATTTANATGGANAGACTNATTGCNACAAAATTATTGAGAANAATGCACCTCATTGCAGGCATAGCCATCCTTAANTCNGCGGATGATGCGAAATGGCTCCGGGNAAATAGACCNAATGTNATGATTCCAGCNGAGGCAGTNTCTCGCNTNGAANAATCTNAAAANNCAGAAAAAGANGGAATAAAAATGTGNGCNGAACAATTAACNNNTCTNTCNAAAATGCCAGGAGTNTCNGGTGCGCANATNATTGCATCAAACAGTGTCCTCAATATTCCNGAGGCAATTGCATTATATGAGGCTCAAAAATAAAGGTTAANTTTTAGACTGANCGCGCNGANAATTTTTCGATTTCTTCNTTNGGNACNTANTCAAAAATAAATGTAATTCTGTCCTCATTNCCTTTNTTCATGACAGANTGNTGAAGCTGATTATTTATNTCNTAAGCCTCACCAATCTTGAAGCGATAAGGTTGNCCATCAATCATAAATCTAACTCTGGGATTNGTCGTGATTGGNACATGAATACGATGACCACAATGAAATGATGGGTGCTTATCCCAGTGTTTTATAATTTTTTTTCCTGCCAATAATTTTGCTGCCATTGCCCTTATGACAGTGCCCCCAGGTTGGTAGCATCTGGAGATAATGTCATTCATTAAAGGTAGAGCAAAGTTGGATAAATGATTAAAGCCTGACTCTTTGGTTACTTCGACATTTGGCCATTGATCAAGATCAACAAAATATATTACAACAGACTCGGTTGCTCTGTGGACTTCGAACTCTTCTTGCCTGGTGAGATTTTCTTTCCATACACTCTCATCCAGAGACATTATGGCATCACTCAACTCACTATTATCTATTGGACCAAGCTCTTTTAAGGGTGAATCAATATTCATAATTTTTTCCAAGAATAGTTAATAAAATAAAACTCTATCATATCCTCAGCCCTAGTCTATATTTATAAGTACACATCCATTTGTGGTGCCACTTTCAATAAGCTCATGAGAGTCTGCGATATCATTCAAACTAAATGATTTCATTATTCTATGGTTTAACTTATTTTTTTTAAGGGCATCAGTAATATCGGAGATTGCTTCCATTTTCGCTTGATCAGGCATCGCATAAACGATGACAAGTCGCACTGTTAAATCCATGTACATCATTTTTAAGAATGGCAGTTTGGGCTGAGGATCTTTTGTGGATGAGTACGTTGCAATGATCGCACCTGTTTTGAGAGCCCCCAGAGAGTTATCTAAATTTTGCCCGAACTCAACATCAACGAGCCGATCAAATTTACATCCATTATTTACTTCAACTGCTTTTATTCCCCAATCTTCCTCTTTATGATTAACCACCTGATCAGCCCCAACAGATAGACATACTTCTTTATCAAAATCATTGCTTGCTGTCGCAACCACGTTCGCACCCGATAGCTTCGCCCATTGAATGGCATAGTTACCCACCCTTCCTGCGCCACCCGTCACTAGAATATTTTTTCCATCTACTTTTCCATCTGAATAAACACAACGGTGGGCTGTCATAACTGGAATACCAATACAAGCGCCAATCTCGTAAGATGCTTGTTCAGGTAAATTTACTGCCAGTTTGGAATCAATATTTATGAACTCAGCGGCTGTACCATGCTCGCGTTCAAATTGCCCTTGGTAGATCCAAACTCGTTCTCCAATCCTTTTCTTAGATATATTCTTACCAACATCAACTATTTTCCCTGCGCCATCACTGTGAGGAATCACATAACCATTATCAAGAAGATCGGGAAAAGCACCGGCACGCTTCTTGACATCGGAAGGATTCACACCACTTGTTCTGATCTCTACCGATACCTCATTATCACCGAGTGGTTGCGTCGGAATCTCATCTACGATGAGAACATCCTTTGCTGCACCAAATTTACTGTATTTTGCTACTCTCATGATTGTCGTCTCAAATTTATCAACTGATTTTAAACAAAAAAAAACCATTTCCAAAGCGGAAATGGTTTCTTCTGTGTTAAAAAGCCTGGCGGTGTCCTACTCTCACATGGGGAGACCCCACACTACCATCGGCGCTGAGCGTTTTCACTTCCGAGTTCGAAATGGAATCGGGTGGTTCCCACTCGCTAA
>PBAE01000017.1 GCA_002715745.1 Woeseiaceae bacterium
CTTCATTTGCATATGAGGTAAAAAGTAATTCTCCGGAAGGTTGGGCAATGGCATACACCACCAGCTCTTCACTTAATCTGGGATTGATTCCTCCAAAATGGAGTGTTTATGGAAACATAAATATCTCTGCTGAATTGAACTCGATTCCAAAATTATCAGCTGAGCAGCAAAAAATCGGTTTTAGCGGGACTAAAAATGAAGATCTTAACAAATCTCCTGTTTTCGGTCGATTAAGACTTGGTATGGGTATGGGATGGAATACAACTGCAGAGTTGTCTTGGACACCGCCTTTTAAAATTAATGGTGCAAGACCGAAAAATCTCTGGGGTTTGTCCATCTCAAGATCATTTATGGTAAATGATAAATGGCATGCTGGATTACGTATTTTTGCTCTGCAAGGATCTGTCTTTGCGGATGTAACATGCAGTAAGGATAGAGCTTCAATTGAACCTTTAACAGACGGAAATTCAGTTGGCTGCACTGGCATCTCAAATGATAAATTAACAATGGATCATCGAGGCATAGAAACGTCACTTTCCTTTAATGAGCTGAGGTCTGGTCTTAAGCCGTGGATCTCACTTGCACTCTCTGATATCGATCCAAGTGTTCAAGTCGATGCTCCATTGATAAATGGTCGCGAACTCGCATTTTTAAGAACTCAAAGCAAGGTACAAACATACAGCATGGGTGTCAATTTTGATTATGATAAAGAATATATGCTTACACTCTCAGGCTCATACACACCATTGAGTGTTGATAGACCGATAAAATTACACAGTAATGAAGATTACTGGACAATTAGGATCGGCATAACAAGAAATTTTTCAAGATAATATATTGATAATTTAGGAATGGGTAATATATTCATTGTGACCTGCTCATTGAGTTATTTTTTTCAACTTTGTCCAGAAAATTCTCGAGTATTCTTCGGTAATTATCAGGCGCTCGACTCAGTGATGCATGTGCAACACCCCCAATGACAATAAATTCAGAGCCAGGAATCATTTTATGAAACTTAGATATGGTTTCAGGACGAGCCTCATCAAACTCCCCTGTTAAAAATAAAACTGGTATATCAATCGTATGCAGTCGATGGGATAAATCAAAATCAACTAGATTGCCAGTTGCATGAAATTCAGTCGGTCCCCACATATATTCATATATAACTTGGTTCCACGGCGCTCCATCACATTCAGCTTTTTCTTTTGCCTCACCACGAGTTAGATGACGATCGTAAAATACTCTAGTTGCATCACGATATTCATCAGAATCAGTTGTATTCGCCATCTCATGAAAATTTAACGTGTCTTGAATACCCTGTGGAAGCTGACTTCGAAGATAATTAGCATCTTCGATCCAAAGTGGTGTACTCAACAGAGGGCTTGAGAAAATAACAGAAGCAACTCCTTTTGTGCCTTTCTCTAACAAATATGCTCCAGCAAGAGCTGCACCCCATGAGTGGCCAAGCAAGTGGAATTTTTCAAGTTTTAACTTCTTACGAATTACATCCAACTCCTCAACAAATCTGTCTACTTTCCACAGAGAGAGATCGTCTGGGCGTCCAGATCTGCCTGAACCCAGTTGATCATAGCGAATAATAGATCGTTGATCTCCAAGCGGATCTAATAAAGAGTATGTGCATGAAGTACTTCCTGGACCACCGTGAAGTGCTAATAATGGCAATCCTTCACCATTACCACTGACTTTATACCAAACTGGACCTCCTGGCACATTTATAAATCCTTGCTTTGAATTATCAGCACTAAGAGTGGGAGATGTTATTAATAAGAATAATAAAATAAAAAAAATTAAATTTTTCATGACGTCAATACACTATCAGATCAGATGACTTTTCCAATGCTCATTTTTAAGTATTTTTGTAAAACTCCTCTTTCTCAATAAGTGCAGACCATTCATTTGTCTTCATCTCAATTTCTGCAGTGAGTAGCTTAAGCTCTCTCATTGTAGATTGAATTTTCTCTTTACCTTGGTTATAAAAATCAGATAAAGAAATTGCCTTCTCTAGACAATTTTTCTCTATTTCAAGTTTTTTAATTTCATCTGGCAAAGAATTCAAAGCTTGTTGTTCCTTGTAACTAAGCTTTGTACTTTTTTTTGACTCACGGTTAATTTCCTTCGTTTTTTTGTGTAATTTTTGGTGATGATCCAGCTCTGTTAATTTTTGTTTACGATTAAGCCAGTCAGAAAAGTTTCCAACATAATGATTTAATTGATTTTTTCCTTCAAAAACGAGCATGCTAGTTATTGTGTTATCTAAAAATTCTCTGTCATGACTTACAACTAATAGCGTCCCATTGTACTGCATGAGTTGTTCCTCAAGAACATCAAGTGTCTCCATATCTAAATCATTTGTAGGCTCATCTAAAATCAGCAGATTTGTTGCCTTAGTGAAAAGTTTTGCTAGTATAATTCGATTTTTTTCTCCGCCCGATAATACCTTTGCTGGAGTCATTGATCTTTTTGGAGAAAATAAGAAACCTTTTAAATACCCTACTATGTGCTTATCTTTTCCATTTATTTTGACATATGTTTTTCCTTCACTAACGTTATCTGCAACAGATTTTTCTAAATCAATTTTTTGCCTTGTTTGATCAAAGTATCCAATATCTATATTGGTACCAAGTTTTAGGGTTCCAGACTGAGGTTTTATCTTTCCTAGAAGGAGTCGCAAAAGAGTAGTTTTACCTACGCCATTATTTCCTACTATACCGATTCTCTCGCCACGTTGAATATTGAGTGAAAAATTCTTAATCAATGGTTCATCTGAATATTGATAATTGATATTTTTTGCTCTAATGACTTTACGTCCCGATTTCTCGCTCTCTTCAATATTTATTCGTGCTTGATTTCCATGAGATAATCTCGCCCGTCGCTCTTCCCGCATTTTAATTAGAGCTCTTACGCGACCCTCATTGCGTGTCCTTCTTGCCTTTATACCTTGTCTTATCCATATTTCCTCTTGTTCTAATTTCTTATCAAATTTTGCAAATTCATTTTTCTCATCAATAAGTGATTTTTCCTTTCTTTTGAGGTAATTGTCATAACTACCAGGCCAGCTTGTAATTTTTCCACGATCTATTTCAAGAATACGGGATGCCAATTTTTTTATAAATGCCCGATCATGAGTTATGAATATCACTGTACCCTTATACGAATAAACGACATCTTCAAGCCACTTTATTGTTGAAATATCTAGGTGGTTGGTTGGCTCATCAAGCAAGAGAATGTCAGGTTTCTGTACAAGCGCTTTTCCTAATGCGACTCTCCTTAGCCAACCTCCTGACAATTCATTCATCTTTTTATCAGCAGGTAGATCAAGTTCAGAGATAGTTGTATCTATTCGCTGATCAAGATTCCAGCCCTCATGAGCTTCAATTTGCTTATGAAGACTCTCTAATTTAAGTAGATCTGTTTCTTCTGATGTGCCTACTACCAGGTCATTGTAATTTTTTAATAATGATTCAATTTCAGATAACCCTGAACGAATTATTTCACGAACTGTTATTTCTTCAGATACCGGTAATGATTGTTCTAGTTGACTAATAATTACATTAGATTCACAAATAACTGAACCACGATCTGGTTCCATCTGCCCTGTAATAAGCTTAAATGTTGTTGATTTACCTGCACCATTTCTCCCTATCAGACATAATCTCTCGCCGGCCTCTATAGATAAACTGGCTTTGGAAAGAATTTTCTGCTCTCCGATATCTAATGAAATATCTTCAAATCGAATTAATGGCATCCTTATATCTCAAATAACTTTCATCCTCATGGAGTATTATAATAAATTATTCTGTAAGTAATTATTTAACGACAACCAAGATGAGTAAATAAATATGTCTGATGATCATTTAGTTGCAATAGAAACAAAGTTATCCTTTCAAGAGGATTTATTAGATCAATTAAATTCTATTATCATAAAGCAGCAAAAAGATATTGATTCTCTTAAGTGTGAATTTCTATTGATCCAAAAAAAAATAGCATCAATGAGTGAATCAACTGAAAATGCTGGTATTGATGAACGTCCACCTCACTATTAAAAAAACAGATAAGGTCATTATGTTTAATTAATCAATCTGATGAATCTATCGAAACGTTAATCAATCTTCATAATGNATTNTTATTTGNAAAGGCTTTCCTNGTGAAAAATANTACAGTTTGTACTTCAATTTTTACTTCATGCTTTTGTGTTCCTCTTTGAANTTTTAANTTAANTTTCTGTCAAGTTNATAAGCGCGCTCCCTTNCTCAATTTCCTCGCTTGAATCGGNGGGCTTCAGAGTAACCAAGCGAAGTCTGATCGGGTTCCAGTGTGACATTTGCGGATCTATCCTNATCGTGGATTCNCCTTCCGATAACATCAATCTGCCAATGCGCTGGGTTTGAAAAGNCTGTTTTCCACCAGTGGATTCCAAGGTGAGAGATTTTTGCTCGTCGTTCGCCATCAACAATAAACCGGCAGGTTCCTCAGCGGCGACCTCTGCGTAAACATCGAATATACCGGGCTNATCGATCTTTACCAACCAGTCNACGCGGCTTTGGAAATCTGTCCATCCGTCCAAGTAGAAATTAGAATTTTCGCCCTGTATCAATTCCAGTTTTCCGCCATATCCGGGATTATGGATATGGGCATCGTCCATTGCTAGCACTAAAATACCATCCTCGTCTTGTTTAGGCAGTATCCTCTCCACGTCGAGTTTGCCGGTAATTTTCAATACGATTACTGTGTCAATCTCATCAAGTGGTTTGTCCGGAAGCTTTAATGCGACACCTTCCTGTGTTTTTTCGACTTGAATCTGTTGCTGGAAGTCTGCCATAAAGTAAGCGCCGCTTATCTCACTTCGCAGACCGTCCACCCTGAGCAAGCCATCTGCAGGCCAGTCAAATACATGCAAGTAAAGCTCTGTCGCATTGGGATATTCCTTCTTGGTAGCTCGCCCCCATGGGAGACGAATAAAGGGACTGGCAGTAGTGCCATAGATCGATGATGAATTCACATTCATCCACTCACCGACATCTTTCAACCGCTCGATACTTGCCTTTGGAATCTCTCCATTAGCCATCGGCCCTACATTAAGAAGGTAATTGCCGCCCTTGCTGGCAGAGTCGACAAGATTGTGAATTAACTGCTCGCTGGATTTCCAATCATCATCATAGGACTTGTAACCCCAGGTAGTATTCATCGTCATGCAGGCTTCCCAGTCAAAATTAAGACCGGTGGGAGGTACATTTTGCTCCGGTGTTCTCAGATCGCCATCATGTCCATACAACAAGCGATTATTCACAATTATACCAGGCTGAAGCTCGAGCAGTCCGTCAAACATGGCAGCACGTGCCGGTGTCATATCGATCGGTGTATCCCACCAAAGAATCGATATCTCTCCGTAGTTGGTAAACAACTCCTTGACTTGGGGTACGGCGATATCGCGGAGATAATCGTCCATACTGCCATTCTGAGCAGGGTCCCATCCATGGCCATCCCAAAACGAGCCACCAGGATGCACCCAGTCCTGTGCCTGAGAGTAATACAACCCAAGTTTGATGTCATGTTTACGTGCAGCTTCAGCCAGAGGCTTGAGAATATCTTTGCCATAAGGCGTCGCGTCCACAATATCCCAGTCACTAACCGCAGTATCGAACAGNGCAAAACCNTCATGGTGCTTNGCGGTGATGACGATGTANTTCATGCCAGCNTTCTTNGCCATGANCACCCANGCTTCAGGATCGTAATCTACNGGGTTGAATTGCTTNGANTACTGCTGATATTCNGCTACCGGAATCTTTCCATAATGCATGATCCATTCGCCAATATTCTCTATCTGCTCGCCTTTATGAGTCCCAGCTGGAACGGAGTAGACACCCCAGTGGATAAAAAGTCCAAATCGAGCTTCACGCCACCAGGCCATGCGTGCATCACGCTGTTCTGCAGTCTCGTCGTCGTAGGGTCCNTTGTAGGTCACAAGTGATTCAATCTCCGAATCTATTTCACTGTATACCCAACCTTTTGAGGCAAAAAGNAGTATAACTATTATTAAGATCAGTTTTTTCATATCCTAAAAGTACTCCCTTTCCATGTTATTAGTCAATGATGTGATAACCTTGGCGGAGAGAGAGGGATTCGAACCCTCGGTACGGTACTACCGCACACTCGCTTTCCAAGCGAGCGCCTTAAACCACTCAGCCATCTCTCCTGATATTAGGATATTCTATAAAAAGGAAGTTCGATTTAGTATCCTCGGTGGCGATTCCAAACAAGGTGAATTCTCTGGTCTTGGTTCTCGAGGAGATGCTCTGGGAATTTTAAGCTCTTTTTCTCCACTCAATTTATCCAACTCTTCTGGTATGACTATTTTCGAAGTTTCAACAGCACTTTGAATATTTTCAGGTTGTTCGCACACAATTTCAGTTGTTCCACAACCAGAAATAAGCAATATCACTGTAAAAACTATAGGTAAATTTAAGTATTTTTTCATCATGTCTGATAAATAGTCATTATTTCGAGTAATGTTACTGATCATTAGAGGCTCTATCAAGCGTATATTACCAATTAAAAATTTCATGCATAATACTCAAAAAAACAATAGAGATATTGCTTCTTAAAGTAAAACAAAAAACATCAAAGGATATTAAGATGAATAAAGTAGAATTAAATAAGATAATACCAGATCTGACTTGTCAAATGACTGGTGAAAAAAAAATTAAGATACGCGATTTAAAAGGGAAAAAAATCGTTCTGTATTTCTACCCAAAAGACAACACACCAGGATGCACTACAGAGAGCATTGAGTTCCAAAACTTACTCACAGAATTCACGAAACTAAACACTGAAGTGATTGGAATCTCTCGTGACAGTTTGTCTTCGCATGAGAAATTCAGGAGTAAATATGATTTTTCTTTTGACTTAATCTCTGATGAGGATGAGGTTATCTGTGATGCCTTTGATGTAATTAAGGAAAAAAACATGTACGGAAAAAAATACATGGGAATAGAGAGAAGCACCTTTCTAATTGACGAAAATAACAAATTGATAGCCGAATGGAGAAAAGTAAAAGCAAAAGGACATGCTCAATCAGTACTTGATTACATTGCTGACTTGTAGTCTATTAAATCTATGAAAAGAGCTTTAAATAACTTTTTTATAATGATGTTTAAAAAGTTAATGACCACAAAAATAATAATTCTTGCTATGTTATTTAGTCAAATAGCTATATCACAGGATTTGAATTTGCCAGATTTAGGAAATCCTGCTGATGCCGTTTTGTCAAAAAACGATGAGGCTCAGCTTGGAAGATCAATCATGCGTCAAATTAGAGCCAGTGGAACTGTTGTAGAGGATCCTCAGATCAATGAATACATCAGTGAAATTGGACATAGAATTGCTTCGCATATCAATGAAAGTGAGAGAGATTTCACTTTTTTTGTAATCGATGATGACAGTATTAATGCGTTCGCACTTCCTGGAGGCTATATTGGAATTCATTCAGGATTATTAAAAGCTACAAGATCTGAGGATGAATTGGCAGGCGTCATGGCCCATGAAATTGCTCATGTTACACAAAGACACATAGCGAGAGCTCTGGCTGCAGGAAAAAAACAAAGTCTCCTCAGTACAGCAATTATGCTGGGTGCAGTTATCGCTGGTGCCTCAGGTGCAGGTTCTGATGCTGTGCAAGGTGCTATGGCGGTCGCTCAGGGAACACAGATACAACAACAGATTAATTTTACAAGGGAAAATGAATACGAGGCAGACAGAATTGGTATCTCAGCGCTAGCAAGAGCTGGATTTGATCCAAGAGGAATGGCCTCATTCTTTGAAGTAATGTCAGGATCAAATACCCTAGGCTCAATGAGGGTACCAGAATTTCTAAAAACACACCCTGTCACAAGTAGCAGAATTGCGGAAGCAAAAAATAGAGCCAGGCTGTTTGAGAAGAAAGAGACAATTGATACACGAAATTACGGTATCTCAAGAGCAAGACTTATTGTATCTGGAGCAGATTCACCTCAAGAAGCTATCAATCATTACATTCAAAAGGAATTTAGGTATCTCAGTGATGCAGAACGATANGGGCTCGCCCTCGCCTATCAGAGAGCTGGAAAATATGATGAAGCAAAAATCATATTAGAATCACTCCTTAACTATAATAAAGAAGTTATTGCGTACCACATCGCTCTTGCAGATGTGCTTTTTTCTCTGGAGCAAATTGATGAATCACTAGAGATATTCGAAGAAGCANTAGTCTTTTTTCCAAGAAATATATCTCTAGTNATACACTACGCAAATGTTTTACTGGANATCAATGAAGCTGATTTCGCACATGAAATATTATTGGATTTACTGAACAATGTNCCACCTACACCGGANCAAGTAAGATTNATTGCCAGAGCAGCAATTGAATCNAATAANCCAGCTGAGGCAAATTACTATATGGCAGAATACCGTTTTATGATCGGTGATCTGATTGGGGGTATTAATTTCTTGAGACGTGCCCTGAGATCGCCTGAACTCAATGAAATCCAAAGGATCAGATTTGAAGCTAGAATCGATTTTGTCCGCGAATATATGACTGAAGAGCAACTCCAACAGCTGAGACGTTCTTCTGGATAAGCACCTAATCTTCCATATCTTTTTGATAGCCTCCAGCGCAAGCAAGACTATTTAATTTAGCTCTTTTCAAGAAAGCTTGCTGACCTGCTGAGAAATTGTCTTCACTACCAGACCAAACATTCAATGGGGAAGCTTGAAGTGCGCGTCCGTATGAAAATGACAATTCCCATGGAAGATCTCCCATCTTATTCATTAAATTGAGATGTTCGGTTGCCTCCTCAGAACTTTGCCCTCCAGAAAGAAAGGCGATTCCTGGAACTGACTCCGGAACATTCTCCTTAAGGCAGCGAATTGTTGCTTCAGCGACCGTATCTGAATTTGCTCGATTATTTGCTTTTGCGCCAGAAATTATCATGTTTGGCTTTAATACAATGCCTTCTAAATTCACGGCATGCTCTTCTAACTCAATGAATACAGTCTTGAGTACTTTACTTGTGACCTCCTCACAGCGCTCAATTGAATGATCGCCATCCATAAGTACTTCTGGTTCAACGATTGGAACGATATTTTGTTCCTGACAAAGAGCGGAATATCTTGCGAGAGCATGCGCATTTGCCTTGATACAAAAATCGCTGGGAAGTACGTCATCGATGTTTATAACAGCTCTCCATTTAGCGAATCTAGCACCAATTGAATAATACTCATCCAACCTATCTCGGAGCCCATCAAGACCTTCTGTTATTGTCTCTCCACTATGGCCTGCCAGTGGTTTAGCACCTGTATCCACTTTAATTCCAGGAACAATATCTAAATCATCAAAAAATTTTGGAAATGGCGTACCATCAGAAGTTGATTGCCTCAAAGTTTCATCAAAAAGTATCACACCACCAATGTAATTATTGGCACCTTCAGAAGTGAAAAGCATCTCACGATATCTTCTTCTTGATTCCTCAGTTGATTCCGTGTTGATTGTTTCAAATCTTTTGCCTATTGTCGGTGTACTTTCATCAGCTGCAAGAATTCCTTTTCCATCTCCTACCATTTTCATAGCTGTTGCTCTCAAAGCATCTTGATTCATCTATATTCTCCAACATAAAATTTTTATATTTATAATTATATAATAAACAACTTACAAAATTTTGTAATTCTTGGTTTGAAAATACTCAAAATTTTTCCAATTTTTTAATTGAAATATTATAATTAGTACCAATATTGTACTAATTATTGTTGAGGGGATTCTTATGCTTAGGATAAGCAGACTGACTGACTATGGAACAGTCGTTTTAGTTGCCATGCTGTCAAATAAAAAAGATCTTATAAGTGCTTCTGAATTATCAGAAATAACAGATATTAATTTTCCCACTGTAAGTAAAATTTTAAAAATATTATACAAGGCAGATATTGTCGAATCTGTTAGAGGAATCAATGGCGGTTACAAATTAATTAAAAACGGAATGGACATAAGTGTCGCTGATATCATTGATGCTTTCGAGGGCCCCATAGCCATTACAGATTGCAGCTCTCATAAATGTCATTGTAAGCACGAATCTCATTGCTCGACTGGCCTGGCCTGGCAGGATATTAATGAATCAATAAGGTCATTATTAAAAAAGATATCCCTCGCTGATATGCAAGACAATAAAAATAAAAATGTTTTACCTGCTCAATTTGCAGGTATGCCGATAAATATAGAACATCAGGTGAAATAAAATGGCAAATGAAAGTATAAATAAACTCATAGGAGATCGTTACAAATACGGATTCACNACCGATGTTGAATCTGAGTCCTTTCCACCTGGTTTAAATGAAGATGTCATCACTGCTTTATCAAAAAAGAAGGAAGAACCTGAGTACATGCTTGAATGGAGACTGAAAGCCTACAAACACTGGCTAACACTCGAAGAACCAGAGTGGGCTCACATTGGTTATCCAAAAATTGATTACCAAGATATATCCTATTATTCTGCGCCAAAATCAAATGAAGATAAACCTCAAAGTCTCGATGAAGTTGATCCAAAACTTCTCGAAACATATGACAAATTGGGAATCCCGCTCCATGAGAGAGCCAGATTGGCTGGTGTTGCAGTTGATGCCGTATTTGATAGTGTGTCTGTTGCTACAACGTTTAAGAAAAAATTATCTGAGGCGGGTGTCATTTTTTGCCCATTCTCAGAAGCGGTTCACAAATATCCTGAACTGATAAAAAAATATTTGGGCACTGTTGTTCCTCATCGAGATAACTATTTCACAGCCCTCAACTCTGCCGTTTTTAGTGATGGTTCTTTTGTGTACATTCCTAAGGGTGTCAGATGTCCAATGGAACTCTCTACCTACTTTAGAATAAATGCCGAAAATACAGGTCAATTTGAGAGAACCCTCATTGTAGCTGATGAAGACAGCTATGTTAGTTATCTAGAGGGCTGTACTGCTCCAATGAGGGACGAAAATCAATTGCACGCAGCAGTAGTTGAATTGGTTGCAATGAAAAATGCCGAAATAAAATATTCTACTGTTCAAAATTGGTATCCAGGTGATGAGAATGGAAAAGGCGGTATATATAATTTCGTTACCAAAAGAGGTGATTGTAGAGGATCAAACTCAAAAATTTCCTGGACACAAGTTGAGACGGGTTCAGCTGTCACATGGAAATATCCAAGTTGCATTCTAAGGGGAGACAATTCAATAGGTGAATTTTACTCTGTCGCTGTGACCAATAATAAGCAACAAGCAGATACAGGTACAAAAATGATTCACATCGGAAAAAATACCAAAAGTACAATTGTCTCAAAAGGCATATCTGCTGGTGCTGCACAAAATGCATATCGAGGTCTTGTTCGCATAATGCCTCAAGCAAAAAACTCAAGAAACCATACTCAATGTGATTCTCTTTTGATCGGGAAAGACTGTGGAGCACATACTTTTCCTTACATAGAAGGAAAAAACTCATCATCGATTATTGAGCACGAAGCTACCACATCAAAAATCTCCGAGGATCAATTATTTTATTGCAAACAAAGAGGTATCGGCGAAGAAGATGCTGTCAATATGATTGTCAATGGTTTTTGTAAAGAAGTGTTCAAAAAACTGCCAATGGAATTTGCCGTAGAAGCAGAAGCGCTCTTGAATGTGAGTCTTGAAGGTGCTGTTGGTTAACAGAGACTTTAATTATGTTAAATATAAAAAATATACATACAAGTATCAATGAAACAAAAATTCTGAACGGTTTATCACTGAAAATATCACCAGGAGAAGTGCATGCAATCATGGGTCCCAATGGATCTGGGAAAAGTACTCTAGCTAAGGTGCTGGCNGGACAAGATGATTGCGATGTTACTGAGGGCGAAATCCATTACAAAGGTGAAAATCTCTTGGATTTATCAATAGAAGAAAGATCAAGAGAAGGAATATTTGTTGGTTTTCAATATCCTGTTGAAATCCCTGGATTAAATAACTCTCAATTTCTTCGTGCATCAATTAATGCGAAGAGGAAGCACGAAGAGGAAGAAGAAATGAATGCAGTTGATTTTCTTAAACTTGCGAGAGAAACGATTGAAAAATTAGAAATTCCACAAACTTTTCTGAACCGAGGTGTAAACGAGGGTTTTTCTGGAGGTGAAAAGAAAAGAAATGAAATTTTCCAGATGACAATGCTAAANCCAGACATTGCTATCTTAGATGAAACTGACTCTGGGCTGGATATCGATGCACTCAAGATCGTTGCCAAGGGAGTGAATGAGTTTAAAAGTGATAGCAAAGCCATTATTTTAATAACGCACTATCAAAGATTACTNGACTATATTAAGCCNGATTATGTACATGTTTTATCGAATGGAAAAATTATTGAGTCTGGCGATAAATCATTGGCACAGCGTCTTGAGNAGACGGGTTACAAGGATGATGGTGAATAAAAGATGTCTGTATCACTTGATTTAAATAACTTGGATAAAAAGATCATTANTAATGATCANACCAATTACCCTGAATTAGGAAAAATTGCATTAAATAAGCTCAAAGAATTAGGTATCCCGAACAAGAAACATGAGCATTGGAGATACACAGATATCTCTGAACCAATGCAACTCCTTGAGAAATCTCTAAATACCGATTATCAAAAATTATCTGAGGTGAAAACATATAAAGACAATAATCCAGGCGGCATTGATGCGCATTGGTTGAATATCAATGGTATTCACTTTGATAAGGGTGAAATAATAGAGATTGAGGGAAATCCAATTCAAATAAACTGTTTGAATGAGGAGCAGGCAATCAAAGAACTGAAAATTAGTGATCCTCTTGGTTGTTTGAATGCGCTTTTAGCAGAAAAAATAATTAAAATAACAATTCCNGAGGATTCGGTGTTTAAGTCTCCANTAGGAATTTCATATATTCAGCACATACACNCTCATAAATATAATAGTAACCTCAGATTTATTATCGATATTAAGAAGAATTCTAAAGTTAGCTTTATTGGTTTTTACGGATCATGTTCAAATGAGTCGCATTTTTCTAATATCGTTACGCAAATAAATCTTGCTGAAAACTCAGATACAGAGTACCTAAAGATACAAAATTTGGATGAAACCCATAACTTAATAGATAGATCAATTATTGATCTGGGCCCCAGCTCAAAAATTAATTATACAACTGTTGATATTGGCTCAAAACTTTCTAGAACAGATATAGAGGTTAATCTCAATAACGAAAAATCATCTGCAGTGATTAATGGGGTGTATCTTTGCGAGAAAAATCAGCATATAGATAATCATATATGGTCAAACCATATCAGTCAGTCAACATCAAGCACGCAATGTTTTTATGGGATTATAGGAGAAAAAGGTCATTGTGTTTTCAATGGTAAGGCNCTCATAAAAGAAAAGGCATTCGATACGGAAGCAAATCAATATAATCACAATATTTTGCTTGAAGATAGCGCTTCAGTTGACACAAAACCTGAGCTAGAAATATATAATGATAGTGTAAAGTGCAGTCATGGTTGTACCATTGGTCAGCTTGATGAAGATGCAATCTTCTACATGAAATCAAGAGGTATTGACTCAAAAACAGCAAAATCATTGCTTATATCAGCTTTCGTAAAAAATATTCTCTCCAAGATAAATACTGAGGCACCAAGAGAATATCTCGATAAACTAATAACTTCAAAACTAGAGAGATTGTAAATATGGATAGTTACAGGAANGATTTCCCAACGATCAATCAGTCGATNAATGATAATAAACTTGTATATCTTGATAGTGCAGCCTCAAGTCAAATGCCAACATTTGTTATTGACGAGATTTCTCGCTATCAAATGAATGATCATGCAAATGTACATCGGGGTATACACACTCTGAGTCACAGGGCGACAACTGTATACGAAAAAACCAGACAAGATATATCTGACTTCATCAATGCGAATAATACGAATGAAATCATATTTACAAGTGGAACTACTGAATCAATCAACCTTGTTGCCCAAAGTTACTGTAGACCGAAGCTGGATAAGAACAAAAAAATTCTTATCAGTCATCTTGAGCACCATTCAAATATTGTCCCCTGGCAAATTGTTTGCGAGCAAACACAATCTTCATTGGAAGTTGCGCCAATCAATAATAAAGGTGAGATAATAACCGAGGATTTAATCAGTATGATTGATGAATCAACTGTATTAATTTCTATATCTCATGTATCAAATGCTCTTGGATCGGTATCTGATGTAAAAAAAATAATCCAAGCTGCTCACAAAAATGGTGTTCCGGTTTTAGTTGATGGAGCTCAATCTATTCCTCATATGAATGTCGACGTAGAAGAATTGAATGCTGACTTTTATGTATTTTCTGGACATAAAATGCATGCTCCCACAGGAACAGGTATTTTGTTCGGAAAAGAAGATTTACTCGAGAAGATGCCGCCATACAAAAGTGGTGGTGATATGATTTTAGAAGTTAAATTTTCGGGAACGACCTACAATGATCTTCCCTACAAATTCGAAGCAGGAACACCAAATATCTCAGGTATTGCTGGATTAGGAGCAGCTGTCAGATACCTGAGAAAAATAGGTATGAGTAACATAGAGTCACATGAAAAAAACTTACTAAATTACATGTCCTCTGAATTAAGCAATGTAGAAGGAATTAACCTTGTTGGAACTTCAGATAAAAAGATTGGAGTGCAGTCATTCACTCTTGAGAATATTCATTCTCATGATATTGGGACGATACTTGATCATCAGGGCGTAGCTATAAGAACAGGACATCATTGTGCGATGCCTGTGATGGAATTTTTTGGGATAAGCGGTACAGCTAGAGCTTCTCTCGCACTATATAATAATGAACAAGATATTGACTGTCTTGTTGCCGGCCTACATAAGGTAAATGAAATTTTTTCATAATGGCGAGTTTAAAAAGCGACAAAGCAGATATAACCAAACTTTATAAAGAGCTAATCATAAAACATGCCAGCAATCCTTGTAATTTTGGATCTCTGAAATCTGATGCTATGAGATCAACAGGCATAAATCCTCTTTGTGGAGACAAACTCGAAATATATATATCTACTCACAGAGATACTATTAAAAAAATATGTTTCGAAGGGGTAGGATGTGCAATATCGATAGCTTCAGCTTCAATTTTAACCAAGATTCTAAACGATACAAGCATAGATGAAGCAAAAAAAATTGCATCGAGCTTTATTATTGAGTTGTCCTCAAATAGAAAACTTCCACTGATTGACTTTATTAAAAATAATGAGGAACTGACTATTCTCTGCGCGGTGAAAGACTTTCCGACGAGGATAAAATGTGTAAATCTCAGCTGGCAGACTTTTTTATCTGTGTTTGATGATACTATAAAAATTACTTCAACGGAGTAGACTTATGTTTGGGCATACTAATGAGCCATTTATTTTAGTTAGAGATATTTATGCAGTTATTATTCCTGCAGGTGAAAAACTTTTACTAAGAGAGGGAACTCCAGGTTATATAACGCAGGCTCTTGGTGGAAGTTTCACTATCTACATCGAAGGAAATTTATTTAGGGTTGCAGGTGCTGATGCCGATGCGATCGGCAAGGAAATAGAACCTCCTCCAGAAATACCGGCAGATGCGTCCAAAGAGGACATTGAAAAAGTAATATGGGATCAACTTAAGACATGTTATGACCCAGAAATACCCATAAATATAGTGGATCTAGGATTAATCTACCGCTGTGAGATAACTAATAATAATAATTTAAAAAGAGAGGTGGAAATTGATATGACACTCACCGCTCCTGGCTGTGGGATGGGCGATATACTTGTTGAAGATGCAAAAGAAAAGGTCGAAATAATACCAACCATTCACAATGTCAAGGTTGAATTAGTTTTTGATCCTCCCTGGAGTCAGAATATGATGTCAGATGAAGCGAAACTTCAAACAGGCATGATGTATTAACACATGAAAAAAATCACACTTCTCCGTCATGGGGATTCATTATTTCAAGATTCTAGTGCTAATGATTGGTCTAGACCATTAAGCCCAGAAGGCGAGAAAGAATGTCATGATGTAGCGAAATTTATAAAAGATTGCCATCCATTACCATCAAAAATAATAAGCAGTAATGCGCGTAGAACTATTGAAACAGTTAAGATACTACTAGAAAAAAATAAATGGGATTCAGAAATACTTAATGTCGATAAAGAGCTCTACTTAGCATCTGCAAATCTGTTAACTGAAAAAATTCAAAGTCAATCTGAATCTATTAATGATCTAATAATAGTTGGACATAACCCTGGGTTGAGCGAATTATCAAGTAGTCTTCTTAAACAATCTATATACCTNCCAACATCTGGATGCGTATCATTGAATATAAATTTGGACTTATGGGATTTACAAGCAGAGTCAATAATATCTGACAAAAATATTTATTTTTCAGATAAGAATTCCTAAAAATCTTCACAAAAACAATAAGCATAAATACCTTTTGGATCATTAAACTGCATCAATAATGAAATTCTTTTTTGTATGTAGCTGTTTATTCTATGAATTGGGTTTTTCTCATTATTTCTGTATTGATAATAAAAACCGAATGCAGAAAGTGTTTCAATAATAGATTTTGAAAACAACCTAGTACCACTGAAATCATCTTCAATTAATTTTATTCCAAAATTAAGTGAATCAATTTTTGCTAAAGACGCAGCCTCAAGAACAGCTTCATCCAGTCCGCCAATTTGATCAATTAGTCCATTATTTAATGCTTCTTTACCTGTCCATATCTGACCNTCAGCTATATTTTCAACCTGGCCTGGTCTCATATCTCTGTGGAATGCGACCTTGTTCACAAATTTACGATAGCCATGCTCAATTTGAGATTGAATTATTTTTTTCAAATCAGGTGACAATTCTCTATCTATATAGAAATCTGTGTTTATATCATTGGATGTTACTCCATCATTATAAATTCCGATCTCAGCCAAAGTATTGTGTATTGTCGGAATCATCGCAAAAATTCCTATAGATCCTGTAATTGAGACCTCAGAAGCAAATATCTTATCTCCTGCCATAGCTATCCAATATCCACCTGAAGCAGCAACACTTCCTATTGAGATAATTAGTGGTTTTTCTGTAGATTTAAACTCAATCAATTGTTCAAGAATTTCTTCTGAGGCGAAAGCACTCCCTCCTGGTGAGTCTATTCTGAGGACTAATGCCTTGACTGACTCATCCTTTTGAGCTTCTTTAATTATTGATTTCAATGAATCGCTACCAATTAAACCTGGTGGTTGATTGCCATCTAGTATCTGACCAGATGCAATAATAATACCTACATTATTGTCTCTTTCTTGTTTAGCATTTTCTGAATTTAAGGCAAATAAATAGTTGTTCATTGAAATCATTCGTTCTTCTAATTCATCATCATCTAACTGATATTCTTTTTTTAGGTTATTGAGTAATTGATTTCTGGTAATTAGCTCGTCAACAATATTTTTAGAAAGCGCNATCGTTGCAATATTTTGTTCAGTATCTTCAATCTCTTTCATCAAATCTTTAGAATATTTAGTTAGGCCATTATCAATAAGTTTCCTTGAAGCAACAATGTCCTTTTCGTATTTATACCAAAACTCTTTTGCAAGTCGTAATCTAGTTTCTCTCGATTCTTCGGACATATTATTGCGGACAAAGGGCTCAATTGCCGATTTGAAGGAACCCACTCTAAATATGTTAAATTCAACTTTAATTTTATCGATTAAGTCACTGTAATAATTACTATAAAAAGAGAATCCTTCTGGAATAATATATCCGTCTGGATGGAGCAATACTTTATCCGTTCTGGCCGCTAAATAATATGAACTTCGATTATACGACTCAGCAAAGGCAATGATTTCTTTATCATTATCTCTTAGGCTGTCAATCGTATTTGCGATTCGTTCTAATTTACTTAAACCTCCATAAGCAAATTCATCTAATCTCAATATGATTAAACTGATTCTTTTATCTGTTTTTGCATATTCCAATGTATCTATAACATCTTGAACCAAGGTCTCATTTCTGATTTCACCAAAAAATTCATCTGCCGCCCTTTCGAAGGGATCGCCCTGAAGTTGCTCAACTAGCTCTCCCTTGAGGTTTATCAGTAAGATGCTTCTATCTTTTACGTCATATTTAATAGGTATAAGCAAGACTAAAAATGCTGAGAAGAAAAGAAATAATAATAGTCCATTTAAAAAACGTCTAAGACGTCCTAAATTTTTCCAGATAAAACCAAATAAATTTTTTATAAAATGCATGAGTTATATAAATACAATTGATAGTGACGGTAAAAATGCAATCAAAATTACAGAAATAAGAAGAATCAAAAAGAAAGGTATTGTAGATGAGTATACATCAATAATAGATTTGTCAAAACGATAGCTAGCAATGAATAAATTTATCCCTACAGGTGGAGTTAAATATCCCAANTGCATTGTTGAGAGAAATATTATTCCTAAGTGTATTTGGTTGATNTCATACATCTCAGCAATTGGTAACAGAATAGGTACAACAAGGACTATCGCTGAAAAAATATCTAAGATTGCGCCTAGAATAATCAAAAATAGTAACAACAATATAATAAAAGTAATNTGATCGTCGACAACCTCAGAAACTAACCCAAAAATCTTTTGCGGAAGACCTGAATCGATCATGTAGTTGGTCGATGCAAGTGAAACAGCAAGCACAATCAATATACCTCCAACCATAATCATTGATTCTCGCATTAGTGATGGTAAATCGATGAATTTAATTTCTTTTAATATGACTACTTCGACAATAAAGATATACAACGCAGTCAATGCTGCCGCTTCAGATATGGCGAAAAATCCAGAATAAATCCCACCTAACACTAAAAATGGAAGCGGTATCTCCCAGGCACACTCTTTCAACGTAATTAAAGCCTTTTTTAAATTAAAGGACTTANCTGATTTAGAGTTTTTTGCATTTACAGAAAAGCTATAAAATGAAAGTAATATTATCATCATCAGACCAGGAAGAATCCCGGCTTTAAATAAATTATCAATTGAAACCTCGGCAATAACACCATACAAAATTAGAGGTAAAGATGGTGCGAACAGAAGACCTAAACTCCCTGACGTTGTAATCAAACCAAGATTAAATTTATCAGAGTATCCATCTTCTTTGAGTGCCGGATATAAGATTGCACCAAGAGCAATAATTGTTACGCCTGATGCTCCAGTGAAAGCTGTAAAGAGCGCGCACGCTAGAATTGATACAATGGCTAAACCTGATGGCATCCAGCCTAAAAAAACATCTGTCAAAGCGACTAATCTTTTTGGCGCATTACTCTCACTTAATAAATATCCTGAGAGGGTGAAAAGAGGTATTGCCGATAGAAAAGGCATATCTGATATACCAATAATTTCGATAACTATAGCCATTAAATCAATTTCTTGTGACGCATACCCAAGCATCGCGCTTGCAGCAATTACAGAAAAAAGCGGAGTTCCTATAATGCATAAAATTATTAATATTAAGATCATTTATGACGCTCTTCATTAATTTTTACAATATGATTCAACGCCTGAAAAAAATACCTGTAGGACATCATAAAAAAAGATAAAGGCACTATGGCATAGGCTATCCATGCTGGAAATCCATTCAAAACGGTTTCATCAAAAGTTATTGTCAAATGAATATATAAAATAGAGTGCCAAGTAACTACTCCACAAACTATGGAAACGAATAATTTAGAAATAATTTTTGGGAAATGAGAAATTTTATTTGAGATAAAATTGTCTATNAGGTCAATTTTTAAGTGCCTATTACTTCTGCTTGCTGATACTGAGGCTATCATTGCTAACCACAGGATAATAATTTTAATAAATTCATCACCCCAAATGATGCTGGAGTTAAAAAATAGTCGCATTCCGATTTGAGTCAGAGAAACCAGAATAACCAAACTAAGCAGAAGAACAATAAGATAGTCTTCAATAGTTTTTAGAATTGATTTTTTTTCTTTATTGACCATCCAAATTATTTACTATGACGAATGATCATAATATTTCAGGAGATTTCCTGAAATCATCAATATACATTTTAATTTCATTGAATAATTCCAGTGAATAAAATCCGTCATTAGCCATTTTTTTTGTAGGCTCTTCAAGTAAATCAGTTAACTTTTGATATTCATCGCCATCAAATTGAATTTCTTGTATCCCAATTTTAGATAACGCTTCGTATGCATTTTCTGAATCTTGTTGACTGTTACTATCAACTTCACTGTATATTCTATTTATAACCTCATTTAAAACCTTTTGATCATCAGTATTGATACGATTAATTATTTTTGAATCAATGGCTAAAAACCCCATGGCATAAAGAACTGGAACTCTTGTTATATAACTGATTTTTGTGTGCCATTGAAGGGCTAATGCAACAACTGGAGGTATGGCGACAATATCAATTAAGCCAGTTTGAAGACCAGTCAATACATCGGTCATTGGAAGTGGAACAGGAAGCAAATTGAGTGATCTCATAGCTTCATAGCTAATTAAATCTCCTTGTGGTAACCATATTTTTTTATTTTTTAGATCTTCATACTCTCTAATTGGCTCATTTGATAAAATATACGCAAAACCTCCGCCCGCAAATCCATAAGTATTGAACCCTAAGTTTTTGAAGCCTTGTTCAAGTTGATNGTCCACGCGATCTCTTACGTAATCNACTTCATCGAAATCTTTAAACAAAAAAGGTAGCCCATAGATATTCAAATCTGGATAAACCTCCTGAAAATCTGTAGGTGAGAACGTNCCTCCATGCAATTGTCTAATTTTTATCTTTTGTAGAATTTTTTTTGCATTTCCTTGTGCGCCTCCCCAGTAGAATTTGAGTTTTACTCTATTTTCAGTTCTCTCTTGGATCTCAATTGAACCTTTCTGAAATTTTTCAGCCCATTCTGAATTTTGCGGAGCTAGTGTAGCTATCTTGATTTGTATCTGTGCGAATGTGTATTCAGAAGAAATCAGAAAAAGAATGGTAGTCGTCATAATTAGATGAATCTTTTTTTTATGGATGTGTTTAAAAATATTCATCTGCATCCTCAAGCATTGAACTTGCTTGCTCCTTTGCTATCACATTCAGTAGGGTATAATTCTTCTTCACTGGATTCGAAGAAATTACTTCTTGTAAAAGTTTATCATGAAGCTCTCGATCATAAAGTGGTCTTGCATAGCTGAGAGCGTATTCAACTTTAGCATTGAGATTTTGATCCCCGCTAAACTCTATTGCATTTTCAAAATATCTCTTTCCTTTTTCATAATCACCCCCCAAGGCCGGAGGTAANAGTGTTGATAGTATTCCTAAATACGTATAAACNGAGTCGATATTNTCNGTTTCAGGGTTTTTTTCAACATAATACTCAAGAGCAGACTCAATATAAGGCAAACGAGCAATTGCATTCCAGTCANTACTGTGAGANCGNATATAGACAAGATANGATGTTGAGTATGTAAGCAAAAGATCAGAGTACTTCANNTCAAAATCANCCAGAGAAAGATTAAAATCATCAAAAGAATAATCATCCCAGTTGCATGAATCCTCATAAGAAATGCATAGNGCTTTCTTACTGTATTTTAACGCGCGCTCAGATAAAATTTTAGATCTATNTGCATCATNTACAAANATAGCAGAATAGGAGGNATATAGATCNGANGCAGATGANAGAATCACGGGGTTCTCAGGATTTCCAGCAACCAANCTATCTAATAGCAATAAATATGCTGGTGCACCATCTCTCACAATTTTTGGATCTTCTTGATTCAANACAGCATCGCTCAAGTTTCTTGCTAGATTGTCTGTTATGTTNGATACAATNGGGGNGCANGNNATGATGAANTTCAGGTTTACTATTAGTAAANCTGACTTTGCTATGAATTTGTTTGTTTTTTTTATCATACCCATTATTTCTTATTNAAGAAAAACCAGGATGACGAGAGAAATTNTTTTATATTTTTTCTTTGATTCTAGCTGCCTTACCAGTCAATCCGCGCAGATGATAAAGTTTTGCTTTGCGGACGTCACCTCTTCTCTTCACGATAATTTCACTGACAAGCGGACTATATGTTTGAAATACTCTTTCAACACCTTCGCCATGAGATATTTTTCGCACTGTAAAAGATGAATTTAAACCCCGATTTTTTTTTGCAATCACAAGACCTTCATAGGCTTGCAGTCTTTCTCTATTTGCCTCTTTTACTTTGACCTGAACAACAACGGTATCTCCTGGAGAGAAACTTGGAATCTCCTTCGACATCTGATTTTTTTCTATTTGCTCAATAATTTTACTCATCTTGACACTTATTACTACAATTTTAAAATGAGATTATATCTTTTAATCACTCATTCTTTAACTGTTTGTTTTATTTTTTTGAAATATTTTTTTGAATGTCAGTTGATTTACTATAAGTTAACTTGTTGAGGAGATCTGGACGATTTTGTGAAGTTTTTATAATTGACTGCTCTTTTCTCCATTTTTTTATAGCTTCATGATCTCCTGATAACAAAACATCAGGACATTTCAGACCATCTATTTGACGTGGTCTTGTATAATGAGGGTATTCAAGAAGCCCATCTTCAAAAGATTCATCAGTACGCGATGACTCGTCTCCTAGTGCGCCAGGCAATAATCTTACTGTTGCATCAATAATAGCCATAACACCAATTTCTCCGCCAGTTAAAACAAAATCACCTATGGAAATTTCCTCATCAACATTGCTGTCAATAAATCTTTGGTCGACACCTTCATATCTTCCGCAAACAAAAATTAATTCTGAATATTGAGAAAATCTTTTTGCGGTTTTTTGATTAAATCTTGCTCCTTGTGGAGATAACAAAATGACTGGTGCAGTATCTGAAAATTTTTCTTTAGCCGCCTCTACTGAACGTTTTAGTGGCTCATATTTAATCACCATACCGGGTCCACCACCGTAAGGTTTATCATCAACTTTTTGATAGTTATCCTCAGTAAACTCTCTAGGATTAATTACTGACAAAGACATGATTCCATTTGCTTCGGATCTACCAATAACACCGAAGTTTAAAATCTTTTTCACCATCTCTGGAAATAAGCTTACAACACAAATATTCATATTCAATTCCAGTCCCAATCCCATTCAACTATCATAGTACGATTTTTCAAATCAACCTCTTTGACTACATCATCTAACACGAAAGGAATTAATCTTTCATCTGAGAGAACGACAACATCATTTGAGCCAGTTTCTATCATATGTGAAATCGTCCCAAGACTGTCCCCATGAATATTTTTTACTTGCATACCCTCTAGATCATTCCAATAATATCGTCCGTCAGGGAGCTCAGGAAGATTTGCGCGATCAATTACTAGATCTGAGTTTATATATTTACTAGCAGATTCACGATCTGATGTTTTATCTAATTTAAGTAGTATATTTTTTCCTGAGCTATTCCATTCGGAATTACCCATCAACTCATAGTAGCCCTGAGAATGAACATAAATAAATTTGTATTCGGTTATTTCTTCTCTCGGTTGTGTGTGAGAAAAAACTTTTAGCCAGCCTTTTACACCAAAATGACCTGTTATCTTTCCGAGTATGACCGGTTTTTCAATAAGCTGTTTTTGGTATTTCATTATGACCAAAGTTAGGTCTTTTAGAAGTTATTTCTTTTCTTCTTCTGCTGGAGCTTCTTCCTTGGCTTCTTCTGCTGGAGCTTCTTCCTTGGCTTCTTCGGCTGGAGCTTCCTCCTTGGCTTCTTCGGCTGG
>PBAE01000018.1 GCA_002715745.1 Woeseiaceae bacterium
ATGATTGAAGCGGTAGGTTATCAGTATTTTGATGATTATTTCAAAAAGTGCTCGAAACTTCTTAAACCTGATGGGTTGATGATGCTCCAGACCATAACAATTGCAGATCAGCAATATAAATATTCGATAAGATCTGTCGACTTCATTCAAAAATACATCTTTCCTGGGGGTTGTTTACCTTCCGTGTCAAAAATAGCAGAGACAATCACTGATAATACAGATATGAGGATTATTAATATTGAGGATATTGGTCCTCATTATGCGACGACACTCAGCCACTGGAGAGAGAGAATGTATGAAAGGATTGATGAGATAAGAGATATGGGCTATTCAGATACTTTCGTTAGGATGTGGCATTATTATTTGTGTTATTGTGAAGGAGCGTTCATCGAGCGAGCGATTGGGGATGTCCAGATGATTATTATGAAACCGATGAATAGGGATTTACCATACCTGAACCTCTAAATACTCGAATTTTAATTCTGTCATTTTAAGTATCATTGGAGGGAAATATGACGATCAAAACAAAACTTATTGAATATATGGATGGAGATGACGTTCTTGAGGCATTTATATCATGGGATGATAAGTCAGATAAATTAAGACCCGGTGTTTTGATTGGTCATGCATGGGCAGGAAGAACGAATTTTGAATGCAAAAAAGCCGAAGAGATAGCAAAACTTGGTTATGTTGGATTTGCTCTTGATATGTATGGAAAGGATATCAATGGAGGAAGCAAAGAGGAAAATTCACGCTTAATGAGTCCGTTTATAGAAAATCGTGAAAAATTACAAAAAAGAATGTTCTTGGCATTAGAGACATTAAAAAAACAAGCACCAGTAGATGATAAGAGATTGGCAGCAATAGGATATTGTTTTGGAGGCTTAATGGCTCTTGATTTGGCAAGATGTGGTGCTGATATTCTTGGTGCAGTAAGTTTTCATGGGAATCTCTCTAAACCAAACAATAATGTTAATAATACTATCAAGGCGAAAATAATGGTTTTGCATGGATGGGAAGATCCTATGATTGAACCTGAAAGTGTTAATTCATTCATTAATGAAATGAGATCCAAAAATGCGGATTGGCAAGTTCACGCGTATGGAAATGCGATGCATGCATTTACAAAAACAGGGGCCAATGATCCAGAGAATGGGATGCAGTATAATCAAAAAGCAGATCATCGGTCATGGATTGCAATGCACAATTTTTTAGAAGAAGTATTAAATTAATTAATAATTTTTACTGTCTCTTCGCGCCAGAAAAAAAAGTATCAGACCAAATAGTAAAAGACCTATTGTGAGGATCCATGCGTCTAAATTAGATTGGAAAACAATCCAGATGCATATGACTAATGCAAAGATTGGGATCAAATATCCTCCTGGAAGTTCGTAGGAGTTATCTAAGGTTTTTTGGTCTGCTTTTTTCTCGATAAATGGAAGCGCAGATATACTTGTTATATAAGCAAGCAGCCTCGTTAGTGAGCTTGCTATAACCAAGTAAACGAAAGATCCTGATAGAGCAAAGACAAGACTTATTAAACCTAAGAATAAAATTGAGTTACCAGGCGTGGAATATTTTTCATGGATTTTTCCAAACCATTTTGGCAGAAGATTTTGTTCAGCAAGCGCTAATGTCAATCTTGGCACAGCAAGCATTATTGCACCGAGATTGCCCCCAATTGAAAATATGGCAGCAAGCGTGATTATAATTAGTCCACTTGGACCCAATAATGTCTCACCAAGAGAGACCAGAGCCCCTACATTATCTATTTCACTTGGAACAACAGAAACATAAACCATCATGATAAAAAAATAAAAAAGACAGACAAATAAACTGGTTTTAGCGATTGCGCTAGGCATAGAAGATTGGGGTTTTTTAGATTCGCCAGATATGAATGTTGCACCTTCAAATCCAACAAAAGCATAAATAATAATAAGAACAGTTGGCCCTATTCCATTCATTTGGGGCAGAGAGGCTTTTGTAAAAAATTCAATTGGGATGTATTGCAAGCCCATGATTATGAGTATCAATACCGGCAATAATTTGATTACAGTAAAAAATAGAAGCATTTTTATGCCATCTTTTATTCCAATGTAATTTACCCATGTTAGTAAGAAGCAAATTGATGTTATTAGTGCAACTCTTCCTGAGCCCATGCCAAACCATGGAATGAGAGAGCCAAGATAGAGTGCGAGGGCATTTGAATTTGCAGCAAATGCAGTAGCCCTGCTTATGTAGAGAATCCATCCAGTACTGAAGCCAACTAAGGGGCCAAAGGCTTCTTTAGTGTATAAAACGGGGCCACCAGAGTCAGCGAAAAAACTACTTAATCTTCCAAAAGTTAGAACGATTGAAATTATTGAAATTCCAACTATCAAAAATAACCATGGACTCGCACTGCCAGCCTGTTCTACAACAATTGAGGGGAGGGTAAAAATCCCNGAGCCAATCGTAGAATTAAGGGCAACTAAAGCTATACCAATAACACCAACCGCCCTAAGTAGTTTATTTTTATTTTCTTTTTCACCCATAAGATTATCTTTACATCAATTACCGAAAACCTCAATGTGAGTTGAGGGAACGAAAATATCGCCTGATATTGCTGGGATGTACTTACTGGAGTTCAGGGTAGATAAAATCCAGTTATTACAGGTTTGGCTTATCTTTATACCTTTATAGTCATGAATACTTGCATTACTGGCTGATCCTTCAGAATTTACGTGAGTTTTTGTCAGTAAATTATACTGGTTGAATTTGGGGCAGTGTTTTTGCCAGATTTCTGCACCAATTATTCTTTGTGCACCAATGTGATTAATTCCATAAGCATCCACATTTTCTTTGTATCCTAAATTATTAATTACATTAATTGAATTATTATTATCTTCACTTTTAAAAAAGATACGAAATTGAACTAATACCTCTTCCTTCTTTCCATTTATCTGAGCAGGATTAAATCTCGCTTTTTTAAATGCCTTGTAAATCTCATATATATATACCTCATCCCCTGGTTGATTCTTGAAACAGCTAAAAAACTTTATTTTTCTATTTTTTTGGATAACACCAGAGCAGTTGATAGTTGTTGAGATATCACCTTTGATATCAGGAAATTTAATTATCTGATTTAATGATTTATCCTCGGTATTAAAATTTGCTGGAAGCCTTTCTGCCAGTGTATGAGCAGAAAAAAGAATAGAAAAAAAAAGTAAGAGGNAAACTGATAGAGATTTCATTGGCTTACACATTTCGCATTAAAGAGAAACCACTGTAGATTTGTTTCGTCATGCCTTATGAAACATTGACCATTTTTATTAAGGATCAGTTCATATCTATCTGGTTTCGTCATAATTCGAATAGAACTTATTTCAGAATCCTGAGGGCGACCTTTTTCTAATACCAGAATGCTATCAGTCATAAATATATTATCTGATAAACCTCTTATTATTCTTTTTGAGGCCGCACTCAGTACCTGTTCAATTTCTTTTTTTGCTTCAGGAGTCATGTCTTCTATTAGGGCGCTATTATAGTCTCTCTCAGCAAGTGGTGAGCAGCCACAATTAAAGAGGGAAAAAAGAATGATTAAATTTCTTTTTAAAGCCATTTCAATGAAAGATTCGATTTGTTAGAAAGATATTTTTCTTTACCGACATTCTACTGATAGAAGTTGTGTTTGTTGTAGTTCTTGATGGCGAACGACCAATATTCTCTATTGGACAATTCCCATTATCCAGATAATAAAGTGCAGCAGACAGTCTGTCTTCATCTGTGCTTCCCAAGCTGCTATCTAAATCATCATTAATCAAACATCCTTTCGGCATATTTATATTGCTTGCATTTAATCTTGGTTTGAAGCCACCGCTATAGTCCCCGTATCCTTTCGCATTTATTCCTTTGAATTGGACAGTAAAGTAGGTGGTTCCACAATTGTCGGTGGGGTAAAAACCATATGGTTTTCCGCATGTAACAGAACCAATCTGAATTACCTCTACATTTAGACCCATCAAACTATTAATAATGGATTCGCTCGCAGAACAGGTATCATTTCCCGTAATCACAAATACTTTCGGATAGCCACTATCGCCTGTCGACAAATCTAAAAATGGAAGGCCAATATTTTCTTCCAAAGATGAAAGCCCAATTGTGCTTGTATAGAATGGAATTGGCATAATTGGTGAGCCGGTTACTGGGTTGGTATTTGGGTGTTTGTCATTGAATACCATGGTCTCAAAATTCATGCCTGCCGTTAGTATCGGCCCTGCAATCATATAAGTGAGTTGATTTGCAATCGCCAAATAACCACCGCCATTGTAACGAACATCCAATATTAAATTTTTTATATTATTTGACTTTAATTCAGTAATCGCATTGAACAATCCTCTTTCAGATGTTGCGATATGGTCATTAAATAAAAAATAACCGACTTTACCACTCTCTCTTTCGAAGATCTTGACTTCCTGAACAGGCGAAGAAACAATATTGTCTGACGTCATTGAGATTTCTTTTATTTCACCTGAAGCCCTTTTTTTGATCAAAAATGTGTGAGTTTTACCTGATGTTTCTGGAAATAAAATGTTATTGACAAAATTACTATCTATATTTTCAGTCACATTTATCCCATCAACCTCAATTATCTCATCTCCTCTTTCTAATCCAGCTATTTCGTTGGAAGCTGGCGTATTTGGTTCAGTATATGCCACGCGTATTTTATTGGACTGATTGATCCAAGAAACACCATATCCAGCGGAAATTCCTGATTGAGATAGCTGAATCCACTCTGATGTTGGGTAGGTAAAATGAAATCTATCATGGGTTGCTTTGAGAAGGTCAAAATAACTCTCTGTTGAGTATAGTGATGGATCTCGGTCAATGACCTCGTCATACCACAAATAAGTATTATTTGTATAAGAGCGGAGATAGTTATTTTCATCCAATGATGTTCCTTTGATATCCGAATATAAGCTACTTGTTTCCGGATTAACTCCTGATCTTGGATTCAAACATTTATTCTTGTATGTCATCTCAGGTAAAAAATAATTTTCTATCCAATCAGACGTTGATCTTGTGTTATTTGTTATTGATGTTTTATTTTCTCCGCCGCTTCCACATCCATAAATAACAATTAGGAATAATACAATAGTTGGATGTTTTTTGAATTCGAGAATATTTATCATAGTTGTATGAATAGAGTTCACATAGGTATTATATGATTAACTTTTTGCAAAATGAATGAGAAAAAATTATGGAAAAACAAAAGAAGAATAAATTCAACAGAAGGAAGTTAATTAATTCAATGGCGCTCGCAGGTATTACATTCCCACTGATTAGTAGGGAAAATGTTTCTGCTCAGGAAATGAAGGACACAATGAAGAGTAATGCATTACTTTGGGCTATAGCCTGGAAGGAGACTGCTGCAGAGTATGGAGCCCTGTGTCATCAGGCTTTTAATATAGCGCGGTGGAAGGTTGATAGTGCTGTTGCTAAAAGAAAACGCAGCGATAAGCCACTTGCAATAATAAGCGATATGGATAATACAATCATCGGCGCCACAAGTTATTGGGGTTATATCATTAATCAGCAGAAAGAGTTTTTCGATGATGCTATCTGGGATAAATGGGTACCAAAAAATCTTATATCTGCCATCCCAGGGTCGAAAAGATTCCTTGACCATTGTTATGAAAAAAATGTTGAAGTGTTCTATGTTACAAATCGAAATCAAGGAGATAGTACATATCAATATGCCCTCGATCAGCTCCAATACCTGAAATTTCCGTATGCAGATGATCAGCATTTGACCGTCTATCGAGAGTCTTCAAATAAAATGCCATCTAAAGAAGCAATAAGTAAATCTCATGAATTAGTATTAATCCTTGGTGATAATCTTAATGATTACAAGAGGGATTATTATGTAAAAGACGTTGATGAGAGATTTGATATTATGAGCAATGATAGAGATGATTATGGTGATAAATTCATAATTCTACCCAATCCAACTGATGGTCATTGGGTAAGAGCGATGTTTGGAACATCTGAGCCTGAGCCAAACGAGGAAAATCTAATGATATTAAAAGACTTTGCTACCAGGAGTGCCTGGAATGGTAAATAATTAAATTTTCCCGACTAAGAACATGAACGTACTGGCTATAACCGAATCTCCAGATAGACCTACTGTTGAGACATTTATTGGTCTGTACAAAAAGAATATAAATATATCTGTAATTTGTAGAAGCAATTGCGAGCATAAAACAATTCTTGATCAACACCAAATTAAGAATTTCGAGATTATTTTTCGAAGAAAAATTGATTATGAGGCTATAAAAAAACTTAGAAATTATCTTATAGATCAGAAAGTTGACATTGTACATGTCTTTAGTAATAACACCCTTACAAATACAATATTTTCATTGATAGGTCTCAAAAATATAAAACTTATTGCTT
This sequence comes from Woeseiaceae bacterium, assembly GCA_002715745.1. Classification (GTDB taxonomy): domain Bacteria; phylum Pseudomonadota; class Gammaproteobacteria; order Steroidobacterales; family Woeseiaceae; genus SP4260. The sequence continues at coordinate 6,436 of PBAE01000018.1, forward strand.
ATAGAGGGATCGTGGGAAATGTTAGTTATTTTGATCCCATATCATGGATTCGATTTTTAAATCCGCGTATCAACAAAATAATATGTGTTTGTGACGCAATTAAGAATTATTTTTTGTCAATGAGGCCTAAATTTCTCAGAATGAATTCCAATAAACCAATAAGAGTTTATAAGGGGCATAATGTTGACTGGTACAATGAAGTCGCCGATCTAGATCAATATAGTATTCCCGCGAACTCATTCGTGGTTGGTTGTGTAGCAAACTCAAGACCAAGAAAAGGTGTCGATTATTTGATTCGTGCTATTGACTTAGTTCCCGAAAATATCCCGATAGTGCTCTTACTAATTGGAAGAATGCGTGGACGAAAAATTAAAAAAGCCATAAAGCAGAGTAAAAGAAAAAATTTGATATTTTCTCCGGGGTTTTGCGAGAATGCACCTGCCATCAGTGCTGCTTGCGACCTTGTTTGTCTTCCTTCATATAAGCGAGAAGGATTGCCCAGATCAATAATAGAAGCAATGTCAGCAGCAGTTCCACCAATTGTTACAAATTCTGGAGGAAGTCCAGAGCTTGTNGAGGATAATATTAGCGGGATTGTTGTTCCAGTAAGAGACAGTCAATCAATCGCCGATGCTATAAAAAAACTCTATTTTGACGAGTCACTGAGAAAGTCAATGGGTCAAAAAGCTAGAGAGCGAATCAAGCTTAAATTCAATAATGAGATAACCGTAAATGAGACTCTTAAGGTATATCAGGACCTTCATGCCGATCAAACTAAATAAAGGGAAACCAATCATCTCTCAGTTTTTGTCCTTCTCTCATATTATGGTTAGGGAAGGGTGGTGAGGTTCTCCCAGATCTCTCTATGTATCTGGCGTCATCGCCAATAAATCTGAGAGACAGAACCCTTCTTTTTGAGTTTGTTTTGTTTCCTCTTGCACCATGCACTGAGTTAAAATGAAAGGCTATCGCATCACCGGGATTCATTTCCCACTGGAGCGTTTTATATTTAGTTGGGTTTTCATCAGGATTAGGCACAGGTATGTAATCTTTCTTATTGTTATAAAAATCCTCACCTGTAAGCCATTTGGTGGGTGTAACCTCTTTAGTCCATTTATGCGAGCCTTTTATGATTCTCAATGATGATTCAATTGGGATGTAATCAACAGGTATCCAAAAGCTTACAGTCATATTGCCTTTCACAAAATAATATGGACCATCTTGATGCCAAGGAGTAGATGTTTCTGAACCAGCTGACTTATAAAGAACATGATCATGGAAAAATTGCACATTCATTGAGCCCATCAGCTGAGCTGCTACGTTCCTGGCATCTGAATTTTTAATTATATTTTCAAATTGGGGTATTCGTTGCCAATTACAATAATCATCAAAAAACCTTCCTTTTTGACCTTTTTTNGTATTTTCAGCGCCATATTCACTAGGATTATCTATATTATAATCAATACCTTCTTTTATACTATTAATCCATTTAGTGAACAAAGACGGAATCATGATGGCACCATCTTTTTTGTAATGATCAATTTGTTCTTTGCTAATATTCATCTTAAATATTATCTTAGCAATACTGTACCTTGACGGTAAAGATTATCTTTTTAGATGATCATGTCTTTCTGATTTGGTTGCCAGTGCGTCATATTAATCTGCGCTGAACCTACGCCTATTGATCTTACCCACTTTGCTGCGGCATCTAATGAAACCCATGATTTAACACTGCCTTTGTATGTTTCTGCAGTAATAGCACCATTAGGTGTATTAGCTTCAATATGAAAACGTGAACCTTGACCAATTATCCTGATCTTCTTGATAGCACCCGCGGCAACCATGGCTTTAAGCATTTTTTCATCCATTTGAATTTTCTCCGTGTGATTCCAGATTGTCATTGATTACTATGCCATTGTCTTGGCAATGCCTTCTTATTAAAATTTCAACCATGTTAGCAATGCTTCTATGCTCGATAGTTGCTGCTTTTTTAATGCCATCCTTGATGGATGGTGATATTCGTAAATTAAGTGTGGCTGATTTCATAACGCAAAATACTATACAATATATTGTAAATGTAACGCATTTTATTTTTTTTTGCAATAATCAGCTCATGTTGTCATCTATTTTATTGACATTCGTCATAATTTTGTGAGGATATGATGTTTTTGTTCTCTTTGTTATTTTTCTTCATAAACTTATGAATATAAATCCCAACAATATTAATGGTTCGATACGAGAAGGGCTTGGTGCCGCATTGATGGCATACCTGTTTTGGGGAATTTTTCCTATTTATTTCAAAATCATCGATGCGGTTCCTTCTGAAGAAGTGTTCGCACATCGGATATTTTGGTCAGTTCCTTTTGGATTATTAATTTTATACCTATCAAAACAACTTGGTGAGTTGTGGCAAGTCCTTCTAAATAAGAAAAAGATTATTTATTTAGCTCTCACTTCAATATTGATAAGTATCAATTGGTATATTTATATTGTGGCCGTTCAGACTGATGAGATACTCCAAGCAAGCCTTGGATATTATATAAATCCTCTCATGTACGTTCTTGTGGGCATTTTATTTCTAGGCGAGAAATTAAGGGTAGGGCAAATAATTGCTATTCTGATAGCTACAATTGGCGTAATCATTCTTGCATTAAGTGCCGGTAAGTTACCCTGGATCTCCATCTCTTTGGCCACTTCATTCACATTGTATGGTGTTATTAGAAAGAAGATTGAGGTCAGTGCAATGGTTGGTTTATTCATTGAGACACTATTCATATTGCCTTTTGCATTTATGTATATTCTGGTCTTAACAAAAAATGGTCAGTTGTCATTCACACTCGACAAGCCAACTATGGCATTCTTACTGATTATGGCAGGTCCACTTACAATTTTTCCTCTTTTCTTCTTTTCCTTCGCAGCAAAAAGATTAAAATTAACAACTATTGGAATGATGCAGTTTCTCTCACCTTCGATGCAATTCGTTGTCGCATTTATTTATGGTGAAAGACTCTCGACTGCAGGGTTAATTTGTTTTGTTTGCATTTGGGTAGCTATAACCATCTTTGTATATGATGCTCTCGAGGAGGGCGCAATAGATTCTTATTGAATGCTTTTGTTCGCTCTTAGCAAAAGCTAACAAATCTATACATTAGAATAGTGCATTAAGCTCCACTTTATAAGATAATTGCCACATATACTTGAGCGAGATTGTGTTTCAAAAATGAGTGAACGGAAAAATACGAAAAAAATAGTCATTTTATTGTTTGTATCAATTGCAATCAGCTATCTGATGAGCACCTCAAAAAAAGACCCTGAGAAAAACATTACATCAATAAAGCCACCAATTGTAACAGCTATAAATCTAAAAAAAGAAAGTGTGCGAATACCTGTCAGTAGCCAAGGTATGGTTTCGCCACTTACCGAGACCGTACTAAGCGCTGAAATCTCTGGTGAAATTATTGAAATATCACCAAAATTTATTGCTGGCGGTATATTCAAGCAAGGTGAGCCACTCATAAAAATAGACCCGAAAATATATGATGTTGCTTACAAGCAAGCAAAAGCACTGAAAGATCAACGACAAAATGAATATGAAGACTCAGTCAAAATAAGAGAGCAAGGTTATATGTCTGAATCAGAATACCTTGCATCAGTGACTGCGCTAGCTGCAGCCGAGGCTCAATTAGTCAAAGCAGAAAATGATCTTGACAACACAATCATAAGACTTCCATATGATGGGATGGTCAGGGAGAAATCAGCTGATCTTGGCCAATATGTGAATATTGGTAATAAGCTAGGAGTGACTTTCTCTACTGAATTTGCTGAAGTTAGGCTTCCATTATCTGACAGAGATGTCTCATTTGCGGGGTTACCTTCATCAAATTCATCAATAGACTCACTAGCAGAGAAATCAACCACTGTAAATTTTAGAACTGATATGAATCCGTCTAAAACTAGATCTGGGTATGTAGAAAGGAGTGAGGGCGTGGTTGACGAGAAAACAAGAATGATATTTGCTGTAGCACGTCTAACAGACCCATATAATTTAAACAACAATGAAGACACTCTAGCACTTCCGATGGGAACATTTGTGTCAGCTGAAATTCTTCCTAATGAGTCTTATGAATTTGTTAGGATTCCTCGCTCAGCAATCATAAATAACAGGCAGGTGATAATAATAGATAAAGAAAATCAAATCCAATATAAAGATATAAATCTAATTAGAACTGACGAGAAATTCGGTTACATAAATGATGAGTTTTTCAATGGTCAAAGAATAAGCTTAACGCCAATAGAAGATGGCGTTAATGGAATGATTGTCCGGGTAGAATAAAAGTAATGAACGAAACATTACCAAGAAGAGAGGGAATCATCGGATGGTTTGTAAGAAACCATGTAGCAGCAAATTTATTGATGTTCGCCATTATTGGCTTAGGTCTTTACTCCGGGCTAAATTTGAGACAACAAACAACTCCAGATTTTGATATAAATTATGTTTCTGTGAGAGTGCCATATTTAGGAGCAGCACCAGAAGAAGTTGAAGAAGGTGTTGTGATAAAAATAGAAGAAGTAATAAAGGATACTAAAGGCATAAAAAAAATTAAATCGACTTCAAAAGAGGGTTTAGGAAGTGTTAGGGCTGAAGTTGAAATAGGTGCCGATATAAATGAAGTATTAAACGAAATAAAGGTGAAGGTTGATGCAATTTCTACTTTTCCTGAGCTTACAGAGAAACCTGTTGTCTATAAAGTTGAGATACCTACTGGTATTTTATTTGTATCCATATACGGTGATTTAGACGAATATCAGCGAAAAAATATCGCTGAAGAAATGAAAGATGAGCTTCTAAATTTTCCTGAAATCAAAAGCATAAATCTCCTCGGTGATAGAAATTATGAAATCAGTATCGAGGTCTCTGAAAACACTCTTAGAGAGTACGATTTGACAATGAGTGAGATTTCCTCTGCAATTAAAGCCTCATCCATCGACCTGCCTGGTGGAAGAATTCGAACCGATGGTGGTGACATTCTGTTGAGAACAAAAGGACAAGTTTATACTGGTGAGGAATTTGGAGCTCTTGTTTTAAGAACTTATCCAGATGGTTCAAGATTACTTCTTTCAGACATAGCGAATATTGATGATGGTTTTGTGGAATCAAAATCATGGGGAAGGTTCAATGGTCAATCCACGCTTGATATGGAAATATTAGCCGCACAGGCAGAGAATGAAATTGAAACAGCTGATAGGGTGAAAGAGTATATTAGCGTAAAAGCATCAACACTTCCTGAAGGAATAAATCTTGAAGTGTGGGGAGATAGATCAATATATCTGCAAGATCGTCTTGATATGATGTCAAAAAATATGCTTCAAGGTGCTTTTCTAGTATTCATAGTCCTCTCTCTTTTTCTGAGACTAAAGGTTGCAATTTGGGCAGTTATTGGCATCCCTATCGCATTTTTTGGTGCGTTATGGCTGATGCCTGTTGGTCCATTCCCTGTGACAATAAATATGATAAGCCTGTTTGGCTTCATTATGGTTTTAGGAATCGTGGTCGATGATGCAATCATTATCGGGGAGAGCATATATACGAAAATACGCGCCGACGGTCATAGCATCGAAAATGTTATCAAAGGAGCTCAAAAAGTAGCTCTACCTGCAACCTTTGGNGTCCTCACAACTATAGCTGCTTTTGCTCCTATGTTATTTGTGACAGGATTTGCAGGTCCATTTTTTAAAGCCATGTCAGTAGTTGTAATATTCTGTCTTTTTTTCTCGATAATTGAATCAAAATTAATTCTTCCTGCGCACCTAGCATATGCGAAGATTGATGAAATTAATGAACAAGAGATATTTTCACCTTATAGCAATATTCCCTGGTACAAGAGGCCTTCAAGGCTTTTTCAAAGAGCAAATCGTTTTGTTCAAAATAACCTGCATTCAATCATCGAAAATAAGTATGCCCCATTGATTGAAAAAGCAGTAAAAAATCGAGGACTGACGATCGCTACGTTCTTATCCGCACTCATAATAATAATTGGCATACTAAATAGTGGAATTACGAAATTTGTTTTGTTCCCTGAAGTTCCTGGTGACTATGTTATCGTGGAGCTGACCATGATTGATGGTTCATCAGCTGAGAGTAGGGATGAAGTGATCAATAGGATTGAAAAAGCCGCATTAGAGATTAACGATGAATGGTTGAAAAAAAATCCGAATGATCTCCCGCCAATTAATAAAATGGGTGCTTATACTGGCGGAATGACTGAACTAGGAACTCCTATTGCGGGCGATAATATTGGGCTATTGGTTGCAGAATTACCCTTCGAGAATAGAAAAGTTAGTGTTCTTGAGCTTGAGAATATGTGGCGAGATAAAGTTGAAGATATGCCAGGAGTAAAAAAATTAACTTTTGATTCAGGAAGAAATATAGGTGGAGAATCTTCGATTAGTTTTAATATTCTTGGTGAAGATATAAAGCAACTGGAAGAGGCATCAAAATATCTTGAGCGAAAATTAACTGAGTATGAGGGTGTTTTTGATATAAGGAGTTCACTCAATGTGGGTGGCGAAGAAATAAAGCTTGATATAAAACCTCAAGCAGAATCACTCGGCCTCTCAATGGCTACAGTTGGAAGGCAGGTCAGGCAGGCATTTTATGGTGAGGAAGCACAAAGAATACAGAGAGGTAAGAATGAAATCAAAGTAATGGTGAGATACCCTGAAGAAGATAGAACGTCGATTGATAATCTTGAATCAATGAGAATAAGAAATANCAATGGTGATGAGATTCCTTTTTCATCAGTCGCAACAGCGAGCTTTGGGAAAGCTTATTCTAGTATTATAAGAGAAAATGGAATTCGCGTGGTTACTGTATCTGCTGATGCCGACTCATCAATTGTTGAGCCTAGAAGAGTTATTGCAGATATCACTGAAAATTTCATCCCTGAAATGAAAGATAGGTTCCCTCAACTGGAGTTTGATTTAGAGGGCTCAAGTAGCGAGACTGTTAAGCTTGTTCAAGAACTAACAAATGCCTCTATAGCGGCTTTGTTCTTAATTTATATTCTTATTGCTATCCCCTTAAAATCATATCTTCAACCATTAATTATTATGTCAGTTATACCATTTGGCCTAATCGGAGCGGTAATTGGCCATATTGTCTTAAATGAGGCGATTAGTATGTTCTCTCTTTTTGGATTGGTCGCATTAGCAGGAGTGGTTGTTAATGATAGTATAATCATGGTTGATTTTATCAACAAAGCTAGGCAAGAGGGCATGGATATAATTCAGGCAGTAGTTAATTCAGGAACACAAAGATTTCGTGCAATTATTCTTACTTCACTTACCACTGCTATTGGATTGATGCCAATCATGACGGAGACAAGCACGCAAGCACAATTTGTTATTCCAATGGCGATATCCATAGCATTTGGAATAGTTTTTGCTACAGTTATTACTTTATTTCTTGTGCCTTGCCTCTACGTCCTTCAGGATGATTTCATTTTAAAATTAAAATCATTTCTAGGAAAAGATACCTCAGAAGATAGACTCGAAGAAATAAGATATAGCTAAATTATTTATTTTTTCTTTCTAAGGTTTCCTTAATTACTTCCTCAGCAACATTTGAAGGGCATGCAGCATAATGGGAAAATTCCATAGAAAACTGACCGCGTCCAGACGTCATTGTTCTTAAATGACCAATATAACCGAACATTTCTGCTAGAGGCGCACTCGCATTTACTCTTGTTCCTGTAGGCCCTGTATCTTGTGATTTGATCATTCCTCTTCTTCGATTTAGGTCTCCAATAACATCTCCAACATGATCTTCTGGGGTGTAAACATCAACTTTCATAACAGGTTCAAGTAATTGAGGTGCTGCTTTTGGTATAGATTGTCTGTAAGCGGCTTTAGTAGCTAGTTCAAAAGCCATCGCTGATGAGTCCACTGCATGAAAACCACCATCCATCAATTTAAATTTAACATCTAGAAGTGGGAATCCGGCTAATGTTCCCTCTGTCATACTTGTTTGAAATGCTTTTTCCACCGCCGACCAATATTCTCTAGGAACATTACCGCCAGTTACATGAGATTCGAATGTATAGCCGCTGTTTTGTTCACCGGGCTCAATCTCGTAATCTATTTTTGCAAATTGACCAGATCCACCAGTTTGCTTTTTGTGTGTATAGGTATCTTCAACAAATTGAGTAATAGTTTCTCTGTATGCAACTTGAGGCTTGCCCATATCTACTTCAACATTATGCGTTCTCTTTAGAATATCTACTTTAATGTCTAGATGAAGTTCTCCCATTCCTTTGATGATTGTTTCTCCTGAATCATCATCTGTCGCGACTTGGAATGAGGGATCTTCTTGAATCATTTTATTAAGAGCAATTCCAAGTTTTTCAGTACCGGCTTTGTCCTTTGGAGAAATGGCAATTGATATGACTGGATCAGGGAAAACCATTGGTTCTAATGTTGCTGGATTATTGGCATCAGCAAGTGTATGACCCGTTTTTGTGTTCTTCATTCCGAGCAATGCAACTATATCTCCTGCCTGAGCTGATTCCAATTCTTCTCTTGAATCAGCATGCATTTCAACAATACGGCCGATTCTTTCTGTTTTGCCGGTAAAAGTGTTCACAACATTGTCACCTTTTTTTAGTGTTCCAGAGTATATTCTTGTAAAGGTGAGCGCTCCATATCTGTCATCCATAATTTTGAATGCAAGAGCTCTAAGAGGCTTTTTGGGATCGACAGTTGCATATTCACCTGTTTCATTTCCCTCAAGATCTATTTCGGGTTGAGGTTTTACTTCAACAGGGTTTGGAAGATAACTAACTACTGCATCTAGTATATTTTGTATTCCTTTATTTTTGAATGCGGATCCACAGAATGTAGGGAAAAAATCAAGATTTATTGTACCTTTTCTGATGCATTTTTTTANATCTTCGATTGATGGTTCCTCACCCTCAAGGTATTTCTCCAGAAGATCATCATCTTGTTCAAGAGCTGTCTCAATGAGCTTTTCTCTCCATTCTTCAACATCAGCCATCATATCCTCAGGAGGATCGGTTATATCAAACTTTGTGGGATCTTCAGAGTCTTTCCATATCCATGCTTTTTTTGTTAGCAGATCAACAATTCCTGTGAAGTTGTCTTCAATTCCAATTGGAAGCACCATCACAAGTGGATTTGCACCTAAAATATCTTCAATTTGCTTAACTACTCTTAAAAAATCAGCGCCAATTCGATCTAATTTATTTACTAGAATTATTCTAGCTACTCCAGAATCATTGGCATATCGCCAATTCGTCTCTGACTGGGGCTCAACGCCACCTGAGCCACAAAATACTCCAACACCACCATCTAGGACTTTTAGTGAGCGGTAAACTTCAATTGTGAAATCAACGTGCCCTGGCGTATCGATTATGTTTAATCTGTGGTTATCCCACTCACAACTCGTAGCTGCAGATTGAATAGTTATTCCTCTCTCTTGCTCTTGATCCATGAAATCAGTAGTAGCGTCTCCATCATGCACCTCACCAATTTTATGTATTTTTCCAGTAAGTTTTAGAATTCTCTCTGTAGTTGTTGTTTTACCAGCNTCTACGTGAGCAAAAATACCAATATTTCTATATAGATTTAGATCTTTCATCTTAGCTACNTCTCATTTGTTGTTTTAATTAAATTAAATAATTTGTTACTGGGCGCGAATATTATCAGCGTTGAGCCCGCTAAACCACCGAAAAATTGGAAAATTTACAAAATATTTCTTGTTATGAATTTTTCGAATTCTAATCTATATTATGGATTTTAATAAAAATACATCCAATGCTTTGTATTTCAGTATTATTGTATGCATTTTCAGCAGGTTATTGGTTATAATCTCTAATTATTCTGGTAAATATATAAGGGCTNAAATCATGCAATATATCAGTCGAAGACAACTTCTGGCATCGAGTGGCGCAATCTTAGGTGCGACTGCTGTCAATCCTTTTAGTTCTTTAACCAGTTCAGCTATGGCTGCGATAGACACGCAAAAAAACTTCGATCTCGTTCGAGCAGATAAGAATGAAAATCCTTATGGGCCATCAAGAGTTGCACTTCAGGCTATAAATCGAGCAATGAATTTGACAAACAGATATGGAGGAGGTAACAGAAGAAACCTCGTGAAACTCATTGCAGAACAAAATGGAGTTGCATCCGAAAATGTTATTCTAGGATCCGGATCAGGTGAGATTCTCAAGTTAGGTGGTTTAATTGCGAGCTGGGAAACAGGATCAGTTGTATGCGTAGATCCAACATACCANGATCTTGTGAGATATGCATCTCGAGTTCGCTCTCAGATTATCAGAGTCCCAGTTGACGAAAATCTTGCTTGTGATTTGGAGNCGGTTGCGAGCGCGATCAAAAAAGACACCAGAATGGTCTACTTGGTCAATCCAAATAACCCAATACCTAATATAATAAATAAGAACAAACTCAGAGATTTTGTTATTGAAGTGTCAAAAAATAGGTTGGTATTTATAGATGAGGCCTATCATGAATATGTAACTGATCCTGACTATTCTTCAATGATGGATCTGATTGCTGATGGACACAACAATATCATAATCACCAGGACAGCTTCAAAAATCCACGGCCTAGCAGGTCTTGCCGTTGGTTTTGGCTTTGCTCACCCCGACTTAGTTGAAAATATTAGGGAATTGAGGACCGGAAAGAATAATGTACTTGGAATTGAGGCAGCATATGCTAGCTATCAAGATCAATATTTTCAAAATTTTTCTCGCAGGAAGAATAAAGAGTCACTTGATATCGTTGAGCAAATGTTTGATGAACTCGGTGTTCGATACATAAAATCAAATACAAATTTCAGTTTCTTTAAGACAGGTATACCAGTCAATGAGCTAAATAAAGAATTATTAAAATACGACATAGCCTCTGGAAGACCATTCCCACCATTCACAAAATGGTCTCGAGTCAGTATGGATAGACCAGAACACATGCGTTATTATGTCAAAGTATTTAGAGAGTTGTTTGGTGAGAGGATAAGAACTTTATCGTCTTAGAATTGCCCACCACCTGGCGATATTCAGCAAACTCATAAGTGACGCAGATACGTAAGTCATTGCTGCAGCTTTCAATATTTTTCTTGCGTGCTTCATATCTCCATTTTTAAGTATTTTTTGTTTCTCAAGTAATGGAAGTGCTCTACCAAAACTGGCATCAAACTCTGTTGGTAGTGTTATCAGATGAATTAAAGTTGAAGACAGCATTGTTAATAATCCGGAAATAAAGATAACAGCACTCAAACTTGGTGCTTTAGTGAAAATTCCAACAAATGGAGAGATCATAAGTATACCAGCACCAATTTTTTCTATGGCCATAGTAGCTTTTACAAGCTTTGTTCTCAATTTAAGTGGCGCGAAGTCATCTCTATCTTGAATAGCGTGACCAACTTCATGAGCAGCTACAGTGATTGCAGTCAGAGATCGACTATTATACTTTTCTTTAGTAAGTCTAACTGCTTTTTTTTCAGGATCATAATGGTCTCCATCTTCGGTGATTTCCACGGAAACATTTTCTAGGGATTCTTTTTTTAATAAATATTTTGCAAGTTCTGAGCCTGATCCGGTGTATCGATCAGCAGGAATTGAGTATTTTTCGAGTATTTTTTTTACCCAGACACCTGGAAAGAAAACAAGTGCTAAAATTAATAATCCAAGTAAGATATAAATCATAAAAATAGTATAGTGTATTTGTAACGGACAAAAAATATAATCTCAAATTTGATCAATGTCGAGTGAGAATTTTAAGTGGAATTTGAATGACAAAGAAAATAAATACAGAAACAAGAACAGTTCAAGCAAATCATTACTGTGATCCTCAAACTGGATCAATAGTTCCTGCAATATACACATCAACAACATATGCAAGAGATAAAAATTATCAACTNATTTCTGAGAATTACAGCTATGGCAGGGATGAGAATCCTTCATTTGCTGTTCCAGAGAGGGTACTGGCGGACCTAGAAGGGGGTGAAGAAGCGCTGCTATTTAGTTCAGGTATGTCTGCAGCAATCGCTGTCTTTCAAGCACTTGAACCAGGCGATCATGTGGTTGCGCCAGAAATTATGTATTGGGGCTTGAGAGAATGGCTAAAGGAGTTCAGTGAAAAATGGGGAGTGGCTGTCACATTTTATGATGTAAATGAACAGAATTCACTTAAGAATAGTATTATCAAAGATGAAACAAAATTAGTTTGGATTGAGACACCTTGCAATCCTACTTGGGGTGTCATAGATATCGAGGAAGCTGCCGAAATATCACATCAGAATAATGCTTATTTAGTTGTAGACTCTACTGTTTCAACTCCAGTAATAACGAGACCAATTGATTTTGGTGCTGATATAGTTATGCACTCAGCTACCAAATATTTAAATGGACACGGTGATGTTGTAGCTGGTGCACTTGTTTGTCATAAAAAAGATGCCTTATGGAAAAAAATTCATCACAACAGAACACACGGTGGAGCTATCCCAAGTCCTTTTGATGCTTGGTTACTTCTGAGGGGAATGCGAACNTTATTTATNAGGATGGAGAAAATTAATAGAAGTGCAATGAAAATAGCCAAACACTTCGAAAACAATGATCACATCTCAGAGGTTTTGTATCCAGGATTAACAAATCATAAAGGCCACAAGATTGCAAAAAAACAGATGAAAACAGGCTTTGGTGGGATGTTATCCCTAAGAATTAAGGGGGGTGAGGAGACAGCTTTAGAGATTGTTAAAAATTGCACTGTTTTTATGAGAGCAACATCATTGGGTGGTGTTGAAAGCTTGATAGAGCATCGTTATTCAATTGAAGGAGAAAACAGTCCAATTCCAAGAGATTTAATTAGAATTTCGGTAGGTATAGAGTATACTGAAGATCTGATCAATGATTTAGAAAAATCTATAAAAAAATCAATAAAATCATGATATTATAATATATATCTATTAAATTAATTGAATAAAAATTATGAAGAAAGATAAATTTAATCCTGATTATTCTGCAAAAAATGGCTTGTTCGATAGAAGAAGTTTTTTGAAGGCAAGTATAGCTTCTGGATCAGGTATGATGATAGCAGGCGCACATGCCTCTGAGGATAAAATAAGATCATCAACGATGGGTATGCCCGGTAAGGGTATGGGTGAGTCAGGGCCTTCTGAATATGAAAGGCATATAAAAAGAGCAGATATTGGCTCTCAGCCTGGAACAGTTGGTTCTGGAGCATCCAGAACACCTATTCAGTTTCTAGATGGGATAATAACACCCAGCAGGCTTCATTTTGAGCGACATCACTCTGGTATTCCTAATATAAATCCTGACGAACATCGATTGGTTATACATGGCTTGGTAGACAGACAATTGTCTTTTTCATTAGAGGATCTTCACAGATACAAACAGGTGTCAAAAATTCAATTTCTTGAATGTTCAGGCAATAGCGGGGCAATGATTTCACCTGAGGCTCCTCAACGAAATGCTGCTCAGTTACATGGTCTCGTTTCATGCAGTGAATGGGGTGGAGTGCCATTGAATGTTCTTCTTGATGAAGCGGGAATTAAGCCAGAGGGAAAATGGATTGTTGCTTCTGGTGCAGATGCTGCTGTAATGGCCAGGAGCGTTCCTCTACAAAAAATTATGGACGATGCCATTGTCGCGACCCATCAAAATGGTGAACCGGTAAGACCTTCAAATGGATATCCAATGCGATTATTTTTACCTGGATGGGAAGGTAATGCTTGTGTTAAGTGGCTGAGAACCATAAAAGTAACTTCTGGTCCATCTATGACTAAAGATGAGACATCAAAATATTCTGATCTAAGAGATGATGGTATCTCTGAACTTTTTACGTTTCCAATGGAGGTAAAATCTGTGATCACCAGTCCTTCACCAGGATTGAATCTTAGCAAAAAAGGTATTTACCAAATATCAGGGATTGCATGGTCTGGAAGTGGAAAAATAAAAAAAGTTGAGCTGTCTGCTGATGGTGGAAAATCCTGGGCAGAAGCACAGCTTGATGAGCATGTGCTACCAAAATCACTGACGAGATTCAGATCAGCTTGGATGTGGGATGGCTCTGATTCCTCACTTATGAGCAGGGCGATTGATGAAAAAGGAAATGTTCANCCACGAAGAGATGCTTGGTTGGAGGGAAAGGCTGTNAATACTTTTTATCATTANAANGCAATCCAAAGTTGGGCTATNAGTTCNGNGGGGGAGGTAAGTAATGTCTATTTATAAGAATATTATATGTNCGTTNTTTTTATTCCTTCTTGNAGGAAATGCNATTTCTGATGTTTTNGGTAAAAAAAATCCCAATTTAGGTAAACCTCTCTCAGATGAGGAGGNTAAAAAATANGATTTTGTAATAATGCCAAATGGGCAAGGCCTNCCCAATGGGNAAGGNNCTGTTGATGCNGGTNAAAATTTNTATGNTNTNCATTGTATGGCATGTCATGGTAAAGANGGCGTGAAAGGCCTNAATGGTGATNTAGCTGGAGGTCATGGAACAATATCTGGGCCTNTTCCTAAAAAAACNGTNGGTAGTTANTGGCCATACTCAACAATTCTNTTTGATTACATCAGAAGAGCNATGCCATATCAAAATCCNGGNTCNCTTACCAATGANGANATATATTCAATATCTGCTTACATACTTTTCATAAATAATATTATTGANTCNGAAATGATNTTGAATAAAAACAATNTGNCTGGCGTTAAAATGCCTAATTCAGAAAATTTTATTTGGGCNNTNCCTGANGATAGCTANTNTNATNAAGATGTCTCAATTNAGCCCNTCAAAAATGTGGANANTANTAAAAGACTATAGTTTAGGANGATGGNTTTTTGCGAGAGCAGTTTGTATGCNGGTNCCATATTTTNCTTCAATNTCTCCTTATTTNATNGATTANAATCCAGAATTTGTAAAAGTAGGNATGAAAAAAANTAGAAAAATTACAAATCATNTGGGGACAATNCATGTGATNGCGATNGCAAATCTNTGCGAGTTNGCTGCAGGNACCTTNATGGAGGGTTTTTTGCATAAATCTCTTCGCTGGATTCCAAAAGGCATGAATATAGANTATNTAAAAAAAGCAAATTCGAGNCTTAATGCNATTGCAATNAT
Source organism: Woeseiaceae bacterium (assembly GCA_002715745.1). Classification (GTDB taxonomy): domain Bacteria; phylum Pseudomonadota; class Gammaproteobacteria; order Steroidobacterales; family Woeseiaceae; genus SP4260. The sequence continues at coordinate 21,610 of PBAE01000018.1, forward strand.
GCCAAAAAATATAGANCAAAANANAAAAAGTGATGTNGCTATTNCTNTCTCAGTCAGAGATTCAAATGATACNGAAGTTGTGAGAGCNGAAATTATTATGTATCTTACACCCAANTAGTAAATTTCTGAGAAATATTATGACCGATAANANCAAAAAGNAAGAANANTNAAAAAAAGACNGAAGATATNAANGTTGATATGGATTANTCNTCNTANACAGANAATCTNAAATCGATCTCCTTATGGAAGAGATTNGCNTTCATGGTGCTTTTNGTNATCGCNATAGGTATCACNGAAGCGATTGTGATTGTTATTGCNGTNTTACAATTTTTGATNAAAATCTTNACTGGCACTACGAANGATAAATTGGAAGATTTCGGATTTTCCCTNGGTATTTTTGTTGGCCAAATATACAGTTTTATCTCTTTCAAATCTGATGAAACACCTTATCCATTTGATAGNGANTGGCCAAGCTCAGATAAATNAANCGANGTTAGAAATGNACCGACGNNGAAGATGCAAGTTTCTCTNGAGGTGGAGAGAATTTAGTAAGATCAATNCCNTTTACTGCAGNTTTGTATTCGTCAATAGTNGGTGTTCTTCCNAGGATAGCTGATAAAACTACAACCGGAGTTGATGCTAGAAGAGANTCTCCTTTTTTTTCCTCNCTATCTTCCACAACTCGCCCTTGAAAGAGNCGTGTNGAAGTAGCCANGACGGTGTCACCTTTAGCAGCTTTTTCTTGNTTTCCCATGCATANATTGCAACCAGGNCTTTCNAGATACAATATATTTTCGTATTCAATTCGNGCCGATTCCTTAGGTGANNTATCATCAAATTCAAAGCCAGAATATTTTTGTAAAACAGCCCAATCACCTTCAGATTTTAATTCATCAATGATGTTGTAAGTTGGGGCAGCCACTACCAATGGAGCTTTAAATTCTACAGCACCAGAATCTTTCTCAAGATTTTTAAGTATTTGAGCGACAATTTTCATATCACCCTTGTGAACCATGCANGAACCCACAAATCCAAGATCTACTTTTTTCTCTGCACCATAGTATGAGATTGGTCTTATTGTGTCATGTGTGTATCTCTTTGAAATTTCTACATTATTGACATCTGGATCTGCGATCATAGGTTCGTCAATCTTATCCAAATCCACAANNACTTCTGCAAAATATTTAGCATTNTTATCAGGAGTTAATGCTGGTTTTTTCCCCGATTTAATTTCTTTAATTCTTTTATCGGCCTTATTGATTAGACCNTGGAGCATTTTNCNTTCATTATCCATNCCATTGTCTATCATNACTTGTATACGATTTTGAGCGATNTCGAGAGACTCGATTAGAGTATCATCNTGCGAGATACATATTGATGCTTTTGCCTTCATTTCTGCAGTCCAGTCAGTGAAGGTAAAAGCTTGGTCAGCNAATAATGTTCCAATATGAACNTCAATTATTCGACCCTGAAAAACATTATCACCNAATTGGCTCAACATTTGTGACTGTGTTGCATGAACAACNTCACGAAAATCCATATGCTCCTTCATCTTTCCNTTGAAAGTTACTTTAACTGATTCAGGGATAGTCATCGTTACTTCACCAGTTGCCAAAGCAAGAGCGACAGTTCCAGAATCAGCACCAAATGCAACTCCTTTAGACATTCTGGTGTGNGAATCACCTCCTATNATAATTGACCAATCATCTACTGTAATGTCATTTAAAACTTTATGTATTACATCTGTCATTGGGTGGTAGATATNCTTAGGATCTCTGGCTGTAATTAGACCAAACTTATGCATGAATCTCATAAGTTTTGGGGTATTGGCTCGTGCTTTACCATCCCAAACAGAGGCAGTATGACATCCAGACTGATAAGCACCTTCAACTGCTGGAGAAATAACTTTTGCAGCCATTGACTCTANTTCTTGAGAAGTCATTAATCCGGTTGTATCCTGCGATCCAATAATNTTTACTTTTACACGAGCGTCTGATCCAGAGAACATTACAACATCCGAAGCCACACCAACTGCATTTTTATTAAAGATTTTTTCTACAGCAGTGAGGCCTTGTCCCTCATGAGTTATTANTTTTGGCGGTGCGTAAACTGATTTCAATTCAACCCCGAGAGTCCTNGATGCANAGCTTTGAAGTTTTTTTCCAAAAACAACTGCATAAGAACCACCAGCTCTTATGAATTCTATTTTTTGAGGAGTAAAAGATTTGCTGAGATCGACTAGTTCTGTACTTCCATCGTTTCTATATAATTTTTTATCTTTTGTGTTAATAATTAGCGATGTACCGGTCTCGACAGAGTAAACTTGTTCCATGATTGGATTGCCGTCATCATTTAAGATATATTTTCCGTTAACATCTGACTTTTTAATCCAATTCTTCAAATCGATTCCAATACCACCTGTTACGTCAACAGTAGTCAAAAAAATCGGAGAAATTCCATTCGTTCCAGCTACAATTGGAGCNATATTTACAAAGGGTATATANGGACTAGCTGGNTTGCCNGTCCACAATGCAACATTATTNACTCCTGACATNCTAGAGGATCCAACGCCCATNGTACCTTTTTCAGCNATTAACATTAGTCTTTTGTCAGGATGTTGTTTTTGCAGTTCTTTAATNTCAACTTGAGCTTTTTCAGAGATCATACATTTACCATGCAACTCCCTATCTGCACGAGAATAAGCTTGCTTTCCAGGNGAGAGTAAGTCGGTCGAAATNTCTCCCTCGGCCGCAATNTAGGTTACAATTTTAATCTCTGTTTCNATGTCGGGAAGTTTAGTGAAGAATTCAGCTTTAGAATAACTTTTAAGAATATCTAGGGCGATCATATTTCCAGCTCTATATGCATTCTCGAGTNTTTCTGTATCAGCCTCNTAGAGAAATACCTGCATTTTNAGNACNTCAGCTGCATTCGAGGCNATTAGTGGATCATCACCTAATGCNAGATCAAGAAGAACTTCGATNGAGGGTCCACCTTTCATNTGAGACAGNAGNTCGAANGCAAAGTTTGTNGAAATTTCTTCAATAACACAACCACCGGTAATTATTGCTTTTAAAAACTGAGATTTCACACCTGCAGCAGCAGTTGTNCCNGGTAAAGTGTTGTAGATAAAAAATTTNAGNGACTCTTCNCGNTGCTNNCAGTGAGAATCNTTTATTTGTTCTATGATTTCAGAGATAAGCTCGGCACNCTCTATTGGCAGNGGACTCAGCCCGAGNTNTTTTCGCTTTGCAATTTCATCTAAGTATTNTGANTAATGGCTCATAGTGGTCAAGGTAAGTTGATTCATAGATATAATATTAGACTGATTCTCATAACGTTTTGAGGACGCAATAAAGATTTAATCTACACATTGATTTTAGCAAAAAGGGTGAAAATTATCAGTTATTTCACTGATGAGTATTTCCGAAAGTCTGTGGATCAATCAAGACATTCCATCAAGTAAAACCTTTAACTAATTAATCTCATTTTATTGAGTCAACTCTTTTATTAGAATATGCCAGTACTCTAAAGCGTCAAAAAAAGGATCTAACTAAGACGCACTCATCCCTTTCTCTTGCTCCGATGCCAATATTTTTTTGACTGAATACTATTCCTGACTCAGTCGATATATCAACAATGCAGCACGATTTATCTCATCATGGTAGTTCTTGAGGTGCATCACCTCTCTAACTGAATGCGCATTTGCTCCAGTGAAACCAAGCCCATCTATACTATCGACAAATGGTGCGACCACCTGAATATCACTACCACCAATGTCAGACGGATTATTAGCATAGACAGGGTATTCTATACCGAGGTCATCATTGATTTTTTGCAACTTGGCAAGTAATGCCAAGTTTCCATCGCTCGCAGGCATGGGCATTACATTCACTTTATCAAAGCTGATCGATGCAGACGTCTGTGCCAGGTTATCCTGTGTGATTTCGATCATCTTCTTCTTGGCGCGTTCGAGTTGCGCCATTGTAATGAATCGCATAGTTCCGTTAATGACGTATGTTTGTGCCACAGCACTTGAGCCATAAACGGTCATTTCTCGTCGATTACTCGAAAGTGACAGTTCAGTTCCACCTGCAGCATTGTGCGGGTTTATAACGAGATGCTCTTCGCCTTTAACTTCTTCATAAAAAGCATTGAGAATACGCGCCGCTTCAAATGCAGCTCCAGCACCAACCTTTTCTTGAAAAATTTGGCTAGAATGAGCTCGCCTTCCTTTTACTTCAAGCTGCCATTCCGTGTCGGCACGACGCGCCACACTTGTACCACCATTGCTGCCTCCTTCAAAACTTAGAGCATAATCAGCCTTTTTGCCCATTTCGATCATCCTTCCACGGCCAAACGAAATCGGATATCCATAAGATTCTTCATCACCCGTAAACATAATGGAGATACATCGATTATTGAGACTTCCATTTTTATGCATGGCCTTAAGCGCATAGAGAATCATCATATTGCCACCTTTCATATCGGCAACACCTGGTCCCGCTAAATGATCACCCTTATGTTCAAATTTTTGAAATGGACTGTCTTTTCTGAATACCGTATCTATATGCCCTAGAAGCAAGAGACATTTTCCCGATGTACCTTCTAATTTCGCGATCAGGTGACCAGCACGGTTCACCTCAGCGGGCATATTCTGCCATTCTGTTTTAAAGCCTATGGCTTCGAGTTCTCTGGCAAAAACATTTCCAACTTCACGCACACCTGCGTGATTGTGGGTGCCACTATTGATATTCACTATTTTTTCGAGGAAAGAGATCTGCTCATCATATGTATCTGATAAATAACTGACAATTTCCATTTCAGTATACGATAGTTTTTCCTGGGCCCAACCCAAGCTAGAGAAAAGAGACAATATTGTAATTAGGGATAGTTTTTTCATATAACTATAATGAAACAGATGGGATAGTTTTTCAATATGTGGTTAGTTTGGGTTTAAATGCAATATAAATATCAATTGTTGGTGTTGAGGGAACAAGTGCTGAAGGAGTATTTTCTTTAATTCTTTTCCATATAATCAAATCTCTTTGAAAAAATATTTCTAAAAAAATATTAGTTTTTTTAACTATAAAAAGTCAGAAAGAGGCTTTGTCATTTGGAGCTGACAATACAAAGAGTTTGAATTTATTCCGTATCCCAGCCACTCCATCCTGGACCCCTAACAACCATTCCCGGTGTCGCTCCTGTATGCTTACCGTAATTTAAAACCTGGATTCCATTAACAAAAACATGTTCCACACCAACAGCATATTGATGAGGTTTTTCAAAAGTTGCTCTGTCCACTATTTCTTCTGGATCAAATACAACAATATCGGCGTAGTAATCTTTTTTTAGTTGCCCTCTGTCATAGATACCAGCATTTGAGGCTGGAAGGGACGTCATCCTCCTTATAGCCTCAGTTAAACTAATTGCCTTTTCATCTCTTGAGTACTTTCCAAGAACTCTAGCAAAATTCCCATAAGCTCTGGGATGCGCACCCTTTTCTATGAAGACGCCTTCATTTGCTATTGCCCCAGCATCAGAGCCAAAAGAAATCCATGGTTTTTTTATTTGTTTTAGGACATTTTCTTCAGACATCAAAAAAAATACTGCGTCCACTCGGCTGTTATCCTCGATAACTAAATCCATGGCTGTAATTTGGGGAGATGTTCCTCTTAATTTACTTACCTCGCTGAGTGTTTTGCCAATATATTTTTTTAGGTCTGGGTTTTTAAAACCAGTAAGCAGTATTCCTTCTGGACCTGCTTGCATAAAGAAATTCTCCCAATCTGAATCTGCATTCAGCATTTCTTCTGAAAGTAGATCGCGATTCTTTTTAGATTTCAATCTTTTGACCCACTCATCATGGCCGCCTTCTTGTGACCACGGCGGCATTGTTGCATCCAATCCAGTCGCAGCTGCAGCATAGGTATACATATTCGCACTAATTCTTAATCCAGAAGCCTTTGCCGTTTCTATCAAATTAAATACATTTTCCAATTTATACCAATTTTTTTTCCCAGCCGCTTTAAGATGATAAATCTCAGCTGGCGCACCAGTTATGCTTGAAATCTTGATAAGTTCAAGCACAGCCTCTTCTAATTTATTGGCTTCCGATCTTAGATGAGAGATATACCGTCCATTATATTCAGCCGCAGCACTTACTAGAGCAATAAGTTCATCAGTTTCTGCAAAATTTGCGGGAGTATATATCAATGAGGACCCGACCCCCAGAGCACCTTCTCTCATCGCATTCCTGACTAATTGCTTCATTCTCTCAAGCTCATCTGATGTTGGGGCCCTGTCTTCATATCCAAGTTCATGAACTCTTATAGTGGTTGCACCAACATAGGATGCAACATTAACTGAAACCCCTTGTTCAACGATAAAATCAAGGTATTCACCTAGAGTGGTCCATTCGATATCGTATTTAATATTGGATTGACGATTTTTTTCTCTAATTTTCATACTCTCATTGAGAGGGCCCATCGATCTTCCTTCCCCCATAATTTCCAATGTTACTCCCTGTTTAATATCGCTCATTGCTCTTCCATCTATAACCAGGGGTTGAGTTGCCCACGAGAGCATATTAATAAAACCAGGCGCCACTGCCATTCCTTCAGCGTTAATTTCATTTTCAGCAGTGGAATTTGAAAGATCACCTACGAGAGAAATGAAATGACCATTGATACCAATATCTGAAGATATAGGTGCATTCCCAGATCCGTCAAAGATAAGACCATTTCTTATGATGAGGTCATAATCCTTTTTTGAGTTATCGGAGCATGCTCCAATAAGGGCAAGCAGGAGAAACAAAAAAATATGTTTTATTTTCATTTTCTAGTGTTCATATCAATTTCAAAGTTTATATCGTTATTAAATGATTCTTACTTAATATCTTTTCCTTTTCAAGAAATGAAGCTTTCGTATTCATCTCATACAAAATCTTTAATTGCCATAAATGAAATTAAATTATTTGACGGAGTTTTGATTTAATTTTAATCTGGAATTAGACAACCATAAAACTAAGGATCAGAAATGCTAAGAAAATTTAAGTTTGCTGTTATTCATTCCATCATCATTCTCTCGCTTGGCGCATGCAGCATGGAAGATAATTCCTCAAAATCAAACACTGAAACTGAAGCAGAAATGATAAGTCGTGCCCTAGAAATTCACGATCGTGTTTTGACACTGGATACACATGCTGATACGCCACTTCGAATGATCCAACCAGGATTTGACATGGCAGAGAGACATGATCCAAATGAGACAGGCTCAAAGTTTGATTACCCACGCATGATTGAGGGTGGTTTGGACGCGGTTTTCTTTGCCGCATTCGTTGCACAAGATATCAGAGATGACGCTAACAACGAACGTGCAAAAAATTTAGCACTTCAAATGATTGATGCCGTTATTGATTCTATAGAAAACAATTCAGATCAAGTCGGTCTTGCATTAGATCCAGAAGATGCGTACGAACTGGAGGACAATAATAAACGTGCTGTTTATATTGGGATTGAAAATGGATACCCAATTGGAAATGACATAAAGAATGTNGAGACTTTTTTNAANNAGGGTGTNCGGTACATTACNCTGGTNCATTCATCAAATAATGACNTAGCCGACTCAGCGACNGATCAAGAGGGNCCTGANCATNANGGGCTGAGTCAATTNGGTAAAGAGGTNGTTGTTGANATGAANAGNCTNGGAATAATGGTCGATGTTTCTCACGCAAGTGANGATGTATTTTATGATGCAATTGCCATATCAGANGCACCCATAATTGCAAGTCACTCTAATNCTCGANCAGTCACTGAGCACGACAGAAATATGTCAGATGAGATGCTTCGNCTGATTGCAGAGAATAATGGTGTAGTGCAACTGACGATGCTGTCAGCATACTTAAGAGACGAACCTGANAATCCTGAGNGAGANGCNGCGACAGCNGAACTTCGNGCAAGCATGAAGCCAACNAGTGANATGAATCCAGANGAAAGAAGTGANATGAGACAAGCNATANGNGAAATTAATGAGAGGTTTCCTACTCCATTGGCAACTGTAGTTGATGTGGTGAATCATATTGATCATATNGTTGANGTAGCTGGAATCGATCATGTTGGCATTGGTTGTGATTTTGANGGTGGNGGTGGAATTGATGGTGTTTTTGATGTCAGCGAGGTCATGAATATTACAATTGAATTGGTTCGACGAGGATATTCGGAGTCTGACATTGAAAAAATTTGGGGAAAAAATCTCATCCGGGTATTCGACGAGGTTCAGAAAGTTTCAGAATCTATTCAGGCCAGAACTTAAACTTGAAGAAAGATGTACGCCTTGCTTTTGTTAGCGTCATTGCGATGTTCGCATTGATTGAATCATCTGTAATTCAATCACACCCATTAAGATTATCATTGAGTGAGATTGAATATCTAGAGCAAGAAAAGCTTATTGTGATAGACCTTAGGCTGTTTTTAATGGATGTTAACGAAGCTCTAGTTTTTGATCCAGAGAGTAGGGAGTTGCGTTTTTGTGAGCCAGATGAAGCACCAAATGCTGAGCAATTATTGATGAGTTATATTAATGATTTTTTCTTTTTAGAAGTGAATGGTGAAAGAGTACCTCTAAAAATCAAAAAAAAGAGACTCAAGGGCAATGGTATTGATACTGCCCTTGGAATTGTGTTCGAACATCATCACGATTCACCATTGAATACACTAAAAATAAAGAATGCAGTTTTTACCGATTTATTTTTTGATCAGAGCAATATTGTCTATGTTCACATTAACAATGATTCAACGAGTTTGATGTTGGATAAAAAAACTCCTTCTCACACTTTGATTTTTTGATATGAATTCATTTGCTTTCTATATTCAATTGGGTTTCGAGCATATATCTGATATGGCTGGATACGATCACATATTATTTCTTATTGCGTTGTGTGCAGTTTATCGATTGGAGCAATGGAAAAACCTTCTTATTTTAGTAACAGCTTTCACGATAGGGCATTGTATTACCCTTGCACTAACGTCTTTCAGTGTGATAACGATCCCATCAAACTTGATTGAGTTTCTAATTCCAGTAACAATCGCTATTACAGCGCTTCACAATGTATATAGTCATAATAATTCATTAAACAAATTAGAAAATATGAATGGCCGATATTTGATGGCACTGTTTTTTGGTTTTATTCATGGGATGGGTTTCTCTAATTACTTTCGCGCATTACTCATGGACGATTCCTCCATATTAATGCCTTTGTTGGGTTTTAATTTAGGCATAGAGCTTGGGCAATTATTGGTTGTATTTTTAATTGTTGGAGCGGTCTATGTATTTTTAAATCTCTACGGTACGCGACATCGAGACTGGAATATTTTTATTTCGGGTGGCGCATTCAGTTTGTCTGTATTGCTCATGCTTGAGAATAAAGTTTGGTAGAATGATTATCTTTAAAATTTCTTAACGATAACAGGATATTTAATTTATAAAATAGTTCAATAAAATTATATAAGTTATTGTTTATTATTCTCATTTAATAATTTATTACCAATTTTTATTACATCCTCAATAAGTTCTCTAAAATCCTGTAATCGACTTCGATGGTTTGTGATTGCCACTCGTATTGAGAATATACTATTTAATAAGGCCGATGATGGAGCATGATCCCCACTTTCATGGAGTCTCATTAATAATTCCGCATTGAAATCGTTCAGACGTTTGTTATCAATATTCTCATTTACGAACCTAAAGTTAACAATGTTAAGAGAGGTAGGAGATAACAGTTCAAGATTCTGATTTTCTTCAATTAAATTTGTTAGGTATTTTGCTTGATTTATGTTTTGTTGGACTAAGTCGCCAAATTTATCCGATCCTTCAATTCTCAGTGCCATCCATGCTCTTAATGCCTTAAATGAACGTGAAAGCTGAACACCATATTCTGAAAAATTTAATGGTCCAGAAGCCAGACCTCTCTCAAATTTTTTAATATAGGGAGGTATGACAGAAAATGTTTCTTTATGAGGGGCCCCACCTCTTATTAATGTGCATCCACAATCATATTGAATATACATCCACTTATGTAAATCAAAAGCAATTGAGTCTGAAAATTCCATTCCTTCCACGAGATGTTTTGACTCTTTCGATAATTTTGTGATCGCACCGAATGCCCCGTCTGTATGTAGCCACATGTTTTCTTTTTTTGCAATTTCAGAAAGTTTCATTAATGGGTCGATAGCCCCCGTATTGACAGTGCCAACATTAGCAATTATGCAAGCTGGCTGATTACCGTTTTTTTTGTCATTGGATATAGCTTCTTTCAATAGCTCGATGTTTATTGTGTAATCATCCAGAACTGGCACAAGTCTGAGTGACTCTGATCCAAGCCCCAATAGTTCTATGGCTTTTCGAATGCACGAATGAGTTTCTGTCGAGCTGTAGTAAATTAATCTTGAGTTTTCTTGTACATCGACACCCGTCTTTCTGACATCATAATCTGCCGCATGAGTCCTTGCGACAGCTAAACCAACAAGATTTGCCATAGATCCTCCACTCACAAGAAGACCGCTTGCATTGGAGGGGTAGTCCATTAATGTTTTTAGCCAATCAAGTAATTGAAGTTCTACGTGAGTTGAGGCTGTTTCATCTAATCCTAAACTGCCTGAATTCATTGCAGAAATAATCATATCAGCAATTACTTGACTGGGCGTTCCGGTACCGCCAACCCAGCTCCAGAATCTTGGGTGAATATTATTTGTAGGATAAGGAAGTATGTGTTTTTTCACTTCGTTGTAAACATCGGCATACCTCGATCCTGATGTTGGCAAATCTTCAGTAAAAAGTTTTTTTGAATCCTCGGGGAGTTCGCTCCACACAGGTCTATCTCCAACTGTCTTGAGGTAGTCCACCACATCATCACAAACCCTGTGAAGTAATGCTTGAAACTCATCCCAATCGTCTGGATCCAGTGTTTTTTCTTTCTTATCTGTATCTTTCATTAGACTGTTTTTTTAGTGAAACTGATTCAACTTTGTAATATTGTACTCGAATGAATCTACTAATGTTAATACTTATCTTTCTCGGAATATTCGTGTCATGTTCTATTGCTTATTTTTTTTGGCGCTTGATTCCAAAAATCAACAAACTAGAACAACAAAGCAATCAAGCAAAAAAAATGGAATCACCTGAGGATGATTAACAAATTTAAAGATTTTCATTTATCAAAAATAAAGCTTCATCAAGAGCTGGTTTGTTATCTAAAATAAAATTCAACATCGATAATAATTTCTCATTATTTTGAGTCTCTTCATCAGAATTGAAAAATGACTTAAGATCACTAATTGAAAGGTATGCTGGATGATGCAACTCTAGGATTTCTGCATAAAAATAATTATGATTTTTTTTTGTCACATACAACTTGTAAAAATGTAAAGCAAGGTTCTCATCGTTAATTTTTGAGAGCCAAGACTTAAAAAGATCTTGATTGGGATTTGATATAACCATCATTTGATGATTTTTTTTATCAATCTCCCATCCTTTTTTTTTGAAAGATTCTCCAATTGATCCTCCGTTTAAAATTCTCTTATGAATGGCAGAGACTTTTATTGTTTCTTTGAATTTTACAACCGCAAGAGTGTGATAATTTTTCTTTATCTTGTTATTTGAATCTAAGCTGTATAAAAAACTTACTCTTGACTGATTATCTGATTGAACGATATCAACACCGTATGATCCAAATTTATTTTCTATTCTTTCACTGTTCAAAAGAGTATCCTTATTTTCATAATTGTCACTGCATGAAATTAAAATAAATAGAAAAAAAAAGTATAGACATGATGTCTTGGGAAGCTGGTTCATTTTTGAGTTAATCTTTCTTGGGTTTATAGTTATTATATATACTTTCGTTAAATTATCTCTTAAATCATTATGAATAAGAAATACACTTTGGGCCAAATAATATTTGCATTGACTGTTGGATTCCTTGCTGCAACTTCTGTCTATTTCAGTTCTACATCACCTGACATCACAATCCAGCGAGAAAGTGAAGAAGCAGTGATAAAGCAAAGCGAAAAGCTATTCATGACTACTTTACAAATGCCAAACACAACACAAATAATTCATCCTCTTAATCCCGACAGAGATGTCGGTAAATCCTACATCTATCCATTGGATGGTGATTGGCAAATATCAGGCTTTTATAGACGCAATCAAAATGAAGAATGGAGAGCATGGCTGATCAACCTAGATAACTCACTAAAACTGATTGATTTGCGCGTTCAGGGGTTGATAAGTGAGTTTGACGAGGATGTTTTAAAAAAAGAAAATGTAATCATTCTGCCTTAGATACTATTTTTTTAAATTTCTGTCCTCGTCCCACTGAACTATGTTGAGCTCGATAAATAAAAATGCAACAAGCCATAAAAAAGCATCCCAAAAATCGATGAAATCACCTTTTATTCCCCAGTAAATAGCATTGAAGAATAGAATTGGGTATAAAAAATATTTGCTGAGGGAGCTTAATTTTTTTGAAGCAGAGAGATAGTTATTTTTCTCAACCAATATAATATTTATCTCAATTATCAATACAACAATAATCCATACACCTGAATTTATTACATCAATCCACCCCAATCTTATAATCTCAATTAAGCCATTGAAGTCAACAAGGGCCTGCATACCAGGAAATTTGAAAAATTCACTAGATGTGCTTAACAGCTCACAGTTATTAGAGGTGATTGTTTGATATTCATTTATATCTACAGAATATGCCCAATCTCCACTTGACAGTTGACATAGATTTTTTATTTGTAAGTAGCTTTCAGCCTCATAAAATATAACTAGGTTAGCGTAATAACCAAAAAATGAATATAAAATAAATCCATAACATATAGATTTAATTAAAAAAAGTGTGTAATTAACTGATTTTGTGAATATTTTATCATCTAAAACATAAGTTTCTAGCTCTAGTAGCCACAATAAAATCAACCAAGCAGCAGTATCAATTGATGAAGCAAAACCCTCATAAATCTGATGGAATTCTATTCCATTTGGATATCTGATTGGGTAAGCAAGCACTTCCTCCTCTAAAAAAAAATACATATTAACAGTAACCAGTATATAAATGCTGTATTTAAAAATTTGGAATATTTTTTCTTTGCTTGGCATATCCTTATTTACTCTGTATTTGTATAATTTNGAGAGGCGAAAGNCTGTTATAATTCAAGTTATAGTCATATATATCTCAGAGTATGCCATCAATGAAAAATTTTCATCACTTCATTAAGAACTTATTTTATTAAATATGCATTATCGAAATCTAACCATTCTGTTTTTCTGTCAATTGATTTCTTCTACAGGTCAAATAGTTGTTGTAACACTTGGCGGTATAATTGGCTCATCCTTGACTGATAATCAGTCGATAGCAACATTGCCAGTATCTCTGATGGTTGTGGTCACAGCGCTTTCTGCTATTCCTGCGACTATGATTATGAAAAAGATAGGAAGAAAGTATGGGTCCGCTCTTGCATCGATATCAGCGGCTATGGCTGTACTTCTTGCTGCTTTTGCAATTAAGAATCAGAGTTTCTTGTTGTTTGCTTTGTCTTTTGCTTTGTTTGGTATTAATGCGGCATTTTCTCAGCAATATCGTTATGCGGCAGCTGAAAGTGTTGATCAAAAGTATGTAGGAAGATCTATCTCTATGATTCTTCTTGGCGCTATCGGAGGGGCCATGCTTGGACCTGAACTTGTTACGGGAGGTCAATTTTGGTTTGACGAGATATTGTACGCAGGAACACTGATTGCACTTGCGTTTCTGTTTTGTATTCAGTCATTACTTCTCCTGTCACTTGGATCATTTAAGATCTCATCCGACAATGATCAAAAAAGTCCTGGGAGAAAACTCAATATTATCTTTAAGCAGCGAATATTTATTATGGCTATGCTTGGCGCAACAGTTGCCTATGGCTCGATGACATTTATTATGACCGCAACGCCACTGAGTATGCATGTCATTGATGGTTATTCTATTGAAGCAACTGCCAGTATCATAAGGAGCCATGTGTTAGCGATGTATATACCTTCTATGATTTCAGGATTCTTGATCGAGAGATATGGATTAAATAAAATTATGGCGATTGGCGTTATTGGGCTTCTTGGGTCTTCATTAGTTGGATTGTCTGGAAATACAATTTTCATGTATTGGTTAGCACTTGTTCTACTTGGCATTGGATGGAATTTTCTCTATGTTGGAGGTACAACGATGCTGACATACACCTACGAACCAAGTGAGCGATTTAAGGCTCAGGGTTTAAATGAGTTCTGCGTTTTTGGCATGTCTGCGATAGGATCTCTTCTTGCTGGAACAATTATGTATCTATATGGTTGGTATACGCTGGTTATAATACCAATACCTTTTTTAATAATGATTGGAGCAGGGCTTGCAGTAACTCACAAAGAAGTTGAAAATATTGTTGTGAATAGGAACGCAAAATGAAGGGCACGAAAAGCAATAAATGAAACACCGTATCTACAATAATGCAATGTATCAATTTGATTCTCCAGAAGACTCATTATGGGAGGCTACCCCTGGAAATAGATCAGCAATAAGTAACAAATTATCAGGCGAAAAAATTTCTGACATTGCAATAATTGGTGGAGGGTATACAGGCTTATCAACTGCTTACCATTTGGCAAAAAAATACAATATCTCCTCATCAGTTATAGATGCAGGTCATATTGGTTGGGGAGCCTCTGGCAGGAACGGTGGATTTTGTTCAATGGGAGGGTCGGCAGAAAGTTTAGACACCCTCATAAAGAAGTATGGTTTAGAAGACGTCAAGAAATATTATCAATGTCAAATTGAGGCAATCGAGCTAGTCAGAAAAATAATAATTGGTGAAGATATTGATATAAAAATTCAAGGTAAGGCTGAAATTGAGGTTGCTCGCTCATCAAGAGATCACGAAGTTTTAGCAAATTATGCTCAATTTAGGCAGGATGTTTTGGGCTTGAAAACCAAAACAATCTCAAGGACTGATTTTGCGGAAAATTATTTTGACTCAACAGAGCAATTTGGCGCTATCTCTGTTGAACCCACATTTGGTATTCATCCTCTGAGATACGCAATCGGTCTGGCCGATGCAGCTTCAAAAATGGGGGTAAAGTTGTACACAAATAGTGAGATTTTGTCNTGGAGCAAAACATCAAAAGGGCATATTCTGAAAACAANCCAGGGCTCAATTCTTGCAAAAAATGTTGTGTTTGCAACAAATGGATTCATGCCAGAACATCTTTTGTCTAGCTTTTACTCTAGATCGCTTCCAATAATAAGCTCAATAATTACCACTAGACCTCTCAGACAGAGTGAGCTAGATGATCATAATTGGAAAACCGATGATCCAATTATAAATTCAAGGAAGCTTGTGAATTATTTCAGGATGTTACCTGATAAACGATTTCTATTCGGAGGCAGAGGTTCTTCAGCGGGTGATAGAAATGGAGCCAGGGAAAACTATATTTATCTGGAAAAAATCATGAAAAAAATTTGGCCCCATTGGAAAAACGTCGAGATTGAGTATAAATGGCATGGCTTTGTCTGTTTTACTAGCAGACTGACACCATCTATTGGAAGATTGGATGATGATCCGTCAATTCTATTTGGTTTTGGATACCATGGAAATGGTGTTAACACATCAACTTGGACTGGTTATCAGTTAGCCAAGATGATTGGTGAATGTGATAAATCAAATCAGTATCCAGATGACATGCCAAACATGGTGAGAGGTATGTCAAAGAGATTCCCACTGAGTAGTTTAAGAAGATATTATCTTCAATTTATGATTCGCATGTATCGCTTGAGGGACTCTCTTGAGATGTCATCAAAATAATTCACAAAGAGTATTTCTCAACTAGCATATCTTTTTTTTCTGGATGTATATTAATTTTCGAAAAATCATGATTAATATGTTTGAGAGCGATGAGTTTTTTGTTCATAACGTGAAACCATAGCCACGGAATGTAAGCCAACAGGTAGCAACCCAGATATCCACTCGGAAGTGATGGTAAATCCTCATAGCTATCAAGCATATGGTATCTTTTTGAAGGANNTGTGTGATGATCTGAGTGTCTCTGAAGATTAAATAAATGCAAGTTACCTAAAATGTAATTACTATTCCAGGAATGATGTGGCTTGCATGGCTCGTATCTTCCGTCTGATTTTTTTTCTCTGAGAAGACCGTAATGCTCAATATAGTTCGCGCTTGTTAATTGCCACCATGCAAAAAAATTGTGTATCAGCAGAAAGGGAATCATTTTTATGCCAAATAATATCAACAGAGAAATCTGAATCAGAAATGTCAATACAAAAGAATGCAACATCTGATTTTCTCTAGACCAAAATGATTTACCTGTTCGATGTAAGCGCGTTGTTTCAATTTCGATCGCATTTAAAAAGGATTTTGGCATCTCACGTAAAGCGAACTCATATATATTTTCTCCCATCATTGCACTTGCGGCGTCTTCCGGGGTAGAAACATTGCTGTGATGACCTCTATTGTGCTCNATTGTGAAATGACCATATGCGGGTATAGCAAGAGCAATTTTAGCCAGATTTCTCTCAAATTTNGTCTTTTTATGACCTAACTCGTGACCAGTGTTTATTGCCAAGCCACTCGCAAGTCCAGCTGCAACAGAAATCAATATTAGTTCCCACCAGACTAATGTCTTTGTTCCAACATAGAAAGCAGATATGAAAAANACGACGACATGAATTGGAACTACAATAAATGTCAGAAGTTTATAGAAAAATTTTTGACCTAATTCTTCTTTAAACTCTCTTGGATGATTTTCATTGTATTCNCCGACAATTAAATCTAAAAAGGGTGTGATAAGATAAGTTACAACGAATGGGTAAAAAAGAAAAATTCCATTTCCTGTCTGATGGTGCAAGAAAATACCTGGAATACTAATGGTCGGAAATATCACTGATAGAATCCAGAGCCACCTCATTTTATCTTTATACTTATATTTCAGTTGCATTGATTTCGCCTGTATACTTTTCTTTAAATGCATTTCCGAGTGATCATTTCAAAAAAAAACGATATTATGAAAACTTTATTATTTCAAGTTTAACAAAATAATTGAGAGTGAGTATGGCCGGTCATAGTAAATGGGCTAATATCCAGCATAGAAAGGGAGCTCAGGACAAAAAAAGAGGTAAGCTGTTCTCGAAATTGATCAGGGAAATAACTGTAGCTTCTAAAATGGCTGGTCCCGATTTATCTTCCAATCCAAGATTAAGATTAGCTGTCGACAAAGCTAAATCTCAGAGTATGCCAAAAGATAATATCACTCGTGCTATAAAGCGTGGTTCTGGAGATTTTGATGGTGCTGATTATCAGGAAATTCGCTACGAGGGATATGGCCCGGGAGGAGCCGCTGTGATTGTGGATTGCCTAACAGATAACAAAAACAGAACAGTGTCAGAGGTAAGACATGCATTCAGCAAGTTTTCTGGAAATTTGGGTGCAGATGGTTCTGTATCATATATGTTTGATCATGTTGGGGTAATAATTTTTGAAAAAAATATAGATGAAGAGCAAATAATGGAAGCAGCTATTGATGGAGGGGCTGATGATATTATCACAGCTTCAAATGGTGATATGGAAATTATTTCTGAGCCCAGCAAATACGAAGCAGTCCTCGAGTTTATAAAAAAGAAGGGGTTTAATCCCAATCACAGTGAAATAACAATGAGATGCACTAATGAAGCGAATTTGAGTCAAAGTGAAGCTGAAACTATGATAAAACTTGTTGATACTCTTGAGGACCTCGACGATGTTCAAACTGTTTATAGTAATGCAGAAATATCCGATGAGATTCTTGAGAAAATATGAATAAAGAATTCAAACGAGTCCTTGGGATTGATCCAGGCTCAAGATACACAGGATTTGGTGTCATCGATATTAAAAATAATAAACCATCATATGTTACAAGCGGGATAATAAAGAGCTTGAAAGGTGATTTTCCTGCCAGACTGAAAATAATTTTTAGGTCAGTCTCGTCTATTATCGATGAATACAATCCAAATATTATTGCGATTGAGAGTGTATTTGTTCACAAAAATGCTGGAAGTGCCCTAAAATTGGGTCATGCAAGAGCAGCAGCTTTATCTGCTTCATTTGACAGAGAATTAGATGTCTATGAATTCGCACCAAGAGAAATAAAAAAAGCTATTGTCGGCACAGGCTCTGCAACAAAAGATCAAATTCAACACATGATTACATCGTTATTGAATCTCAGTAAAAGCCCGTCTGAAGATGCTGCCGACGCAATTGCTGTCGCGCTTTGCTATAGTAATCAGAGCAGGTATCTAAACGAACTAAAAAAAATTGGAGGCTAAACTAAATGATTGGCTCAGTTAAGGGTATAGTCAGACTCAAAGAGCCTCCTGTTGTGATGTTAAATTGCAATGGCATAGGTTATGAGATTGAGGTGTCGACATCCTTATTCCATCATTTGCCTGACATAGGTTCTTCCTTGGAGCTTTTCACTCATCTTCAAATTACTGAGAACTCCCACACGCTTTATGGATTTGAAAATTTACGAGATAGATCATTATTCAGATCATTGTTGAAGATTAATGGTGTAGGNGCGAAACTTGCTCTTTCGATACTGTCGGTAATGTCAGTAGAGGAATTTCATGCGAATATCAAAAATGAAGACAGTTCGGCANTGATGCGTATATCAGGTGTGGGAAAAAAAACCGCCGAAAGACTTGTTATAGAGATGCGTGATAAATTTGATAATTTTGAGGGTGAGATACTGACCGAAAAAGATTCATCAAAAAAAGAAGACTCCAAAAAAGAAGCTTTTGATGCACTTCTGNCACTTGGATACAAAGCATCCGATGTGAATAAGATAATGAGTAAATTAAAAACTGCTGACAAAAAAACTGATGAGATAATCAGAATGGCATTAAAAAAGGTGAATAATTAATGGAAGAAATAGAGCACGATAGGCTTGTCAGTGGCGATCAAAATAATGATGACAAGTTGTTTGATCGAGCAATTAGGCCGAAAACACTGGATGAATATATTGGCCAAGACAATGTTCGAGAGCAAATGGAAATATTCATACAAGCAGCAAAAAAAAGAGAAGAATCTCTTGATCACGTGCTAATCTTTGGGCCGCCCGGATTAGGTAAGACAACACTTGCGCACATAATATCCCGTGAAATGGGAGTTAACCTCAGGCAGACATCAGGACCGGTTCTGGAGAAACCAGGTGATCTGGCCGCAATTCTGACAAATTTAGAGCCAAATGATGTTCTTTTTATCGATGAAATACACCGGCTGAATTCTGTGGTAGAAGAAATACTATATCCAGCAATGGAAGATTTTCAATTGGATATTATGATCGGAGAAGGGCCTGCAGCCAGATCAATTAAACTCGATCTTCCCCCATTCACCTTGGTTGGTGCAACCACTCGTGCCGGTCTTCTGACATCACCATTAAGAGATAGATTCGGTATAGTGCAGAGATTAAATTTCTATGACACCTCAGAATTATCTCAAATTTGTAATAGATCAGCTAACATACTCAACCTAGAAATTGACGCCTCAGGAAGCACCCAAATTTCAAGCAGAGCAAGAGGAACACCCCGAATCGTAAATAGATTATTGAGGAGAGTAAGAGATTTTGCCGAAGTAAGAGCAGATGGAAAGATAACAGAAAAGGTATCCAAAGATGCTCTCGATATGTTGGAGGTAGACCCTAATGGAATTGATCTTATGGATAGGAAATTACTTCTAGCAATCATAAAGAATTTTGATGGAGGTCCAGTAGGCATAGAAAGTCTGTCAGCTGCTCTAGGTGAAGAACGAGGAACAATCGAAGATGTGATTGAGCCTTTTTTGATACAACAGGGTTATCTAATGAGAACATCAAGAGGTCGTGTCGTAACTAAAAATGCTTATTTACATTTTGGCTTAGAACCAAATGATAATGATCTAAACAAGACTAAAGATTTGCTAGAATAGAGAAAAATTTTTAAAGGAAATAATTCATGACAACCAATATGTCTTTTGTAAACTTAGTTTTAAATGCCAGTCTAATAGTGCAACTAGTCATGCTTTCACTATTAATCGCATCTATAGCGTCATGGAGTATTATATTTTCAAAAAATAAATTAATAAAAAAAATTAAATTATCTTCTGATGAGTTTGAATCAGCTTTCTGGAAAGGAGGAAGCTTGTCAGACCTCTATCAAGCTGCTAAGAGGAATAATAGTTTGAATGATGGAATCTCAAGTATCTTTAATGCTGGTTTTCAGGCATTCAATCGTCTATCCAGTAATCAATCAATCAACAAGAATAAAATGATAGAGGAATGCACAAGGTCTATGCGAGTCGCTCAAATGAGAGAGGTAGACAAACTTGAACAAAGCTTAGCAACACTGGCATCGATAGGCTCAATCAGTCCCTATGTTGGTTTATTTGGAACAGTTATTGGGATAATGAACTCATTTAGAGCACTTGCCGGTGTCCAATCTGCGACCCTTGCAATGGTAGCACCTGGAATCGCTGAAGCTCTTGTTGCGACAGCAATGGGCCTATTTGCAGCGATACCTGCAGTAGTTGCTTATAATAGATTTGTTGACAGTGTATCTCGTCTAGAGATCCGTTATGACAGTTTTTCAGAGGAATTTACAAGTATTTTGCAGAAACACGAATTATTTAATAGCGATAATTAAAAAGTGCTTAAGAAAAGAAAAATTATGAATGAAATTAACGTTGTTCCCTATATTGACGTTATGCTTGTTCTTTTAATTATTTTCATGGTNACCGCACCACTTCTTACACAGGGCATAAAAGTGGACTTACCAAAAGCCGGTGCAGAACCGATTGCAGATGCTTCAAATCAAGCGCCAATAATTTTAAGTGTCGATGCCAGTGGAAATCTGTTCATCAATGTTGGAGATGACGAGGATAAGCCTCAGGATGCAAAATCAATCATTGACAGAACAAGAGCGGTTCTTAACAGTCAACCCTCAACGATGGTATTGGTGAAGGCGGACAGATCAGTTGCCTATGGGAACGTTGTTGGTGCGATGGTGTTGCTTCAACAGGGCGGTGCAGAAGATATTGGTTTTGTCACAGATCCGTTGGAATCATATCCGATTCCTGAGTGATACAAATGAATAATAATCATAAAAATAATATAATTTCCATAGTCTTAGCATGCATTCTTCATGTTACTTTATTCGCATCCTTGATCTTTGTATATGAAACTTCAAATGCAAATATACCGAATCGACCATTGATGCTTAAAGCCTCTTTAATAAAAGAAGAAAATTTAATTACACCTAAAAAAATTGAAGAGGAAAAAAGAAGAGCAGCTGAAGAAGAAAAAAGATTAAGTGATATNAAGCTAGAAAGAGAGAGAATTGAGAGAAATAAAAAAGCCGAGCAAAAGAAAATAGAGGATCAAAAAAAAGAAAAAGAACGATTAAGACAAGAAGAAATAGCGAAAAAAAGAAAGAAAGAAGAAGAGCAGGAAAAAAAACGCGTTGAAGCAGAACGAAAAAGATTGGCTGATATAGAGAAGCAAAGAGCAGAGAACGAGAGAATTAGAAAAGAAATTGAGGCAGCTGAGAAGCAAGCACAATTAGATCGTGAATTGGAAAATGAGCAAAAACGACTCGATGCTATGAGGTCTGGTGCTTTGACTAGGTATATGTATGCATTGATGTTAAAAATTGAAAATAACTGGATACAGCCCCTGGGTGCAGGAAAAGGTTTGAGTTGTACAGTTAATGTTCGCCAGTTGCCTGGTGGAGAGGTTGTTAGTGTTTCTGTTACAGTATGCAACGGTGACGAGTCTGTGAGGAGATCAATCGAAGCAGCGGTATATAAGGCCTCTCCGCTCCCTAATCCTGAGGACCCAAGTCTATTTGAACGAAATCTCAGATTTATTTTTGAACCGATTCAATAACAATTAATAAAGGGAAATATTGAGATTGTTAAATAATAAAAAAATATTGTTATTTTTAATTACGTTTCTAATTCACAGCATATCAAAGGCTGAGTTAACTATTAGGATAACTCAAGGTGTTGGCAAGTTGACACCTGTTGCCATAGTTCCCTTTGGTTTCGATGAAAGCAGCGCGAATCTCTCAAAAGAAATTACAGAGATTATATCTAATGATTTACTCAGAAGTGGACGATTCTCAAGTACACCAATTGAAAATATGCTTCAAATACCAACAACGGGAGCCGAAATAGATTTTGATGACTGGTCTATCCTGGGAGTAGAGGCAGTTGTTGTTGGTAAGATCACAAAAGGAAGGAATAACTCTTTCAATATCCAATTTCAACTGTTCGATATATTTAAACGCGAACAAATTGTTGGGTATAGAATGCCCGCTGATGAGAGAACTCTGAGAAGATCAGCCCATAGGATTGCTGATATGGTTTTTGAGGAGTTGACTGGAATAAGAGGTGTATTCGATACAAAAGTAGCATACGTTAGATCCAATGTATCAAGAGATAGAAGCAATTATGCTCTTGTGATATCTGATTCTGATGGTGAGAATGAGCAGATTATTCTCGAGTCAAAAGATCCCATAATGTCTCCATCGTGGTCTCCGGATAGCAGGCTTCTCTCATATGTTTCTTTCGAAGGAAACATGTCGTCTATTTTTGTTCAAAACTTGAGAACTGGTAATAGAAGAAAAATCTCAGAACTACCAGGTATAAATGGCTCACCAGCTTTCTCACCAGACGGTAGGCAGTTAGTTCTTACACTGGGAGGGTCTGATGGTAATCTTGATATCCATATACTAGATATAGCTTCAAGAAAATTAAGAAGGCTAACTTATAATCGTTCTATTGATACAGAAGCTACTTGGGCACCTAATGGAGAGGAAATATACTTCACCTCTGATCGAGGAGGGTCACCTCAGATATACAAGATGAAGGTTAATGCAGATAGAGCCACAAGAGTAACTTTTGAGGGTAGTTACAATGCCAGACCAAGATTATCACCAGATGGAAATAAACTTGCTATGGTTCACCAATATCGAGGTGACTATAGAATTGCAATTCTCGATATTAAAGAGGAAAATTTCCTGATATTATCCTCTGGTAAACAAGATGAATCACCAAGTTTTGCGCCAAATAGCGACACACTAATTTATGCTACGAAATTAAGAGGTAATGGTGTACTTGAGACTGTGACTGCGGACGGCTTGGTAAGGCAAAGAATGGCACCTAAATTGGGCGACATAAGAGAGCCAGTGTGGTCACCATTTTTAAAATTATAATTATGTGTTAAATTATAGTTATATTAAGTTGAATAAAGTGATTAGGGAGTAAAAAATGAATCGGTTTAAGTGGTTAACATTAAGTGCTTTAATATTTTTCGTCTCAGGCTGCACATTGTATTCAGGGCCTGGTTCATCAGACTCATCATCCATGTCATCTGCAGATGGCAATGATCCATCTTCTTATGGAATGGGTATGGACGGCGAAAACTCAATGGAGAGAATTGGAGATGATAGTTTTGCTGAGCCATTAGACACTATCATTTACTTTGATTTTGACCGTTCTGATTTGCGCCTAGAGTACGATGATTTGGTATCTGCATACGCGGCGAGATTAAATGCAAATACACTGGCTACGGTCAGACTTGAAGGTCATGCTGACGAGAGAGGCTCACGTGAGTACAACATTGGACTCGGAGAAAGAAGAGCTCAAGCCGTCAGGAGAGCCATGATGCTTAATGGTGTTTCAGCAAGTCAAATCACAACTGTGAGTTATGGTGAAGAGAGACCAATGGCGTTCGGAAGCAACGAGAGTTCTTATCAGCAAAATCGTCGTGTTGAGATTGTCGTTATAAATTAAAACACCAATGAGCTTTAGAATCAGGTATATAAGCATAGTAATATTTGCTATGCTCGCAAATGGGTGCGCGCAAGCACCTGTCAGTGGTGCATACCAAAATCCGCAGACTTCATTGCAAAATCAACCAATGAGATCCAATGAACAAGGAATCATGGAGATTGTTCGTCAGCTAGATGACTTGCAAAGACAAGTTTCTGAAATGCAAGGATCTCTGGAAGACTTAGATTATAAGTCTCAATCTACACAGGATCGACAACGTGCACTTTATATTGATTTGGATGATCGTTTACAAGATCTAGAGAGATCGATTAGCGCCCTAAATTCAATGAATATTGTAGATGAGGATGAAATTCTATTGGGAGAACTTCCCGTCCCTGGAGGTACAGATCAAGAAAATTATCAAGCTGCATTCGAACTTTTAAAAGAGCAGGAATATGAGCTGGCATCTCTAGCATTTATCAGATTTTTGTCTTCTTTTCCTGGCAGCAGTCTAATAGATAATGCACAATATTGGTTATCAGAATCCTATTATGCTGCAAATCAGTTTCAACAGGCATTAGATCAATTTTCTAAGGTTATCGAGTATTACCCTCGTTCAAGAAAAGTCTCTGATGCATTGCTTAAAATTGGATATTGTCACTTCGAATTGGGTGATTGGAATCAAGCGAGATCCATATTTGAAAAAATCCAAAATGATTATCCAGATTCCACAGTGGCCAAATTAGCTGAACAAAGAATTAAAGTTTTAAACGATAGAAATTTATAAAAAATAAATCAATTATTAATCNTTCTTATTGTATAATTTCCCACTCATATAATTGTATTGAGATTTGCAGGCAATTCGGTATTATCCTTGCAAAATACTAGCTTTAAAAAATTACGATTTTCGAGAGTGGGGCGTTAGCTCAGAGGTAGAGCATTCGGCTTTTAACCGACTGGTCGTAGGTTCGACTCCTACACGCCCCACCACTTATTTTTTATTTCGATAATCATGTATAATCCGCTTTCCTTTAATAATTGTGACGTTAGCATCACGAGTAAAACATGAGTTTAAATAAAAGAGAAAACTGGAAAATATATAAATTTGGAGGTTCTAGCCTTGCTGATACGGCATGTTTTGTTAGAGTTTCAAAAATTATATTAGACTCATACTATGCCAATAAGAACCATAATCATGGCATTGTGGTCTCCGCTATGGGTGGATTCACCGATCTTTTGATAAAAATATCAGAAGATTGCACATCTAAATCTCTTTTTTCATCTGATGAATATAAATTAATCTCTGAGAGAATTTCAATACTTTCAAATGATTTGCTTGAAGAAAAAGAATCTAAAGAGTATTTAGATAACGTTTTTGGTGACTTTGATGAAATTAAAAATATCTTAGAGCAATCACATGATAAAGAAGACTCTGGAGATAAGAGTGAGATAATTGCTGGTTATGGAGAGTTGTGGTCAGCAAGATTGATGAACATATATTTAAATAAACTGTTGGCAGATGAAAAATCAGTTTTCTTAGATAGCAGAAAAGTTNTTTTTTTAGATGAAAGTAATATTAATGAGAGTATAGATTGGCAAAAATCCAANGANAGTTTTTCTAAGTTTACTTCATCTTCTCCATCTAAATTATACCTAATCACTGGTTTCATAGCTTCGAGATATGACGGTATTTCGACTAATCTCGGTAGGAATGGAAGTGACTATTCTGCTGCAATTTTTGCTTCTCTCTTTGATGCAGAGGAGCTGGTCATATGGACGGATGTTGATGGTGTGTTAAGTGCTGATCCAAATCGTGTAAAAAATGCGAGATTAATATCTAATTTGTCTTACAATGAGGCNATGGAGCTCGCTTATTTTGGTGCTAAAGTTATTCATCCAAAAACTTTTAGCCCNCTGATAAAGCAAGAAATTCCAATTTATATAAGAAATACTTTTGACCCTGAAAAAAAAGGCACTAAGATTTCATCAAACATTGATGCCAACAGAGAAATAAAGGGCATTACAGTTATTGAGTCAATGGCTTTAATCAATGTGGAAGGTACTGGAATGTTAGGTGTACCGGGTACAGCTGATAAATTATTTGCCTCACTGAAAGAAAAAGATATATCCGTTTCACTTATTTCTCAGGCTAGCTCAGAGCATTCAATCTGCATAGCTATCCCTCAATCACTATCAGAAATTGCATACAAACAAATAAATGATGCATTCTCTGAGGAAATAAAATCGGGTCTAATTTCAAATATAGATATAAACAGAGATCTGTCTGTACTTGCTGTTGTAGGAGATAATATGGTTGGTCAATATGGTATAGCAGGAAAATTTTTTAATACTCTTGGTGAGGCAGAAATTAGTGTTAGAGCTATAGCTCAAGGCTCCTCTGAGAGAAATATATCTGCTGTAATTGATTCTAAAGATACCAACCAGGCACTTAATGAAATTCATAAAGGATTTTTTATGACTAAATCTACTCTAAATATTGGAATTATAGGTATTGGTGTGGTTGGTGGCGAATTGTTAAATCAACTGAGCAATAACGCTGAAAATATTTGTAATAAATACAACATAAAAGTTGAAATAAAAGGGATTGCAAAATCCAATGCAATGATCCTAGCAGAGAATTCACTAGATTTTTCTGATTGGAAAGCATCAATCGAATCTTCATCTGTTGATTTTGATGTTGATAAATTTGTGAAACATGTCTCTGATGATGGTGTAAATCAAAACACACTGATTATAGATTGTACATCTAATGAAGATATATCCAGCAAATACTCGCAATGGCTAGAATCTGGATTACATGTTATCACGCCAAATAAAAAGGCATTCAGTGGGAATCTTAAAACATATAAAAAAATAAAAGATCTTTCCAATTCTACTGGCAATTATTGTTTCTATGAGACCACAGTTGCTGCAGGTTTACCTGTAATATCAACAATTCAGAGTTTAATCGACACAGGTGACATTATTCATTCAATAGAAGGAATATTTTCAGGTACATTAGCCTATTTATTTAATGTTTATGATGGTACTAAGCCATTTTCTCAAATTGTCTCTGAAGCAAAGAGCAGTGGTTATACTGAACCTGATCCAAGAGATGATTTAACAGGTATGGACGTTGCCAGAAAGCTAGCGATAATAGGTCGAGAGGCTGGTAGAGAGCTAGAAATAAATACCTTCAGCATCGAAAATCTTGTACCAGAAGAGTTAATGAATGTAGATCCGGATCAATTCCTGGGTTTATTCAAAAGTTATGATAATGATATGCAGCAGAGGTTTTTAAATGCTAAGAAAAACTCTATGGTCTTGAGATATACAGCTAAGCTGAATAAAGATAATGAGGTCTCTATTGGATTATCTGAATATCCAAGAGATCACGCATTCAGTAATATTCAGTTAACAGACAATATTATTCAGATTCAATCTGATCGTTACTCAAAAAATCCAATGGTAATTCAGGGCCCGGGTGCTGGACCAGGTGTAACAGCTGCAGGAATATTCGCTGATATTGTAACTTTAATAAAATTGATTAATTGATATGAAAGATAAATTTATAACAGCTTTTGCACCAGCTTCGATTGGAAATGTTGGAGTTGGTTTTGATATGTTGGGATTAGCAATTGAGAATGTTGGTGATAGAGTATCAGCCAGAAAGACTGAAGAGAAAGGTGTTCGTATCAAAGAAATATATGATTTAAACGGTGAAGTTCATTCATCTTTATCAAAGAATACCATGGAAAATACAGCTTCAATCTCCGCAAGCAAGTTGTGGGAGAGTCAGTCACAATCACATGGATTAGAATTAGTAATCCATAAAGGCATTCCATTGCAATCTGGTATGGGTAGTTCGGCTGCATCTGCTGTTGCTGGTGCTGTAGCTGCAAATGCATTGCTTGAAAACCCATTAAGCAAAACAGAAATACTCATGTATGCNCTAGAAGGTGAAAAATATGCCAGTGGTGGTCTTCATGCAGATAATGTTGCACCGAGTTTATTTGGAGGGCTTGTTTTTTGCCCTCAAAATGGCCTTCCAGTGACTAACTCCATTAATATGCCTGATACACTTTCAAGTATAGTCCTTCATCCTGAATTAAAGGTTAATACAGCTGAGAGTCGGTTGAAGCTAAAAANGCATTATTCATTAGATGTCCTGCTTAGAACAACAATCATATCTTGCAGGTTTTATTCTTGGCGTAACTCAAAATGACTTCACTCTTATTCGAGAGAATTTAAAAGATATTTTAATAGAACCGCAGAGNTCATCTGATGTGCCTTGTTTCAAAAAAATACAAGAAATTGNCCTNAANAATGGTGCACTNGGATGTTCCATTTCNGGNAGTGGNCCAAGTATATTCGCTATTTGCGAAAACAAAAAATCTTCTCAANTAGAGAGGTTAATGAGAGAATCTTGTTTAAANCAAGGTTACGATTGTCAAACATGGATTAGCCAATCAAATTCTAAAGGATCTGTAATAGAAGATTAAAAAATGAAGTTCATTAGCACAAGAGGTAAAGACTCTGCTTCAAGCATTGATGATGTGCTTAAAAAGGGTATTGCTGATGATGGTGGACTGTTTTTACCTGAATCCCTTCCCGTTTTTAAAGAAAAAGACTTTAACGATTCAAAATCTATAATAGATACAGCAAAAATTCTCCTATCCCCATTTTTCGAGCATTCTGTATTAAAACAAGATCTGGATTACATTATCAAAGAATGCTTATCTTTCGATATACCCTCGGTCAGAGCTGAAAAAAATAATCTTTGGTATTTAGAGTTATTCCATGGGCCTACAGCTGCNTTTAAAGATGTTGGAGCTAGATTTTTAGCTTCATGTTTAAGTAAATTAAATAAAGATAAAAATGATCCATTAATTATACTTGTTGCTACATCTGGAGATACAGGGGGAGCTGTAGCAGCAGCATTTCATGGGCTACCCAATGTTAAAGTTATAATTTTCTTTCCAGAGGGCAAAGTCTCAAAAAGACAAGAAAAACAACTAACATCATGGGGAGATAACATACTGGCCCTTTCAGTTAAGGCCAGTTTTGATTCTTGCCAAGATCTTGTAAAAAAGGTATTTGCAGATCATGACTTGATGAAACGATATAGATTTAGTTCTGCAAATAGTATAAATATGGGGCGATTGCTACCTCAGGCAATTTATTATGCNCATACTGGTATCTCCCATTATAAAAAGACTAATAGAAAACCGAACTTTATTATACCCACTGGTAACCTGGGGAATGGACTTGCTTGCATACTATCGAAACAAATGGGTTTTCCGATAGGAAGAATTATCCTAGCGTTAAATGAGAATAAGATGATAAAAGATTTTATTGATGGAGATGAATGGGAAAAACGTAAAACTATACAAACACTTGCAAATGCTATGGATGTCGGTAATGCAAGTAATATGGAAAGGCTAACTAGTCTATTTAGTCACCAAGATATCCAAAGAAAAATCAGTGCGACATCAATTTCTGATGATGAGATAAAGAATGAGATAATCCGTTCATTTCATGAGCAAAGTATTATTTTATGCCCACATACATCCACTGCCAGCTGCGCATATCAAAATTTAAACACCAATATTAAGACGGAAGATTGGGTTGTAGTCGCAACTGCNCATCCTGCAAAATTCGAGACCATTGTTGAGCCTTTGATAGAAACGAATGTAAAAATACCAGATGAGTTAAAATCAATACTGAATAAGCCAAATCATTCTTATCAGATTGAACCTTCATTAGATCAATTTAGGGAATTGATTGATATNTATTTGTAGTTAAATTTAATATATAAAATATTGATATCTATANTAAATTAAAAAGTTCACATGCGTTTTTAAATGTAGCATCTGCAATCTCTTTTTTTGAATATGGNGTTAGCGTTTCTATGGTATCCAAAACTTCAATTAAAAACTTCGGCTCATTCCTNTTATTTTTTGGTCTTTTTTGAAGTGTTCTTGGAACAAGATAAGGGCAATCAGTCTCTATCAGCAATCTCTCAAGTGGAATATCTTTGATAAAACTCTGAAGGTTTTTGCCGCGTCTTTCATCGCATACCCAGCCAGTAATGCCAATATAAAGATCCATTTCAAGATANTCATGCAACATCTGTTTGGTTCCAGTAAAACAATGTACAACTCCTTTTTGGAGAATTTTCGAGTTGGATCTCAACAAGGAAATAAAATCTTCATGAGCATCTCGTTGGTGCATAAACAGTGGGAGTTTCTGTTCATGTGCTATTTCTATTTGCCCCTGAAATGCTCTAAATTGATTGGCCTTTGTTGAGAAATTCCTATAGTAATCTAGTCCACACTCACCAATTGCTACTACGTTTGATTTGGTGGACAGTTCTTTTATGATTTTTTCTTCCGAATTACAATAATCATCAGCGTTATGTGGGTGAACACCTGCTGTACTGTANATTATTTTCGAATANTTTTTAGTTAATTTNTTGGCTTTAAGNCTCTCTTGTCCAGTCGTACCCGTGACAATTATCTTNCTTATATTATTATTCAGGGCTTCATTAATTACACTATCTAAGTCAGAAGAAAAATCTTTNTGAGTCAGATTTGCGCCTATGTCCACTAACTCTAGATTTTTCTTATTTGATGATTTCGTCAATTATACCTCCGCCCAAACATTCNTCACCTATATAGAAGACAGCTGATTGACCTGAGGCAACTGATCTTTGTGGCTCATTGAATAATACCGTAATTCTTTCATCCTCATTAAGATATAATTTGCATCCTTGATCGGCCTGCCTGTATCTGACTTTTACCATACATTCTAAATGATCANNGGNNCTGTTTTTTGTTACCGGTGAAGATTCAATCCAAGATTCATCAGTTATCACTATTCCCNTTGAATATAGAGAAGGGTGATCACCTTGCACCACTATCAAGGAATTATTCTNTATGTCTTTCTCTGAAACATACCAAGGCTCACCGCTTCCATTCTTGATACCTCCAATGTTTAATCCTTGCCTTTGACCAATCGTGTGAAACATAAGCCCATCGTGTTTGCCAACGATGGTACCGTCTTTGTCTATTATATTTCCAGGTTCAGATGGTATATNTGATCCAAGGAACTCTTTAAATGGTCGCTTACCGATGAAACAGATTCCAGTGCTGTCTCTTTTTTTGTAATTTATTAAACCATTGGCTTGTGCTATTGCTCTTACCTCATCTTTAGTGATATCTGCAAGTGGGAATATAGTGTTTCTGAAATTTATTGGTTCAACAGCATAGAGGAAGTAAGATTGATCTTTATTTTTGTCTTTTGATTTAAAAAGTTTTAATACTCCATTATTTTTTTCTATCTTTGCATAATGACCTGTGGCTATAAATTCAGCGCCTAATCTTTCCGCATGGTTCTTAAATACTCCAAATTTAATTTCTCTGTTGCAAAGAATATCTGGATTTGGTGTCCTTCCTTTTTTATATTCATTGAGGAAATTTTCAAATACATTTTCTTTATATTCTTTTGTGAAATTGACGTGATGCAAAGGAACAGATAACTGTTTGCATAGTTTTTTTGCATCTTGAAGATCTTCTGCTGCACTACAATATTGGTCATCATCGTCCCAATTAGTCATATGCAATGCCTCGACATTTGCACCTCTTTCTCTCAGTAGCAACATTGAAACAGCAGAATCAACACCACCGGATAATCCGATTATTACCTTTTTATTATTAATATCAATCACGTTTAATTTTTAACTATTTAACCTATTGATTGTCTAATAAAAGCCGTTCTTCCTATCAACTTATATTTTTTTTGCGAGTACCGGTGCGACACCGATATAACTAGATGGGCTAATAGAAATTAATTCTTTTTTTGCAGTCTCTGGAATTTCAAGAGATTCAATGAATTCGATTAGCATTTCATTATTAATTTTTTGACCTCTAGTAAGCTCTTTTAATTTTTCATAGGGTTCAGGAACATTGTATCTTCTCATCACAGTTTGAATAGCTTCACTGATTACCTCCCAAGAATTTAGCAGGTCATCATTAATTTTATCCTCATCCAGCTCAAGTTTTTTTAGGCCTTTTAGTAANGATTTCATTGAAATAATTGTATATCCAATCGCAACACCGAAGTTTCTCTGAACTGTAGAATCAGACAAATCTCTCTGAAAGCGAGAGATTGGCAGTTTTTCTGAAAAATGACCCAGAAGAGAATTCGCAACTCCCAAGTTACCCTCTGCATTCTCAAAGTCAATGGGATTGACCTTATGAGGCATTGTTGAAGATCCAACCTCATTTTTATTCATTTTTTGCTTGAAATAACCAATTGAAATATATCCCCATATGTCTTTACATAAATCAAGAAGGATTACGTTGTATCTAATCAGACATTGACAGAACTTAGCAATCCAATCGTGAGGTTCAATTTGTGTGGTAAGCTCATTCGGTGTTAATCCAATTGATTTAATAAATTTTTTGCTTATTTCAATCCAATCTAATTCTGGGTAGGCTGAATAGTGCGCATTGAAATTTCCAACCGCACCATTAAATTTTCCAAGAATAAGAATTTCATTAAGATCTGTAACCGCAGCATTCAGCCTGTGTATGATGTTAGCCATTTCCTTTCCTACAGTGGTTGGNCTNGCAGTCTGTCCATGAGTTCTAGAAATCATGGGGGTGTCAGAATATTTATCTGTGATATCAGTTAATGCTGTTTTGATATTCCTCATCATAGGTAAAAGTATATTTTCNCGCGCTTCACGAAACATAAGAGCNTAAGACAAATTATTTATATCTTCTGACGTGCATCCAAAGTGAATAAACCCTTCAATGCCATTGAAATCTTTCAGTAAATCTCTGAGGAAATATTCAACTGCTTTTACGTCATGATTTGTGACACTTTCAATTTTTTTTATTTCACTTGCTTGATCAACATCAAAGGAATTAATTATTGAATTCAATTTTTTATCGAGCTCGGAGTTAAATTTTGGCAGTTCATTTATTTCATTTATCGACGATAAATGTTGCAGCCATTTGATTTCAATAAAAACTCTGTACTTTATTAAGCCGTATTCACTGAAAATATCTCTTAATTCTGAAACTTTCTCAGAATAACGACCATCAAGAGGTGATATTGATTTGAGATTATCGTAAGACATTAATTATTTGCATTTGATATTAAAATAGAATCATACACTAATAGAGCTAAAATTTAATTATTTGCTGTGTCATAATCAGAGATTGTTACCAAAAAATATATCATGAAAAAAGAAAAATACAGAATTGAAACAGATAGNATGGGTGATCTCAAGGTGCCGATGGAAGCTAAGTGGGGCGCCCAAACTCAAAGAGCACTTGATAATTTCTGTATAAGTGATCTAACCATGCCATCTGAATTTATATCCGCATTGGGACTTATCAAATGGTCAGCAGCACTCACAAATGAACAACTGGGCTTAGTGAGTAAGGCAAAATCAAATGCCATACAAAAAGCGGCACAAAATATTATAGATGGTGAAGCTAACAATGAATTTTTAGTTGATGTATTTCAGACAGGGTCTGGGACAAGTTCNAATATGAATGCCAATGAAGTAATTGCTAACATGGCATCTCTGTTAACAGAAGATAAAATTCATCCTAATGATGATGTAAACATGAGTCAAAGCAGTAATGATGTTGTGCCCACTGCTATAAACGTAGCTGCAATGATCTGCCTCAAAGAGGGTTTGTTACCNGCACTCAACAAGATTATCTCTTCATTGGCTCATAAGAGCNATAGTTTGAAAGACGTTGTTAAGACGGGCCGAACACATCTCATGGATGCCATGCCTATCACATTATCTCAGGAGATTGATGGCTGGAAACATCAACTTCAAAAAGTCCGTGAGAGAATCGAAGAAAGTGAAGGACGATTATCTTGTCTTGCTCAAGGAGGAACCGCTGTTGGAACAGGAATTAATGCTCANCCAGATTTTTCGGAGAAATTTGTAAAGAATATCTCTAAGAAAACCAGTATTGATTTTAAAGTTTCTCCTTCATATTTTGAGTCCATGTCCTCACAAGATAGCTCGCTGGAGCTATCTAGTCATCTGAGATTATTAGCCACATGTCTAATTAAAATATCAAATGATCTCAGGTGGATGAACTCTGGACCACTCGCTGGTATCNGTGAGATANAGTTACCTGAATTACAGCCGGGTTCAAGTATTATGCCGGGTAAAGTGAATCCAGTCATTCCTGAAGCTGTAATTATGGCTTGTGCTCAAGTAATTGGAAATGACGTGACAATAGCTTATTCAGCTCAATCTGGTAACTTCCAATTAAATGTTATGTTACCGGTAATTGCATATAACTTAATTCAAAGTATTAATATAATGACAAATGCCATTTCTTCTCTAGATGAAAAAGCAATCTCTGGATTTNAGGTCAATCTCGAGGTTATCGATAAAAACCTCACACGTAACCCAATATTAGTCACAGCATTAAACTCAAAGATTGGCTATGAATTAGGTGCAAAAATTGCAAAAAAAGCGTATCAGCAAAGCAGATCAATTAAAGATGTAGCAATGGAAATGACTGATCTGTCGGAAGATGAGATTGATCAGGCATTGGATCCACTGGACCTTACTAAAGGTGGTTTGAAATAATTCCAATTAAGTTGGGCTTTATTTATNTTTATGATTATTGATCATGAATTGAGATGCTTTGAAAACCTCAGTCAAAAAGAACCGCTCTTATGTTCTATTGATTCAATAGATAAAAGATTTTCAAAAAAAAAGATCGCATCATTATTGAGTAAGCGTAATCAAAAAAATTTTATTCAGTCCGCAGTATTGGTGCCGGTAATAAAAAAAGACAATACACTTAATTTATTGTTCACTATTCGTTCAAAAAAATTGAAATCACATTCTGGTGAGATATGTTTTCCTGGTGGGCAATGGTCAGATAAAGATAAAAGTCTGGTCAATACCGCACTTAGGGAAACCAGAGAAGAAATTGGCATACCTTATGAAAAAATAAAAATTCTTGGATTTCTAGATTCAGTTCCAACTCTTACTGGATTTTTGATTCATCCAATCGTTGGAATTATTGAAAATGAAATTTCATTAAAGATTGATGATTCTGAAGTCGAAGATTATTTTTATGTGCCATTTAATTTTTTTGCAAATAAAAAAAATAAAATAACAAGAATAGTCAAAATCAAAAATACTGATATTCCTATTTTTGAATACCGCTATAATGATTATAGGATCTGGGGAGCGACAGCAGCTATAGCTTCATCATTATTTTCATTATTAAGGTTGGAATGATTCTGATTTTGATGTTGAAGCTACGATTAAATATCAAAATTAACGCCTTGGGCAAGCGGCAACTCTTTGCCCCAGTTAATTGTATTGGTCTGTCTTCTCATATAGGCTTTCCAGGCATCTGAACCGGCTTCTCTTCCACCACCAGTTTCTTTTTCACCTCCAAATGCACCACCAATTTCAGCTCCTGATGTGCCTATATTGACATTAGCGATTCCACAATCTGATCCCAAGTTAGACAGGAAAAACTCAGCATTTTGCAAGTTATCAGTAAAAATTGCAGAAGAAAGACCTTGTTTCACATTATTTTGCATTTTTATAGCATTATCTAGTGTGTCAAAAGGTATTAAATAGAGTATTGGGCCAAAAGTTTCTTTTTGAACAATATCCCAATCATTTTCTGCTAGGGCAATTGTAGGCTCAAAGAAGAATCCTTCCTCATTTGTACGATTTCCACCTATCAAGATTTCTCCACCTGCTTTTTTTATTTGATCTATTGCCTTTTCAAGATTCTGAAGTGATGGCTCATCAATAATTGGTCCCATTAGGGTGTTTGGATTAAGCGGGTCACCGATCGGTATTTGCTTATAAGCATTAATGAGTTTCTCTTGCAATTCATCCATGCGTGATTTATGGACAAAGACACGTCTAGTTGTTGTGCATCTCTGTCCAGCTGTTCCAACTGAGCCAAAAACGATACCGGGAACAGTGATATCAAAGTTCGCAGATTTATCTACGATTATTGCATTATTTCCACCCAATTCTAGAAGGTATTTTCCCATCCTTGATGCTACTTGCTGACCAACTTTTCTTCCTACATGACTGGATCCAGTAAATGACAATAAATCGATTCTTTCATCATCTATTAATTTTTGTGACAGAACATTTGATTCATCATTCATAAGATGGAAAACATCAGGAAGACCCTGATCCGTCAATGCCTGATTGCATATTTTTTGTACGGCAACAGAACAAAGAGGGGTCTTAGGTGAGGGCTTCCATATATTTATATTTCCACATATTGCTGCAATAAAGGCATTCCATGACCATACAGCAACTGGAAAATTGAAGGCCGTTATAATTCCAACTAATCCTAATGGATGCCATTGTTCATACATTCTGTGCATTGGTCTTTCTGATTGAGTAGTAACTCCGTAAAGCATTCTTGATTGACCCACAGCAAGATCCGCCATATCTATCATTTCCTGAACTTCACCGTCACCTTCAGCTTTGATTTTTCCCATTTCAAGGCTAACAAGACTTCCAAGCGCATCCTTATGTTCTCTGAGTGATTCGCCAATTCTTCTGACAGCATCCCCACGGACAGGAGCCGGTATCCTTTTCCATTCATTTGCAGCTTCTTGTGCGTTCTTGATGATTTGTTCATATTCATCATTATTTGTATTGATAACGGAAGCTATAACTTCTTTTGAAGATGGATTAATCGATTCGATTAATTTCTCTTTGTCCGAATGCATAGATTGGGGACCTGACCAACTACCAGGATTAACGGCGCTTAGATTTAGTTTTTCTAGAATTTCTTTCAAAATGGACTCCCCGTGAAAAATAAAATAATTGCAATATCAATAATAATTCATATTTTGCCAATCCTTTTGAATTCTTTCCAGTAGTGTTTTAGATTTCATTTGTTTTCCTCAATTACACATACATTTATAAATCAGAGAAAAAATTTACATAATGTTTGTAAGCTTATGATTGCATTAAGATGTTTACGCGTGCACAATTCTTCTCTGGAATTTTAAAATAGGCAATTTTAGTACATTGAGTGATAACAAAAAAAATTGGTCGCCAGACTCTTGGCAAAAAATGAATGCTTCTCAACAAGCAACTTACCCTGATGCAAATCAATTAAATCGGGCTGTTTCAGATTTAAGCAAATTGCCACCGATCGTTACTTCATGGGAAGTGGATAAATTGCGTGAGCATATAGCATCAGCACAAAGAGGAGATGTTTTCATTCTTCAAGGCGGTGATTGTGCTGAAAGCTTTTCAGACTGCAATTCAGACAGCATCGTCGCTAAATTAAAGATACTGCTTCAGATGAGCACGGTAATGCAGTATGGCCTCAAGAAACCGGTTGTGAGAGTAGGTAGGATGGCAGGTCAGTATGCCAAGCCAAGATCAGCAGATATTGAGTCAAAGAATGGGCAAGAGCTTCCAAGTTATCGCGGAGATATNATCAACAGAAGTGCATTCACCAGTGATGATCGAGTTCCAGATCCATCTCTGATTCTAAGGGGCTACGAACGAGCAGCACTAACTATGAATTTTGTGAGATCTCTAATCGATGGAGGTTTCGTCGATCTTCATCATCCAGAATACTGGGATCTTGATTGGCTAGGTCATTCAGAGATGGGCGATAGGTACAAAAAAATAATTCAAAGCATAACTGAATCGATTGATTTTATAGAGAGTACTTCAGGAAGACCGCTGTTTCTCTCGCAAAAAGCAGAAATATATGCTGCTCATGAAGGTCTTCATTTACATTATGAGCAAGCTCAAACTCGATACATCGAAAGAACGAAGAATTATTATAATCTAACCACTCATTTTCCGTGGATTGGCATGAGGACCGCTGAATTAAATGGTGCGCACGTTGAGTACTTTCGNGGTGTAGCAAATCCTATGGGTATCAAAATAGGACCTGGGATGACTAAAGATTG
Organism: Woeseiaceae bacterium; assembly: GCA_002715745.1. GTDB lineage: Bacteria > Pseudomonadota > Gammaproteobacteria > Steroidobacterales > Woeseiaceae > SP4260. The sequence goes on from PBAE01000018.1 coordinate 59,466, forward strand.
GTTGCAAGATCTATTGAAGTCACTAAATCCTGAGAATATGCCTGGAAGAATCACTTTAATCCATAGATTTGGAGCAGATAAAATCGAAGACACACTTCCTCATTTGATTGAGACAGTTAAGGAATCAGGTTCACCCGTTCTTTGGGTATGCGACCCAATGCATGGAAACACAGAATCAACTTCTAGCGGAGTTAAGACTAGAAGATTTGATAATATCACTTCTGAGCTAGAGTCAGCCTTTAAGATTCATAAAAATTTGGGTTCGTACCTAGGAGGCGTTCATCTGGAATTAACAGGTGAAAATGTTACTGAGTGTACCGGAGGTGCGAGAGGTTTGAATGATGAGGATCTGGCAATTGCCTATAAGTCTCCTGTAGATCCAAGATTGAATTATGAGCAAGCTATGGAGATAGCGCTGGGTATATCTGGCTTATCAGCTTAGGATGATTACCTTATTTTAGGTTCGACCAGGCCTCCCGATTTCTAAAAGCTATCAATTCACCAGGCTTCAACCTTTCCAGTTTCCAGGGACCTATTCTATAACGAATTAGCCTTAGTGTGGGGAAACCAATGTGCGCGGTCATTCTTCTGATTTGATGATTTCTCCCCTCAGAAATCACGATATTTATCCACGAAGTATTTATATGTTTCCTATATCTAATGGGTTTAGATCTCTGCCATAATGATTCTGGCTCATCAATTAATTTCGCAGATAAAGCTCTTGCATTTCCATCTCTGAGTTTAACACCTTTTTCGAGTAGATCTATATGCTCCTCATTTGATTCACCTTCCAGCTGAACCCAGTAATGTTTTNCAAGTTTCATTTTTGGCTCTGTTATTCGTGATTGAAGTCGTCCATCATTTGTCAGGATAAGAAGACCNTCGCTTTTCTTATCGAGTCTGCCTGCAGCGTATACATCTTTTGTATGAATGTGATCCGAAAGATTCGGACCGGACCCTGAGAATTGACATTGAACATTAAAGGGTTTATTGAATAATATGAATGGCATTATAGNTCTGAAATCATCTATTGATTTATAATTAGTTTATTCCCATTAATAAGTTTATAAGAAAATTTTCATCCAGTAATTAAAATGCTAATAGAAATAAAGAATCAGCCNAAGAGTATCATTAAAAATATTCCCTCAAAACCTGGGACTTATAGGATGTTGGATTCGGGCGAAAAAGTTCTTTATGTCGGTAAAGCAAAAAATTTGAANAAAAGAATACCCAGCTACTTTAATAAAAATGAGGCTCACAGTAAGACAAGATTACTAATGAGTAATGTAGCAAGTCTAGATCTAACAGTAACCAACACCGAAAATGAAGCATTGATCCTTGAATACTCGTTAATAAAAAGATACAGACCAAAATACAATGTTGTACTGAGAGATGATAAGAGTTATCCGTATATATATGTATCCTCTCATCAGGATTTTCCAAGAATTGAATTTCAAAGGAAAAATAAAGTTCAAAAAGGAGAATATTTTGGACCCTATCCAAACGTTATGGCNGTGAGGGAAACGCTTACCGAGCTACAAAAAATATTTAGGGTCAGACAATGCAAAGACAGTTATTTTAGAAATAGATCAAGACCGTGCTTACAGTATCAAATAAANAGATGTTCAGCACCTTGTGTAAGTCTAATTAAAAAAAATGAATATACGCAAGATGTAAGATCGACNATATCTTTCTTGAGAGGAAAAAATACTTCAATAATCAGTGAACTTATCAAAAAAATGGATTTGCAATCTGANCAACAGAATTACGAGGAAGCTCTTCGTTACAGGGATCAAATTAAACGACTGAAAGAAATACAAGCAAAACAGCTGGCCATTTCAAATAAAAAATANGATATGGATGTCATCGGCATTGCAACTAACGGAATAGTGCATTGTGTTACGGTATTGTTTATAAGAGACGGTTCCATCTTGGGAAGTAAGAACCATTTTCCTAAAATCAAAAATTGCGAGGACAAAGAAATTATTCAAGAAGGGTTCATTCTCCAGCATTATTTTGAGATAGAACCACCTTCAGAAATTATATTATCAGANGAAATTTACAATAAAAAATGGATTGAAAACTCTCTAAAAACAAAATATAGAAAAAAAATTAAACTCAATAATAATGTCCGTGGCAACAGATTAGAATGGCAAGAGCTAGCAAACAAAAATGCTCGATCAGGCCTGGAATATAAATTATCTGTCGATTCTTCAATTGAGATTAAACTTAAGAGTCTGGGAAAATTGATTTTGAATGGAAGAGTACCTAAGAGAATGGAATGTTTAGATGTAAGTCATATATCAGGTGAAGCAACTGTTGCGTCATGCGTTGTATTTGATAAAAATGGTCCACTAAAATCCGACTATCGGCGCTATAATATTAAAACAACCCAAATAGGCGATGATTATGCTGCGATGGCAGAAGCAATCCTGAGAAGATACAAAAAAATTAAGAATAAAGATGAAAAGAAGCCAGATATATTATTTATCGATGGAGGTAAAGGACAGTTAAGTAAAGTAAATGAAATCTTAAAATCACTGGAAATAAATGATTTATCTGTTGCCGCAATAGCTAAAGGAAAAGAAAGAAAATCAGGAGATGAAACCATATATCTGGATAACAGTAAAAATATACTGAAAGTTTCATCTCACTCTCCTGCATTTCACTACATACAGCAGATAAGAGACGAAGCACACAGATTTGCTGTTACTGGTCATCGCATCAGAAGAAAAATAAACAGAAAGTCCTCAAAATTGGATGGTATCGAGGGTTTAGGATCAGTAAAAAAACGTGAACTTCTAAAACAATTTGGTGGTATACAGGGTGTTTTGATAGCTAGTGTAGATGATCTTAGGAAGGTCANAGGCATCAGCAAAGATTTGGCCGTTCGCATAAGTAATAATTTACATAANTAGGGTTGAGAATTAGTATATTGATATGAAATTTTCACTTGCAAATCTGNTGACAATAATGCGAATTATTGCAATCCCAGTAGTAGTAGTATGTTTCTATGTTGATCATGCTATAGCTAGACCAATTGCAGGCATGATTTTTGGGATTGCTGCAATTACCGACTTTTTTGATGGCTATATAGCCAGAAAATATGGACAGATATCAAGATTTGGTGCATTTCTTGATCCCGTTGCAGATAAATTGATGGTTGCAATTGTATTAGTGCTTCTTGTTCAATCAGATCCNGGATGGTATGTGGATATAATAGCTGTAATTATTATAGGTCGAGAGATAACGATATCAGCCTTGAGAGAATGGATGGCAACGATCGGTGACAGGTCAAAGGTAGCCGTTTCTTGGTCGGGAAAGCTTAAAACTACCCTTCAAATGTTTGGCATTGGTTTCATGGTATATAAGGAGCCAATAATGAATATTGATACATATGCGATAGGTTTTACACTTCTTTTACTTGCTGTTGGAATGACTCTTTGGTCTATGTTCAGGTATCTTCAAATAGCATGGCCATCTATGAAAAAAGAATCTTAAATGTCCTATAAAACGAGAGATTTAATCAACAAGCTTACTAATAAAAGCAAAATTAATTACGATTCATTTTTCTATTCTTCTGATAATCCAGAGATAAAAACTATAGAGATTTATGCCTATGGTTTAAATGAAACAGATGCCAAATATTCCTCTAAGTGGGAGGTATGGAAACATTTAAATCTTGTTTTGAGGGTAATAACACTTGATGGCCTAGAGGGCTTATCTGGCATAACAACAAACTCGATTAAAGAGTTTGATTTAAGTCATTATTATGAGCTTTCATCCGTTTGCTCGTATTTACTTTCAATTAAGGAAAATGATCCTATTGTCATAAGGAGACTTCTTAAAAATAAATATCCAAACATCTCTGATAGTGTTCTCGCATGCATTGATATCGCATATTGGGACTTGGCAGCCAAAAAAGCCTCCATGCCACTTTATAAATTTCTTGGTGGACAAAAACATATTATGAAAGCGTACGCTAGTCTTCCTTTTTACAGTGAAAATACAGACTTGATCGCAAACATTGAATTTCATTCTCAAATGGGTTTTGAGGTATTTAAAATTCATACCTGGGGATTAATAGACAAGGATCTTGAGTTAATAGACCTTATCGAAGAGCAATTTCGTAACAGGACATTTCAATTTATATTAGACCTTGAAGGAGAATATAATTTTGATCAAGCTCTTAGAATTGGTAAAGCGATGAATAAAGATATATTTATATGGTTAGAGGCACCGATGAAGGATAATTTATTGAATGATTACAGGAGATTAAAAAGTACTATTTCNATTCCAATTATTCCAGATGGTTATACCATCTATTCTGAAGATCACATTGAAAACGGATTAAAGCATGACTGTTGGAGCGCNGCGAGATTTGANGTGACTATTGTAGGCGGTCTTACTAAAAGTCTTGAACTAATTGATATAATTGATAAATATTCAGCAAAATTAGAAATGCAATGTTGGGGCAATTCATTGGTGCAAGCATTAAATATTCATATTATGCTAGCTTCAAATAAATCCACATATTTTGAAACGCCGGTCCCCATTGATTTGTATCATTTTGGTCTCAAGAATGATAATTTGATTGAGAACGGTTTTACAAGAGAATTCAAAAAACCAGGACTTGGTATTGAAGTCGATTGGGAAAAATTATCCGATGCCGATATCTATGAGAAAAAAACGGTATGTTAAATGAGTAAAATTGATAGAAGAGATTTTATTAATGGCAGTTTAATGCTCCTTGGTTCATCGGTTGTGCCTGCCGNAGGTAGCTTTGGTCAAATAGCTGCAGATGAATCTAATTCAACTTANCCACCAGCACTAAGTGGGCTTAGGGGAAGTCATCCTGGTTCTAACGAGAGTGCACATAAAAAAGCATGGACGGGTAATAAAAATTGGGGTGAAAGACACCTTCTAGACGAAGAGTATGATTTGGTTGTTGTTGGTGGAGGGATCAGCGGACTTGCATCTGCCTATTTCTTCGCTCAAAAACACGGCAGTGATAAAAAAATCCTCATAATTGAAAATCATGATGACTTTGGAGGTCATGCCAGAAGGAATGAACATATTGTTGATGGAAAATTGATTTTAGGTGAGGGTGGCTCTGAGTCATTTGAGTACCCGAGTGGATTCAGTAATGTTGTACTTAAACTTTTGGATGAGCTCGGTGTTGACATGGAAGCATTCAAGTCTGCTTATGACAGAGACTTCTTTAAAAAACATGAGTTAGGAGCAGTTACTTATTTTAATGAGCGTTATTTTGGTGAAGATAAAATCGTGAGGCATCCATTTTGCGACTACCCGGGGTTTATTGAAGGTCTTTTGCGGCCCAAAATTGACATTAATGANGCTGTCGAGCAAGNTCCCTTGAGTATCGAAGGAAAAAGACAGCTGTTAAAGTTATTGTTGAGTAANCCCTCAACTCTGGGAATAGATAAAAGCCAGTGGAGAAGATATGTAAGAGAAGTGTCCTATTTTGATTATATGAGGGATACATTGGGTGTTGTAGATCCACTCATTCATAGAATGGCGCGACAATCTATCGTTGATTATGGTGGAGTACCAGATGTCATGACTATAAACGGCGCACTTGAGGGTGGAGCATTAGGCATGAATGCTGCATCTTGGAAAGAAGTGCTCGACGATGGAGCTTATCAGAATTATCTTGATCAAGAGGATGGAACATATGCGGTGGAGGAGCCATTTATTGANCACTACCCTGATGGCAATGCAACTATAGCTAGAATGTTNGTAAAAAAGCTTATTCCAAGTGTAGGAAAAGGTGACAATGTTGAAGAAATAATCTTATCTAAGTTTAACTACCACCAATTAGATAAAAAAAATAGTGATGTAAGGTTANGGCTTAACAGCACGGCAATAAATATTGAGCATGAGNCTGATGCTAGCAATTCTGAGTATGTTTATACAGATTATATAAAGAATGAGAAGTCTTACAGAGTAAAGTCAAAAAATGTTATTTTAGCCTGTTATAACATGATGATACCTCATATTGTTAAACATTTACCCAAAGAACAATATCAAGAGCTTATGAAGCTAACAAAAATTCCTCTGCAATACTCAACTATTGGTTTGAGAAATTGGAGAGCAGTTAAGGAAGCAGGAATTGGCATGGCGATGTCACCAGGAAACATGCATCAGGCGGTTAATATGGATTTTCCTACCAGCATGGGTGGATATGAGTATACTAATTCGCCAAATGATCCCTGTATCCTTCATATGAGATGCTGCCTTCAGGGTGATACTCATGGTGCTCCTGCTATTCAGCAATTTAAAGAGGCCAGATATAGGATGCTTGGAAAGAAGTTCTCAGATTATGAGGCGGAGATAAGAGAGCATTTGACTGGTATGTTGCCAAAGAACTACTTTAATTTTGATCGTGATGTTGCAAGTATCACTGTTAATAGATGGGCGCACGGTTATTCATATGGAAAAGTGAGTGAAATTGGCGTAAGACCTTTCGGGAAAATAGCAATTGCAAATAGTGATGCATCTGGNAGTTCANTAATGAATAGGGCAATTGAAGAGGCATGGCGTGCTGTTAAAGAACTATCATGAATTGAGTAAAAAGAATAAATTTAATTTTATATTTATTTTTCTGGCTAATTTTNTTTTAGTACCTAATTTACATCCTGAAAACCTATCAAAATATCTTCTTAATTATCCGAATTTAGATGATTCTGACGGTGAAGTGGTATTGAATAATGAATATGTTGTTCTGCAAAAGCTGGTAGTCGGTCCTGGAGAGTGGGAAGGGATTCACAGTCACCCTGGAAATCAGATTTATGTCCACATAAAAGGTGGATATTGGTCTGGCAGAATGCATGGTGAACTTGAATACGAAAAAGAGTTTTCTCCTGATGGTTCAGTCGGATGGATGGATGTCATCCCTATGGAGGATCGCCATGACTCGGGTAATAGCGGGAATANCCCAATAGAATTGGTATATGTGACTCTAAAGCAAGATGAATTAGATGAAAGGGCAGGAGATACTAAGTTGCAAACTTATCCATATATAAATCTAGAGTTACTTTTTGATAATCATCGGTTTTTTGCTCAAAAAGTTGTATTAAATCCTGGCGAATGGGAAGGGGCTCACTTACAAACTGGTCGTCAAATTTTAATAGTAATAAAAGGGGGCGTAATTTCATCAAGGAGAAATGGAGAATATTTCTATCGCAAAAGAGAGATTTCTCCTGGNGAGGTTGAATGGTTAGAACCAGAATTTCCAGATGAAACATTTGAGAGAGGAAATAAGGGCGAAGAGACAATTGANTATGTCTTAGTGACCATCAAATAAAATAAATTCAAATATTTTTTTTGTGNTGGATTTGTCCATNTGCAGCATACATTTCTTGATTTATTTTTATCTTGCTGATGTCATACCTGTAGTTGATCATGAATGAACAACTTTTCCTCATGGCATTTTCTGAAGTATCCGCTAAAAAATTAATCTGATGCANCGATGCNCCATTGCCAATGTGAAATCTAGTCACTGAATCATTGGGCTTTTTATCTTTTCTATTTGATACTAGTAAATAGCTCCTTACCAGATCACCTAATGACTTTTTATTTTCCATAATNTTTTCAACCGTTAGATTAGATTNTAAGTCTCTGTATAGATCGTAATTATTTGTTTTCATCCAATCCATAAAGCCTGGCACAGGTGATAAGGTAAAAAACTCTCTTATACTCGGTATTNCTATTTGTATATATCTAACCACATCTTTAATTAAATAGTTTCCAAAAGAAATACCGTCNAGGCCTCTCTGGCAATTTGATATCGAATAAAATATTGCCTTATTTAATTTATTGATNTTATTTGATGTNCTTCTGGTGTTGAGTATTTGGTCAATATTCTCTGGTAATTCTGCGGTAAACGCTATCTCTACAAAAATTAGAGGTTCATTTCCCATAGCAGGGTGAAAAAACGCAAAACATCTTCTATCTGACGAATTGATTCTATCTCTTAATTCTTTCCAGCTATTTATTTGATGAACTGACTCATACTTAATGATCTTCTCTAATATTGCCGCCGGTGTATTCCAATCAATTGGCTTCAGAACCAAAAAACCTCGATTGAACCAATCCAAGAATAATGTCTTTAGATCATTATCAATTTTTTTATAGTTTTGATTTTTTGATGAATTAGAAAGTATCCTTTCACGAAGTTTTACAAGATATGTGGTCGATTCATCGAATGAATTTAAATTTCTAAACAGTATCTTTCTTTCTGACACATTTGCTTTTTGAAGTGCAATATAGTTTTTTTCTGATTTATCATCATCGTAGGCTTTCACAGCTAACTTGACTTTCTCAATATTAATATCTCTATCATCCCTGAGATGTAGCATTAATTTTTTGAATTCGTGATCACTGAGATTATTGATACTACTGAAGAATTCTTTCGCGCTCTTAACTCTTGCTATGTTGTTACCCGAGTCAATTATATCGCTCGTTAGTCCTCTGATGTCTTTAGAGTGTTTGCCTCTTTTGAATAGGAGTTTAGATGAGGCTCTTTTGCTATTTTCGAAAAGATTTTCTATTAAATTGGATATTGTTTCAGAATAAGACATATTTTGTATTAAACATTATAGAAATATTTCTGTAAATAAATAGTGGATATATAGGAGATTAATTTATCTCAAATTATCCTGAATGATGCTAATTAGATTATGTGGTAATAATATTGTGAAACCATTATGCTGTGCTAAAATGACTGCTCTGCGGGAATAGCTCAGTTGGTAGAGCGCAACCTTGCCAAGGTTGAGGTCAAATCTCCATAAACCCCTTTAAACACTCATTAATTGAAATATTCTTTTTATTATTTGTAGTATTTTTGTAGCATTTGCTGTCTAAATCTCATTAATAACCATATTGTTCTAAATTTGATAAGTTCTCTGGAGAAATGCTCAGATACTGCTGCATCATCTTTGGAGAACTCCAGCCTCCTAAATACTGTACATGAGCAACCGGCATACCTTTTTCAATTTGTCTTGTTGCCCAGGTGTGTCTAAGATCATGAAATCTTATAGTTACTTTTGCTCTTTTCCTTGCTTTATTCCAAGCAGAGGAAGCTGGATTAATTATATTTTTTCCTTGGTAGGTAAATATATATCTTCCTCGAAATGCACCTAAGCCCTGATTAAGCACTAAACCTCTTTTATTAAACATAATCAGATTATGAGCTTTTAGGCTCACAGGTATGTCATGATTTTTTTTAGCCTTCATAAGCTTAGCTGGAATTCTTAACATATGAGTTTTATGGTCATACATATCGTAAGTCAATCTTGCTATTGTGCTTTTTCTTAGCCCCGTCTCTAAAGCAAAGGAAACTAAACGTTGAAGATGATCAGGCAGTTCTCTTAATAATCTTATTTCTTCTTCTTTCGTTAAGATTTGCTTATCAGGTTGATCCTCCTTATGTTTTTTAAATTTAGGTGGATATTCAAGC
>PBAE01000019.1 GCA_002715745.1 Woeseiaceae bacterium
AGCAATAACAATTTTTTTAGATCGTATTGTTGCTTTTGGTGTATTGACTAGCCAACTCTTTTTATCTTTTTTTATCGAGAGTGCAGGTGTATTTTCATATAGATCTATATTGTTTGGGAGTTTTTCAATGAGTGCCCTAATTAAGGCTGCAGGTTGAGCGAGATAACAATGAGAATTATATAAACCCTCACTGTAATAATTGGTACCTAATCTCTCATGCAATTGGTTCTTGTTGAATCTTTCATACTCTAAGCCAGATTTTTTAAGAAAGGTTTCGTAGTCTCTCAACGATTTTTTTCCTACTTCACTTGCAGCAGCTCTGAATGTTCCAACTCGATGTATTTGACAGTCAATCGTCGAATCTCTAACTTCATTAAAAATTTTTTGTGTGGTTCTGGCGATCAGTAAATTACATTCCTTCATTCTGTTAATTTGTTCAGCATCAGCATCATTTGCCAATGAAACTTCTAATAAGAATCCAGAATTTCTTCCTGAATTATTCTCTCCAGAAACACTCGCATCAATCATTACTATTTGTTCATTAGGGCGAATTTCTCTCCATTTTTTTGCTGTAGCAATTCCTGTATAACCGGCACCAATAATTAGAACATCTGGAGAAATATCTTCACAAAGCGTTTTTTTCGGTCGATACTCAGGCAACAATTGGTTCCACCCGCATCTATTGTTGTATTGCGTATAATGATCTATTGAATTGATTATTTTTTGCCCCATCTCTTCATGATTCTATAGAAATTTATCTGCATTTTACCAATTAAATTTGCAGACAATTAGAATTAAACGGACAATTAGTTCCATAACTTTTTTGGAGTTCAATAAATTGAAGAAAACAGATGTTGTTATCATCGGAGCTGGACCTTGTGGATTATTTCAAGTTTTTGAACTGGGGTTATTGGGTCTAAAATCTGAAATCATTGATTCGATAAGACAACCCGGTGGTCAATGCTCGGAACTCTATCCCGATAAACCAATCTATGATATTCCTGCTATTCCAGTATGCACTGGAGAAGAGCTGATAGATAATTTATTAAAACAAATAGAACCATTTGATTACGGTATGACTCTGAATGATGAAGTTTCAGAGCTAGAAAAAAAAGCTGATGGTACTTTCTTTATAAAAACAATCTCAGGAAAAGAGTTTCAGTCAAGTGCTGTTGTTATTGCAGGTGGAGTTGGCTCTTTTCAACCAAGAAAATTAAAATTTGGCAATGCACCTGACTATGAGGGTACATCTCTTCATTATAGGGTTAAAGATTCTTCAATTTTTCATAATAAGAAAGTAGCAATCCTAGGTGGTGGTGACTCAGCCTTAGATTGGACTCTTGATTTGTCCGAAAAAACAGATGAATTGATACTTATTCATCGAAGAAATGAATATAGAGCAGTTCCAGATTCAGTCATGCGGGCGAAGAAGTTATGCGAACAGGGTAAAATAAAAATTCTTGAAAATGCAAAAATGCATGCATTACAAGGTAAAGATAGCCAGCTAATATCAATACTTGTCGGAAATAATGAATCAGAAGAGATCACGTTTAAAATCGATCATCTTCTAGTATTTTATGGGTTAGCTCCAAAGCTTGGACCTATTGCTGATTGGGGCTTGGATATAAATAGGAAAACTATTAATGTTGATACTGAAAAGTTCCAGACTTCCACAGAAGGCATATATGCAATTGGAGATATAAATTATTATCCAGGAAAGAAGAAACTTATCCTGTCTGGTTTTCATGAAGCTGCTCTTGCTGCTTTCGCTATCAAACAGCAAATTGAGCCTGATAGAAAAGTTCATCTGCAGTATACGACCACCAGCTCGATAATGCATGAAAGGCTGGGATTGAAAGAATAAATCTAGGAGCTCAACTACTGGCTACAAAGCTTCTCGAGCTTTTCGAGATGAGAAGCAAACCCAGAGAGATTAAAAACTACGTTAATAGCTGGCTCAGAGTAAGGTTCGATTTCGACGATCAAATTTCTGATGTTTTTAAATTTTCTTACCAGTTCATTTGAGGTTGTACTGGGATTTTGAAAACTAATTTGTCCTTTTTTATCTAGATTAAAGCTCATCCAAGTATAGTTTTTACCATCAATTTTCATTCCAATTTCAGTTTTATTGAATGATGATATATGTCTTTTCCAATCAATTCTTATTGAAATATTTGGATCATTCTCTTCGCAGTATATGCTAAGCTCAGGATATACTTTTCCAGAGTAGTCAGTGTTATCAATAGATGATTCTGTGATATTTTTCAATTCAGCCCTTGTATTTTCCTCAGAACCTTCACTGTCTAATAAGCTCCAGAGAATCTCTTGGCCGAGACCTTGATTAATCGGTATCAGTATAACGATGAAAAAATAGGCAAATTTAATAAATTTTTTCATTATGCTTCTCTCAGTTAAATATTTGGTTTTATATAGGGCTGAAAATACCTTGGTATTTTTGATATTGTAAATTAAACACCAAGTCTTTCCGAGGTAATTATATGCGCCGTTATTGTCAAAATGGAAAACAATATATCGCCATCACCATTTTCGATGCAAAAAATCCTAAAGAATTAATTACATTATTGCTAACTTATTAACTTTAATAATTTTTATTTATGATGTTAAGATGAAATTATGGAGATAAATTAAATGCGAATAATTATATTTTTCATATCTGTTCTTTTTTTCCAAGCAATCAGTGCCGACGCAATCATTTTGCCAATGCGCGAGAGAGCACAAGTTATTGATAAGATAATCGATGAAAGAATTGAGACAGTTCTTCCGGGACTGATGGAACGAACAGGAATTGATATGTGGGTAATTATTTCTAGAGAATATAATGAAGATCCAGTATTGAAGACATTCTTGCCATCGACTTGGCAGACAGCAAGAAGAAGAACCATATTATTAATTTTTAATCCAGGTGATGAAAAACCACTTGAGACCCTTGCAGTCGCGAGATATGGAGTAGGCGAGACTTTCATTAAGGCTTGGGATAAAGAGCTTCATGGCGATCAATGGAAACGTCTGGCTGAATTAATTGACGAAAGAAATCCAAATCAAATTGGAATCAATTACTCAGATACATTTGCATTAGCTGATGGCATAACTCATACAGAATATGACTTATTTCTGGAATCACTGAAACCTGTCCACAGAGATAAGGTAATTTCAGCAGAAAATTTATCTGTAGGATGGTTAGAAACAAGATCAAAGACCGAAATGATAATTTACCAACAGATTTGCCGTATTGCTCATGAAATTCTTGCGGCAGGGCTGACTGATGAGGTTATTCAGCCTGGAATTACAACCACCAACGATGTTGCATGGTGGTATCGTGATCGAATTAGAGAATTGAAATTAACAGCTTGGTTTCATCCCTCAGTTTCAATACAGAGAGAGACAAGTCCTGCATTGGATGCAAAATCTTCAATACTGGCCAGACACGACGACAATATTATTATGCCAGGCGATTTACTACATGTTGATTTTGGAATTACATATCTACGTTTGAACACAGATACGCAACAGCATGCCTATGTTCTAAAGACAGGAGAAAATAAAATTCCCGATGATTTAAAGATTGCAATGCAAAATGGTAATCGTCTCCAAGACATATTGATTGGAGAAATTGCAGCTGGCAGGACAGGAAACGAAGTATTATCAAGTGCTCTAAGAAAGGCCAAAAATGAAGGTATCACACCGTCCATATACACTCATCCAATTGGATATCACGGACATGGCGCCGGATCTACAATTGGTATGTGGGATCAACAGGGGGGAGTTCCGGGTGGAGGAGACTATCCAATTTATCCTAACACTGCGTATTCCATTGAGCTTTATGCAGAAACGAACATTCCTAGTTGGGGAAAACCAGTAAGGATTAAACTTGAGGAAGATGCAATGTTTGATGGTGAAAGTGTTTATTATATTGATGGACGTCAAAAGGAAATTTTTCTCATACCCAGACAAGCCCCTCAACAATAGACAAGGAATTAAAATGAAGCCATTAGATGGAAATAATAATTCAGTATCAAAACTAACAAGAAGAGGATTCCTAGGCGCAAGCGCGGGTATTGGCTCCCTAGCATTGACCAATAAAAAAATATTTGCAGAGACAATCTCATCAGTTTACCCAGCGAGACAAATAGACGAGATTCATGGGTGGGGAAGCCGTCCAGGCTTGGTTAGTATTGGTTTTAATGAAAATCCATATGGACCATCACCACGTGCCATAAGAGCTGTCACAGATTCCATCATGGACGTCAATCGATACGATTTTGTTGCGTATACAAATCTCGAGAATGCGATTGGCTACCATCTTGGTCTAGAAAAAGATCAAAATGCAGCTTTTGGGGCAAATCCTTTATTTGGTAGAAGCCTCTATCCTGTTTATGTTGAGGGAGGTTCCAGTTTTATATTAAATCAAGTAACAATGCTTTATGGAGTAAAGAATGGTCTAGGTGAAATTATAGAGATTGATCCTGGTTATGGAGGAGTAACAAGGGCTGCCATGACGCTCCGATCCCAATTCGGCGCTGAAATAAAAATAAAAAGAATTCCAACAACTTCAAAATTTGTACATGATCTCAAAGCAATGGAAGAAGCAATCACCGATGACACAACTCTTGTGGTGATTACTAATCCAAACAATCCAACTGGAACACTTCTCTCATATCGAGAGTTGGAGAGATTCATTAATACCATCCCAAGACATGTTACTTTGCTTATTGATGAGGCATACATTGATTTTGTGAGAGAAGAAAATTTTGAAACTGGGGTTTCACTATCACAAAAATACAATAATGTGATTGTCACCAGAACATTTTCTAAAATGTATGGATTAGCAGCTATGAGAATTGGTTATGCGGTCGCCAACAAATCAATAATTTCTGATCTGCGTGCATCAGGAAACAGTTGGGGACTTCCCAGTATTAATTGTTATGCTGCTGCTGCTGCTTTAAAAGATTTATCTTTCACTAGGCAGGTTAAGAGACTTACGGATGAGACAAAGGACTATTTTTATAGGGAGCTTGATATGCTTGGCTTAAGTTATATTCCCAGTCATTCCAGTTTTGTATTAGTAAATGTTGCGGAGGACGCACAGGCATTTCAGAAGAAATTGATGGAAAAAAATGTCAGAGTAAGGGCCTATGACAATAACGCGATAAAAAATTATATTCGTGTCACACTAGGCACGCTGGATGAGATGCAAGTCACAGTTGATGTGATGAAAGATGTGCTAAAAGCATAAACATAATAAAATTATTATGATATAAAATATCAATGACAACATAGGAGAAAACAATGTTATTGAATCTAGTTAAAAAACATTTATCAGGCTTACTATTACTGATTTTGTTATCGACGTCCTTGTATGCGCAAGAACATCCTTGGAGAGCAAATACTGAGTGGGCCAAAATGCCAGGCGAGAGAACATGGGGCTCAACAAGTGCCGTCTACCCGGGACAAGATGGAACTATGTGGATAGGAGAGCGATGTGGACAAAATAGTTGCGTTGGGTCGGATGATGATCCCATCCTTCAGTTTGATCGCGATGGTAATGTTATAAATAGTTTTGGCGCAGGAATGATTGACTGGCCACATGGTATTTTTGTCGATAAAGAAAATAATATATGGATAACTGATGCTGCTTGTCCAGGATGCAGTGATGCCCCCAGAAATCAGGGAAAATTAGGGCATCAAATTATTAAATTTAGCTCTGAGGGTGAAATCTTGATGACGCTCGGAAAACCAGGAGTTAAGGGAGATGGTAATTACGAATTTAATATGCCCTCTGATGTTTTGGTTGCTCCTAATGGCGACATTTTTGTTGCGGATGGCCATGGAAGTTCTGGAAATAATCGAATAGTTAAATATGATAAAGATGGAAAATTTATTAAAACCTGGGGAGTGACTGGAGCCGAGAAAGGAGAATTTAGAGATCCACATGCATTGGCTATGGATTCTGAAGGGAAACTTTATGTAGGTGATAGAGGCAACAGCCGCATCCAAATATTTGATCAAGATGGTAACTGGATAGCGACATGGACACAATTTGGAAGACCAAGTGGCCTCTTCATCGATAAAAATGATGTTCTTTACTCGGCAGATTCAGAGTCCCATGTGCCCTGGTCTGGTAATTGGGGTTGGAAAAGAGGTATCAGGATAGGAAGCACTAAAGATGCATGGGTTGTGTTTTTCATACCCGATCCAGGTCAGCCTGATCTTAATGGAAGCACGACGGCTGCTGAGGGAGTAGCTGTCGATGATCAGGGAAATATCTATGGTGCGGAGGTTGGTCCCGAACAACTGGTCAGATATGAACACATAGGCTGGAGACCATAATAGAATCTCAAAACCTAAAGAAAAAACCGGTCTTATGACCGGTTTTTTTTTGAAGATTAGAATCTTGACGAAGTTATAAACAGATTTGATCGAGCCCAGCTATCTTCAAAGTCTGCATTTACTGTTTCATCATTTATATCCTGTCCTGCCAATGCTTGCTTTAGTCCAAACAATGACCATCCGTTGTGAGGATGCTTTTCAAGCTCTAGGCGGTATACCATTTCAGCTTCTTTGAAATCACTAGAATCAATTAAAGCAGCACCGAGCCAATGACGGGCAGCAAATGGTAATGGACCAGGCTCGCTGAAACCTAATGTATCTTCTGCCTCGACTGCATTCTCAAAGGATTGAATTGCACCACTGAGATCTCCCTTCGCAATTCTTATCTCACCTTGGAGTATGAACGCAACTACAGTTACAAGTGTTGATTTGTAGTCACCTCTAAAATACTCGGAGCCAAGATCTCCCTGTGCAGACTCAAATAGATAATCCTCCATTTCTCTAGCCATCTTTTCGTCACCCATTTTTAGACTTGCGTAACCTTTTGCAAATTTATACAAGGCATTAGAAAAAGGATCGTCCGGGACATTTTCGTTATCAAGCACATCTTCGAATCGGCCAAATCTTATTTGAGTCAATGTTTCATATGGCGCCATATCAGTAATTTCCCTGTAATCTTTTCCAGCTTGAATTGCAACGGCACCTTGGCCATCGTAAGCTGCTCCATACAAAAGCATATGGAGGTTGTGAGATGTCCCATAAGAAAACCCTTTGTTGGATTTAGCCATGATATCGGATTGAGATGCTTTTATACTAGTCGTGACATTTTTACCCCACATCCCAGTCCGATTATATGTGTGAGCAGGCATATGTTGGATATGACTTGCAATCGGAACAGCATCACTCAGTCCATCGGCACATGGTACAGCTCTTTCAGGCATAACAGTTGACTCAGTTGCATGAATATACAAATGACATGCACCGGGATGCGCTATATTCTCATCAAGGACACCGGTCAGAACAGCATGAAGTCTCTCTAGTTCAGGAGTTTCCGCTCTGTATCCTCGCCTTTCTTCAAGCATAAATAGTGATTGTCCATAGATGGTAGCTATCTCGTGATTTTTTGGGTATTTTGCATAAAGTTTCGCAATTTCATCAGCATAAGCTTGGTAGGTAGGCTCTCTTTTTTGCTTATCATTCGCTATTTCCGTAGACCAGTTCTCAGGATATCTAACTAATGACGCCATGATGAGATCATATTCCATCGGTGAGGTATTTCCCTCTGCAACATCTCTAGCCTTGAGAATCGCACTTCTAGCTCTGATGCCTTTTTCAGTTGTCATATGTCCATTTAAAAATGATCCAAGAGCAAATGCCTCTCCCCAGAAGCACATTGCACAATTTGGGTCTATTCTTCTTGCTTCAGCCATTGACCGTGCCGCCTCATTGACATTATATGCCCATCTTAGCTGCATCCCCTGCTTGAAGTAGTCCTGTGCACGTTGTTGTGAAGTAGTAACTTTCCACTCCCATTCGCCCAAAGCCTCAGGGATATAATCAATTGGTTTATCATAACTACTCTCCATCATCATTGATGCATGAGCTCCAACAGGAACAGATAGTGGCGCAGACTTGATTTTTTCATTATCAGTGTCTTTTCCAGGAACGATCTCGGATACACCTGAGGTCAATTTGTTTGCATAGCTTGCTATCTTTTCTTGTGTGTTAGCGCATGCGTTTAAGATAAAGACAAATGAAATCACTAAGATTGTATTTTTCATATTTTTTTCCGTATGTTTAATTAATATTAATTAGATTTAGTCCTTTGAAATAATCAATCAAGATTAATATGCAATCTATTGTTGTTCAAGAATCTTTTCAAAATTTAACAATTATTTAATTTAAAGAGATGATGTTAATATCATCTCTAAAGCATGAGTGTGAAATGAGTAAAAATAAAGAAAAGAAACTAACAGCAGGAGTTCTGGGTGGTATGGGCCCCTTGGCTACAGTAGACTTTATGTCAATGGTGATTGATCATTGTCCGATAGTAACTGAAGAGGATCATGTAAGACTTCTTGTAGACCAAAATCCTCACATACCAAATCGTCAGATTGTATCGAATAATAAATCAAAAAAAGTTGGATCCATGCTTGCCGAAGGTGCTAAAAAGTTAGAAAGTGCAGGAGTAGACTTTATTGTTATGCCCTGCAACACGGCTCATATGTTTTCAGATGAGATTAAGGTAGCAATAAATATACCCTTTATTCATATAGTTAAAGAAACCATTAATGAGATAACAGAATATTTTCCAGATAAATTATCCATCGGAATTATGGCAACAACAGCTTGTCTCAATGCGAAGATTTATCAAGAAGGTTTAAATCATAAGATGAAGACATGCCTTCTTCCCGATAATCATCATCAGGATGAATGTATGAAAGGTATTTTCTCTATCAAAGAGGGTTCCGAGATCTCAGATGCTACAGTTACTCTTGCTTCAGTCGCCAATCATTTGATTGATAAGGGTGCAGAAATAATTATTGCTGGGTGTACCGAGATTCCTCTTGTATTAGAAGACAAGGATCTTGAAGTGCCTCTTGTTTCGTCCACAGAAGTTCTGGCAATTAAGACCATTGAATATGCCAATCATCTTAAAATTAAAAGGAATCACTATAAGGAATGAATTATGCTTTTATCACGTTATCCCAGAGTATCGCTAGCTCACTTGCCCACTCCTCTTGAGTATTTACCCAGGTTAACTAAGCATCTGAATGGACCCAACATATATGTCAAAAGGGATGATTGTACGGGTCTAGGTACAGGTGGCAACAAAACCAGAAAATTAGAATTCTTGATAGCTGATGCCATTGAGAAGAAAGCCGATGTAATTATTACTCAAGGCGCAGTTCAATCAAATCATGCCAGACAAACAGCTGCCGCCGCTGCNAAAGTAGGTATGAAATGTGAATTGGTTTTTGAAAAAAGAGTTTCTGATGCTTCATCTGCTTATACGGAGTCTGGTAACGTATTNTTGGACAAATTATTCGGCGCCAATATCCGAGAAGTTGAGAATGGATCAGATATGAACNTGGAAATGGAGAAAATTAGTTTGAAACTCAGAGAAAAAGGAATGAAGNCATATATTATTCCTGGCGGTGGCTCAAACTCAATCGGTGCTTTGGGTTATGTTGATTGTATTTTAGAGTTAATCAGCCAAGCNAATTCCATGAATGTTGTCATTGATAGNATCATTCATGCAACAGGTAGTGCAGGAACTCAAGCAGGAATCGTAGTGGGAGTNAAAGCATTAAATAGTAAAATTCCAGTTTTGGGTATCGGTGTGAATGCNAATAAAGACAANCAGGAGGAGAAGGTTTTTAAACTTGCTTGTGAATTATGTGATTTTTTGGGTATGCCAGGATTNGTGGAGAGGAAAGATATAATTGCTAATTGTGATTATGTTGGTGATGGATATGGTATTCCCACAGATGAAATGAATGAGGCAATATTGATGTTGGCANGGCAAGAGGGTTTATTATTTGATCCGGTTTATAGTGGGAAGGGCCTAGCCGGTATGATAGANCTTATCAAAAGGGATAAACTTANGAAAGATGAAAATATTNTATTTATCCACACAGGCGGATCTGCAGGCCTATTTGCTTATCATGACCTTCTCGAGACCAAATAGTGATGTTTTTTTAGTTAAGTTTTGTCAAAACATTCGATTTAAGCTAGAAAAGAATGTGACTTGCCTTTAGAATCGTGCCAATTTTTCAATATATTTAAGCAACAAAAGGATTTCATGTTTCTCAAGAATAAAGTTTCTCATCTGTCNCACAGTTTCCTATCATTCTTCATATTTCTNAACCCGACTGTCAATGCACAATCTAGTGATTCGTTGGAGCAGCTCCCAAGACCGGTTATTAACGCAATTAACTTAAATCAATCACCATCATTAGATGGAGATATTTTGAGTGATTCAGCTTGGAACGGTGCTAAGCCCACTACTGGTTTTACTCAGATACAGCCTAATGTAGGTAAACCAGCATCTCAAAAAACTGAGGTTTATATGGGTTATACCGAAAATGCTATCTATGTTGGTGTAATTGCATATGATGAAAATCCTGAGAATATTGTTGTTTCAGACAGTAGACGTGACTCTGGTTTAGATGACACAGATAGTTTTCGGTTGGTTATTGATGGTCTTCTCGATCGACAAAATGGATTTGTATTTGGCACAAATCCAGCCGGTCAGGAGTATGACGGTCAGGTTATAAAAGAGGGTGGCGATGGTCTAGGTCGATTTGGGTCAGGTGGAGGTGCGTTCAACAAAGAATGGAACGGCAGTTGGAGCGTATTTTCAAAAGTAACAGATTTTGGATGGACTGCGGAGATAGAAATACCATTCTCAACATTAAGATACAAAAGTGGTGATGAGCAAATTTGGGGAATTAATTTTCAGAGAAATATCAGTCATAACAGCGAAGTGTCATTTTGGGCCCCCTTAGCTCAACAAAGAAAAATTCACAGAGTTTCTTCCGCAGGAACAGTTCAAGGTATNGAAGCACCATCACAACGAAATTTACAAATAACACCCTATTTTCTGGGTACAAACCTAAGTGGTGGTGCACTTTCAAGCAGTGATACAAATCAAGAAGTTGGACTTGATCTTAAATACTCAGTCACATCAAGTCTTACACTTGATGCCACCATTAACACAGACTTTGCTCAAGTAGAGGTGGATGAGCAAGTTGTAAATCTTGATCGATTTAGTGTTAAGCTGCCTGAAAAGAGACCTTTTTTCCTTGAGAANGCAGGTCAATTCTCGGTNGGTAAT
This sequence comes from Woeseiaceae bacterium, assembly GCA_002715745.1. Classification (GTDB taxonomy): domain Bacteria; phylum Pseudomonadota; class Gammaproteobacteria; order Steroidobacterales; family Woeseiaceae; genus SP4260. Next base: position 11,189 of record PBAE01000019.1, read on the forward strand.
GCTGGTGAAGCTGAACTTTTTTTCAGCCGGAGAATTGGTATAACCGATGGCAACCAAGTTCCTATTGATAGTGGCTTACGTCTCTCTGGTAAGGTGAATGACAGGACGAACATCGGNCTTATCCACATGAGCGTAGATGGGATATCAGAGGTTGCTCCTAGCAATGAATTCACCGTTGCAAGAGTCAATCAAGAGTTTGGTAAGAGATCAACTATTGGTGCGCTTTACGTTCAGAGGGAAGGAGATGGTTCAATATCTGGTTCCAGTGCCACAGACAAAAATCAGACTTACTCTGTTGATGGTCAATGGGGAGTGAACGACGAGTTAATTTTTTCTGCATGGTCAGCTAAAACAGATACTCCAGGTTTAGATGAAAAAGACGGTGCTTTTTCAGTTAGAGGAGTTTACAACTCGGCTGAATGGTTAGTCAGAGCCAACTATAGCGAGGTTGAAAAGAATTTTAATCCAGAAGTGGGTTTTCTGAGTCGAAAGGATTACAGAAAAGGTTCATTCTATATCATGAGAAGATACAGACCAGATGATCTATATGGACTACTTGAAGTGAGACCACATATTTTGTGGATGAATTACAATGGCTTTGATAGCTTCAAAGAAACTGGCTTTGATCACTATGATATCCATTGGGAATTCAAAAATGGTTACAGAATAGATACCGGCATGAATGTTACAACTCAAGGAGTCAGGAATGCCTTTGATATTGTAGACGGTGTAACAATTCAGCCAGGTACATACGATCATAAAGAAGCTCAAATCGTTTTTTATACCAATAGTGCGGCCCCGTTGAGCTTCACTTTGAGAAATTATTTTGGTGGTCGATTTGGTGGCGACAGAAAAAGCATTGAGCCAACACTGAAATATCGTGTTGGTGAAAATTTTACGAGTGAGCTCTCTCTTAAGCATAATAATTATGATCTTCCAGTTGGGAGTTTTGTAACTAATTTAACAAAATTGAGATTATCGTATTCCATTAATCCAAAAATGTTGCTCCAAGCCCTGTTTCAACACAACAGTGGTGATGATACCTTATCAACTAACCTAAGATTTTCCTGGCTTCAGACCTCAACATCTGGTTTATATGTGATTTATAAAGAATTTGATGACAGTTCTATAGGCGCCTTACCAAAAAGTAAAGAATTCTCTATCAAGTACAGTTATATGTTTGACGCACTCAAATAATTGCACATTCACAATAAATCGATCATCATAACTTGATGTCAAAAATCTTTTTATTTTTCCCTTTACTTTATTTGTTAATCTCATTCTCTGTTTTTGCGGATGTTAACGAAAGACCAAGAGCCAGAGAGGCGGGTCTTGTTGTAGGTATTTTTGATCCAGGAAAATTCAATGCCATAACTGATGTTGATGGTGTAAAAGTTGGTCACTATACAAAAATAGAAGGTAATGATATTCGAACAGGTGTAACTGCCATCATTCCTGGTCCAGGAAATCTCTATACACACCCAATTCCAGCTTGGATACATGTTGGTAATGGCTATGGAAAAATGATTGGAGAGACACAGGTTAGAGAATTTGGTGAAATTGAAACTCCTATTCTGCTTACTTGCACTCTCTGCGTTTGGAGCGCAGCAAACGCTCTTAAAGAATGGGTATACGAACAACCAGGGATGGGTGAGCACACTGTTAATCCGATTGTTGGTGAAACCAATGATGGCAAGGTCAACAATATGTGGAAGGATCCAATACAAAAGAAAGAAGTTTTTGAGGCACTTAAGAAAGCGGATGGCGGATTTGTTGAAGAGGGCAGTGTAGGTGCTGGAACGGGGACTCATGCATTTGGATGGAAAGGAGGTATAGGAACCAGCTCAAGAGTTCTTCCTAAGTCTTTGGGTGGATTCACTATAGGTGTATTAGTTCAGACGAATTTTGGTGGAATATTGGAAATGAATGGAGCTCCAGTTGGAAGAGAGCTCAATCAATATCCCTATCGCAACGACATTACAGGTAAGTCAAACAAAGAAATTAATGATGGCTCAATAATGATCGTTATCGCAACGGATGCGCCTCTAAACCCAAGAAATCTTGATCGATTGGCGATGCGTGCCATGATGGGTTTAGCGAGAACTGGCTCTCATGCCAGCAATGGCTCTGGAGATTATGTAATTGCATTCTCCACACACGCTGATGCAAGAAAACCAAGAAGCAGTATTACACCAATTACTATCCCAACTTTGGTTAATTCATCAATGTCACCCTTATTTGCTGCTACAACTGAAGCAACTGAGGAAGCAATTTATAACGCAATTTTTAAGGCAACCACTGTTACCAGTGATAGAGGTTCTCGTCAGGCAATACCTTTGGATGATTTAATGCGTATTTTGGAAAAATACAATAGCTTAAATTGGAATACCAGCATTCCAGCNGAGTAATAATTTTCATCATATGGATTGTAACTTTTAATAAAAATTCATAATTTATAAACTAAAAACAAAAATCAAAGAAAGATAAAAACTTGAAAAAATACAATACAATAATAATTGGCAGTGGCCACAACGGTCTGGTTTGTGCGTCATATCTCGCTAAAGCAGGACAGAAAGTCCTAGTCCTAGAAGCGTCTGAAAATTATGGGGGTCTAGCCAGAAGCAGAACTTTTTTCCCTGGATACAAAGCAAACACTGCGTCGGCATTAAACCAGTTCTCAGAAAAGATATCTTCAGAATTAAATCTAGCTTCTTTCGGCTTTAATCAAAGTAATTCCTACTTAGATAATATTGGTCTAAACAGCGATCAGAACCATGTCATAGTAAAAAAAGATGAGGTTCAAGGTGTTAGTGAAAAAGATATTCAAAGTTATAAAATTTACGTTGCCCTTTTGAGAAAGTTCTCAGAAAGATTAAGACCTTTTTGGACAAAATCAATTCCTCGTCTTAGTAATGAGAATCTGAGGGACATAATGACTTTTCTTCAAATTGGTCTGAGATTAAGAATGATGGGAAAGGAAGACATGCGAGAATTTCTTCGAGTCTTCTCTCTCCCAACAAGAGATTTGATGGATGAATTTTTTGAGTCGCCATTACTAAAAGCCACATTGAGTTGGGATGCGCTCATCGGTTCAAGTCAGGCTCCTAGATCACCAAATAATAGTATTTTAACTATGCTCTACCGTATGTCAGGAATACATAACGGTCATTTTTATATACCAGACGGTGGCATGGATTCTTTGGTAGANGCCTTGGTTGAATGCGCAAAAAACAGTGGCGTAGAACTCCAGTCTAAAACAAAAGTTAAGAAAATTGTTATCAATGAAAATGAAGACAAACTCAGTACATCAGGAATTGTCACAGACAAAGATGAGAAAATTAGTGCCGATAGGATTATTTCTGCTGTCGATCCAAAACAGACCTTTATCAGTCTGGTTGGAACTAAATACTTAGAAATCGAATTTTCAAATCGGATCAACCGCCTCAGATCACATGGTTATGTGGCGAAACTCAACCTTGCTCTATCAGATGAACCTTCATTTTCTGGGCTTAAATCGGCCCATGGAAGACTCATTATTGCTTCCGATATGGACAAAATTGAATTTGCTTGGGACGATGCTAAATATGGACAATACAGTCAAGAACCGGTTCTAGAAATGATAGTGCCCTCACTTTATAGNNCTTCTCTAGCTCCAGAGGGTAAACACGTGCTATCAGCTAATGTTATGTATGTACCGTGCCATAAAGAGAATGGATGGTCAGAGAAAGATAAAAGTAATTTAAAAGAAAAAATAATCGATCAAATAGCATTGTATGCTCCATCAATAAAGGAGCAGATTTTACATGCAGAGTTACTGACACCGAAAGATCTTGAGAGTGAATATAATCTTACAGGAGGTCACTGGCACCATGGAGAGTTAGCTCTTGACCAAATGCTTATGATGAGACCAACTTATGAAGCTGCTCAGTATAAGACGCCAATTGACAGCCTATTTTTATGCAGCGCGGGATGTCACCCGGGAGGTGGATTAATGGGAGCAGCAGGATACAATGCGTCTCAAGAGATACTCAAATGAAAAAATATGATGCAATCATAATTGGTGCAGGTCACAACGGTTTAACCAATGCAACCTATCTTGCAAAGGCTGGATTAAATACGTTAGTAATCGAGAAAAATGATTACATCGGCGGTGCAGCAGTAACACGTGAGTTNCATGAAGGATGGTTCTACTCAAATTGCTCTTATGTTTGTTCTATGATGCGTCAGTCAATTCATCGTGATTTAAACCTGACAAAACACGGGCTGATATTGGTGCCTTATCTTGGTACGGTCACTTTTGGTGATAGCGGAGACACTATGTCAGCCTATCACTCTGAAGGACCATATTATAATGAGCTTAGAGCAAGATCTCCCCACGATGCAGATGCAATGTTTAGATTGCAAGCTGATCTCAATCGATACGCTCAACTGATTAGAAAAACACTTATGAGAACTCCACCCGATCCTACTTCATTTAAACCCAGGGACGTTAAAGAGCTCATATTTTTGGCAAAGGAATTTGGCTCTCTTGGTGAGCAAGAAATATATGAGTACATTCGATTTTTTACGATGAGTGCCGCTGAATTTCTTGATGACTACTTTGAGGATGATTTGATTAAAGCAGCCATGGCAAGTCCTGGCATTATTGGTACCGCATTGGGAGTATACTCTCCAGGCTCAGCGTACATATTGTTGCATCATGTAATGGGAGATGTCGATGGAAGTATTGGTGCTTGGGGTCTTGCAAGAGGTGGCATGGGTTCTATCTCACATGCTATTGCAGGTGCACTTAAGGAGCATGGCGGTGAAATTAGGACAAATTCTCCTGTTCAAAAGATTATAGTAAAAAACAAAAAAGCAGTTGGTGTAGTTTTAGAGAGTGGCGAGGAAGTTAACGCATCAATTGTTGTTTCCAATCTTGATGCAAAGAGAACGTTTACCAAGATAATGGAGAAGGATGATCTGCCCAATGGAATTTATGACAAAGCAAAGAATTTCAAAATAAGAGGATCATCCGGTAAAGTCAATTTAGCGCTATCTGCATTACCAAAATTTAATAATTTACCTGAAAATAAATACGTCAATCGCGGTGGGCAGAATTTCTCTGGATCACTCAAGACAATGGAAAAAGCATANGATTGCTGGAAAAGAGGGAGATGGTCGGATGATCCTTTTATTGAATCGGTGATACCATCAGCCTGGGATCCTACTGTTGCTCCTCCGGGAAAGCATTGGATGTCAAATTTTATTCAATATTGCCCTGCTGAACTAGCAGATGGCCCCTGGACGCCCGAAAAACGGGATCAGTTTGGTCAAACTGTAGTAGACAAAATTGAGAGATATTCGCCAGGTTTTAAAGATCTAATTGTGCATATGGAGGTGAGAACACCCCATGAAATCGAAAATGAAATTGGCTTAACTGAAGGCAATATCTTTCAGGGTGAATTAACTATCGATCAATTATTATTCAACCGTCCATTTCCCGGCTACTCTCAATACAGAATGCCAGTTAAGAATATGTATATGTGTGGCTCATCAACACATCCGGGTGGAGGAGTCTCTTCAGCATGTGGCGCGAATGCAGCTAGAGAAATACTGATGGATTTAAGAAAACCAAACACCGTACCAGAGGACGATTGTTACGATGAATAATCAAAGTAAATTTTCAGATGAACAACCAAAGCTTTCACCTTTTCACGAAAGACAAGCAGAGCTTAATATCAGAGATGCTTGGTCGGTATGGAATGGTTATAAATTTGCTGATTATTACTACGAAGCAGAATATGAATATTTCTGTATAAGAAATACCTGCGGCACCTATGACATTTCACCAATGCAAAAATATCTAATTGAAGGTAAGAATGCAGAATCAATGCTGAATAGAATGGTGACTAGGGATATCTCAAATCTCAAAATAAACAGAGTCACCTACGTGCTNTGGTGTACGAATGAAGGCAGAGTAATCGATGATGGAACTATCTTTAAATTGGATNCTGAGAAATTTATGTTGACNTGTGGAAGTCCAAATTTGGCTTGGCTTAAAAAAGCCAGCTATGGTTTCGATAATCTGAAAATAGTTGACTTGACTGACAATATAGCAGCATTGTCACTTCAAGGTCCAACCTCTTATTCTGTTTTGTGTAATATGGGTTTGAGCGAAATTGATAAATTAAAACCCTTTGATTTTATGATCACAGATCTTGATGGGGTGCAATTGACTGTCTCCAGAACAGGTTTTACAGGTGATCTTGGATACGAACTCTGGATAGAAGCAGCTGCGGGGATAAATCTGTGGGATAAATTGTACGCTGCAGGAGAAAATTATGGCATTCAACCCTACGGTGAAGCAGCAACTAATATGGCTCGTCTGGAAGCCGGATTTATTATGCCATACATGGAATTCAACGAGGCCTTGAAAACGGTTAACTTTCAGCATGATCAAACTCCCTTTGAGTTGAATCTTGGATGGCTGGTTGATTTCAAGAAACCTGTCTTCAATGGAAAAGAGGCACTTATCATAGATAAAAAAAATAAACCAAAATATACACTTACCAAGCTTGATATTGAGGGAAATAAACCTGCTGAAGCTTCCTATATATATAGTGAAAAAGCATGTAAGAATGAAATTGGGTATGTCACATCTGCGATGTGGTCACCCGCTGTTAAAGCCAATATTGCCATGGCAATGATTAAGACTGAGTACCTAGATGATGAGTTGTGGGTGGAAATATATTATGAAAAAGAACTTAGGCAATATGACAAAGTTGTTAGATGCCAAGTTAAAGATAAACCATTCTGGATGCCAGAAAGAGCCAAGTTGACTCCACCAGAAAAATACTAAAACTTTTTGTTTTATGTTGGCTATTCTAAAATCAAGACAGACTCTAAAGATAATAATATATACCTTATTATTGATTAATTTCGTTCTTTACATTATCGATGACATAAGGGCGGCTTCCTTTACTATGAAGGACGGTGGCTCAATACTGGATTGGACACAGTCTTTTGCTACAACTATTGATGAGTCAGCGTGGCTAATCTTACTCTTTTTATTTGAGCTTGAAACATATCTTCTTTCAGATAAAACATGGGATATTCCAATCTTTAATCGGACGATGTATCTCGTAAGAGGTTTTTGTTATGTCTTTTTAGTACATTCTGTGTATGCATTCAGTATGATTTATTATGACCTTCTAAATTTAGAACAGCTAATTAATGTGTCTAATCTCTGTGAATTGGTTCCGTTAGATCTTAGCTTTGTCAGAAATCTATCATACAGTGTAATTGATGCTGAGAGTTGCCTTAATTTATCAGAGGAAAGCGTCTTTTATTATACTGAACCAAATTTGGTGGTTACTGATATAAGCGGGTTAAATCTTGAAAAAAATTTAGCCCTTGTGGATCTACTTGAGGTTTTGGTCTGGTTAATGATATTGGCTACCATTGAAGTTATGGTGTGGCTCCATGATCGTTCAATCACTAGAGGGATTTTGATCAACTTCATTAAAATATCAAAATATATATTGTATTCCTCGCTATGGTTAATGGCAGCCTACTGGGCATATCTTGGTCATTATTATTTTGCTTGGGATGAAGCCGTCTGGATTGTCGGTTTCATTTCCATTGAGATGAATGTATCGCAATGGAAAGATGAGATTGAAAGCGAAAAAGCACCTCAAGTTACCACACACTTATGAGGCAGCTGATTTCCTAAAACCTTGTGAGCGCTACCAAGACGGAATATTGATGGGTCCACACTGACAGATGACATTATCAGCCGATTTATTTCTCCCACTTCTGCCGTCACTTATTCTTCTTTCACTCTGACAAAAAAGCATCTCATCTTTTCTGCATTCAATTTCACCTGATGTTTTCTCAAGATTTGAGATACTCTGAAGAAACTGAACTAATTTCATTTGATTTTCCTTAGAAAAGATAGTGTCTGAACCTGATATCTCTATTTCAGCAGCATCAAGTAAATGCTCAAAATCTTTATATTCCATCTCAAGTAAATCAGAGAATTGNTTTAAAGTGACTTCATTGTTNTTTGTTGTTAGCTCCTCTCTCTTAGCTTCATCAGGTACAGCTACTCCATTGAGTATAAAACAGAGCAATAATGAATATATGTATTTTTTTATCATAAAAAACTCTTTCACATAGCTAGATTATTAACGAAGTTCATTTTTATAGATGAGACCAGCTTTCATGACGAAATTCACACTTTCCAGTGACGAAATATCTCTTAGAGGATCTTTTGCCACGGAAATAATATCTGCTTGCTTGCCAACTTCAATACTTCCATGAGTATTTTCAATACCTAAAAATCTTGCAGCTACCGAAGTTGCTGATTGAATTGCCTCCATTTCTGGCATGCCACCTTGAACCATGAGCGCGAATTCTTGTGCATTATCCCCATGCGCACTTACACCTGTATCGGTACCAAAAACGATGGGTACACCATAGCTGTATGCGTCAGTAAAGGTGCCCAATGCAACCGGCCCAATTGCAGCAGCTTTTGGTCGGACGAGCTCAGGAAAGAAGCCATCAATTTCTGCTTTTTCTGCAACCCAATCACTTGCTAGAAGTGTTGGAACGTAATAGGTCCCTCTATCAATCATGAGGTCCATTATTTCTCTGTTCATGTATGTGCCATGCTCNACAGAAGCTACNCCTGCTAGCACAGCTCTTTTCATTCCCTCNCTCCCATGAGCATGTGCTGCAACTCTCATTCCATAATCTTNAGCAGTCTCGACGATTGCCGTTAACTCATCATCAGTAAATTGAGGATTCTCTCCACTTTTAGCAACACTTAAAACACCCCCTGTGGCCGTAATTTTTATCCAATCAGCACCATCTTTATATCTTTGTCTGACTGCTTTTCTGGCATCTTCAACNCCATTGACAATTCCCTCATTAGGGCCAGGATCACCCATGATAATTTTTGCCCATCCATTTGTTGGATCGCCATGCCCGCCAGTTGAGCTTAGCGTTTTTCCGGCAGTGAATATTATCGGTCCAGGCACCTTATTCGATTTGATTGCCTTATTGAGAGCAATAGTTACATTGTATGTATCACCTAAATTCCTCACGACCGTAAATCCTGCCTCTAATGTCTTTTTTGCATACAATGCAGAATCAAGTGCATAGTCGGCTTCATTTGATATGAATCTTTTTAAACGACTATTTTCGTTATATTCACCTGTCAAATGAACATGTGTATCAATGAGACCNGGTAATACAGTTTGATCCTTAAGATCAATCAATGTGTCGTTTTGGTCTGGATCAGTGAATCCAGACTCAATNTTTTGAATTCTAGATCCTTCTATTCGAATTGTTACGTTCTCTATGACAGTTTCTGATACACCNTCTATCACCTTTCCTGCATGAATCAGAGTATCTCCGATAGCGATATTACTCATTAAAAATAAAACAAATAAATACGTATTAATTTTTTTCATTTTATATATTCCATATCTCTAGTTATGATAGAAAATTATTGTGTATCATTAAGCATACATGCACTCGATATAAATTCATAAAAAAAGGTTCAAGATGTCATCAGTATCATCAAAAAATACCGATCAATGGTCATCAAGATATGGTTTTCTTCTTGCCTCGATTGGGTTTGCAGTTGGAATGGGAAATATATGGCGATTTCCATATGTAACGGGTCAAAACGGGGGAAGTGCGTTCTTAATCATTTATCTTGCTTGTGCATTGTTAATCGGATTACCACTTTTGATAACTGAATTAACCATAGGAAAACGAGGAAGAAGCAGTGCTCCAGGAAGCATCATAAATATTGCCAATGAATCAGGTGTGTCAAGGCAATGGGGTAAGGTAGGAAGTCTCGGTGTTCTTTGCGCCTTTATAATATTGTCTTATTACAGCGTAATTTCAGGTTGGACTCTGGACTACTTTTTTAGAGCTGCTTTCGGATATCTGGAAAATATTGATGCAGCTCGTTCGGTTGAAATGTTTGGTTCTCTTAATAATAATCCTTGGCGACTGCTGTTCTGGAATACGGTCATTTACCTTCTGGTTATTTTCGTTGTCCGTAAAGGTGTTCAGGCAGGCATTGAGAGAGCTGTAAAAATATTGATGCCAGCGCTTTTTCTTATTCTAGTAATAATGATGATATACAGCGCTGTCACAGGTGACTTATCGGCTACAATACGTTTTTTGCTTGAGCCAGATTTTAGTAAAGTTTCGTTTTCAACTATCATGCAAGCAATGGGACAGGCTTTCTTTTCTATTGGAATCGGATGGGGAACGCTTATTGTATTTGGTTCTTATCTACCTCAGGAATTTTCTATTCCTAAATCGTCTGTAACACTAATTTTCGCCGATACTTTTGTTGCAATCCTTGCTGGATTTGCCATTTTTCCACTTGTCTTCGGATACGGATTAGAGGTTAATAGTGGAGCCGGTCTTGCTTTTGAAACTTTACCTCTTGCATTTGGTCAAATGCCTGCAGGAAATCTATTTGGTGCTTTATTCTTTTTATTATTAATTACAGCATCTCTGTCTTCTTGTATTGGTATTGCTGAGAGTGTTGTTTCTTGGGTAAAAGAAAAATTACAGATTGAAAGGACAAAAGGCATAATGCTTACGGCCTCAGCTGCATGGATATTGGGATTTTTATCAATTATGTCGCTTGGTGCATGGTCAGAGTTTTATCCCTTAAATTTTATTCCATTGTTTGAGGGAAAAACAATATTCGATACATTGGATTTCATGGCGGCTAATGTCCTTCTATTGATTGGAAGCATGCTCTTATCAATTTTTCTTGGTTGGTTTGTCTCTCAGGATTTGACAAAAAGAGAAACGGGCATAGAGAATAAAGTTCACTTCAAATCATGGCTGTTTATGGTTCGTTTTGTAGCACCAATTTTCTTATTTGTAATATTATTTATGGCTTTCGCAGAATAACCTTCATTTGCATATGAAAAGAACAGAAAATCTAGTTATTGGTGCAGGCTTAATGGGTATTACGACTGCTTACGAATTAATTAAGCGAGGGCAATCCGTTACGGTAATCGATCAGCTCGGTGCGCCTGCATCATCAGCGAGTCATGCTAATGCAGGCATGTTGACACCATCCATGCCTGAACCATGGAATGGACCTGGAGTATACAAGAATCTTATAAAATCATTATTCAATCCCCAAGCTTCAATGCGTCTGAGATGGCATGCAATCCCAGATCTGATGTCTTGGGGTACAAAGTTTTTGAAATATTCCTCAAAGTCACATTTTGACAGAGCATGTAAAGATAATTATTACTTAACAAGTTACTCTCTAAGAAAAACTCAAGAATTATCCGAGAAGCTGGGACTTGAATACTGCCGGGGTAAAGAGGGAACATTGAGTATTTTTCAAGGGCACGACGATTTTGAGGGAAAGAGCAATCTCTGTGATTCACTCAGACAGTATGGTATGGAATGCCGCGTAATTGGTCCCGATGAAATTATATCGCTGGTACCAGCACTTGAGAGTATTAAACCAAAAATATACAAGGGAATTCATTTTTTTAATGATGAGTTTGGTGATGCGCATCTTTTTTGTGCTGAAATAGAAAAGGAATTCATCAAATCCGGAGGAAAAGTTCAGTATAACGAAACTGCAGAAGAAATAGTGATTCACAACAATAAAGTTGTTGGCGTAAAAACAAATAATGAATTCATTGAAGCAGATCGTGTCGTTGTTGCGGCTGGTGCAGTCAGCCCAAAGATTCTAAAAAAAGTCGGCTTAAATCTGGATGTGAAACCCGCAAAAGGATATTCACTGACTGTGCATGTTGACAACCTGAAAGAACAGCTTCCTTTGCCCGTATTAGATGATTCCCAAAACATTGTATTTACTCCACTAGATAATCGTCTGAGGATGGTGAGCACCGCTGAGTTTGCTGGTTTTGATACTTCAATAGATAAGAGTAGGATTGAAATGATGTTCAAATCGCTTAAAAAAATTCTGCCAGGTATTCATGAATTGATCAATGAGTCCGATGCGATTCCTTGGGCAGGTTTGAGGCCAATGAGTTCCGATGGAAAGCCTTTTATCGGTTGGTCTGGAATTAGAGGGCTTTTTGTTAATTGTGGCCAAGGTCCGCTTGGATGGACGCTCGCAATGGGCTCGGCAAATCTCACAGCAGATATTATTACAGAAACAGAAGCTTCTATTGATCCAGAGCTATTCTCTTTGAGTCGATCCAGAAACAGCTAAAAAAAATTATTTAACCACCTTGGTATTCCATAAGGATGCAGCCAGTAACAGAGAAACTATTGAGGATCCAATCCAGAATATAATTGCTGAATCAAAATCATAGATCCTATTTCCATCAGTGATTATCGTGTTATTGCTGATCAATGACGCACTCACATTTTCTTGAATAGCCGCTCCCAAATAGCTGAATATACCAACAAAACCCATTGCAGCACCGGTTGCACCTCTTGGAGCGATATCCACAGCAAATAAACCACCAAGCGATGCCATAAGACCACTTAAGGTTGCTCCATATAATGCAAAAGCAAGCATCTGAATGAACTCATTTGTTGGACCGAAGAAGATCAATATCAAAGCACTGACTTCCACTAAAGCAAAAATTAAATTCGCCGGTGGCCTCTTCGCATCAAAGAATTTATCAGAAACAAATCCATAAGCAATCGAGCCAAAAATACCCGCTAGAGTATTGATGCTCATGAAAAAAGCCGCTTCTGTTAACGAGTAATTTCTTACTTCCTGTAAATAGAGAATCCCCCAGCTATTTATTGCATATCTGGTTACATACATCAAAGCACTTGCAAGCGCGACCACCCAGATTGCTTTGATGCCCAGCATCACTTTTTGTGTCGCCCAAGTGGTTTTCTCTTCTGGAGGTTTCGTTTTTTCGTTCTTCCAAGTATGTATATCTGGTAAACCAACTGTTGTTGGNGCATTCCTCAAAAAAGTGTAGGCCCATGCTGCTACACCCAAACACAATATACCTGGCGAAATATAACCCCATTGCCAGCCATAAGCTGCAACGATTGCAGCAANGACATAAAAGGTAATACCCTCTCCAATAGAGTGCGATGCATTCCAGATGCCATAACATCTTCCTCTTTCGCTATAACTAAACCAGTTTGTAATGGATACAACAGAAGCTGGGGCAGCCATGCCCTGGAAGAAGCCATTGAGAGTCCAGAGAAGAATTGCCAACCATAGGAAAGTTGAAATACCCATAAAAATATTGATTACTGCTGCTAAGAAAATACTCAATGAAAAAAATATTCTAGGTGGAAAATAATCTGACAAGAAACCATTGATGCATTTTCCAGCAGCATATCCATAGAACAGTGCAGCACCAATCATACCGAGCTCATCTATCGTAAAGATACCTGCATCAATCAGAGGTTTTTTTACAATTGATAGACCCAGTCGGCACGTATATATAAAACCATATCCAAGTGTAATGGCCAGCATCACTCTTAAACGGTATTTCCTATATAATCTGTCGACTTGGTTCATTGGATGAATTCAAACTTAAGATAGTAATAACCATATATTAAAATACATATAAATATCCACGAAGATAGTGAAAAGGGGAATTTTTTAGAATAATCTCTCAATTTTAGTTAAAATAAGCTTTCAGTTACTACTGTATTGAATTTAGATTTAAATTATTGCAAATCAAGCCATTGAATCTTATGGCGGAGAAAATAATCCATGGAATTACCCAGCGACAGAAAAAATTCTTATGATTACGATGAACTTTTAAGTTGTGCTAATGGGACTTTATTCAGCCCAGATAGTGGGAGATTGCCATTACCTGGAATGCTCATGACAGATAGGATAAATCTCATATCCAAAGAGGGTGGAGAGTACGGTAAAGGAGAAATTCATGCAGAATTGGATATCAATCCAGAGATGTGGTTTTTCAAGAGTCATTTTCATGAAGATCCAGTAATGCCTGGATGTCTTGGATTAGATGCTCTCTGGCAACTGGTTGGCTTTCATCTTGTTTGGTTGGGTTTCAAGGGTAGGGGAAGAGCCCTTGGTGTGAATAAGGTAAGATTTACCGGTCAGATATTACCCACATCNAAANTAGTNTCTTTTAANTTANATTTTAAAAGATTTATNACTCGTAAACTTATNCTTGCAATTGCAGACGGAACTGTCNCTGTAGATGGAAGAAAAATNTANGAGGCAGAGGATTTACGTGTTGGATTATTTACGTCCACTGAGGATTTTTAAGGAAGATTTATGAGAAGAGTTGTAATNACAGGTATGGGTGTTGTTTCTTGTNTGGGTAATTCGAAGTCAGAAGTGCTGGATTCAATTAAAACTGGAAAATCAGGNATAACTTTCAATGAATCTTTCAAAGAAAGCGGAATGAGAAGTCAGATATCCGGAAGCATTGATCTCAACATCGAAGACTTGATTGACAGAAAAATAAGAAGATTTATGGGTGGAGCGGCAGCCTATGCATACATTGCGATGCAACAGGCAATTGATGATGCTGGTCTGAGTGAGAAAGAGGTATCCAATCCAATGACGGGGTTGATTGCGTCGTCAGGAGGGGCATCCAGTGCAAATATCGTCTCAAGTTCAGATACACTCAGAAACAGAGGAGTAAGAAGAATTGGTCCCTACATGGTACCCAGAACAATGGGAAGCACGGTCTCTGCTTGTTTAGCCACTCCATACAAAATTAAAGGCCTCAATTATTCCATTACCTCNGCATGTGCGACAAGCGCACATTGNATCGGTGCGGGCATGGAACAAATACAAATGGGCAAGCAAGATATTATTTTTGCCGGAGGTGGTGAAGAAGAAGATTGGTCTTTAGCCTGCTTATTTGACGCAATGGGCGCTTTATCCACAAAATACAATGATACACCTGAGCTGGCGTCAAGAGCCTATGATGTCAATCGAGATGGATTCGTAATTGCTGCCGGTGCGGGTATGCTTGTCCTTGAGGAGCTCGAGCACGCCAAAGCCAGAGGTGCAAAAATTTATGGTGAAATAGTTGGGTACGGTGCAACCTCTGACGGCCATGATATGGTTGCTCCATCGGGTGAGGGNGCCATTCGCTGNATGCAGATGGCACAAAGCACTGTTTCAGAAAAAATTGACTACATAAACACTCACGGAACCAGTACACCAGTTGGCGATACTACTGAGCTTAAAGCCATCANAGAAGTGTTTACGGAAGACTTACCAAGATTTTCAACAAGCAAATCGCTGTGTGGACACTCACTGGGCGCTACGGGAGTCCAAGAAGCTATCCATTGCCTAATGATGATCGAGAATAATTTTATTATGCCATCAATAAATGTCATGGATATCGATCCAGACGTTGGAAGTATGCCTTTGGTTACAGAATGCATTAAAGATGCAAACGTCAATACAGTGATGAGCAATAGCTTTGGTTTTGGCGGAACAAATGCTACGCTCATCATGCAAAAATATAAGTAAATCTGAGTCAAATTATGGAAATCGAATTACTGAGACAGGATGAATCTTTTGGCGGTCAAGTAAAAACCTATCGCCATACATCTGTTGTAAATAAGTGTGAAATGCAGTTCTCAATCTATCTTCCACCNATAAAAAACAAAAACAAAGCGCCAGTACTTACTTGGTTATCTGGCCTTACCTGTAATGAAGATACGTTCATGATTAAGGCAGGTGCACAGAGAATTGCATCTGAGCTGGGCATCGTCATTGTTGCACCGGATACCAGTCCCAGAGGCGATGACATTCCTGATGACCAAGAGGGTGCTTACGACTTTGGTTTGGGAGCCGGATTTTATGTTGATGCTATAAAAGATCCTTGGAAACAGAATTACAATATGTCCAGCTATGTAACCAAGGAGTTAAATGAGATTATTTACGCTAACTTTCAGGTTGACAAAAATCGTCACGGCATATTTGGACATTCAATGGGAGGACATGGCGCTCTTACCATAGGGCTCAAAAATCCAAATTTATACAAATCCATTTCAGCATTCGCTCCAATTTGTAACCCAATAAATTGCCCATGGGGTAAGAAAGCATTGAGTAATTACTTGGGGGACGATCAAAATGACTGGAGTAACTACGATGCATCGGAATTGATAGAGAAGGACATAGTTCAGACACCTAGCAATCCAGTGCTAATTGATCAAGGTCTCAGTGATGAGTTTCTTGAAAGGGAGCTAAATATAGACCATTTTGGAGAAGTTTGTGAGGCAAAAAATGCAAACATGATCATTCGACGTCACTCGGGATATGGCCATGGCTACTATTTTATTTCCACTTTCATGGAAGATCACCTCAAGCACCATGCCAAAATTTTATCTAGTGAGGATTAATCTCACAGCAATCTTCTTGTGATGTTATCAATCTGGTATATATTTTTAATCATACCTATTGGCATTTTCTATATTTTTCTTAGTTATTTATTCTCAATCGATTGGAAAAATTCATACCAAGAAGTTCATTCTAAATACCCTCATTTTTCAGAAACTCAATCCTTACAATTTGTAATTGCCAACATCAAAATTAATGATTTAATTTTTAGGCTTAGAATACTCAATCCAAATGCATCTGGAGATACCATTATTCTGTTGCATGGATTTCCACAAACTTCAATATCATGGGAGCCAGTATTCGATAGCTTTAAAAATTCAGATTACAGAGTCATTGCCTATGACCAAAGAGGTTACAGCCCACTTGCAAGACCAAAATCAACATCAGAATACACAACTAAATTCCTGATCGATGATTTACTCGGTGTTGCTGATGCACTTGGAGCTAAAAAATTCCATCTTATTGGGCATGATTGGGGGGCAGCGATCGGTTGGTCCACAGTTATGTCAACTCCTGAACGGATTCTATCTTGGACGGCNTTGTCAATACCGCATCCACTGGCATTTTTTAACGCAGTCAGGACGAATAAAACACAACGCAAAAAAAGCAGGTATATCCTCTTCCTTCAAATTCCATGGATACCAGAGTTTTTACTCTTATCACATAGAAGTTTTTTTCTCAAAAAATGGATTATTAAAGTGATGCCAACGCATCATCAAAAGGAGTATTTGAGCCTTTATTCAGAATTTGGTGCCATGAACTCGGTCTTGAAATACTATCGAGCNNTAGGAAAGTCTGAAAAATTTGATTATCAAGCAGAAATCGGCGTCCCTACCTTATTCNTATGGGGAAACAAGGATCCGGCAGTATCAAGATATGCTGTTGAGACACAAAAGAAGTTTATCCGAGGAGATTTTGAGGAGATTGAGCTAGACGCCGGTCATTGGCTATTGGAAACTCAGGCTGAAAAAATCATTAAACCAATAAAAAATCATATAGAGAAATCATCTTCTCTATTAAATCCTTAAATTATCAAATATCCTCTTATTGTCTTCGATAATTCTTTCTGTAACTTCAGGTTCAGGGTTTCTTGACCAATCGTCAACTTGATGAGAACCGCCCAATAATATTTCTCCGCTGCGAGGAAACATATAGGTCACACTTTGTCCTCCGCCAACAGTCAAATAATCAATGGCTGGGTCCGGAGGCAAAAATACCAACTGCCCCTTCGCAGGTGTTAGCTCTTCATCTTCAAATAACGCTTTCGATCCCAATCCCGTGCAGTTGAATATTGTATTTTCTTTAACGGATAGAACTTCATTCTGATTTGTGAACGTTTTGATTTTGAATTTGCCACCAGATAGAAGAAAATCATCNCGTATTCTTTTTAAAAATTTTGCCGGTTCAATCAACATGGTCACTGTTCTTTTGACATATTGAACTGGAAATGGATGCTCATCTGGGTTGAGATCAGCTACAGAAGTAAATAATTCGGGCATCTCTCTTANGTAATAAGATTCGTCTCTCTTTTTATCACCCAGATAATAATTCTCAATAAATTTTATGCCGTAATCGGCACCACTAAGATTTTGGTAGGCATGATGTGCGATACGTGAGGCATATTTATATTGTTCTTTAAATTCATCAGTGGCTTTATCCTCCTCAAAAACACCCGTTGGGGCCCATTGCCCAGCCCCTACATTTGAAACTGAGTGACGAGACATGTCACGNGAATAAATTGTTACATCCCAGCCNGCATCTTGCAGTAATCTTGCAGTAGTTAGCCCCATGATTCCGCTTCCGATCACTGCGGCCTTATCCACGGGTATTCTCGATGCTTGTTGCACAGCTAGTGCGGATGACCCCCAGGACAATGAAATGCCTCCACCACCATGCCCATAATTATGGATAACATTTTTTCCATTGTAATCTTGTAATTTGACAACAAAACCTGAGGGTCTGTAAGGCCTCAAACCGACGATGACTCTGACAATCTTATCTTTTGTGATTCTGGGTGCAATAAAGGGTTTGCGTGAGTGAGGACGAGTATATCTTTTCGTGTACTTTGGTTTTAAAACCGAGGCACAGCCACCGAGAGATACCAAAGCGGAGGAATACGCTAGGGTTTTAATTATTTTGCGTCTCGATGTACTTTTTGATTTTATGTCGCCTATATCTTTCATTTATATTGCGTGTGATAATATTGCATCTGAATTACTTAACTTATCTAACTATTTACTAAATGATATTCTTTTGCAATGTTTACCTATATTGATCCCACTGTTCGCGAGCGCTTACTTGACCAAGAAAGACTGATTATTGTTAGCCCAGATGGCAAATCAGTTGAGGCAACCTCCAACCTTGATAAATCGAAGGGACTGATCAGTATATTGGGGCCGATACCGCTCCCGCTAATCAAAGCTGAAAAGACTGTCGACGTCTCTTGGTATGCCTGTGTCAGACACACAGAGCTNAGCAAAGTAGAGCAATTAGCCGAAGAATTAAGAGGGGGAAATAGAAAAAATTCATTTGCAAATTTAGCTTCTTCAATGGCAGTCAATAGCGTGCTGATCATGGGTGACCCCAGCAGTTGGACCAATCCACTCATCAGGGTGCATTCAAGCTGTTTGACTGGAGATGTCCTCGGATCAGGACGGTGTGAATGTGGCCCTCAGTTGGATAAAGCCATTCAAGACATATCGAATGATTCTCAAGGTGGTTTCGTAATATACATGGCAGGACACGAAGGAAGAGGGATCGGATTATGGGCCAAAGCGGCTACTTATATACTCCAAGATGAGGGAGAAAATACTTACCAAGCAAATCGATCTCTTGGACTTGATGAGGATTCCAGNGATTTTTCNGATGCNGCCACNNTGATCAAATATTTTTATGGCAATAAACCTTTTCGTTTNCTNACAAATAATCCAAAGAANATTGATGANCTNAAAGACAAAGGGCTTGAAACCATTACTCCAATCAAGCATATAATCGGNGTTACAGGNACAAATCGAGAATANCTATTCGCCAANAAAGATTGGGGTCANNCGCTCGAAGACNAAGACATTTCAGAAGATNAATAAAAATNCGTTTAGATTATTCTAGACCGAGAATGAAATTCCANTCGGATTCTGTGACNGGGATAACGGATAGACGGTTTCCCNTCTGATTAAGACGNAAATTTTCTAGTTTTTTTTGTTCTTTTAGTTCTTGCAGTGTTATTTCTCTTTTTAGTTTTCGTTTGTANTTCACATCTCTGAGAAGCCATCTNGGGTTTTCTTTATCGCTTTTAGCATCANAGTATCTTGATTTTGGATCAAATTGAGTTGGGTCTGGATAGGCCTCACTTACAATTGACATTACACCAACTATTGCAGGCGGTTTGCAGTTAGAGTGATAGAAGAATGCCAGATCTCCAATCTGCATTTGATCGCGGAACATATTTCTAACTTGGTAGTTCCTGATTCCATCCCACGGTTCTCTCTTATCTCTTTTGAGATCATCGATGCTGTATACATCGGGTTCCGATTTCATCAACCAGTATGACATATTAATNTTTTGTAGTTATTTGCAACCAATAGATAATTACATAATTAAATGAATTAAGAAATAATATTTAACTAGAGTGAATTAGAATTTGAATTCAAGATCAAGTTGCATTCGGTTGTAATCTTTCTCTGTTCCTGAAAATGAGTCATGCTTAGAAATTATAAAGGTACCACCAAGTCTCACATTATCCATAAGACCATATCTAGCTCTAATAAGATGGCCCTTTGAGTCGGTAACCCCACCCGCAAAATCAGAATCAGAAAATGCACCAATTACGGCATCTTTTTCAGTATCATGATAGGCGTAACTGAATTCTCTTCCATATTTTTTACTTGATGAGCCTAGTTTTATTCCTGCTGAATATGCTGTGTCTTGATCACTTGCTTCATTATTTTTAAGCCAATCCAAATGCATGGTTACGGGCATTCCATATAATTCATGCTCATACTCAGCAAATAATTCAAATATTGTATAGTCATTTAAATAGCTACCTNATTCATCTAATGTATTGCCTTTTGATTTGTAGAATGGTTGATTTCCTCTAGCATGATTGTATTTGAATACACTGTAGCCCATTTTTACCTTAGCGCTATTNTCTAAGGTAAAATTTCCTCCCCCCTGAAAAGAAAACAATGAGGTAGAATTATCAGAACTTCTCTCAATGACAGTGACCCCAGTATTCATGAAAAGTCTATCATTACTAATAAACATTACTATACCTTCTGGATTTAAATCGCCGTCCCATAGTAATGAACCACCGCCAGGTCTGATCCATGGTAATTTCATTTTTCCAGCAAGGATGTTCGCATTATTATTTATCTTCCAATCGATGTAGCTTCTTCCTATTCCAAAATCTTTTCCCGAGAAATTGTCCCCGATTGTCTGATTTGAAGATACTGGATCTTGAACACCACTCTCTAAACGCATAATAAAATTAATGGATTCATTTACNCTTGATTTCNTACCAAGTCTCAACCTNAATCTTTCTCGGTCAGTNTCTTGCCCTGGTTTTTTGTAGATACCTTCATACCGTAATCTGAAATCTCCATTTATNTCGGTTTTGTCATACCAAGCTTTATCTATTTCGGATGCANGCANCGAANCTTCAATGGAAAATATGAGCAGAGNTGTTATTACAAAGAAANCTCTNTATCTATTAGAGGATATCATTTAACTNAAAATTCCCTTAAGAGTGAAGAAGAACAGGATNGANAATCCTGCACCAACTGGAAGAGTTACGATCCAAGAAACTATTATCCTTCCAACAACGCTCAGATCAATTGCAGATAATCCTCTGGCTATACCGACACCAAGAACTGCTCCAACTAATGTATGTGTTGTTGAAATGGGAAGACCAGTTCCCGAAGCAAGCACAACAGTGGTTGCAGCTGCTAATTCAGCCGCGAAGCCACGACTTGGGGTGAGTTCTGTGATGTTTCTCCCAATTGTTTCGATGACTTTGTAACCTAACATAGCTAAACCTGAGATTATTCCTATTCCACCAACCAAAAGTATCCACCAAGGCATCACCGATTTTGCGGCTATTTCTCCACCTGATTGAACAACACTAACAATTGCAGCAAGTGGCCCCACAGCATTCGCCACGTCATTAGAACCATGGGCGAATGCCATCGCGCAAGCTGTGAATACCATCAATATTGCAAATACTCTCTCTACACCATCGAATACAANATCGCCTCTTTCCACTTTGGTATTATTTATTTTCTTTAGGAATCTACTTCCGATAAAAGCAATACCAAGACCAATGAGAATTGAGTATTGAATGGCCTCAAAGAAACTAAGATCAAGCCCGATATGCTTTAGACCCTTTAGAAGGGTGACGCCGGCAAGTACAAATCCAACGAGAAACATATAACCTGGAACATATTTTTTTGCATTATTGAATGGATCATCGGTATCAAGGATTAAGTNGTGAACACTTCTAAAAATCATAAAAGATATTGTTCCTGCCATTAGAGGAGANACAACCCAACTCGATACTATTGAGGTTACCTTGCTCCAGCTTACTGCATCAACACTAATACCGACTGCAGCAAACCCAACAATAGCACCGACAATCGAGTGTGTTGTTGAAACTGGCCAGCCATTGTAAGAAGCAATGAGTAACCATGATCCAGCTGCTAGAAGAGCTGCCAGCATACCAAAGACCAATAATTCTGGTGTATCTGCCAATAATGATGGGTCAATAATCCCTTTTCTTATTGTTGATGTAACTTCTCCACCAGCTAAATAGGCACCAGCAAATTCAAATATGCATGCGACAATTATAGCTTGAGCTAGTGTCAATGCTCTTGCTCCAACAGAAGTTCCCATGGCGTTTGCAACATCATTCGCTCCAATACCCCAAGCCATGAAGAATCCNAAGATACATCCACTAATTAATAAGTACCATCCGTAATTTGCGATTATGTCCATTTTTTTCAGTCCTTTTTTATTTTGATGCAATCAGAGAGATGCGATGACCAACGGTTTCTGCCGTATCGGCAAGCTCACCAACCTTATTGATAACGCTGTATAAGAACATCACGTCAACTGGAGGATGGTCTTTTTCAATTTTGAATAATTCGCTCCTTAGAATAATTTCAGTTTCATCACAACGATCTTCCATCAAATCCAATTCTGTAAGAAGTTTTTGCATCTCTTCAGCAGCATTCCGCCCNAATGCAAATTGAAATAANTCGTCAATTTGATTGGTTGCATTAGACGCGATTCTGCAGACCTCAGCACATTCTCTAGCGAACTTNATAAAATTAGGAATTAATACCGTAGGNATTTCCATATGTCTCCCTATCATCAAGCCAGAGATATTTTTAACGATATTCGGTATTTCATCTGCTATTTTAACTAACTCTAGAACATCCTCTCTTGGCACAGACAGGAATATACTCTTGGGTACAAGACTTCTTGCCTCAGCTTTTAATTCATCTGCTTTATGTTCAAGGTCGACTATCTTTCTTCGAGTAGTTTGAGCCTCTTCCCATTTTGATTGCGTGGCGGATTCAAAAAAGTTTAGAAGTTCATCCGTACTTCTTAGTGAGACCTCCATATGTTTCTGAATTGGAACAAAGGGAGATTTTTTTATCAGATCTGTAATTCTATCCATCTAGATATCCTCGAAATATTTTAGCGAAGATACTAATGAAGAATTGTTACGAAATCGTGACAATTATGTCGCAATTTTGCAATTTTTTATGAAGATCGGTTCAAAGTGAACCAAAAAGTTGTACCTTTTGGAAAGGCCGCTTCGTTACCGACAGAGCCACCCATTAAATTAATTAAATTTTTGACTATAGCTAACCCTAAACCAACACCTATATTTNATTTAGTTTCATTAGATTGGAGACGAAAGAAGCGCTCGAATACCCTCTCTCTCATATCAGATGGTATTCCAGTTCCTCTATCTTCTATTTCATATCGAACTTGTGATTCTAAATTTCTTGAACTGATATATATTTCTATACCTTTTTCTGAGGCTCCGTATCTGATGGCATTATCAATTAAATTAGTAACAACTTGTTTGAAAGCATGAACGTCAATTAATACGCTATTGCTTCCTTTCAGATTCAAATGGAAAGATATTGCTTTGAAATTTTCGGAATACTCATTGACAATATCACATATAAATTTGTCCGCATCAGATTCTTCCAGGTCTAGAGAGTANTCACCAGATTCTATCGTTGCAAGATTGAGAATATCCGACAAAAGTGTTGTCATCTTTTCAGAATTTTTTAATATGGCTTCAGAGAAATTCTTAGCTGCTTTCTGATCATTCAATACTCCGTCAACAAGACTTTCAGCATTTGCTCGAATCACAGTTAGAGGAGTTCTTAGCTCATGCGAGATGTTAGTTATAAAATCCCGTCTCATTGATTCCAGTTTGTGAACTCTTGTAGTATCCATCATGATTATAGTTAGCTCACTTGATTCAGCATCTAGAGATGTATTAACAAGAAATTTTCTCCCACTGGATTTAGGTCCACTGATTTCTCTAGGCGATGTGTCTGATGCACTCTTACTTCTAATTAGATCAACTAATTCATGTGCTCTTAGTAATTCAATGATAGAGCAACCAACCACATTATCTGAAAGACCCAGGAAGTTAGCACAACAGCTATTGATTTCTATTATGGACCCAGATTCATCCAATACCAAAAAACCAATATTCATTTGGCTCAATAAAGAGGTAATGCTCCTCTTGTCATTTTGTGGAGAGAGGTTCATTTTTTCTTATTTGTTATTTTGTAACCAAGTGATCTTATAGTTTCTATTGAGATACATGAGGCTTTGATCTTTTCTCTAACTCTTCTTATATGAGTATCAACAGTTCTTGTAGTAATATCTTGATTATGATTCCAGATTTTGCTCAACAATCTTTCTCTGGTCATCACTTTGCCCTGATTCTTTATAAGTATATGAAGAAGNTTAAATTCTTTTATCGTTAGTNTTATAGTTTGATCACTTATCTTCACTATATGTGAATCAAAATTAATAGAAATATCTCCAAAAATAATTTTATTATCTTTATTTTGATCTTCGTTTCTCTTAAATAATGAGGATACTCTAAGAGTCAATTCTCGCATGCTAAATGGTTTTACTACGTAGTCATCAGCCCCCAATTCGAAGCCTAATATTCTGTCTATTTCCTCCCCTTTTGCAGTTAGCATAATNACAGCAGTATGGCTTTGATTACGATTTATCTTAATGTGCTTACAGATATCTAAACCTGACATATCAGGAAGCATAATATCCAAGATTGCTATATCTATTGGTTGTCTATCAAGAATTTCGATTGCTTCTTTACCAGATGATGCAGTGTATACGTCGTAATTTTCCTTTTTGAAATTATAGTAAAGAGTATCAAGCAAATCTCTCTCATCTTCTGTTATTAGTAATTGAGGGCGCATTGTTTTAAGATAAGTTTCTGCAAATAAATACTTTAATATAATGTTCTTAGAGCATTAATAAAATTAGAATATAACAGATAAATATTTAGGTCGTTAAATATGATTGAAGAATTAACAGAAAAAGTAAGTAAAGCCGTAATAAAACATCAACCCTTTGGTTTTAATGTTCGTTTTGATGTTGACGACGGTCACAATATATATGTGTACGGTAAGAATGAACCGATTACTGTAAATAATGATTCAAATTCAGCTGATACCGTCTTCAAGGTAAGCAGTAATGACTTATCTTCCATGGTTGATGGTGATATGTCACCCATGAGCGCCTACATCACCGGTAAAATGAAGATCGAAGGGGACATGAGTAAGGCTATGAAATTGAGCTCAATTTTCAGTTAATTAAATAACTAGACTGAACGCAAATACCAATCAAAATCCACATTACTGATTTGATTATTAAATTCTGATTCTTCAAATCGACGATTCATGGCATAAGATTTACAAAATTCATCATTAAAATAATCTCGTAATATTTTATTTTTCTCAAAATGATCGATTGCCTTGATCCATCGATTGGGTATTTTTTGTTCAAGAGTAATAACCTCTCCTTGTTTGACCATCTTTCCAGGATTGCATTGATTTTTGATCCCATGATCNAGGCCAGCCAGTATTGCTGCCGTAACCAGATATGGATTTGCATCAGCACCTGCNACACGATGTTCAAATCTGAGATTTTTGGCGTTTGATACAGGTATTCTTATGGATACATTTCTGTGATTCACCCCCCAATTGGGTTCGACTGGGGCAAACATATCGGGTCTCAATCTTCTGTATGAGTTTGCGTTTGGTGCAAATATCAATGTTGATTCAGCCATGCTTTTCTTCAGCCCACCTATCGTATGTCTGAGACTGTCAGTAAATGGAGGGTTAACATTTTTATCTTGATTCTTTGAGAATATGTTTTTATTTTTCTTATCATAAACACTCATGTGGATGTGCATGCCTGAACCAGATTCTTCCTCAAAAGGTTTGGCCATAAAACACGCTACGAAACCGTGTTGCCTTGCAGTAGCCTTTATTACTCTTTTCAATAAAACAGCATGATCACAGGCAAGCAGAGGGTCATCAACGTGATGTAAGTTTATTTCAAATTGAGCTGGCGCGTATTCAGAAATTGTCGTTCCTGCTGGAATGTTCTGTGCTTCACAATTTTTATGCAGATCATCAAGAAAATTTTCAATATCCCACAGGTCATCTGGATGGTAGACCTGAGGTCCAGGTTGAGGTCTCCCTATTCCTGGGATAAGCGATGTTTTTGGTTTCGGTCGATCTGCATTTCCATCCAAAAGATAAAATTCGAGTTCAACAGCCATCACAATTTTTGGTGCTGTCTTTTTTACTTTATTCAAGACATCACTGAGCACAGATCTCGGTTGTGCAAAAAACAGGCCGCCTTTGTCATTGTGAAAATTGAATAACACCTGAGCTGATGGTTTTTTTGCCCATGGAATCGGGACGAGGCTCTCAGCTATTACTTCAGCATCTGTATCTGGGTCACCATCATCACCTGACCAACTGATATCAGGGACAGCACCTCCAAGTATATCAAGCAGAACTGTTCCTCCTGGCATTGTGAAACCGTCTTTAAAAACACTCTCAAATTCATTGGAACGAAT
Organism: Woeseiaceae bacterium; assembly: GCA_002715745.1. Taxonomy (GTDB): domain Bacteria; phylum Pseudomonadota; class Gammaproteobacteria; order Steroidobacterales; family Woeseiaceae; genus SP4260. Next base: position 37,666 of record PBAE01000019.1, read on the forward strand.
TCGTTTTCCCCGCAAAACACCGTGTATGTCTGCTACCAATATCTCCATTTCTATGGTTTTTGGGTTTTTCTTCAAAAACTTTTTTAGAACAGAAGAATTCTTTGTTTTTAATCTCTTTGTCATTAAGAATGCTTTGTATTTTTATTCACAAACATTATATAGAAGAAATAAACCTTTAATACAAATTATTGAGGATTTGAGATATCATAATATGAATCGATAAATCATATTATGACGTGACATGAAAAAAAATAATCCACCGAAAGGTGCTCAAGCTGCACTCAGAGCAGTTCGTTTATTGAAACTGTTTTCTTTGGAAAAACCTGAGTTGACTTTAACGCAATTGAGTCTTGGAGCGAAGCTCAACAAAACAACAACGCATCGCTTGTTAAGAGCGCTTCAAAGTGAGAGCTTGATACAGAGAAATTCATTAACAGGGCGATACAGCCTTGGAAACGGTCTTATGGCACTTGGAGTGCAAGCACTCTCCAGCAGTGATCTAAGGAGAAGAGCGAGACCAATATTAAAAATTTTAGCCAGAGATACTGGAGAGACAGCACAATTAGAGGTGCCGGTTGAAGACGGTATGCTCATAATTGATGAAGTAACAGGACGTCATGTTGTCGCCGCATCTGGGAATATTGGAACAAGCTGGCCAATGCATGCTACTTCCAGCGGCAAGGCATACATTGCAAATGATCCTTTCTTCTTTGATGGTCTGCCAGAAAAATTCCCAGCATTAACCAAGCAAACCATCACCTCTAAAGAGCAGATACAAAAACAGAATGCAGTGATTCTCAAAAGAGGGTTCTCAGAAAGTGTCGATGAATTAGAGCCAGGATACAGTTGCGTTGGAACAGTTGTTTTTGACGCGGTTGGAAATATTCAAGGAGCCTTATCAATCGGAGGCCCAACTCACAGAATGAATTCTAAAAAAAGGATTGAGTTGGGTGCAATATTGAAAAAGGCCTCAGATAGATTGAACCCCGATTACTAACAAATCTTAATTACATGCTATTATCATTTTTTCAGTAAAATGCTGCTCATTTTTGGAGGCGGTTATCAATAGGTTCCTGAGTTTTATTTTTTTTCTTGCGTATACGGGCTCATCAATAGGAGCCGAGATAATACTACCAAAATTAGCGTTGAGCGAAGTTCCTTTCGAAGTCATGCTAAATTCAGAACAAAATATCGAGAGCGTTGACCTGTATTACGATGATCGGGTAACTCAACTCACTCCTGATGAGGAGGGTATTTTTTCGGCAAATATACAATTTGACTCTACAGGCCAAAAAGAACTCTCCGTTGTTAGCTCAGGAAATGAATTAGCAAGTAAACAAATCAGAGTCATTCCAGGATGGATATCAATTTTACCTCCATTGTTGGCGATAATTATGGCGTTGCTTTTAAGGAATGTTATTCCTGCATTGATTGCTGGAATTTGGTTTGGTGCAGCAGCACTTTATCCATTGTCGCTATCAGGGGTATTTAAAGGACTCTTGGATGGCTTTCAAATCTATGTAGTCAAAGCCCTTTCTAATGAAGATCATGCCGCAATAATTCTCTTTTCAATGATGATTGGTGGGATGGTAGGAATCATCACGAGAAATGGAGGAATGAATAGCATCGTTATGCTTCTTGTAAGTAAAGCAAAAACTGCAATTGGCGGCCAGGTCTCCGTTTGGCTGATGGGCTTGATGATATTTTTTGATGATTACAGCAATACCTTGGTTGTGGGTAATACAGCCAGACCNCTAACTGATCACCTTAAGATATCCCGTGAAAAACTNGCATATCTGGTGGATTCAACTGCAGCACCAGTTGTTTGTATTGCATTAATCACAACATGGATAGGATACGAGGTTGGTTTAATTGATACCGCTTTGAAATCCATTCCCGAACTTGATCAGCCAGCGTATACAGTATTTTTGAAGTCCATTCCATATAGCTTCTATCCTATTTTTGCAATCATATTTGTATTCACGGTTGCATACAGTGGCAAGGATATGGGACCAATGTACGATGCAGAAGTCAGGGCAAGAAAGGGTCAAGTCATTCCAGAAAGCAAGGAAAATACCCCTGCAATTCACGGAGACAATCTTGAGCCCAAGGCTGGGGTTAGAATGCGGGCGATTAATGCATTTATGCCTATAGTGGTATTGATTGTTTCTCTTCTTTGTGGGCTCTATGCAACTGGAGAGGGAGAAAATTTAACGGAAATCATAGGATCGGCAAATTCATACACTGCCATGCTCTGGGCTTCATTGTTGGGAGCAATGGTCGCGGCAATAATGTCCATTACTCAGAGAATACTTACTATCCATGAAACTGTTGATGCATGGTTTGGAGGTGTTAAAGCGATGTTATTCGCTATGATTATCCTAATTCTTGCATGGGCACTGTCGGATATCAGTAAAGAACTGCACACAGCAAATTATTTGATTTCAGTATTGGCAGATACCTTACCGGCACAAATGGTACCAGTAACCGTTTTTTTATTATCGGCTGTCACAGCCTTTACCACCGGAACCAGTTGGGGAACACTGGGTATCCTGATGCCACTGGTCATACCATTGTGCTGGGCTGTGATGCAAATCAACGGAATTGCTGATGNAGAGCACATGCATATTCTNTATTCTGCCATTGCTTGCAATTTAGCNGGGGCAGTTTGGGGGGATCATTGNTCACCAATTTCAGATACNACGGTTCTTTCATCAATGGCAAGTGGGTGNGATCATATTGAGCATGTGAGAACACAGATGCCATATGCAGTTCTTGTGGGTGTTGTAGCAATTTTAACGGGAACAATTCCNGGTGCTTTTGGACTTTCGCCTATAATTTCAATTCTGCTGGGCTCACTGATATTGGTTGGAATACTGNTGTATTTCGGAAAAAGNGCTCAGTAATAAATAGATTAATATGTTTGATATTGTGNGTTCATAGCATGATATTGAAAATGAACATTGATACNGCTTGGTGTAATATATAAAAANATTTTTAATTCAGGAGAGTCCTATGTTTCGTTTAGCATTATGCGTATTAACTTTATTGTCNACTTCTGCAGNTTTNGCACAGAATAGTATTGANGANAAAGTAATGTCGGCCCTTAANTCAGATATAAGAACATCAGCCGAAATGGCNAGAGATCAGAATAGAAAGCCACTAGAAACTTTAAACTTTTTTCGCATGANNGATAATATGCGAGTTCTTGAGCTGGTACCTGGTGGAGGATGGTATACCAAGATACTCGCTCCAGTTCTTGAGGAGAATGGTGAATTGTATGTGTCTGTGTGGACAGATCGGCTTCANAATGGATTACTTTCTCAAGAAGCTTTTGACCATGTGAATGTTATAGGAGGAATTAACCCCAATAGAAATGGTGTAGATTGTGGAACTTTAGCTCAATGCAGATTGAATACCATNAGAGATGTTGATTTNGGTGTGAAAGATCTTGATTTGGTCGTCACTTTNAGAAACATGCACAATTTNGANGTGAATGGGAGAAAAGCCGTAAANGAAGCCACATTCAATGCGCTCAAATCTGGCGGATACTATGGTGTGATTGATCACACGAGACGTCACATGCAGCCTATGACAGGCGAAGTATGGCGCAGAGCCGATCCAATTCAAATAACAAAAGAGCTTTTAGATATTGGTTTTGAGCTTGCTGATTACTCTGACCTTCACTACAGATCTGATGATGANCTGAGATATGAGGTAGGCAGAAAATCTGTGACTGGGAATACAGATAGATTTACTTTTCTTTTTAGAAAACCTTAATCTGGGTTTATATGCCAATAAAAATTAGAGATGACNNGTAACAAAAAAGAGCTTATTTTGTGAGCAACAGGCCTATAATTGCTGTCCCTGCTGACAGAAAACTCGTTGGTATTCACCCTTTTCATATGGTGGGTGAAAAATATCTCAATGCTATAAAGGAAGTATCCATGGGAGTACCATGGATNGTTCCTGCGTTGGGTTATGANGAGGTAACAGAGGATATACTTGATAGTGTCGATGGTGTGTTTCTNACAGGAAGTTATTCAAACATAGANCCACATCACTACGGCAAAGAGGAAAGTAGGCNGGGAACTCTTCATGATCCGGAGAGGGANGGGACAGTTCTTCCGCTAATAGGGCAGGTTTTGGANAGAGGAATTCCTTTGTTTGCTGTATGCAGAGGATTTCAGGAGTTAAACGTGCATTTAGGGGGTACCATTCATCAACATTTGCATGAAATAGAGGGAAATTTTGATCATCGTGAAAATAATAAAGATGACATAAATACTCAGTANGGACCCGCTCACAAAATATCCATTCACAGAGATTCAATGCTTTTNGACCTTCTGGGCGAGACNGAGGCAGAAGTGAATTCGTTGCATGGGCAAGGCATAAATAAACTGGCGCNGAATGTCACAGTTGAAGCGGAAGCNGAAGATGGCGTAATTGAAGCTTTTAAGGTCAATNATGCGAAAGCTTTTGCGTATGCGGTTCAGTGGCACCCAGAATGGAAAGCAAATNAGAATAAATTATCGCGTTTATTATTCAGTNCATTCGGATCGGCTTGTTCGGAATATGCGAAAAATAAATAAAAAAAAGAAAACTNAAGGCATCGGAAGTNAATGGAAAAACATAATAAATTTAAAACATGGTTTGAAGAGCACAAAGTAGAAGATCTTGAGGTGCTTGTTCCNGATATGGCGGGCGCAGCCAGAGGAAAAATGATACCAGTTTCNAGTTTTGGGGAAGGTGAGATGAAAATGCCAGAGGGGATATTTGGTCAGACTATCACCGGAAACTATTTTGAAAGTGAGAATAATGTTGAAGACAGAGATATGCTATTGGANCCCAGTATTGATACTCTCTGTATGGTCCCTTGGATGGAGATACCAACCGCATCATTAATTTTTAATGGTTTTACTAAAGAGGGCGCAGCAATTGAGTCTGCACCCAGACGAGTGCTNCAAAATGTACTGGAACTCTATTCAGAAANGGGNTGGAAGCCAGTGGTTGCTCCAGAAGCAGAATTCTATTTGCTTAATCCCTCNAATGATTTTCATAACGAAATTGAACCTCCTCAAGGTAGATTGGGAATCACTGATACAACCAAACAACCCTATAGTTTAGATTCAATGAACAATTTTGATCCATTTATCAATCAAGTTTACGAATATAGTGAGATCCAAGGTATTTCGATAGACAATATTTCCCANGANATGGGGCCNGCACAATTAGAGATTAATTTCGTGCATGGCGATCCCTTATCCTTAGCTGACCAGGTTTTTCGCTTTAAACGCATTGTTAAAGAGGTTGCAATCCAGCACGAGATGCATGCTACATTCATGGCGAGGCCGATTACTGGAGAAGCAGGAAGTGCTCTGCATGTTCATCAAAGTGTGATGGATGAGAGCGATAATAACATCTTTACCAACGAGGATGGCTCTGTGTCTGAAACGTTCCTTCATTACATAGGCGGATTACAGAAATATATCCCTGACTCTCTGCTAATATTCGCACCGTATGCAAATTCTTACAGAAGATTTTTAAGTTATTGGTCATCCCCAGTAAATCTCGAATGGGCTGTTGATAATAGAAGTGTTGGATTGAGAGTACCAGACTCTGATCCAAAGAATCGAAGAGTTGAAAATAGACTGGGTGGATCTGATGTGAATCCATATCTGGCTCTGGCTGCAACACTTGCTTGTGGATATTTGGGAATGACAGAGAAATTAAAACCCAGAGAAGCAATTGAGGGGAGCGCCTATGATTTGCCTTTTGATTTACATCGTCATATGTATGCCTCCATTGATGCATTTTCATCGAGTGAAGCTATGAGAAGTGTGTTGGGAGATGCTTTTATTGATATGTATACAGGAATAAAGCAAAAAGAGCATGAGCAATTTCAGGAAATTATCACTCCATGGGAAAGAGAGCACATTACTCTTAATGTATGATCATATTATGAATTTTTTTGCCATGATATGAAATTATGTGAGACATAACTTTCGTTAATAAATAAAATATCAGTAAATTATCCGAGGAGAACCATAATGTCATTTTTAGAAGATCGCTCAAAAACAGATTGGCAGTCCTTGGACAGTGAGCATTATCTCCACCCATTTACTGACCATAAGGATCTTGGAAACAAGAGTAGGATTATAGCCAAGGCAGATGGTGTATACGTATACGATATTGATGGCAACCAAATACTAGATGGAATGTCAGGATTGTGGTGTGTAAACGTNGGCTACGGTAGAAGCGAGTTATCTGAAGCAGCTGCCTCACAACTCAATGAATTACCCTACTACAACAGCTTTTTTCAGTGTGCTAATCCACCCTCAATTGAATTAGCGAACAAATTGGATAAAATCACTCAGAAGCAATTTAACAGAGTCTTCTATACGGGTTCTGGCTCAGAATCCATAGACACAATGATAAGGATTGTCAGAAGGTATTGGGAAGTATTAGGGCACCCAAATAAGAAAATAATAATCGCCCGAAAAAANGCTTATCATGGCTCGACTATCGCCGGTGTCAGTCTTGGTGGAATGAATGCTATGCATAAACAAGGCGGTCCTCTNCTTCCAGGAATAGAACATGTGGATCAACCGTATTGGTTCGAATCGGATAGGAATCACAGCCCAGATGATTTTGGAAAAAAAGTTGCTTNGCAGGTTGAAGAAAAAATCCTAGAAATAGGAGTGGAAAATATNGCGGCTTTTGTAGGTGAACCCATTCAGGGGGCNGGAGGTGTGATTATACCTCCCGATTCATACTGGCCTGAAATTCAGAGAATTTGCAATCATTACGGGATTCTCATGGTCACAGACGAGGTAATTTGTGGTTTTGGTAGATTAGGTGAATGGTTTGGTGCCGATCACTTTCAAATTGAACCGGATCTTATGACATTTGCAAAAGGCGTAACTTCAGGTTATTTGCCACTTGGTGGAGTGATGGTAAGTGAAAAAGTTTCCAGTGCAATAATAGATAAAGGTGGAGAATTTGCTCATGGCTTCACATATTCTGGTCATCCAGCTTCTTGTGCAGTTGCAATAGAAAATATTCGTATTTTGGATGAAGAAAATCTTGTATCAAGAACAAAAAATGAGATAGGCCCTTATTTACAAAATAAATGGAAATCTCTAGAGGATCATCCAATCGTTGGGGAGACACGAATGGTCGGTTTGATGGGAGCTATGGAGCTTGTACCCCAAAAAGACAGTCCTCAGCGTTTTGATGATAAATCGACTGCAGGGATGACATTCAGAAATTTTGCAGTGAATAATGGCTTAGTCATGAGGGCTGTGGGAGATACTATCGTTACATCACCACCTCTGGTTATATCAGAGGAAGAGGTGGACGAGTTGGTCGAAAAGGCATGGATGTGCCTCGATCACACCCAAGCTGAAATGACGAACTAGATATTAAACAAGAGATTATAATGAACGATATAATAAAAAAAGAAAGACCTGAACTCTACGGAATGAATTATGAGCCAACTTACTCAGGTTCAACGACGTTCTTTCGTAGGGAATCATCAAAAGATCTAAAAGGCGTTGATCTTGCTGTCACAGGTATTCCTCTTGACACAGCAGTTACGAACAGACCTGGAACAAGATTTGGGCCAAGAGCGGTNAGAACAGCATCAACAATTTTGGCATGGGAAAAACCATATGGAATGGATTTTAATCCGGTTGATAAAATTGCAATGGTCGATTATGGTGATTGTCATTTTGACTTTGGTGTACCGGAGTCGGTTCCAGCCTTCATAGAAGATCATATCTNAACAATTTTAAATGGAGGATCTTCAGTTTTTTCGATTGGCGGAGATCATTTTGTTAGCTATCCGATACTTAAAGCTTTTGCGAAAAAAGTTCAGGAGCCAATATCCTTGATTCAGTTTGATGCGCATACCGATACATGGGAAGCTGGTGAGGGAGATGAGCCTGCGGATGAGAATAGAATCGANCATGGAACTATGTTTTACCAAGCTACTAATGATGGAATTCTCGATCCAAAAAGTTCAGTTCAAATAGGTATCAGGACAGAAAATCCAGATACCATGGGATTTAACATACTCGATGCGCCATGGGTTCACAGTAACGGCATAGAGGCGGTTGTCAAAAAAACTAAAGAAATTGTTGGCTCAAAGCCAGTCTATATGACATTCGATATCGATTGCCTTGATCCAAGCTATGCACCAGGAACTGGAACCCCCGTTTGTGGGGGATTAAGTTCACATCAGGCGATGAGTATTATTCGAGGACTCTCAGGGATCAATCTGATTGGTATGGATCTTGTTGAGGTATCGCCTGCCTATGACGTTGGTGAAATTACAGCACTTGCAGGCGCTCATGTAGCAATGGAAATGATTGGTGTTTTTGCATCAAAACCTGAATTTAACTAAGAAAAGCTAATGAAAGAGACATCCGAACATACAAACTCATATTACGCGGCATCAAAAAATTGGCAGACAGATTATCCGAAGCTAGAAGGTGANCATCATTTTGATGTCGCAATAGTCGGAGGAGGCTTTACCGGCGTCTCGGCCGCCCTTCGTCTAATTGAGCACGGCTATAAGGTTGCCGTGGTGGAAGCAAATAGGATCAGTTGGGGTGCCTCTGGAAGGAATGGAGGACAACTGATTGATGGATTTGTAAATGATTTGTATAAATTTGAGAAAAAAGTTGGCAAGAGAGGTGCTGAAATTGCATACCAAATGGGCATTGAATGCAGAGATTTGGTTCTGGAAAGAATAGAAAAATACTCCATTGATTGCGATTTGAAATTCGGGTTTTTGGATGTTGCAATGAATCAGGGTGACATTGATGACTTTCATGAGTGGTTAGAAGAAAAACAGGAAAATAATTACCCGCACAAAATGGAATTCATCACTCAAGAGAATCTAAAGCAACATGTTGGTTCTGATAAATACATCGCTGGTGTTGTAAATTATGGTAATGGGCACTTACATCCCTTAAATCTCTGTATTGGTGAGGCACGAGCGATTGTTGATCAGGGAGGAGCGATCTTTGAGCAGAGCCAAGTAAAAAAAATCAAACACGGTGAAAATCCCAAATTAATAACAGAGAGTGGTGTAGTTCATGCAAAAAAAATCATCATTGCTGGTAACGCTTATCTAAGAAAAACAGAACCGAAGCTTGCGGGTGCTGTTATTCCTGCAGGAAGTTATATCATTGCAACCGAGCCATTATCAGAGTCTCTAGCAAATGAATTATTGCCTTCAGATATGGCGGTATGTGATCAAAGGGTGGGCCTTGATTACTACAGACTTTCAGCCGATAGAAGGATGCTATTTGGCGGTCTTTGCAATTATTCTGGAAGAAATCCAAAGAGCATTAAGGGTGTCCTGCAACCTAAAATGCTTAATGTTTTCCCTCAGCTCGCGGAAAAAAGAATAGACTATGAGTGGGGTGGTTATATCGGAATCAGCATAAATCGTATTCCTCAAATGGGAAGGATCCAAAACAATACATACTATGTTCAAGGTTACTCTGGTCATGGACTCTGTCCAACTCATATCGCAGGTAATGTTATCGCTGATGCCATTGTTGGTGATACAGAACGTTTTGACGTGTTTGAAAAGGTGAAACACATCAGACTGCCAGGAGGATTGTGGTTTGCTAATCCTGCTCTTGCGTTAGGCATGATGTGGTTTCGCTTAAAAGAATTGCTGGCTTAACTTGGTGCTTTATATTTGAAAGAAAAATACAACATTAACAGACGGGATTTTATCAATGGTTTTGCATTGAGTCTCGCTGCTGGTGGGGGTCTCGCACCCATTGAAATAATTGCTAATGATAATAAACGCTATCCTCCAGAACTCATGGGAATGCGTGGCAGTAATCCCGGTTCATTCGAAGTCGCGCATGCGCTTGCCTGGGGCGGAGCAAAATTTGATAGGCCAAAATTACAAACTGATAGTGATTACGATCTCATTGTAGTGGGGGGAGGGATATCAGGCCTTTCTGCAGCTTATTTTTTTAGGCAGCGATATGGCAATGACGCAAAAATTCTGATACTGGATAATCACGATGATTTTGGTGGGCACGCGAGGCGTAATGAGTTTAATGTCAATGGCAATGATTTAATTTGCTATGGTGGCAGTCAGTCAATTGACACTCCAAGTTCATATTCAGTCGCCTCATCACAATTGTTAAAAGATATAAATATTCATACTGAGAGATTTTATGAATATTATGACCAAACTTTCTTTAGTAGGAATGGACTGGAGAGAGGTATTTATTTTAGTGATGGTCATTACGGTCAAGATGTTGTGGCAAAAAACATACTCAGAAATAGCATGCCTAATGAGGATGAGGATATTCAGAGCATCATCAATAGTTATCCAATCCAAGATGAATCAAAAAGAGCTCTAGCTTCACTCTTAAGTGATAAGCGAGACCATTTAATTGGAATTGAATCACAATCGAAAAAAATAGAATTTCTTAGAAATACCAGTTATACCGATTTTCTCAAGAATCATTTAAAGATGCCTGAGGAAGTTGTGGGTTTGTATCGTGATGGCATCAAGGGTTTGTGGGGTGTTGGATGGGATGCACTTTCCACTATGGAAGCATACAACTACGACATGCCTGGTACGTATTATTTTGATTTTGTTCTACCAGATGATGATCCAAGTAGAGGTCATATAACTGCCTCTGAGAAATCAAATGACCGAGAAGAACCCTATATTTTTCACTTTCCCGACGGCAATGCGAGTATTCCCCGTGCATTGGTAAGAGAGCTTATACCAGGCTCTATGCCAGGAAATACTATGGAAGACCTTGTCAGCGCCAGGGTGAATTATGGTGAGTTAGATTCAAAGCATTCAAAAGTAAAAATTCGATTGGATTCGACGGTGGTGAATGTTGAACACACGCCTGACGAAAAAAATGTGGATGTAAGATATGTGAAAAATGGCAAGGTGCATCGCGTTAGAGGAAATCACGTTGTTATGGCTTGTTACAATAATATGTTGCCATATATCTGCCCAGAAATCCCAAAAAAACAGGTTCAATCATTATCGTACGCGACAAAAATTCCACTTGTTTATATTAGCATTGCGGTTAGAAATTGGAACGCATTCCATGAATTGGGTTTTCACAGTTTTCACATTCCGCAATCAAAACTGATGCATTCTTTTGGTATGGATTTTCCTGTAAGCATGGGAGGGTATAACTTCACTACTCAACCTAATCAACCGACTGTTCTGCATGGAACATTTGTTCCCTCAGATCCCGACAAAGGTTTGAAGCAAAAGCAACAAGCAATCAATGGCAGGAGAAAGTTGTATGAAATGAGTTTTCAAAATTTCGAAGACCTTATTCTCGAGCAATTGGATGGCGCCTTATTTAAAGGTGGGTTCAATGTTAGCAGAGATATTGCAGGCATCACGGTCAATAGATGGCCTCATGGATACGCCTGGGAGTACAATGATTTTTCAGATCCTGTGCAATACAATCCATATAATGGACCTCATATTGAAGGAAGAAAACAAATAGGTAGAATTTCCATTGCTAATTCAGATTCATCATCATACGCTTACGTTGATGGAGCAATTGATGCTGCGGATCGTGCAGTTAATGAGCAATTGAAGGTTTAATAGATTAAAAATGATCCTGGGAGGAAGCTAATGAAATATTTAATAACCCTTGCAATGAGTATAATACTCTCAAATAAAATTGNCTTGGCAGAAGATATAGTCAAACCAGCTGAGATGAGTAAATCAGACATTGCTGGTGGAATGTATCTAAGATCTGATATGACCAGGGTGACTCATCCAGATGGATCAAATGCATTAGATGTAACAAATTTTACAAGCAGTGANGGCAAATATGAGACAGGTATGTATGCCTCAGCAGCTTCNAACATCGAGATCAATCAGCCATGGGGAGTCGATGAGTTTTTTTATGTAGTCTCAGGAAGTATTAAACTGACCTCTGATGATGGAAGTGTCATGGTTATTGAAGCAGGTGAAACTGCGACTATTCCTAAAGAATGGACAGGAAAATGGGATACAGAGGGATACAGTAAGATTTTTGTAATTTATAACAGTGATAATGAATAATTAAAGAATAACAACAGACGAAGAGATCGAGGAGATTATCGTGCTAGATGACAGTACAACAGATGTGAGTATTGATTTACCAGATATGGATTCATATTGGATGCCGTTCACGGGTAATCGATATTTTAAGGAAAATCCAAGAGTCATTCATAAAGCAGAAGGAATGTATTGTTGGTCTCATGATGGCAGAAAATTATTGGATATGGTGGCCGGATTATGGTGTTGCAATGCAGGTCATTGTGATCCAAGAATTGTAAAAGCCATCCAAGAACAAGCAAAAGAGCTGGACTATGCAATGGCATTTCAGTTNGGTCANCCAAAAGTATTTGAATTAGCTTCAAAACTGATCGATATTGCACCGGAATCGATAGAGCATGCTTTTTTTGTTAATTCCGGATCCGAAGCTGTCGATACTGCGATGAAAATGGTCCTTGCTTATCATCGAATTAGAGGTGAAGGAGAAAGAACAAGATTCATTGGTCGTGAGCGAGGATATCATGGTGTGGGATTTGGNGGTATTTCAGTTGGAGGTATGTCACCTAACAGAAAAATGTTTGGTGCAATGTTACCTGGAGTGGATCATTTGCCTCACACACATAATCTTGAGCACAATGCTTTTTCGAGAGGGCTTCCTGAATGGGGAGAGCACTTGGCCGATGAGCTAGAAGCCATNATTGCTCTTCATGATCCATCCACCATCGCAGGTGTGATAATNGAACCAATTGCAGGTTCAGCGGGTGTCTTCCTTCCGCCNAAGGGTTATCTCAAGAAGATAAGAGAGATATGCACGAAANATGGAATCATGTTGATCTTTGATGAAGTGATTTGTGGTTTTGGGAGAACAGGTGATGCTTTTGCATCAACTCGATTTGATGTTACTCCTGATATTCTTACAGTAGCGAAAGGTTTGACAAGTGGCACAGTCCCAATGGGTGCTGTTTTAACTAGAGGAGATATTTATGATACCTTCATGACTGGGCCAGAGAGTGCGATTGAGTTTTTTCATGGCTATACTTATTCAGGTCATCCACTAGCAGCAGCAGCAGGGTGCGCAACGCTTGATGTCTATCGTGAGGACGATTTATTTAATCGTGCCAAATCTCTTGAAGATAAATTTGCCGACGCACTTCATTCTCTTAAGGGAGAACCCAACGTAATTGATATAAGAAATTTTGGTCTTGTTGGGGCTGTTGAACTTACTCCAATTGAAGGTCAACCTACAGCAAGAGCGATGAGCATATTCCGAGATTGCTTTGACAAAGGTTTGATCATAAGAACAACTGGCGATAACGTTGCATTTTCTCCACCATTGATAGTAGAAGAACAACAAATACATGACACCATTGAGATGGTTAGAACTTCATTGAGGTCGGCATGAAATCAGCCTTCGACAACATGAATGACACTAAGCGAAAAGTTGAAAATTGGATCGATGGTAAGATCTCAAAATCTACTTCGGATAAATATGAAATTGTAACTGACTCAGCAACAGGGGAGCAGTGTGCATCGGTCATTATGTCTTCAGAAAAAGACGTTGAAGCTGCTATTCAGTCATCAAGAAAAGCACTTGAAACATGGTCGCAAACCCCCGTGTTGAGGCGAGCGAGAGTCATGTTTAAGCTCAAGGAGCTTATTGAGAGAGATAAACAGAAAATAGCAAAAATAATCACGCAAGAACATGGAAAAGTGCTTGATGATGCTGAAGGATCTATCCAGCGTGGACTTGAGGTTGTAGAATTTGCTTGCGGCATACCACATCTCATCAAGGGTGAGTTTAATGATCAAGTTGGTACTGGTGTAGATTCATTTTCCATGAGACAACCACTTGGAATATGTGTGGGTATAACTCCATTCAATTTCCCTGCAATGGTTCCTTTATGGATGTTTCCTCTCGCTATTGCTTGTGGTAATACTTTTATACTGAAACCATCAGAAAAAGACCCAACATGTGGAAACATATGGGCAGAGCTTCTTAAAGAAGCGGGATTACCTGATGGCGTATTTAATGTAATTCATGGCGATCATGTTGCAGTCAACGCGCTCTTGAATCATGAGGAGGTAGCAGCTGCCAGTTTTGTTGGATCTACCCCAGTTGCTGAACATGTCTATAAAACGGCATCTGATCATGGAAAACGCGTTCAAGCGCTCGGTGGAGCAAAAAACCATTTAGTGGTTATGCCCGATGCAGACATGGATCAAGTTGCAGATGCCCTAATAGGCGCAGGCTATGGATCTGCTGGAGAAAGATGCATGGCTATATCGGCTGTGATCGCTGTTGGTGATTCTGCTGATCCACTTCTAGAAAAATTGTTACCTAAAATCAATACCATAAAAATTGGACCGGGAAATGACATTTCAAATCATATGGGACCGCTCATAACTGCTGAGCATAAAGAGAAAGTAAAATCTTATATAGATTTGGGAGAACAAGAAGGCGCTAAGCTCATAGTTGATGGTAGATCTCACGAGATTTCTAATTCGAAAGGATATTTTTTAGGTCCTACGTTTTTNGATCATGCCACAAAGGACATGCGCGTATATAAAGAAGAGATATTTGGACCAGTTCTGACTATGCTCAGGGTTGATTCTTTTGATGAGGCTTTGANGCTTATCAATGATCATGAGTTTGGGAATGGTACNGCNATATTTACCCGTGATGGNGATGCTGCTAGAGAGTTTTCAAACAATATAAAAGTTGGCATGGTTGGAATAAATGTTCCAATACCAGTGCCTCTGGCCTTTCATACTTTTGGCGGATGGAAACGATCTTTATTTGGCTCAAATGGGGTTTATGGAATGGAAGGTGTGCGTTTCTACACAAGNTTAAAGACTGTTACCTCGAGATGGCCAACTGGCATAAGAGCTGGTGCTGATTTTTCAATGCCGACTATGTAGAGGATCAAGCTTTTATTTCATCCTCAATGCCTTTAATGGCATCCTTGAANCTCACTGTTTTTTGATCTTTTGAGCCCAACCTTCTCAACGTGACAGATTCGTTTTCAATTTCTCTGTCACCGACAGTCATAAGGATCGGTATCTTGGCGTGACTGTGCTCTCTTACTTTGTAAGAGATTTTCTCATTCCGGATATCACACTCTGATTCAATTCCAACTNTTCTTAATTTTTCGACAATATCTTTAGCATAATCATCAGCTTTAGAAGTNATNGTCAATACTTTTACTGGTAATGGGGATAGCCACAAAGGCAGGTTGCCAGCATGATGCTCTATGAAAATTCCAATGAAACGNTCNAGTGAACCAAATATGGCTCTATGNAGTAGAACCGGAGTATGTTTTTGGCCATCTTCACCTATGTATGATGCATCCAGTCTTTTTGGTAGATTNAGATCGACCTGATGAGTTCCACATTGCCAATCTCTTCCAATTGCATCTCGCAAAACAAATTCTAGCTTAGGACCATAAAAGGCACCTTCACCAGGATTATGCTCATATTTTAATCCAGTTTTTTCAAGCGCTGAAATCAGTGCGTTTTCAGCATTATCCCAGACAGAATCTTCACCAACTCGAACGCTCGGTCTATCAGCATATTTGATGATTACATNCTCAAAGCCAAAATCTTTATATATATCAAGAATAAGATCACANACAGCTATTGTCTCGTCGGTGATTTGTTCTGGNGTACAAAATATATGAGCATCATCTTGAGTAAATGCGCGNACTCTGAGCATACCNTGAAGTGATCCAGAGGGTTCNTATCGATGCACTTTACCAAACTCTGAAAGTCGATATGGAAGATCTCTGTAACTGGTTATACCTTGTTTAAAGACTTGAACATGNCCAGGACAATTCATTGGTTTTATAGCNTAATTCCTTCCNTCTANAGTTTCAGAGGTAAACATGTTCTCACCAAAGGATTCCCAATGTCCGGATGCTTCCCATAATGATCGATCCATNAGTTCGGGTGTATTGACNTCTTTATATCCAGCNTTAACTTGCTTTTCTCGCATGTAATCAATGAGTTTNTGAAAAAGNCGCCAGCCTTTTGGATGCCAAAAAACTGCGCCAGGTGCTTCTTCTTGAAAATGAAACAAATCCATTTGTTTGCCAAGTTTTCTGTGGTCTCTTTTTTCGGCTTCTTCTAGTCGCAATAAGTATTTTTTTAGATCCTTATTATTCAGCCAAGCAGTACCGTATATCCTCTGTAACATTTGGTTTTTTGAGTCTCCTCTCCAATATGCACCTGATATTTTTGTTAATTTAAAAGATCCAATTTGTTTCAATGAGGTTAGGTGAGGACCTCTGCACAAGTCAATAAAGTCTGTTTCACCTTGCCGATATATCTGGAAGTTCTCTTTTTGGTCAGAATTTTCGATTATCTCTACTTTNTAGTCTTCGGCATTTTTTTTAAAAAGGGCTACAGCATCCTTCTTCGAGTGATAGGATTTAACGATCTCTTGTTCTGAATCAATTATTTTTCTCATTTCATCCTCAATCGACGGAAGATCATCAATTGATAGCATTTCATCAATTTCGAAATCATAATAAAAACCATCTTCCACTGTTGGTCCAATGGCGAGTTTACTGCGTGGGTATAAATTCTTAATCGCTCTTGCAAGAACTTGAGCAGTTAGTGTGTGACGCATAATTTCAAGCCCTGCTTCACTATTTAGTGTGATTATGGATATAGTTGCATCACTTGATATTTGATCAGTGAGATCATGCTGTTCACCGTTAATCTCAATAGCCACGGCAGCTTTAGCCAAATTAGAGCCTATAGATTCTGCAATTTCTATGCCAGTGGTAGGTTCTTTAAACTGTTTTTCAGAACCATCAGGAAGTCTTATGGTTAACACTTTATATTCTCGAATTATATAAAATTATTTTTTATAAGTTATATATAATCATTGTACCCGAAAATGGACTCCCCGCTAACTAAGNTGTGGTTTTTTTGGTTACAATAGGATTAAAATTTATCGATCTGATTANATGANCAATAAAAAAATAAANACAATTACAANNGNTGAGCATGACCATNCAGGATGTATTGAAGATGCAATATTAAAAGCAGAGCTTGTCTGTAAGAATAATAATTTAAGATTCACNAAAATACGAAAGAAGGTGCTGCAGTTAATCTGGTCNAGNCANAANCCTATCGGNGCNTATGAAATACTTGATAGCCTNAGAGCTGAAGAGATCAAAGCTGAGCCACCCACAGTCTATAGAGCTCTCAGTTTTTTAATCGATGCATGCTTAGTNCANCGATTNGACAGTTTGAATGCATTTGTGGGTTGTATCGATCCNGAAAACACTCACCAGGGTCAATTTTTCATATGCCAGGATTGCAATAATGTTTCNGAGTTCAATGATCGCGAGATTTCNGATNTAGTAGACTTAAAAATGAAAGNTAATGGATTCTCTACAACACATCANACACTTGAAGTGATGGGTCATTGCAATAATTGTAAATAAAACATCATNTATCAAGANAAAATTTGAAANAAGNAAATGAAAGATAGTAATCAAAGAGATTTTATAAGACAGATTATTCATGATGACACGAGTAATCAGGATTCGAGGAAGGTAATCACCAGATTTCCCCCTGAGCCTAATGGATTTCTTCATATAGGTCATGCAAAATCAATTTGTCTTAATTTTNCTGTAGCCAATGAAAATAAAGGTANNACTTTTCTTCGTTTTGATGANACCAANCCACTTAAAGAAGATGATATTTATGTTCAGTCGATAAAAGATGATNTTTCATGGCTTGGATTCGATTGGGAAGACAGGCTGACATNTGCTTCAGATTATTTTGAAAATCTTTACCAAGCGGCAATTAAATTAATAAATAAAGGACTCGCNTATGTAGACAGNCTGNATGCAGATGAAATNAGACAATACAGAGGTACTCTAACTGAGCCTGGAAAAGATAGCCCNTACAGAAATAGATCTCCTGAAGAGAATTTAGAGTTATTCATGAGAATGCAAAATGGTGAATTTTCAGATGGAGAAATGATACTCAGAGCTAAAATAGATATGAAATCCCCTAATATGAACATGCGTGATCCAGCTATTTATCGTATCCGAAAACATGCTCATCAGAGAACAGCCGATAAATGGTGCATTTATCCGATGTATGACTTTGCACATGCACTGTCTGATGCATATGAAGGGATAACATACTCATTATGCACTCTTGAATTTGAAGATCATCGTCCTCTTTATAATTGGTTCATTGAGCAGGTTGAAACAGAGCATCGACCACGTCAAATTGAATTCTCGAGATTGAATATGGCTTATGCACTGACAAGCAAAAGAAAGTTACATGGCTTAATCGAAAATAGAGTAGTTGATGGCTGGGATGATCCACGTTTAGTCACAATTTCAGGAATGAGAAGAAGAGGATATCCACCGAGTGCTATTCTGGATTTTTGTGAAAGAATAGGTATAACAAAAAAAAATAATTATATAGAAATGGGCGTTTTGGAAAATTCTGTTAGAGAGGAGCTCGGCGACACAACACCAAGAAGGATGGGTGTCCTGAATCCCCTTAAAGTGACCATACAAAACTTTGATAATGATAAAGTTGAGGTGCTAGAAGCACAGAATCACCCACAAATTCCTGAGTTTGGAATGAGAAAGATCTCGTTCACCAAGGAACTATTCATAGAGAGAGACGATTTTAAAGAAGATGCACCAAGAAAATTTCATAGACTTAAGCCAGGTGGAGAAGTGAGATTAAGATATGCATACATCATAAAATGTGAGGAGATTATCAAAGATTCAAGTGGCAATATAAAAGAATTAAGATGCAGCTATGATCCCGACACAAAGAGTGGCACTGGTAAAAGTAATAAGAAAGTCAAAGGAACCATTCATTGGGTGTCCGCTGAGCATTCATTTGATGCGGAAATTAGGCTTTATGATCGATTGTTTAAAGTGTATAACCCTGCAGCATCGGATGATTTAGAAAAGACAATCAATCCAGATTCACTCAAAACTGTTCAGGCTAAGCTTGAGGATTCACTCGGAGCAGAAGATGCTCCTCCTTCTTTTCAATTGGAAAGAACAGGTTATTTTTGTCTTGATACCAAGCTTAGCAATGATGAGAAAAGAATCTATAATCGAATAGTTACTCTCAGAGACTCTTGGGCAAAAATTGAAAAAGCGGCTATGTCAAAGGAATAGAGTTATTCTTTTTAGTATGTGAGGATCGGGCCCAATATACAAATCCGGTGTCAATTAACGCAATGACTGCCTTAAGGAGATATTCAGCGAGGCCAATCTGAATTGCCGTTCTTATATCAACGATACTCCACCAAACAACTACAGTATAGATGGATGAATCAATGAATTGTGAGCTCAATGTAGAAAAATTGTTTCTCAACCATAGATGATCCCCACCTGTCTTTTTCTTAATTTTGTGAAAAATCCATACATCATATCTTTGGCTCACATAGTAAGCTAAGAGTGAACCAATGATGAAACGTGGTGTAAGATCAATAATTATTTCGAAAGCATCATGAATCATCAGGGAGTATTCAGCGGTTTGGGAGGAATCAGACGGATCGAACAAAAGTGAGAGCCACATGATAATGATCATGATCAAACTTACAATAAAACCAAGTTTTACAGCATCCGTTGCTGCCTTTTTCCCAAAATTCTCACTCAAAACATCGGTTGCAAAAAAAATACTTGCGTAAAACAATAGCCCTAAACTTATCTCAATATTGAAAATTGTAATCAATCTTGGACCAAGAAGATTGGCGAGCAATATACTGAATACCACTGCTGCCTGTAAACCAGTGTGACTAAACAATCGGTACAACAGGATTGTTGAAAAAAGAAAAAAGATTGTCGAACCAAGCCACAGTATTTCCTGGTTTGATGTTAAAAATTCAATCAGATTATTTTGAGACAATTCTTATATTAATTGTTTGACAGCATTAAAAATCTTTTCATATGAAAATCAGCATTACCGAAAAGAATTTCTATTGATGATAGTCTTTTAAAAAAATGTGCGATATCAAGTTCCCAAGATATCCCCATTCCACCATGAAGCTGAACTGCTTCTTGTCCAACATGCTTACCTGCAGTTCCAATTTGATATTTCAATCCACTGATTGCTTTCTTTAGTGAGNTACTGTCATCTTGACTGGTTGTCAGCGCCCACAAGAGAATAGATTCTGTCTCTTCACAAGCCATAAGTGTATCCACCATTCGATGCTGAAGTGCTTGAAAACCTCCAATTGGAACACCAAACTGGACACGATTTTTTGAATATTCTACCGTTTTGTCATGCAGGGATTTCATTATACCTGTTGCTTCAGCACATACTGCTAATATTGCATCATCAACCGTGGACTCAAGAGCTTGATATCCTTTTCCAATTTCTCCCAACAAATTATCTTTGCTTACCTCAACATTTTTGAAGGTTATTTCTGAAGCAGAGTGACCATCAACAGTTTTATAATTATTTTTTAAAATTCCAGATGTGTCACTCTCAACGATAAACAGCGATATTCCTTCTGCTTCAGTTTGTGATCCAGATGTTCTGACAGGAACAATGATTATATCTGCTTCTTTGCCATTTAATACGAATGATTTTTTTCCATTGATAATAACCTTGTCACCATTAACTTTTGCAACTGTAGCAACATCATTCAAATTAAACCGAGATTGTGGTTCGGTAAATGCTAGGGTGGATTGCAATTCTCCATTTATGATATTGGTGAGCCATTTTGATTTTTGTTCATCTGTTGCCAGTCTCTTTAAGACTCCACCTGCTAGGATGACATTCTCAAGGTATGGTTCAAGCACCAGTCCGCGACCTATTTCTTTCATTATCAACATCGTTTCTACAGGCCCACCGTTCAATCCNCCATCCTCTTCGGAAAATGGGATAGCTGTAAAACCTTGCTCAACAAAAAAATTGTATACATCAGAGTCAAAAGCAGAGTCCCCTTCTGCAATGCTCATTCTTTTTTCAAAGTCATATTCATTTTCTATGAATCGAGATATTACATCTCTTATCGCTGACTGCTCTTCTGATATTGATAGATCCATTAGCTATTCCAGATTTGAATTAATTAAAGTCCCAATACGTGTTTAGCAATGATATTTTTTTGAATCTCATTTGAGCCACCGTATATTGAGGCTTTACGATTATTAAAATATACCAGCGAACTCACACTGTCCGCACCGAATCCCACGTGCTCCTCAGGATCACTGTTCAGATTATATTGCTGAGGCACATAAGGAAGAGAAAAATAGCCTGCCGCTTCCATGAATAATTCATCAAGTTTTTGTTGAATTTCAGTACCGCGTATTTTCAATAACGAGGATTCTGGACCNGGAGCTTTTCCTACAGATACTGCTGCTAATGTTCTTAGCTCAGTAAACTCAAGGGCTTTGAGCTCAATTTCGAGTTGTCCAATTTTTTTCAGAAAGTCGTTATCTCCTGTCAAAGAAGGTTGAGTATTTTCAGAATTTCTAATTTTTTCTTTTAGTCTTGAGAGACGGTACTGAGATCTGGCAACTCCAGCGATGCTTGTTCTTTCGTGTTGAAGTAAAACTTTACCGTAAGTCCATCCTTTTCCTTCCTCACCAATAAGGTTTTCNGCAGGAACTCTTACGTTTTCAAAATGAACTTCATTTACCTCTCTATCTCCTTCTATTGTAATTATAGGTTTTACGCTGACACCCTCACTTGCCATATCCACGAGGATAAAGCTTATACCTTCTTGTCGTCTGGCCACATCACTGCTCGTTCTAACAAGGCAGAAAATCCAGTCTGCCATATGACCTAGTGTGGTCCATGTTTTTGTTCCATTGAGAATATATTCATTACCAACTCGCTCTGCCTTCATTTTAAGAGAGGCTAAATCTGAACCGGAGCCAGGTTCTGAGTAGCCTTGACACCACCAAACGTCACTTGAAAGTATTCCAGGTAGAAATTTCTTTTTTTGAGCTTCGTTACCGTAAGTATAAATTACTGGTCCGACCATACCGAGACCGAATGGCACTATTGCAGGTGCATTTGCTTTGGCATTTTCATTCGCAAAGATATATTTTTGTACTGGCGTCCAGCCAGTACCGCCGTATTCAACCGGCCAGTTTGGTGCCGCCCAACCTTGTTCATATAAGGTTTTTTGCCATCTAATAAAATCATCTTTTTCAAGTGGTACAGATTTATTCTGTTTTTCTTTTATGTCGGCTGGGTATTTCTCATTAAAAAAAGNGTTTACTTCTTTTTGNAAGTCGTTTTCTTCATTGGTAAAGCTTACATGCATTGTATTGCTCTTTATTTGTAAAAAATGCTTATATTACATTATTTTTTTCTAAAATTGTTCTAGGTAGACAGTAAAATAATGCTTTCGGTTAAATATCCATTATACTGAGTATGGTTAAAATTATAATTTTCAAGTTTTATGATGCGTAGCTATTCACGAAACAATATTGCACCGAAAGATACCTATAATAGACCTATCTCTGACCTGAGGGTTTCACTTCTCGATCAATGTAATTTCAGGTGCACATACTGTATGCCAGAGAGAAAGTTCCANAGCGAATATCAATTTTTAAAGAAACAACAGAGACTCAGTCACGAGGAAATATTCCGTATTGTAAAGATAGCAGTTGAGCTTGGAGTAACAAAAGTTAGATTGACAGGAGGGGAACCACTGCTTGATAAGAATATTTCTAAGTTGATTAATCTAATAAGCCAAGTCAGTGGAGTTGAGGATCTCGCTCTGACAACGAATGGTGTTCTTTTGAAAAAGCATGCAAACGANATGATGAAAGCAGGATTAGATCGGATTACTGTTAGTCTCGACAGCATAGATGAGGCTNTCTTTAATAAAATGAATGGCAATAAGGCTAGCGTGAGGGATGTGCTTGATGGAATAAAGGCAGCTGAAAAAGCAGGTTTTGACAAAATTAAAATTAATACTGTCATCCAAAGAGGTGTAAATGATGACTATATCATCAGTCTTCTTGACCATTTCAGGGGAACAGGGCACATAGTTAGATTGATTGAATTTATGGATGTTGGAAATCAAAATGATTGGAAATTAAATAATGTGGTCACTGCTAAGGAAATGCTTGAGATCATCGAGAAATGTTGGGAAGTTATTCCNCTAGAGAAAACCTATGTAGGAGAAGTNGCGAAAAGATATTCATACAAGGATGGTAAAGGTGAGATAGGCTTTATAACCTCTATTTCAGAACCTTTCTGCAGTAATTGTGGAAGAGTGAGATTATCTGCTGATGGCATGTTGTATACCTGCTTATTTGCTACCGTTGGAACTGATTTGAGGAAGTTATTAAGAAGTGATGCATCCGATCGAGAAATAAAGANTGTTATCGCTCGTCGGTGGTTAGAGAGAACTGATAGATACAGCGAAACACGCAATAATCATACAACTCATATTACTGAAAAGAAAATAGAAATGTATAGAATGGGCGGATAACTTTATTCTAGGAAACCAGATTAATGAAAAAATTAAGCCATATCAATGAAGAAAATAACCCTCAGATGGTTGATGTTAGTAAAAAAGATGAATCATCAAGAGTTGCATGCGCCCAAGCAGTCGTAGTTTTTCCTGAAGCGTTATCAGCAAGATTTAAAAACGGTGATATAAAAACAAAAAAAGGACCAGTTTTCTCAACAGCAATTATTGCAGGCGTCATGGCTGCGAAGAAAACACATGACTTAATACCATTTTGTCATCCCATTGGCTTAAATGACTGTAAAATTAACATTAACCTTGATGAGAATGGAAATGCTTTGATAGATTGTACCTGCAAGGTTATTCATCGAACTGGGGTTGAGATGGAGGCTCTGATGGGAGCGAGTGTCGCTGCATTGACAATATACGACATGGTTAAAGCAATTTCTCCTGAAATTGAAATTAAGTCAACAAAACTGGTCTCAAAATCTGGTGGAAAAGAGAATTTTAATGCTANCAAAGAAAACTGATATATGGGGCCTGATCTTGACTGGTGGAAAGAGCAGAAGGATGGGACAAGATAAAGCNCTGTTNAATATTGACGGAAATATTCAATTGCATAAGGTGCATAACCTTCTAAAAAAAAATCTTAAAAATATTTTTGTTTCCGTTAGGGCGGAACAAGCAGAAGATCATGAAAGAAAGAAATACAATCAGATTATTGANCGATANGACGATATGGGCCCACTTGCGGGTATTATTTCGGCGATGCAAGAGTATCCNGATGTGAATTGGTTGGTTGTTGCCTGTGANTTAATTAATTTAGATCAGGATACAATCCATGATCTGTTGATAAACTATTCTCCAGAGTGCAACTTTATCTCTTTTAGAAGCGAAAAAAATGGTCTGCCNGAACCACTTTGTGCAATTTATAATAAATCATCTAGACAAATAATCGAAAAATGCATAGAAGATAAAGTTTTCTGTCCACGAAAAATACTTATTAATTATGATGCTTATCTGATAGATCAGCCAAATCCAGATGCACTTGAAAATTTCAATAAGCCAGATGATATAAATAGCTTGAGGAAGTAGGGTAGTGAGTAAGTTGATTGGAATTAGTTACTTTGCNGTATTTCGCGANAAAGCTGGAAGAGATTCCGAAGCTTTTAATACGAAATCCGAAACAGTATTAGATTTGTTCGAAGAAATTAGGAAAATTTATGGATTTAGCGTACCTCAGGGAAATTGTAAAGTTGCCATAAATAATGATTTGGTTCAATGGGATGCAAAAATAGAAGATGGAGATCAAGTTTTATTTTTTCCTCCTGTCTCAGGTGGTTGATGAAAATAACAGACAAAGAGATAAAAATTNTGCANGCCTCAAATAGACTCAGAAATATGAGATCTGGAGCCTATGCTAGTTTTGAAGGATGGATTCGCAACCACAATGAAGGTCATGATGTTAGAAGTCTTGAATACGAAGTTTATGAACCGATAGCGATAAAAGAAGGCGAAAACATCATTAATGAGGCTAAAAAGAAATTTGATATTCATCATGCTTCTTGTATCCATAGGAGTGGCTTGTTAGATATTGGCGAATGTGCGGTGTGGGTAGGTGTTTCCGCTTCTCATAGGAGGGACGCATTTGAGGCCTGTAAATTTATAATTGATGAAGTCAAAAGCAGGTTACCAATATGGAAAAAAGAATATTATGAGAATGGTGATTCAGGCTGGGTCAATTGTGAAACTTGCGCTTCTAATTAATTGACTAAATTACAATAATAAGGAATTCGATTGTATAAAATTAATAGTATTGATGATGCGAAAGCACTTGAGGGAGAGGAACTTGGCGTCTCAGATTGGGTCGTTGTTGACCAAAGTAAAATTGAAAAGTTTGCGATTGCGACAGGTGATGATCAATGGATTCACCTTGATCAAAATAGAGCAAAAAAAGAGTTGCCCGATGGCAAAACTATTGCTCANGGATATTTAACTTTGTCTCTGGTGCCAGCTCTTACAAGAAACTTCATCGAAGTAAAAGGCCTCAAACAGATGATCAATTTTGGTTGCAATAAAGTGAGATTTTATTCAGTTGTAAATGAGGGAGATAGGGTCAGAGCAAGAGGGACACTGATGGAAGTAAAAAAGCGGGGATCAATGATTCAGTTGCTTTCAAAGATTACCGTTGAAGTTGAAAATAAATCTAAACCTGCATGCGTGGTCGAGATGCTGGTTTTTTTGGTAATGAAATAATACGATGATTCTAGAAATAAAGATCAATTCTTTCTTGCTATCAATAACTTGAGAGTAGTTTAAAAAGGAGAAAAATTTTATGCATGGCTTAATGATGGATAACCCACTTCTGATTTCATCAATTGTGGAGCACGCAGACATTAATTTTCCAGATCGTGAAATTGTTTCAGTCACCAATGATGGTTCACTTCATCGCTATACCTATAAAGAGTGTTTTATTCGAGTAAGAAAATTGGCAAATGCACTGGGGAAGTTGGGCCTTATCGAAGGCGATAGAATAGCTACCATGGCATGGAATGATAACAGACATCTTGAAGCATATTATGCAATTGGTGGAGCAGGTTATGTCTGTCACACGATTAATCCAAGATTATTTGCAGAACAAATCATCTTTATGATCAACCATGCTGAAGATAGGTGGTTAATGATAGACCCATTGTTTGTTCCCCTCATAGAGAAGATATCACCAGAGATCCCAGGAGTTGAGGGCTACATTTTAATGGGCGATGAAAATGATATTGCTGAGAATTGTAAACTTAAAAATTTAGTTTCCTATGAAACTCTCATAAAGGACGAGAGTGATGATTTTGAGTGGCCTAACCTCG
The DNA here is from genome assembly GCA_002715745.1 of Woeseiaceae bacterium. GTDB lineage: Bacteria > Pseudomonadota > Gammaproteobacteria > Steroidobacterales > Woeseiaceae > SP4260. Next base: position 64,025 of record PBAE01000019.1, read on the forward strand.
ATGAAAAAGCAGCGGTCGGTCTTTGTTATACCTCTGGAACAACGGGTGATCCCAAAGGCGTTCTTTACAATCACCGTTCGACAATTTTGCATGCAATGGCCTTGATTGCTCCTGATGCTATGAATCTCTCTAATAAAGATTGCGTTCTTCCCGTGGTACCTCTTTTTCATGTAAATTCATGGGGCTCCCCATATGGAGCAATGATGGTAGGTGCAAAAATTGTTTATCCGGGCTCTAAAATGGCGGACGGAGAAACACTGTACTCTCTGACAGAACAAGAGGGTGTNACNCTCGCACTTGGTGTGCCAACAGTTTGGTTGGCCCTTTTGCAGTATGCCGATCAGAACAACAAAAAGTTAAACAGTCTCCAGAGAACGATAATCGGTGGGGCTGCAGTACCTGAATCAATGATTCGTGATTTTCACTCAAAACATGATGTATTCGTTCAACAAGCCTGGGGTATGACAGAAATGAGCCCTCTGGGAACTGTAATTTCTCTTAAATATGGAATGGAAAATATTTCTCATGAAGATTTAGTTGAATTGCAAGTTAAGCAAGGAAGAGGAATGTTTGGTGTAGAGATGCGTATTGTNAACGACGAACAAGAGATACTTCCTTGGGATGGTGAGGCATTTGGAGCACTTCAAGTCAAAGGACCATGGGTTTGTAGTGATTATTATAAGCTTGATGGTGCCGCNGGTTCTCATACAGATGACGGTTGGTTTGATACAGGTGATGTTGCGAAAATTGACNCACTGGGTTACATGCAAATCACTGACAGAACCAAAGATGTCATCAAATCTGGTGGAGAGTGGATAAGCTCGATAGAAATTGAAAATACTGCGATGGGTCATCCAGGAGTAGCAGAAGCGGCTGTTATTGGTGTTGAGAGCGAGAAATGGACTGAGAGACCTCTCCTTATTGCAGTTAAGGCAGAAGGACAAGATTTTTCAAAGGAGGATCTTCTGAATTTTTTTGTGGGTAAAATTGCAAAATGGTGGATACCTGATGACGTCGTTTTTATAGAGGAAATTCCGCATACAGCAACTGGCAAGATCAAAAAAACAGCACTTCGTGAACAATTTTCTGAATATAAAGCCTCAGAATAGCCATCATTAAGGAGAGCTTTATTAGTTCAGTACTAACAGATTTAATCAATCAACTCGATTTAGAGCGGATTGAAGAAAATTTATTCAGAGGCGACAGCAGAGATATTGGGAGTGCGCAAGTTTTTGGCGGTCAAGTTATAGCGCAGGCTTTATCAGCTGCCTATAAGACTGTTGATAAAAGAATTGCTCATTCACTGCATGCTTATTTTTTGAGAAGAGGGGATATGGAGGCACCGATCATCTATGAGGTTGATCGTGCCAGAGATGGAGGCAGCTTCTCTGTAAGGAGGGTTGTTGCCATTCAGCATGGTAGACCAATTTTTAATATGGCAGCGTCATTTCATATTGAGGAAGATGGATTAACTCATCAATCTGAAATGCCAAAAGTAGAAGATCCNGAAAATTTTAAGAATTTGAACGAATTAATGACGGATGAAGTTGTTAAATTGATACCTGAAAAATTAAGAAAATTTTTAACAAAAGAGAGACCATTTGAATTTAGACCTATTAATCCGATCAACATAATAAAACCTGAAAAACTTCCTCCCTCAAAACAAGTATGGATAAAAGCCACTGAAAACGTAATGGATGATCTTGTTCTCCATCAATGTTTACTGGCCTACGTTTCCGATTTTGAATTGCTCGGCACTTGTCTGAGACCCCATGGGTTTGCACTTCCGTTTGGCGACGGAAAATTGCAAGTAGCCAGTCTCGATCATGCCATATGGTTCCATCGTAAAGTCAAGGTTGATGATTGGTTCTTGTATACCTCAGACAGTCCCAATGCAGATGGAGCAAGAGGTTTTGCGAGAGGAAAAATATTCAATAGAGAAGGCACATTATTGGCATCTGTAACCCAAGAGGGACTTATTAGAATTCCTGACGCAAATAAAAAAAATACCCAAACCTCTGATCCTAGGTTGCAAATCTAGAACAATCAGTGATTTTATTTTTTAGCCTGATTAGCAACTTCATTAATGGAACTGGCTATTTCGTCTTTATCGCCAAGGAATCTCCTTGTCTGTGAGTTGCATTTCTTGTCAAGCTCATAAAGGATTGGAACACCTGTTGGAATATTAAATTGAGTTATTTCATCCTCAGAAACATTATCAAGCATTTTTACAAGAGCCCTAAGACTGTTCCCATGAGCTGTTATTAATACGTTTTTGTTTTTTTCAAGTTGTGGAAGAATAATTTCATTCCAACATTTTTTTACACGAATTAATGTGGTTGCTAAGGACTCTGAGTCTGGCAAATTATTGATATTATGATATTTTGGATCATTGCACGGATGTCTTTGATCGTCTCTTTCAAGTGGTGGAGGGGGAATATCATAGCTTCTCCTCCATATATGAACTTGTTCATCGCCATACTTTTGAGCAGTTTCAAATTTATTCAAGCCTTGTAAGGCACCATAACTTCGTTCATTTAATCTCCAGTCCCTTTTGATTGATAAATCTGGATCTTCTAGTTTGGTTTTGATGATATCTAAAGTTCTTATCGCGCGTATTAATTCAGAAGTAAAAGCTATATCAACTTTAAAATTTAGTGATGAAATTATTTGTCCTGCTTTTTCAGCTTCTTTTATTCCCTTTTCTGTGAGATCAACATCNGTCCATCCTGTGAAGAGATTTTTGAGATTCCATTCACTTTGACCATGTCTTACTAATATTAAATTCTTTTTCATTTGTGTCGATTCAATTTTTTTGGATACTGGTAAGTATTTAATTATTTATCGATTAATTTTAATGGATATGCCGAAGCTTCTGATATTCCTCGGTCGACATCTCAGTTAATCTGCTTTCAGTTCTCTTGAATTCGAAAGCTAGCTTTTTTCCAGTATATAATTTTTTATAGTTAACAGCAGTAGTTATAAATACTTTAACTTTTCTTTCATAGAACTCATCAATAAGTGAAATAAATCTCCTTGCTTCATTCTCTTTTTCACCATCCAGAATAGGAATGTCTGAAATAAAGACATTCTGAAATTGCTTTGCAATAGATATGTAATCAATCACGCTTCGATTTGTCCCACAAATTGTATTGAAATCAAACCAAATTACGATCTTTGATTTAAGAATTGCTTTTATTTTTCGGTTATTGACGGTGACAAAAGAATCCTTCTCTGTTCCTAAAGGTGACTTTTCAGTTAAAAGGTTCGAAAAATAATTATGACTGTTTTCACCATGGATGGAATGATATTTCGTCTCACTCATATTATTTCTCATTCTGTGATCAGGCCCGTTTCCAATTTTGAGCACAGACATATTATCTTCAATCAAACCAATAGCCTCCTTGAATCGATCTCTCTGAAGGCCTCCTTTATATAAATCTTTAGGTTCACTATTTGATGTAATTACAAGCACTACTCGATTTTCAAAAAGACCCTTGAGTAATTTTCCTAAAATCATTGCATCGGCAATGTCTTCCACAAAAAATTCATCTATACACAATATTTTTGTTTCTTTTCCAATTGAATTTGTAANTGCTTCTAGTGGATTTTTTTTATTCTTATTTTTTTTTAATCGATCATGTATCTCACTCATCAGATAGTGATAGTGCAATCTATTTTTTTTTNNACTTTCGATGCTAGAGAAGAATATATCCATAATGAATGTTTTTCCTCTACCAACATCCCCCCAGAGATAGATNCCCTTTACCTTTTTTTCTTTCTTAAATAAATCAAGAAATGATTTATCTTGATTCAAGCGACATAATATTTTTTGAAGTTTTGCAAATTCATCAATGACTTCCGATTGAGCTGGGTCCTCAATAAGATTCTGAAGTGATTGATAGNTTTTTTGAATATTCAAATTCGAAAATTTTTAGTTAAAAAATTATTTAATTACTTGTAAACATTGTAAAATACCCAAATATATTTTTCATTNAATGAAATCCACAACAAAAGAAAATTATAAGTTGCANCCCTGAGAGAGGCTAAATGACAGAANATCACGAAAGAGAATCGATGGATTTTGACGTTGTGATTGTCGGTGGTGGTCCGTCAGGCCTGGCAACAGCCTGCAGATTAATGCAGTTGGCGAAAGAGAAAAATAGCGAATTNTCTGTAGTGGTTGTTGAAAAAGGATCAGAAATTGGAGCGCACATACTATCTGGAAATGTTTTTGAAACATCAGGGTTAGATGAGCTGTTTCCTGACTGGAAAACTGAAGATGCTCCGCTTAAAACANCGGTATCAAAAGATATTATTCACTACCTNTCTAGTGAGAATAAGGGCTTTAAAGTNCCAAATNTGCTCATACCAAGGACAATGCANAATAAAGGNAACTACATAATTAGCTTGGGGAAGCTATGCCAGTGGCTTGCAATTAAAGCAGAAGAGCTTGATGTAAATATNTTTCCAGGATTTGCNGCTTCNGAAATTCTCTATGATGAAAATGGAGTNGTAATAGGAATCGCAACAAGTGACATGGGTATTGGTGCTGATGGTGAAAGAAAAGATAGCTTCCAAGCGGGATACGAGTTGAGAGGTAAATATACAGTCTTTGCCGAAGGCTGTCGTGGTAATTTAGGTGAAGAAATTATTGAAAAGTTCAATCTGCGTCAAAATTCTGATCCTCAGCATTACGGAATTGGACTGAAAGAAATATGGGAGATTGACCCGAAACTTCATGAAGAGGGTCTTGTTGTTCATACTACTGGATGGCCTCTGGATAATCATACTGAAGGTGGTGGATTTGTTTATCATGCTGAGAATAACCAGCTTTTTCTGGGTTTAATCATTGCCCTAAATTATAAGAATCCACATTTATCACCATTTAACGAATTCCAGAGATGGAAACATCACCCAAAGATTTCAAAGTATCTAAATAACGGAAAAAGAATTTCTTATGGAGCGCGTGCCGTTAATAAGGGTGGTTTGCAGTCAATACCCAAATTATCTTTTCCAGGAGGCATGCTAGTGGGTTGTGATGCTGGCTTTTTAAATGGAGCAAAAATCAAAGGCACACATACAGCAATAAAAAGTGGGACATTAGCAGCAGAGAGTATTTTTGAAGAGCTATCACTTAAAAATATCAATGAAAATAATGAGCCCCTCTCTTATCAAAAGAATTATGAATCCTCATGGCTTTATAAAGAATTATTCAAAACAAGGAATTTTGGACCTGCTCTTAATAACTACGGAACAATTCTTGGTGGGGCATTTGCTTTTATTGATCAAAATATTATGCATGGAAGATTCCCATTTACATGGCACAATAAGAATCCAGATCATGAATCAATAACTTTTTCTAAAGATGCTGAAGAGATAAAATATCCAAAACCTGATGGAATTATTAGTTTTGACCGACTCTCTTCTGTATTTTTGTCAAGTACAAATCATGAAGAAGACCAACCATCTCACTTAAAACTGAGAGATCATGCGGTTCCAATAAAATACAATCTCCCAAATTACGATGAACCTGCACAAAGATATTGTCCTGCAGGTGTCTACGAGATCGTGAGTGATAACGACTCTCCGCGCTTTCAGATTAACGCTCAAAACTGCGTTCATTGCAAAACCTGTGATATTAAAGACCCAACCCAGAATATAATTTGGACTGTTCCAGAAGGTGGAGGTGGACCAAACTACTCTGGTATGTAATTTATTTTGGCTGCATGCGAATAGCACCATCCAGACGAATTGTTTCTCCATTGATCATAGCGTTCTCATAAATTGATACAACAAGATCAGCAAATTCTTCTGGTCTTCCAAGTCTGGATGGAAAAGGAACCTGATCTCCCAGTGATTTCTGAAGTTCCTCAGTCATACCAGATACCATAGGTGTTTTAAATATGCCCGGTGCTATTGTATTCACTCTTACACCGATTCTGGCAAATTCTCTGGCTAAAGGTAACGTCATCCCAACAATGCCTGCTTTTGAGGCAGAATAAGCGGCTTGACCTATTTGCCCTTCAAATGCTGCAACTGATGCTGTATTAATTATTACTCCTCTTTCTCCATCTTGATTTGCAGTATTACTTTCCATTAAATGAGCACATTCTTTGATCAATAAAAAAGATCCAATTAAATTAATTTCGATAGTTTTTGTAAAAAAATCTAGTGGCATAGGTCCATTCCTTCCCAATGCTCTAGCAGCACCAATTACTCCAGCACAATTTACGACAAGATTAGCACCATCAAGAAATTCGTGAGCAGACGAGACAGCACTCTTNATATCTTTTTCTGATGAAATATCAGCTTTGATAAAAATTGCTNTTTCTCCAAGTTTATNTGCATTTNTTTCTCCACTTTCATTGATATCTATGAGTNCAACTTTACCTCCCAATCCAANGACTTTNTCTGCTGTAGCCAAACCAAGACCAGATGCGCCACCAGAAACAATAGCTCTCGAGTTATTTNTTTGCATAATATTATTCCTCTTTANGTAATGNACATTATTCCTGAAGATCAGGTTCGCCTAGATTTTNTAATATCNGTTCCCTACAGATATCTCTTAACTCTCTTCCAGNGCGATAAACTGTATCATNTTGATGNACAGCTTCAAGTATTTTAACNTCTATGTTNCCCCTAGAAGGAAGGAATTTATCTGCCGCNAGAATGTCTCTTGAACCCCNTATTACTGTGGGAATAAGGGGTATTTTTGATTTTTTAGCAGTAAGAAATGCACCCATTCTGAAGGGATGAAGACCGGGCTCTTCTGTAAATGTTCCTTCAGCAAAAATNGCCAGTGATTCTCCATCTGCACCCGCTTTTATTAGTTTCCTTGCATCTCTGAATGTNCCCCTGCGCTTGAANCTCTCAACNTATCTCGANCCGACTCGACTAAATAAGAAGTTNGCCAANNGGACNGTTTTCATCTCGCTTTTTATGACGAATGTGAATTTTATTGGAAGAACAGCATGGAGAATGATTCCGTCGATGTAACTGGCATGATTTGCAACGACTATTGCATGAGAATCAGGAATGTTTTCTAAACCATTNGTCTTGACCTTTATCCCTGATAAAACGAAAACCAAATTTGCAAATTTTTTTACCCATCTCCTTCGAAGTTTTAATGACGGTAAAAAAATTACTCCAATAATGGCGAACAAAACACAAAGTAGAAAAACCGTGATTGCATATACACCAAAAATTTTTGATTTCAATTTAAATTTATTAGTCATCATTTTTGATCCATATTCCGTCAAAATAGAAGTTTAAGGTATTATAATCTATCTTAACCAACTAATTTCTAGGGAATCATTATCAATAGAGAACTGGATAAAGATCAAACGAAATTTTTTCGTATATCTGAAGTTGAAATTGACAGATTTATTGATGCAATTTGGTCAGAGAGGGGTCTTGCCTCAAACACACTTAATGCTTACAAAGATGATCTGAGGCTTCTTGCGATTGAACTATCAAAATCAAATCTAACAATAGTAAAAACAAGAAAATCNGATTTACTAAGTTTTATTTCGAAAAGAGTTCAATCAGGCATAAAAGCTCGGACTACAGCGCGCCAGATTTCGAGTTATAGGGCATTTTTTCAGTATCTATTGAGAGCAAATGCTATTAGAGTTGATCCATCTGCTGATATAGAAATGCCGAGAATTGGAAAACCACTCCCAAAGTCTCTAACCGAGGATGAGGTATCTGATTTGCTCGATGCTCCAATTACATCTGAGCCGATAGGGCATAGGGATAAGGCAATGCTCGAACTCATGTATGCAACAGGACTGAGGGTGACTGAGTTAATTTCATTGAAAGTTTCGCAGATAAATTTTAATCAAGGTGTACTCAGAGTAATTGGAAAAGGGAATAAAGAGAGATTGGTCCCGATAGGTGAGGCAGCCTCAGACTGTGTTGATTCATTTATGAGAAATTCCAGGGCAAAGATTCTAGGTGAAAATGATACAGATTGCTTATTTCCCTCGAAAAGAGCAGATTTTATGTCTCGACAGGCATTTTGGTATGTAATCAAAAGATATGCAAAAAAAGCAAAGATAAAAAAAGAAATCTCACCTCATGGTCTTAGGCATGCTTTTGCAACACATTTATTAAATCATGGTGCCGATTTAAGGGTTGTGCAGTTATTATTGGGTCACAGTGATCTATCCACGACACAAATTTACACTCATATTGCTAGAGAGAGACTTAAAGATCTTCATGGACAACATCACCCTAGAGGATAATTTTCATATACAATGAGANAANTGTTCTATTATTAAANTAAATGGATGGTTATTGAGAGATGAGTAAGGCATACAAAATATTTTTTTTATTATCAATTTTGCAGCTNGCCACACAGGGTCAAGCCGAGGAAGATGGTTTGAGTATTATTCAAAATATAGTTACAAAAATGAGTTCTGATATTGAGGCGGAGAACATCAAAAAAAGNCCAGTTGATGGTTGGTATACAATTACAAAAGGTGCATACATAGCATACATTTCAGCTGATGGACGTCACCTAATTCAGGGCGACATGTATGATATTGAGACACAGGAGAATTTGTCAGAAAATATCAGAAATGACTCAAGAAAGGCTGTTCTNGATTCTTATTCCATNGGTGATATGATTATTTTTTCGCCTGCAGAAAAAAATAATCATGTAACAGTTTTCACTGATGTAGATTGTACATTTTGCAGGAGGTTACACAATCAAATTGACGATTATCTTGATCTCGGTATTGAGGTAAGATATTTGATGTATCCAAGGAGTGGTCCAAGAAGCCCATCTTGGGTNATAGCTGAGCAAATTTGGTGTTCGAAAGATAAAAACAATGCTTTGACNTTGGCAAAAATTGATCAAAAATTTGATTATGAAAANGACTGTGACAGTNCNGCNATNAGTAAACACTACTTAATGGGNCAAAANGTAGGCTTGCAGGGTACNCCCGCGATCATTTTAGAGAATGGTCATATGGTNAACGGTTATGTAAGTGCTGCTGAACTGTCAAACATTATAAGTTCATTAAACTAGTTTATGAAGATGACTGCTTTCTTCTGTCTATNTTATGATAGTGAATNCCGTTATTTNTTCCACCATCATCAAGNAGCTTTCTGAGAGCAAAAACTCCACTNTCAAATGCCATCTGATCCCATGGTATATCGTTCTTATTGAATAATTTGACATCAAGACTTTCTTGCCCGGNAGCAAAATCGCCTATTAGATCAGCTGTGAAAAAAGCATGAANTTGACCTGCACTGATTACNTCAACAATTGCGAATAAATGNCCAATATTTACCTCTGCGCANGCCTCTTCATAGGTTTCNCTNTTGGCACCCTGTATNAGCGTCTCGCCNAGTTCCATGAATCCTGCTGGGATNGTCCAGAATCCNTATCTCGGTTCAATNGCNCGNTTGCAGAGGAGTATCTCATCACCTANNACNGGTATGCATCCAACCACAATCTTTGGATTNTGATAGTTAATTAATTCGCANTCATCGCATACGANTCTCTCGCGATTATCNCCNGATGGANTTTTTATTGANGTNNNNCCGCCACATTCTGGACAATATTTCATATTCATNTTCATATTTTGGTNCCGGGAGCGAGAATCGAACTCGCACTCTGTTTCCAGAACCGGATTTTGAATCCGGCGCGTCTACCAGTTCCGCCATCCCGGCAATGATAAATTAATTAATGATGTTTTTTGTTTTTCAATATTTTGACTTAATTTATGTTAGTTAGCTACTGTTAATGAGTTTGCTAATTGACCCAACTTTGTGCCAATAGATTATAATTTATCTAAACGAGAATTTGATTCACTATGTATATTTCAGATTATGATTATGATTTACCTAATGAGCTAATAGCTAAATATCCTCTTGATAATCGGAGTGATAGTCGCTTGATGATATTGGATTGTGAGAGAAAGGAGATAATCGATACCTCATTTAGGAAGTTTTACGAATATACTAAATCAAATGATTTGCTTGTATTCAACGATACTAAGGTGATTAACGCTAGAATAAATGGCAAGAAAGATACTGGTGGAAGAGTTGAGGTTCTAATCGAGAGAATTCTCACTGAAACTCAAGCGAATGTATTCATAAAGGCAAGCAAGTCTCCAAAGATTGGATCGAGTTTATTCTTTCCTAAAAATTATATTGCTGAGATTCTCAATAAATCGGGTGGTACCTATAAAGTTGAATTTTCAGTCCCGATAAATGAAGTTATCAGTAACATTGGCAGTATCCCGATACCGCCTTATCTCAATAGAGAGTCGAAAGACATTGATAACAGAAGATACCAGACAATTTATGCAAAAAAATATGGTGCAGTTGCTGCTCCAACCGCTGGATTGCATTTTGATGAGGAGATGTTAAATAGGATTAGGCCATCCAGTATTTCGCTGGCATACATAACGCTGCATATTGGTGCTGGGACATTCCGACCTCTTAAACAGGAAAATATTGATAATAATCAATTACATAGTGAATATTTTGAGATAGAAAAAAAAACAATAGAGGCTATNAGNCAGGCTAAGAATAAAAATGGAAGAGTTATAGCTATAGGAACNACCTCTGCGCGGGCTATNGAGGCNCATTCAACTNTAAAATCTGNGGAATCATGGAAGGGAGAAACANANATTTTTATTCGTCCCGGTTANCGGTTCCAGGTTGTCGATGCATTGCTAACAAATTTTCATTTNCCCAAATCTTCCCTACTNATGCTAATTTCAGCTCTGNCAAATAAAGAATTTATAATGAATGCTTATAACTATGCTGTNNAAAAAAAGTATCGTTTTTACAGTTATGGCGATGCGATGTTAATTTTGCCCAAAGGANTAANATGAGATTTAANATAATTAATGAGGATANCCNAGCAAGAACTGGNNTNATATCTTTGAGGCGAGGNGAAATACAAACNCCAGCTTTCATGCCCNTTGGAACATANGGAGCCGTNAAGAGCNTCACTCCAGAAGAGNTGAGTGAGAGTTCTACAGATATTATTCTTTCAAACACATTTCACCTGATGTTAAGACCGGGTNTNGAAATAATAAAGAAACACGGCGGACTGCATNAGTTTATGAATTGGAGNGGACCTATTTTGACAGATTCAGGNGGATTCCAGGTNTTCTCATTGGAAAAGAAAAGGAAAATAACAAAAGATGGGGTNCATTTTCAGTCTCCTATTGANGGTGCTAAAGTNTTTCTTTCTCCAGAACTCTCAATTGATGCTCAGCATCATCTCGATTCAGATATCGTCATGATTTTTGACGAATGCACAATATATCCAGCCACAAAAAAAGAAGCNAAAGATTCAATGGANCTNTCTATTNACTGGGCNAAGAGATCAAAAAATTCATTTCTTAANTTAAAAGNNGATCAAGCTGAAGAAANAGCCNATTTATTCGGCATAGTTCAAGGGGGAATGTATAACGATCTGAGATTAGAATCACTCGAAAAACTCCATGATATAGGTTTTGATGGATATGCAATAGGAGGACTTGCGGTTGGTGAGCCTGAANNAGAGAGAGAAGCGATCTTAGAAAATTTAATCCCACATATGAAAAAAAATAAACCCAGATATNTNATGGGAGTNGGNTTTCCGGTNGATATTGCGAAATCAGTCCATTTAGGCNTTGATATGTTTGATTGTGTNATACCAACAAGACATGCNAGAAATGGACATCTNTTTACCAGTCTNGGAATAATCAANATNAGGAACTCTTCATTTAAAGACGATACTGATAAATTAGATCCAATTTGNGANTGTTATGTATGTAGAAATTATTCACGCTCGTATCTCAGGCATTTGNATAAAATCAATGAAATGTTAGGTTCGAGATTGTGCACTATTCATAATGTTCATTACTATCAAAATTTAATGANGGAAATTAGAGCACNTATAGAGNATAANACATTGTNGGCNTACATCAANGAGTTGGAATCGATCTTTATNAGGAAGTAAAAAACAAAAACTAATTTNCATGAGCATTGACTCACAATGATATATAATACCGTTCAACCNAATAACAAAAAGATAAGTATATGAATTTTTTTATAAATGAAGCGCANGCTCAAGGNGCACCNGCTAATTCAGATCCNTTTGGTTTTCTTATTCCAATGATCGTGATATTTGTTGGTTTCTATTTCCTTTTAATAAGACCTCAGCAAAAAAGACANAAAGCGCACGCNGAGTTGGTAAAATCTCTNTCAGCAGGAGATGAGGTAATGACATCAGGTGGTCTACTTGCAAANGTAATATCNGTTAATGAGCACTATGCAAATATNGAAATAAGTAAGGCAGTNANNATAAAGATNCAAAAAGCGTCTATTTCTGCNGTAGTCCCGAAAGGAACTATAGAAGCAGCCTAAATNAGATCTAATTATGAATAGATATCCCTCATGGCTGAACACACTGGTGGTTTTGGTATTTATAACGGGCTTTGTTTTTGCGTTGCCCAATTTATATAGCAGTCTTCCCTCAGTTCANATTGCAAATTCAGATGGCTCGAAAATGGATAATGAGCAAATCGATGAGGCTATCGATCTCATACGTTCCCTAGATATCAATCCTGTCACTGAATATATTGAGGATGGAAGGGNANTTATCCTATTCTCTGATCCTGAAGATCAATTAATTNCTGGAGATCGNCTCAGGANCANATACCAAGATAGCAAGAGTGTGGCATATACATTGACACCCAATTTACCGAATTGGCTTAGGTCGATTGGTATCAAACCAATGAGTTTGGGTTTGGATCTGAGAGGAGGAGTGTATTTTTTATTAGAAGTNGATATGGAAACGGCAATAAACACAAGATTGACGCTTTATCAGCANAGCTTTAATGATCTGCTTCGTGACTCAAAAATTAGAAGTCGANNAGATATAAANGGCTCTGAGATAACCGTGCGTGTCAGAAATCAAGAAGATCTCGTCAGCGCCAGAAACATTGTCTCTGAAATGGATTCTGATTTATTGATTCTTGACGGAAGNGAGACCTCATTCCGCGTAAGAATGACTGAAAACCAAATTAAGGCAAGGCAGGATTTTGCAATCGAGCAAAATATCACAACCCTAAGGAATCGCGTCAATCAACTTGGAGTTGCTGAACCTCTTGTTCAGAGACAAGGTCTAGACAGGATTGTAGTCCAGCTTCCTGGTGTCCAAGATCCTAATCGTCTAGATGATATCTTGACAGCAACGGCTACGCTCGAATTTCATTTGGTTGANAATGGCGGAAANAGTCCTGGATCAAGAAGATATTCNGGAAGAACNGGTGTCCCATCTCAAGTATTACGAAGAGAAATAATAGCTTCAGGTGATCAAATCATAGATGCTGAATCCGGTTTCAGTCAAGGTCAACCAGCTGTATTTATTACTTTAGATGCTGCTGGTGGTGAGAGTATGCTCAAAACAACGAGAGAAAATCTCAATAAACCAATGTCGACAGTGTTCATCGAGACTCGCCGTGTAACGGANACACAGGATGGTGAACCTTCCACTCGTGTAATCAAGACTGAAGAAATAATAAGTACTGCAACAATAAGAGGTGTTTTTAAGGATCGTTTTCAAATTACAGGTTTAACCCCACTTGAGGCGAGAGAACTTGCACTTTTGCTTAGAGCAGGGGCACTGGCTGCACCTGTNTTTAAGATTGAGGAGAGAACCATTGGACCTAGTTTGGGTCAGGACAATATTGATAGAGGGTTCAATGCGGTNACAATAGGCTTCCTGGCCGTNGTGTTTTTTATGGTAATTTATTACAAGTGGTTTGGGATGATTGCAAATATAGCCTTATTTTCTAATCTAATTTTTATAGTTGCGATGCTTTCAATGTTGCAAGCCTCTCTGACTCTTCCGGGTATTGCAGGAATTGTTCTAACGGTTGGAATGGCGGTTGATGCCAATGTTCTGATTTTTGAGCGAATCAGGGAAGAGATTTCCTCGGGAAATACACCTCAAGGTAGCATTAGTTCAGGTTATGAGAAAGCGTTGTCTTCTATTTCTGATGCNAATATAACAACATTGATTGCAGCAATTGTCTTGTTCGCCTTCGGCACAGGTCCGATAAAAGGATTTGCAGTAACGTTATCANTGGGAATAATTACCTCAATGTTTACGGCAATTGTTGGTACTAGAGCAATAGTAAATTTGGTTTTTGGAAACAGACGATTGGATAAACTACCAATATGACGAAGAAAAATAATGCGATTTATCAAAAATAAAACATCAATTAATTTCTTGGGTTTGAAACGCCGAAGAGTTGCACTTTTATTGTCAGTAATAATGATTTCAATCTCAGTGGGTTCAATTATTACCANGGGNCTCGATTTTGGAATTGATTTTACAGGCGGAGTTCTTCTGGAAATTGGTTATCCAAGTCCTGCAGATTTANCAAAAATCAGATCACTACTAGNTGGCGATGGATTTGATGATGTTCAGGTTCAAAGTTTCGGTTCAGACGAAGAGGTNCTATTNAGGCTTCCACCACAATCAGATCAAGATCCAAATTATATTAGAGACAGATTGAGAGAACTTTTAGCAGCAGATGAACCTGAGGTCGTTCTCAGAAGAGTTGAGTTTGTTGGGCCTCAGGTTGGTGAGGATCTGACTGAGCAAGGCGGTTTAGCAATGATTTTTGCTATTATGATGATATTTGCATACGTTATGTTTCGATTTCAGTGGAANTTTGCTGCTGGAGCTGTNTGTGCACTGNTGCATGATGTAATTATCACCGTCGGATTCTTCTCGCTATTTGGTTTTGAATTTGATCTGACAGTGGTCGCTGCCGTGCTTGCCGTTATCGGTTATTCACTGAATGATACAGTGGTCGCATTTGATCGAATAAGAGAAAATTTTATTAAACTCAGGGGCGTTGCGTCTGATGAAGCTATGAATATTTCGATAAATGAAATGCTCGCAAGGACGATAATCACAGGTGTCACAACATTGGTTGTCCTGATTGCCCTGCTTCTGCTGGGTGGAGAATCAGTGAGACCATTTTCAATTGCACTAATCGTTGGAATAATTATTGGAACTTATTCATCGATTTATACTGCTGGGGCAGTTGCACTTGTTCTTGATGTAAATACGAAGGACTTGCTTCCACCCGAGAAAGACCCAGATTTAGCTGATGATTTGCCCTAGTTGCTATTCTTGGTTAGAANTTTGAANAAGGAGTTGTTGAAGTTTGGAATGAATTCTTGGGGTTCCACANAGAACATCACCTGTTTCTAAATAATTGGACGACCCATCAATATCAGTAATTATTCCNCCAGATTCTTGAATAATTAGCGCGCCAGCAGCAATATCCCATATACTTAAGCCAGTCTCCCAGAAGCCGTCAAGCCTTCCTGTAGCNACATAACAGAGGTCAATTGCAGCTGCACCGGGCCGTCTGACACCAGCCGTTTTATTGATTACCTCTTTGAGCATGGCCATATAGTGATCGGGATTTTTATTTGACTTCCTGTAGGGAAATCCAGTACCAATAAGTGATCTACTAATAAATTTTTCACCGCTNACACGGATTCGTTTTCCATCAAGATGAGCTCCCTGTCCATTTGAAGCCGTGAATAATTCTTGTTTGATTGGGTCATAAACAACAGCNTGTTCGATTATATTTTTGTGCATCAATCCAATGGATACACAAAAGACNGGGAATCCATGAAGAAAGTTGGTTGTTCCATCAAGTGGATCAATAATCCATTTATAGTCTGATTCACCCTGTGTGCCACTCTCCTCTGCCAAAATCGCATGATCAGGATAGTGCTTACTTATTGTTTCAATAATAATACTTTCTGCAATNAAATCTGCGTCACTAACAAAGTCATTTTTTCCTTTCAAAGTAGCTTTTGCCTTCAATTGATCAAGTTTATTAAGATTTCTGATCAATGAATCTCCAGCCTTTCTTGCGGCCATCACTCCAACATTAAGTAGTGCATGCATTTTTATAGATTCCAATTATAAAGAACAGTTTGTATATATTATTTTAGGATATATATATAGGTAGAATAACAGACTTTATTAAGGGATATAATAAGATTGAATTTTAACAGGCCTTATAGAACTGATTTGCAAATTAAAATAAAAATAATACTCGTTGAAACATCGCATCCTGGAAATATTGGGGCAGTTGCTAGGGCAATGAAGAATATGGGTCTTCATCAGTTAGTATTGGTGAATCCTCTATGCTCTGTTGATGAGACTGCCTTTGCCAGATCTTCAGGCGCACAGGACATACTTCAGAAAATAACTGTTGAAGACACGCTCGAAGATGCTATAAAAAATTGCAATACTGTATATGCAGCAAGCGCGAGATCAAGAAATATAGACTGGCCAACATTTAATCCAAGCGAGTGTAGCTCAAGAATATTAAATGATTCTATAGAATGCGAAACGGCCGTGGTCTTTGGACCTGAACAGTCAGGATTAAAAAATGAACATATTGATCTATGTGATGCNCTTTTATATATTCCAGTCAATCCAAAATNTAGTTCGCTNAATCTGGCAATGGCAGTTCAAATNTTNTGTTACCAGTTGAGAATGAATTANATAGAAGGAAAGGTGGAATCAATAAATAGAGAGGAATCTCTTGCTACTGTGAATGAAATGGAGAATTTTTATAATCACCTTGAGAAGTTATTGATTGANAGTGAATTTTTGGATCCCAAAAATCCCAGATTTTTGATGCGTCGAATTCGAAAACTTTTTGCCAAAGCTTCTATAGATAAAAATGAAGTTAATATTCTCAGAGGTATACTAACTGCATTCGAGAGATTTAGAAGATGAGCGAGAACAATAGATTCAAAAAAATTTATATGGATGGTGCGGCTACTATGCCGACTGATCCTGAGGTGATTGAATCAATGTTTGCTTGCCTCAATGACAAGGAATCATATGCAAACTCATCATCTGTGCATGTCTCAGGAAGGGATGCAATGCAAAAAATTGAGAAAGCAAGAGATCAGATTTCGAAACTAATAAATGCAAACAAAGAAGATCTAATTTTTACATCAGGTGCGACAGAGTCAAATAATCTAGCAATAATAGGCTCTGCAAAATTCTGTTCTGATCATGGCAAACACCTTATTACCATGACAACTGAACATAAAGCGGTATCTGGACCATTTGATTATCTGGAGAAAGAAGGTTTTGAAGTAACGAGATTACGACCAGATACTGATGGATTGCTGGATATCAAACAACTAAAAAAAGTAATTCGCGAAGATACTCAATTGATCTCGATTATGCATATCAATAACGAAATTGGGACGATTCAGAACATATCTGAGATTGCATCAATATGCAGGAATCAGGATATTCTATTTCACTGTGATGCAGCCCAGTCTGTGGGTAAAATTTCTATTGATCTAAAAGAACTCCCGATCGACTTACTGTCTATTTCTGCTCACAAGCTTTATGGTCCTCAGGGTATTGGTGCACTTTTCATTAGAGAGGCTCATAAAGTAAAATTACTCCCAATTACTCATGGAGGCGAGCAAGAGATGTGGGTGAGACCTGGAACACTCCCATTGCACCAAATAATTGGCTTTGGTGTTGCCGCAAAATTAGCGATGACCAGAATGAGGCAAGATCAAATATTAATGCAAGATTTGAATAACTATTTTTTTGAAAAAATTAAAGTTTTATCAGATATTTTCCTCAATGGCTCAAATGAGAGCACATACCCTGGAATCATTAATATAAGAGCTCCTGGAATAAATGGAGAAAGTCTTTTGCTCCTACTTGAGCCATTATGTGTTGCTCAAGGATCAGCTTGTAATTCAAAAAATAGTGAACCATCACTCGTTCTCAGGGAGTTAGGTCTAAATGATCATGAGATACAATCCTCAGTCAGGTTTAGCTTCACACGAGACACCACGAGGAAAGATATCGATTTCGCTCTTGAAAAATACATAAGTGCAGTTAACCAACTTAGAAAAAATCATCCGAGTAATGCCAATGAATGATTTTTATAAGAAAAAACATGATGTTTATTCACCTTATCTGATTGAGTTATTCGCAAGATCAGATTACAGCGATGCAGAGGATCCAATTACGTCTAATTATTATGAAGCTTTTGCGGGTGACATTAATGATAATACTTTTATTCAGATAAAATGTATTAAAGANNAAAAATCAATCAAGAAAATCAGGTATCGAGTCGTTGGTTGTCCATATCTGATGGCTTCCTTAGAGTGGTTATGTGAAAATCTTGAAAAGAAATTCATCGATGATATCGAAAAAATTGCTCTGATTGATCTGATGGAATTACTCGAAATACCAAGTGATAGGAGATCGATAATACTGTTACTTGAAGACGCCGTTAACGATATTAGGTTACAATTATTAAAAAAAACATCATAGGTGAGAACATGGCTATATCACTAACAAAATCTGCGATTGATAGGATTAAAAATTACACGGATACTTCTGAACAATCTATATCTGTTCGCGTTGGAGTGAAAAAAACTGGATGTAATGGTTATGCTTATGTAATCAATTACACAGACGAAATCAATGAAGTTGATAAGGTTTTCGATAACAACGGCATAAAGGTAATTGTAGATGAGTTCAGTCTTAATCTTATAGATGGGACAGAAATAGATTTTAAAAAAGAGGGTTTAAATGAGGCCTTCAGTTTTCGTAATCCAAATATATCTAGTGAATGTGGTTGTGGGGAAAGTTTTAGTATCTAACTTTTTGGAAATTTCCTCACATTTTTCTAGCAAAATACAACAAATCAAAATTATATTTTTAAGGTAAAAATTATGTCAAAAGAATTAACATTATCAATAATCAAGCCTGATGGCGTTCAAAAGAACTTAATCGGAGAAATTTATAATCGGTTCGAAAAATCTGGTTTAGAAATCCGAGCCTCAAAGATGATCCATCTTTCCAAAGAACAGGCAGAAGGTTTCTATGCTGTTCATAAGGAGCGTCCTTTTTATGATGATTTGGTTGAATATATGACTTCCGGTCCTGTTCAAATTCAAGTTTTATCTGGAGATTATGCGATTGAAGCAAACAGAGCGATAATGGGTGCTACTAACCCAGCTGAAGCAGAAGCTGGCTCGATTAGAGCGGACTTTGCAGACAGTATCGAAGAAAATATTGTTCATGGCTCAGATGGTCCCGAGACAGCAGCACAGGAGATAGCGTTCTTTTTCTCAGAAGATGAGATTTGTAATAGAACTAGATAAAATTTATTAAGAATCTTTTTGATGAACACAGGTAAAACAAATCTACTGGGTTGTAATTTATTAGAAATTGAAGCAATAGTAGCTGATTTGGGTTACAGAAAATTTCATGCAAAACAGATATTAAAGTGGATACACAGAAGATATGTCACTGATATCTCAGATATGACTGATCTTTCAAATGATCTGAGAGCGGAGTTAAGCAAATCAACTAAAATAGTATTGCCTGCTCTTATATCTGAGAATGTATCGGAAGACGGAACAACAAAATGGCTCTTTGATTCTGGTGTTGGTCAAGCAATAGAGACTGTTTATATTCCAGAAACAGATAGAGGAACACTATGCATTTCATCTCAGGTGGGCTGTGCTCTTGACTGTTCGTTTTGTGCAACTGGTCNTCAGGGTTTCAACCGAAATCTNGGTGCGGATGAAATCATTTCTCAGCTGTATTTTGCAAATTCAAGTCTTCCCAAGAGGAATAATGGGCTTCCCGCAATAACAAATGTTGTGTTCATGGGCATGGGGGAACCACTCGCTAATGTCAAACATGTTTTAAAAGCAATTGAAATAATGTTATCTGATCATGCGTATGGTTTATCGAGGAGAAGAGTAACACTGAGTACATCTGGAATCGTCCCTAATATTTCGCAACTATCAGAACAATTCAATGTCTCTCTAGCAGTATCTTTGCATGCACCAAACGATGAGCTCAGAAACAAACTGGTACCAATAAATAAAATCCATCCAATTTCAGATCTCCTAGATGCTTGCTGGAGCTATGCCAAAAAACGATCTAACCGATACATTACATTCGAATATGTAATGCTCAAGGACGTGAATGATTCGATGAATCATGCTCGAGAGTTATATAAATTATTAATTAACAAACCTGCTAAATTAAATTTGATTCCTTTCAATACTTTTGATGGATCAAATTATAAATCCTCATCTTCAAACCAAATAAAAAAATTTCAAACATGGTTGCGTGAAAAAGGGATTATTGTTACAACAAGAAAGACTAGAGGAGATGATATAGATGCTGCATGCGGTCAATTGGCCGGTAAAGTGAATAATCGTGTACTCAGTAGATTAGGTAACAAGGGCGTCAAGACATCAAATTTGCAGCAATGAATAGGTAAGAGTAATCATTATGGTTGAAGCTGTTGAAAAAAATAAAGATGAAATTAATTGCGGTGATAGGCTTGCAAATAAGAGGAAAGAGAAGGAGTTGAGCGTTAATCAAGTCGCTAGAGAGATTAAAATCGAACCGCATGTTATCGAAATGATTGAAAATAACGATTTTGAGTCGATCGGCGCTCCCGTTTTTGTAAAAGGTTATTTGAGGCAATATTCCGAGTTAGTTGGTCTAGATCCTGAATTAATTATCGAGAAATATAATGCAATCAACTCAATTGAAGATTCACCGCCGATCGTAAATGATTCTGTTGATCAAATAAGCAAATACGTTTTAACCCCGAAGATCATTATAATTGCAATTTTTGTGATTTTAATTTCGCTTGGAGTTCTTGCAACAGTTTTTGGTATTTTTGGCAATAATGAGCCTGTTGTCATAAAAATGGAAACTGAAACAGAATCTCTAGAGCCATTATTGCCTCCAGTTTCAGAGCTGCCGATAGATTCCTCAGAAATACAAATGGATGAAACACTTGAAATGGAAACTGAAACTGAATCTCTAGAACCGTTATTTCCGTCAATTGCTGATGAGTTTTTCATTGAAGAAAATATGATGAATTTAAACATAATATATAGTGGTCTTTGTTGGACAGAGGTTTTTGATGCAAATGGTGAAAGGTTATTTTTTGGCTTGGGTGATCAGGATAGGGAAGTAAATATAAAAGGCTTACCGCCATTCGATGTAATGTTAGGTGCTGCCGATAACCTATTAGAGATAAAACTTGAGGGCAGAGAATATAATGTTGTTGACTCTGTCAGACGCGGCGAGGTCCTCAGATTCACGGTTGTGGACGATCAGACATGAAACCAAGAACTATAAGAGGAATTAATGATCTCTTGCCAGATAACCTAGGCACNTGGAAATACCTTGAAGAAAAAGTTATCCAAATTGTTGAATCCTATGGTTTTAATGAAATTAGATTGCCCATCATGGAGAGAACGGAGTTGTTCAAAAGATCAATCGGTGAGGGTACTGATATCGTTGAGAAAGAAATGTATACCTTTAATGATCGAAATGAGGAAAGTATAACTCTGAGGCCTGAAGCAACTGCCTCATTGGCTAGGGCNGGCATAACCAATGGATTATTGCACAATCAACAACAAAAATTATGGACGATGGGACCAATGTTTAGGTACGAAAAACCTCAAAAGGGACGCTATCGTCAGTTCTATCAGTTTAATATCGAGGCCATGGGTTTTGAGGGCCCTGATGTNGATGCTGAAATAATAATTTTATGCCAAAGAATGTGGAAGCAACTTAATATCAATAAAATATCCTTGAAAATAAACTCTCTGGGGGATAAAAAAACAAGATCTGATTACAGAGAAGACTTGATTAGTTATTTTTCATCACATGAGGGACAATTAGATCAGAACAGTAAATACAGACTACATCAAAATCCATTAAGGATATTAGATAGCAAGAATCCGGAAATGAGCATGCTGATAGATAATGCACCGTTGCTCTCTGACTACTTAGATAAGGCCTCCAAAGATCATTTTGAAAAACTCAAAGAAATAATTAGCTCTGCTGGTATTGAATTTGAGGTAAACCAAAAGCTTGTTAGAGGTTTAGATTATTATAATCGAACGGTCTTTGAATGGGAGACAGATGCTCTAGGATCTCAAGGTGCTGTTTGCTCGGGAGGAAGATATGATGGCCTCGTTGAAAAAATTGGCGGTCGACCAACACCTGCAATTGGATGGGCGATGGGTATGGAGCGATTAGTTAGTTTGTATGAACTTTCTAATGAAAAAATATCTAAAGTTTCTCCTCACATTTACATCGTGGTGGACGGAGAGAAGTCTCAACAAAAAGCTTACAAAATATCTGAAAGCTTACGTGATCTTAACCCAAACATTAGGATACAATTGAACATGGGTGGCGGTAGTTTTAAGTCGCAATTAAAACGTGCAGACAAAAGTAATGCAGATTATGCGATAATTATCGGCAATAATGAATTAGAGAATAGATATTTAAGTATTAAATTTCTAAGAAAAAACCAAGATCAAATTCAAGTTCCTATTGGAAATTACAAGCAAATCGTTGATTTAGTATTGAATTGATCCCAAAAAAATAAATAGGTGAGTTGTGGACGAATTTCTTTCAGAAAAAGAGCAAATTCAATATATACGTGAATGGTGGCAAGAAAATAGATCGTATATATTAATTTTCATATTAGTGGTAGTAGGCGGTATAACCGGAAATAATGCATGGAAATCTAGCGTTGCAGAAAAGCAATTATCTGCATCATCACTCTATGAGAGCTTGGCTGAGGGGGTCTCTGATAATAATTCTGAGACAGCTGAGGAGATTGCGGATCAAATATTCAATGGGTACGAAGATACGATATATTTTGAGAAAGCAAAACTTGCCATGGCGTATTTCTATATGAGTCAGAGCAGAGATGAGGATGCTGCAAATTCACTTAGGGACATTCTGCAAAAATCAGAAGATAATGAGATCTCATTAATAGCCNAATACCGTCTTGCAAAGATAATGCTTTACCAAAAAAAATATCAGGAAGTGATTGATATGCTTTTAGATAATAATGGGCATGCATTTGAAACAAAATATAGTGAATTACTTGGAGATGCTTATTATGGACTTGAAAAATACGATGCTGCTGAAGCTTCATACCTCAGAGCATTGAGAACGACTAATCAACCTCAAGTGGTAGATGCTGCACTTATCCAAATGAAGATTAATGATTTACCCGATTTAAATGACAGCATCATAATTCCAGAAGATGAGACAGAGATTACCTCTCAATGAATTTTAGAAAATTTAACTATTTTATTCTTTTGGTAAGTTCTGTCCTAAGTGGCTGTGCTTTTTTTCAGGATCAAGATGAAGAAATGCTTCCTGCCGAGTTGTTAAAGTATGACGAATTGGTGAATATAAAAAAGGTTTGGGGAAAAGCCGTTGGCAAAGGATCTGAACAACTTCGCCTCTCCCTTAAGCCGAGTGGAAATAGCGAAGTAATCTACACAGCCAGCCATGATGGAAAGGTCTCGTCCATAGAAGCTGTATCAGGAAGAGTATTCTGGAGAAAAGATTTAAGTACAAATTTAACAGCTGGGCCAGCGACAAATGATACAAGATTGGTTGTCTTTGGTTTGGATGGNGATTTAATTTGCCTTCGAACTGGNGATGGATCAGAGGCATGGAGAACCTCAATCAAAGGCGAATCAGTAGCTACTCCTATTATAGCTAACGATAACGTAATCATACATACTATTGATGGCCAATTGAGAAGTTTTTCTATTTTTGATGGAACCGAAAGATGGAGTCTGAGTCAGGAAATGCCGTCACTAACTTTAAGAGGTTCTTCTTCGCCGGTTACTCTTGGTAATAATGTCATATCAGCTTTTGATAATGGTAGGGTTATTCTAGTTAATATCGAAACTGGTATGGTCATATGGGAAGCTATGCTTTCTCCTCCTACTGGTAGAAGTGCTCTTGAGAGATTAATTGATATAGATGGAGNAATTAAAACTTTCGGTCAAGATATCTATCTAGCTGGATATCAAAGTAAGTTGGTAAGTATGGCGGCAGAATCAGGTCAAATTATATGGTCTAAAGATTTATCTACACAGACAGGCATAGATATCGATGATGAATATATCNTTGTTACTTCAGAAGAGNGTTTTGTTCTAGGATTATCCAGAGATGACGGCAGTGAGATTTGGCGAAATGAAANACTTATCAGAAGAGAAGTCACGGCCCCAGTAATATTNGATACCNTGGTTGTGGTGGGCGATCTAGAGGGCTATGTTCATTTTTTCGATATTTCAACAGGTGATCTCCTCTCAAGAAGGCGAGCTGGCAAAGGNGCAATATCTGGGCATCCGGTGGTAATTGAGGGGTATTTATATGTTCAAAATGAAACAGGCGAGCTAACGGTCTTTTCGTCACCAGATGCTGAAGATCCTCCATCAAGACGTTTCAAATTTTGGGGGACCTAAGCCATTATGGCGAGGTTGAAATTATATGCTTCCAGTTATAGCGATAATCGGTTCTCCGAACGTCGGCAAATCAACACTATTTAATCGTTTNACCAAATCTCGTGATGCCATCGTGGCAGATTTTCCTGGTCTTACTNGAGACCGTCAATATGGTTATGGAAAGATAGGTTCTATTCCTTATCTTGTCGTTGATACAGGAGGGATTAGTGGAGATGAAGAAGGTATCAATGAACTGATGGTACANCAAACTTCCGAGGCTATGAAAGAAGCNGANATTCTTATTNTTATGGNTGATGGNAGGGCAGGACCCTCAGCCTCTGATCAGCATATTATTGAAATAACTCGAAAATATTCAAACAAAATCTGGTTTGTAGTTAATAAAACTGAAGGACTGGATATTGATATTGCTGTTTCAGAATTTCAAAATTTTGGTTTCTCAAGAACAGCTGCAATATCAGCATCTCACGGCGATCAGGTCTCATCAATGATGGATGAGATACTTAAACCATTCGTCGAGGAAGCAGATTCTCAAGACATTNATAGTTCNAGTAATGATGAGAGCAAATCACTCAGTATCGCAATTATTGGTAGGCCAAATGTCGGAAAATCTACATTAATTAATCGATTAATTGGGGAAGAAAGATTGGTGGTCTATGATGAACCCGGTACCACAAGAGATACAATAAAAATTGACATTCAAAAAGATGATGAAAATTTTACTTTCTTTGACACAGCGGGGGTTCGACGAAAAGCCAGAGTAAGGCAAAATATTGAGAAGTTCAGTGTTATCAAGTCGATGCATGCTATTGAGAAATGCAATGTTGTATTCGCGGTCATTGATGCTGCAGAGGGCATAACAGAGCAAGATATCAGTCTCATGGGTTTATCACTAGATCGAGGCAGAGCCCTCGTACTCTTATTAAATAAATGGGACGGATTAGATAAAGAGCAGAAAAAAAATATTAATAATCAGATTGATAGGCGTCTACCATTTTTAGATTTCGCCGATAAGCACGCTATCTCTGCACTTCATGGAACAGGAGTAGGCAATTTGCTACGCGCAGCAAAAAAGGCTTATGGGGCAGCCACTCGAAATATTTCAACCAATTTACTTACTAGCGAACTTGAAGATGCCGTGATTGAGCACGCGCCGCCACTCGTAAGAGGTAGAAGGATTAGATTGAGATATGCGCACCAGGGCGGTAAAAATCCACCAACAATAGTTGTTCATGGCAACCAAACTGAAAGACTTCCACTGGCGTACAAGCGTTATTTAATGAATCGATTCAGGAAGAGATTCAAACTTCAGGGNACACCAGTTAGATTGGTTTTTAAAACCAGTGACAATCCATTTAAAGGAAGAAGAAACAAACTTACGCCGAGACAGATGCGAAAGAAAAAGCGACTTATGAAGTTCACAAAAAAGAAAAAATGAAGTCAATTTTCTTGAACACTTCGCATATGAGTGCTCCACAGTGCATAGCATCAAAAAATTTTATTGATCGCTTGATACTTTATGTGTTTAATTTCTCATATATTTGGGTAAATATAAGTGATCCATGAAGGCAACAAAATACGTAAAAATTGATGGTAAATTTAAAATGCACCGAGGTGGCGAGCTNGAGTCACCTACCATAGCTTATGAAACATGGGGGGAATGCAAGGGGGATGGAGAGAATGCTGTTCTAATTTTTACGGGACTGTCTCCATCTGCACATGCTTCTTCATCAGCAAAAGATCCAACCAGTGGCTGGTGGGAGGATATGATCGGCTCAGGCTTGCCACTTGATACAGATAAATTTTTTATTATATGTATAAATTCTCTAGGTAGCTGTTTTGGTTCAACTGGGCCAAATTCAGTTGATTCATNAACAGGTAAGCGCTACAAGCTCTCATTTCCGGTTCTATCTCTTGAGGATGTGGCTAAGGGTGGGTACGAAGTTACTAAGGCTTTAGGTTTAAAGAAAATAAACACGACAATTGGATGCTCAATGGGAGGAATGACAGCATTGTCGTTTTGTGTGCAATTTCCCAGAATAAGCGAGCGGTTAATATCTATCTCTTCTTCAGCAAGGGCACTGCCATTTTCTATCGCAATCAGATCTCTTCAGAGAGAAATGATAAGACGAGATCCAAAATGGAACGACGGTAATTATGATCCTAAAGACCCTCCTCTAATCGGTGCAAGATTAGCGAGAAAGCTTGGAATGATTACGTATCGTTCAGCTCGTGAGTGGGAAATTCGATTTGCTAGAGAAAGGAATACCTTTGAAAAAGATGAGAATGAAAAATTTATCGGTGATTTTGCAGTAGAGTCCTATTTGCAAAATCACGCAGAGAAATTTACTGGTCAATTTGATGCAAATTGTTATTTATATTTATCNCGCGCATCGGATTTATTCGATTTCAATGAAAATGGCGGTTCATTATCATCTGCGTGCGAAAAATTGAAATTGAAATCTGCTCTTGTTATTGGTGTTGAAAGTGATTTTTTATTTCCCATTCACCAACAAAAAGAACTGGCTGATCATATAGCAAAATCAATCAATGATACTGAGTTTGTGGCATTAGATTGCATTAAGGGGCACGATTCTTTCTTGGTAGAAATGGATGCTTTTCGTCCTGTTATTAGTAAGTTTATGAATTAAGCAACCAATCACTCCTTTCTTTCAACGACTTTCGCAGCTATTTCACCTTTTGCCAATTTAATGTCAATTTGACTGTTAATGCTTACTCTTTCACTGTTTGAGATAATTTTTTTTGTTTTTGAATCCCTTGCTACAGCATAACCTCTATCNAGAGTTTTNAGTGGGCTAAGTGAATCTAACGTCTTGCCCAGAGTGGTTAACCNGCTATTCAGTCTTGTTACAGTGCTNTTTGTGGANGTTGTGATCTTTAATTGCACTTCACTGAGATGAGAAATTGTTTTTTGAATTTTAAGTTTTGGGGAGNNGCTATTTAATCTAAATTTTAAGTTATCAACTGCCTTNGTNTGTAGGGATAAATTANGACCTATTGAGCTAAAAAGTAATTTTCTTGAATTAACTNATNTCTCAATTTGTCTTNTAACGATCATAATAGGACTGCTCTGTGAGNGTCTTTTGCTGAGCCAATCCANAGATTGAGATTTAGAATTGATATATTGGTTTGTCTCGTNCTCAATCCTTTCTANNAGTGTCTCTAGTAACTTTAATAGTTCNTTTTNATCTGGAGTGACAATCTCAGCAGCNCCTGAAGGTGTAGGTGCCCTAATATCCGAGACNAAGTCAGCTATAGTAGTGTCGGTTTCATGACCAATAGCACTAATTATTGGAATTTCGCTCGCATGAATCGCGCGTGCAACAATTTCTTCATTAAAAGCCCATAAATCTTCAAGGGAACCGCCACCTCTGGTCAGTATTAATACATCACAATCTGCGCGAAGATTGGCTTTTTTTAGCGCATTTTCAATATCAGGGGCCGCATTATCACCTTGAACGGTTATTGGAAAAATTACAATAGGTAACAGTGGAAATCTTCTATTAAGAATACTTAGTACATCTCTGATAGCTGCACCGGATGGCGAAGTAACTACCCCGATCTTTTTTGGCAGTTTTGGGATTTCTAATTTTCTCTTTCTATCAAATAATCCTTCATTGAAAAGTTTTTGTTTTAATTCTTCATATTTTCTTTTCAAATCTCCTTCGCCAGCTGTTTCCATTTTTTCAATGATGAATTGATATTCACCACGAGGCTGATAAAGACTAATTTTTCCTAATGCCAGCATTTTCATACCATTGGAGATATCATTTGCTTTAATCGATTGCCTCTGTCTGAACCATGCGCATCGAATTTGCGACGCCTCATCTTTCAAACTGAAATAAATGTGCCCTGATGCCGGTCTTGCTAAATTTGATATTTCTCCTTCGATCCATAACTTTGGTATGCCATTTTCGAGAAGAGATTTTGCAAGTTTATTTAATTCAGTGACGGAAATAATTTTGATTTCTTTATTATCAGCAATATCGTCATTCATTTTTTTAGTATATATAAGCCTCACTAAAAAAGAGGATAATTTTTATAAAAAATTAAATCAGTTGTTTACCAAAAAAAAATGAAAGAGTAGAATTGCGTGGTTACAGTAACTGAATTGTAACGGAAGATCGTATGAGAATATCTAATGAGGCGCTTACATTTGATGACGTTCTCCTGCGGCCCGCATATTCTGACGTCTTACCAAACGATGTCGATATTAAAACAGCACTAACCACCGATATTGAACTAAATATCCCACTTTTATCTGCGGCAATGGACACAGTTACAGAGTCTGCGATGTCTATTGCGTTGGCTCAGGAAGGGGGAATAGGTATTGTCCATAAGAATATGTCAATTTCTGATCAAGCCAGAGAGGTCTTGAAGGTAAAGAAATTCGAGAGTGGTATTGTTAAAGACCCAATCACTGTATCTTCTAGTGCAACGATACAAGAAGTAATTGCTCTTACCAGAGAAAAGGGTATCTCTGGTGTACCGGTGGTTGATGATAATTTAACTGTTGGGATCGTTACACACAGAGACTGGCGATATGAAAACGATCTTGATGCNTCAGTTGCAAAGATTATGACACCAAAGGAAAAGCTGGTTACGGTTTCAGAAGATGCATCAGAGGAAGAAGTTTTATCCCTTCTGCATAAACATCGAATTGAGAAAGTACTCGTGGTCGATAGTGATTTTTCGCTAAAAGGTTTAATTACTGCAAAAGATTTCCAAAAGGCCACCGATTTTCCAAATGCATGCAAAGACAATGAAGGGGCCTTAAGGGTTGGAGCAGCTGTTGGTACATCTGAAGATACAGATGAAAGAATCTGCAAGCTGGTTCAAGCAGGTGTTGATGTCATTGTAATTGATACTTCTCATGGTTTTTCGAAAGGTGTTATAGAAACAATAACNAGAGTAAGAAAACAGTACCCAGATCTACAAATAGTTGCTGGGAACATCGTTACATTGGATGCAGCACAAGCTCTGATCAAAGCAGGAGCTAATGCTGTAAAAGTAGGAATTGGACCCGGATCAATATGCACCACAAGAATCATTGCTGGTGTTGGATTACCTCAGATAACAGCAATAAATGAAGTNAGTGAGGGTATGAAAAAGTCNGGTGTACCTGTTATTGCAGATGGTGGCATCAGATATTCTGGCGATATAGCAAAAGCGATAGCGGCAGGTGGTCACGCAGNTATGTTNGGAAGTTTATTTGCAGGCACAGAAGAGTCACCGGGTGAAGTGGTAATTTTTCAGGGCAGATCATTTAAGTCCTATCGTGGAATGGGTTCNGTGGGCGCNATGAGTCAGACATATGGTTCATCTGATAGGTATTTTCAAAATAGTGAAAATGGTCAAGATAAACTTGTGCCAGAGGGAATTGAAGGCAGAGTNGCTTACAAAGGTTCTGTTATTACCATAATCAATCAGATGGTAGGAGGACTTCGATCTGCAATGGGTTATACAGGTTGTGCAACAATCTCAGAAATGAGAACAAAACCTCAATTTGTTAAGATAACTCCAGCAGGTATGAAGGAAAGCCATGTCCATGATGTGGCGATTACTAAAGAAGCACCTAATTACAGAAGCACAACATAGAAGATATTCATCAAGACGAATCTATGGATATTCATGTTAATCAAATTTTAATACTTGATTTTGGAAGCCAATACACTCAGCTAATTGCCAGAAGAGTCAGAGAGAGTGGAGTTTATTGTGAAATTCATCCATGGGATCAAGACAAAAAGATACTCCAGAATTTTAAGCCAGCAGGAATTATTCTTTCTGGTGGTCCAGAATCCGTCAATCTAGATAATCCACCAACTGCTCCAGAATTTTTATTTGATCTTTCAGTGCCTATTCTCGGGATTTGCTATGGAATGCAAACTATGGCAAAACAGCTCGGTGGTAAGGTTGAGACCTCTTCTGAGAGAGAGTATGGATACGCAGAGGTAATTCCATCAGAATCAATCTTACTAAAAGGGATGAGTGATGATGATTCAGGAGCACTGAAAGTTTGGATGAGTCATGGTGATCGAGTTGAATCCATCCCACCAGGCTTTATTGCTGCTGCGAGCAGTAATAATTCTCCATTCGCAGTAATGGAAGATAAAGATCGACAGTACTTTGGTCTTCAATTTCATCCTGAGGTGACGCACACCCTCAAGGGAAAAGAAATAATAGATCGATTTGTTCATGAGATTTGTGAATGTCATCATGAATGGACGCCATCAAACATTGCTATAGATGCGATACAGCAGGTGCAAGACGAGGTTGGTGATAGTGAAGTATTGCTAGGCTTATCTGGTGGTGTTGATTCATCTGTAGTTGCAGCGATCCTTCATGAAGCTATTGGTAAACAGTTGACTTGTGTATTTGTTGATCATGGGCTTCTTCGTTATGAAGAGGGGGATCAGGTTATGCAAACATTCAAAGAAAATCTTGGTGTCAATGTAATTAGGGTGAATGCTGCGCAGCGGTTTTTTGATGCTCTTGAAGGAATTACTGATCCGGAAGAAAAAAGAAAAGTGATTGGAAGATTATTTGTTGAGGTATTTGACGAAGAAGCAAAAAAACTTAATCAAATAG
>PBAE01000020.1 GCA_002715745.1 Woeseiaceae bacterium
GCACAATGCTTGGTTTGGCAGAAAGAGAAAAGATTTTTGATTTAATAGAAAAAATTTTAGAAGGAAACTCATTTGAAGCACTAGTTCTATATAAAAAATTATATGATTTAGGTGCAGATGTAATTATGATATTTGATGAAATGATGAATGTTATTCATTTTTTAACACAACTAAAAATGGCTCCCGATATTAAGAATGATATTTATATACCTGAAATAGAGAGAACAAGAGGTTTGGAATTATCATCTAAACTAAATTTGAATAACTTAAACATTATCTGGCAAATATTATTTAGGGGTTATCAAGAATTACAAAGTGGTTTCCATTTATTTCAACATGGAGAGATGATTATAATAAGAATAATCTATCTTCATGATGGAAATAATCCTGATGATCTAGTAAAAAAAATTCAACATAAAGAGCAAACTGAAATATCAAATAACCCAAATACTGTTGATGGAGAAAGAATTGATCAAAAAAATACAGTTGTAAATTTCACAAAAGAATTCTCTGAAAGCAACGAAAAAAAGAGTAATCAAAACTATAAATCAATCAAAAACTTTAGAGAATTTGTCGACATGTTTTTTAAAAATAGAGAGGGAATTTTACACAACAAATTATACAATGATGTTTCAATGATTTCCTTCAAAGATGGCGAGGTTGTGATTAATACTTCAAAAATATCCGATCCATCTTTTAATAGAAATATTGCTAAATTAATATCAACATGGACTGGCAGAATTTGGCAAGTAAATTCTTCAACTAGTAATATTGGAAAAAGTTTATATGAGGAAGATATAATTAATCAGCAAAGTGAAATTGAACTAATGAAAGATAATTTAGAAATTAAAAAAATTCTAAAAGAATTTCCTAACAGTGAAATTCATTCTATAACAGAATTATCTGAAGTAAATTCTAGTGAAGAATTTATGGGATCAGAAATTAAAAAGGAGAAATGATGGTCAATTTTGGAAACATGATGAAGCAAGCCCAACAATTACAAAAAAAAATGGCAGAGGCCCAAGATAAACTCAATGAAATCGAAGTCGAAGGATCTTCTGGAGGTGGTTTAATAAAAGTAGTTGCAAATGCGAAGGGGGTATTAAAAAAAATTACTATAGATAATACTCTTTTGAAAAGTGAGGAAAAAGAGATCCTTGAAGATTTAATAATTGCAGCAATTAATGATGTAAAAGAAAAAGGGGAAACAGTAGCTCAAGAACAAATGAAATCTTTAACTGGAGGCTTACCTTTGCCTCCTGGTATGAAATTACCTTTTTAAATTATGGAGCAATCACCAATTGATAAATTAATTAATGATATTTCTAAACTTCCTGGATTAGGAAGACGTTCAGCTCAAAGAATAGCTTTATTTTTACTAAAAAATAAAGACAAAAATCTATTACCCTTAATTGATAGTTTAAATTTTTCTTATAAGAAGATTATTGAGTGTCGTGAATGTGGAAATATAGATATGCAAAATCCTTGTAATATATGTTCACAAAATTCAAGAGATAATTCAACTATTTGTATAGTTGAAGATATTTCCGATTTGTGGACTTTTGAAAAAGTAGGTTTCTACAGAGGGTTATATCATGTTTTAGGTGGCTCACTATCAGCTATACAAGGTATCGGCACTGATGACTTAAAGTTAAAGAATCTGTTAAAAAGAATTGAAGCTAGAAATATTAAAGAAATTATATTAGCGCTAAGCACAACTATGGAAGGACAGACTACATCATTTGTGATTGCAGATAAGTTAGAAATATTTAAAGATTTAAATATTACCCGTTTAGCCCAGGGCATTCCTATGGGTGGTGAAGTTCACTATTTAGATGAAAATACTTTAAATACAGCATTTCAATCAAGAAAAAAAATCACTTAATAACAATGGAAAAATTACTTTATGTACCAAGTCCATTTTTACGTCAAAAATCAAAAGAAATTAAAGCTGTAGGAGAAAATGAATTAAAGATTGCAAGTAAAATGAGAGAAATTATGATTAACGCGCCAGGTGTTGGTCTTGCCGCTAATCAAATTGGTGTATTAAAACAAATAGTAACAATCTCTTTTATTGATCAAGAAACNAAAAATGAAGTTAATTACAATTTATTTAATCCAAAAATACTTTCATATTCTAAAGAAAAAATTTTAATGGAAGAAGGGTGCTTATCATTACCTGAACAATTTGCAAAGATAGAACGTCCTGAAAAAATTAAAATTCAATACTTAAATGATAAAAATAANTTAATAAGTAAAGAAGTTAATGGAGTNGAAGCAAGAATTCTCCAACATGAGATAGATCATCTTTCTGGAAAATTATTTGTAGATTACCTCTCTTCTTTAAAAAGAAATATNATTATTAAAAAAGNACAAAAACATTTAAAAAAAAAATATGATGAAAGATAAAAAAATAATTTTTATGGGTACTCCTTTATTAGCAACGGAGTATTTAGATGCACTTATTAATAATAATATAAAAGTAAGNACTGTGTTTACACAGCCACCTAAAAAAAAATCAAGAGGTATGAAAATTAGTAAATCACCAGTACATATATTAGCAGAACAAAATGAAATTGATATTTTATGTCCTAATGAATTTGATTACAAAACAACAAATGATTTAATAAAACAACAACCNGATCTTATTGTTGTAATGGCTTATGGAAAAATNCTTCCTAAAGAAATTTTAGAGATACCAAAGTATGGATGTATCAATATACATGTTTCACTATTACCAAGATGGAGAGGGGCAGCGCCTTTAGAACACACATTAATGAGNGGAGATATTCAAACTGGTATAACAATAATTAAACTAAAAGAAAAGTTAGATGCAGGACCAATTATTGCACAAGAAAAATTTATAATTCCAGAAAGATTTAATAAGCTTCAGCTTAGTAATTCATTAACATTAATAGGTACAAAATTACTAGTTGAAACAATACCAAAAATTTTTAACAATGANATTACNCTTCAGGATCAAAATGAAGANTANGCAACATATGCAGGTAAAATTACTTCAGAAGATAGAAAAATTAATTTTGGTAACTCAACAAAAAATATAATTAATCAAATAAGAGCTCATGCACCTAAACCAGGCGCTTGGTTTCATTTAAANAAAGAGAGAATTATAATAATCGATGCAAAACCAGGTTTTGAAAAAGGTGCTAAATCTACGATANTTAATAGTAATTTTGAAATTGGGTGTCAGGATGGAAGTATTCNNCCCCTACTTTTACAAAGAGAAGGAAAAAAAGTTGTGTCAATTGATGACTTTTTAAGAGGTTTTAAAACAAAAATTCATGATGTAATTAATGCATAATTACAAAATTACAATTGAATATGATGGGACTGATTTTGTTGGCTGGCAAAGGCAAGAAAATGGATTATCAATTCAGCAATTAATCGAAGACTCAATTTATAAACTNTCAAATAAAAAAACNACTATTTTTGGTGCTGGAAGNACTGACGCTGGNGTNCATGCAAAAGGTCAAGTNGCNAGTTTTNAANTAGANANNCATNTNNNANNNGATACNATNCGNGATGGGCTTAANCANNATTTAAGNCCNNANCCAATTGCNATTNTATCAANTNANANNANNGATNNANANTTTAATGCCAGATTTTCTGCAAAACTTAGATGGTACGAATATAAATTGATNAATAGAAGACCACCTCTAACACTTTCAAATAATAGAGTATGGTGTGTTCATAAAAACATAAATATACAAAAAATGATTGANCAATCTAAATTATTTNTAGGAAAGCATGATTTATCNGCTTTTCGTTCCATTAANTGTCAGTCAAANTCTGNAATTANNTCAATAAATTCATTNGANATAAAACAAGTNAATGANGAGATTAATTTTATTATTTCAGCAAAATCNTTTCTTCATTCTCAAGTAAGAATAATGGTTGGNACNTTAGTAGATATAGGATTAGAAAAAATTTCTAAATCTATATCAGAAATAATTTTNTTAAAAAAAAGAGATTTAGCTGGNATGACTGCACCTGCTNACGGATTATATCTTACAAAAGTTGATTATTAATAAAAGCCAATTTCTGATAAACAGATGTCAGCATCGAAATCTTTGAAGCCAGCTACTAAACCAATAGATTTAATATTTTGCCCAACCAAAGCTGAAGGTTGATAAGCATTTGATTTTTTGAACTC
Organism: Woeseiaceae bacterium; assembly: GCA_002715745.1. Classification (GTDB taxonomy): domain Bacteria; phylum Pseudomonadota; class Gammaproteobacteria; order Steroidobacterales; family Woeseiaceae; genus SP4260. The sequence continues at coordinate 4,175 of PBAE01000020.1, forward strand.
ATTAAAAGGAGCTCTTATTTCATTCCATTTTTTTTCAGTTGTAAAACTATATTTATAATATTGCCATGGCGCCATNGTGAGTGCAGTTCTTATATGAATTGAGTAGTTTTCATTATTACCATATACTTTAAAATAAATTCCACTGAATTCTTTAGTAGATATTGATGGTTTAAGTTGATTTCTTATTTGAATAAATCCACCATTATTTTCGGTAGTTACATTGCCTGTCATGTGATAACAATTTTCATTAGCAACATTTGAAATTATCGCTCGACCTTGGGATAGACCACCCATAACGCCATCTGTAAAAAAGGCCCAATTTTGTTTTTGAGNAGTAATACCTGGGGTACTTAAATCATCTAATACCATTTTATTTTCTTGAGCATTTATTACGCTATAATTATTAAAAAAAACTAGAAAAATTGATAAAAATACAATTTTTTTTAGCTGATTNGATTTTAAAAAACGCAATAAAAACANAAGATATATATAGTTTTAATATATCTCTTTTAAATGTTTGAATTTTGTTAATTGATATTTAGTTTTTTGTTCTTATTTGAAATAATATGGAAACTATGAAAACCCTCCTNTCCAGAAGATCTATATCTAAGCTTAAAACTCCTCATCCATCAAAAGATGAAATGGCAGATGTATATCAAGCTGCTTTAAGAGCACCAGATCATTCTTGGCTTAGACCCTGGAAATTTATTGAAGTTACTGGTGAATCTAGAGGTAAACTAGGCAAGGCTTTTATTAATTCTACAAAGAAAACTGAAGAAGTAGATGAGGAACGTGAAAAAAAAATCGCTTCTCTTCCTCTTAGATCTCCAATGATAATAGTTGTGGTCGCTAAAATTAATTATGATAAACCAAACGTACCTAGACTAGAACAAATTCAATCAACGGCTGCTGCAGCTCAAAATATCTTACTTGCACTTCATGATAAAGGTTATGGAGCTTATTGGAGAACGGGTAAGTATTCAACAGAAAGAAATGAACATATCTCGAGTGAATTATCACTTGATAAAAACGATGAAGTTTTAGGATATCTTTATGTAGGTACACCAGAAGTTGATGCTCCTAAAATCCCAGAATTGGCAAACAACGATTTTGTAACTTATTGGAATTAATTATGTTAGAATTTATAAGTAACAGTTGGCACGGTGTAATGAGTTCAAGTTTAAATCCACTTAGACATATTCCAGATGAAAATGTGAGACACTTAATTTTACAAATCCTTTCTTGGATGTGGTGCACTGCGTTTTCATTATATTTTGGATCTTGGTTTCTATTTGGTTTAACAATTGCTACACATTTTATTTTACTTTTAGCAATATTTATAACAGTAATAACCTTTGACTTAGTCAAGACCACATATAAATAAATTTATAAGCTTCTAGCAAGACGTCTAACACTCATCATATGTTTTTTAAACGTACGCTCAGACATATTTGGAAGAACAGAGTAAAAACGTAAATATTTTGTTCTCATTCCACCTAAATTAAAAACAGATTTCTTTATTCTCCTATAAGGAATATTATCAAAGATTGAGAAGTTAAAATAGCTTATCATTGGACCACCATATGTTATAGAAACTATTCCAAGTTTTCCTTTCATTACACCAGGCACAGGATATCCATAATTTTTAAAATATTTACTTCCAGGAATTGCTTCTTTGTAAGAAAAAAACCATTTAGGATGTAAAACCCAATCAACCCAATTTTCTAAAATTGAATTTAATCTTAAATTATTGCAAGATCCTATCAGGAACATGATATCACTTTTTTCTAATCTTTCTCTATATTCCATAACTAGTTTTGGTGGTGGATTAAAATTAGAATTATAAAAAGGTAATTGTTCTTTTTCATCAAACAAATTAACAAGATCAATGGAGTGACCACATTTTATTGCCTCGTCAATAAAATTATCACGTATTTCAGCATTAAATGATTTAGTGGTATTATGATGGCCAAAAGCAATAAAGATCTTTTTCATTTCTCTACTATTATCAAAATACTGACTAATTCGTTATTAAATACACATACTCTAAAGAAACTATAAAATTTTTATTAATTTATTACATTAGAATTATTCTAATTTTAGCTAATATATTTCTATTAAAAATATATATGTTAAGATTATTTATATTTATTATGATTATTTCGGTTGAAGATATTGAAAATGCCTACACAAAAATCAAAAATTCAATCATAAATACACCTTTAGTAAGTAATGACTTCATCAATAACTATCTTGATGCCGAGGTTTATTTTAAACTGGAAAATTTACAAAACACTGGATCTTTTAAGCTTAGAGGTGCTACTCATAAAATATTAACACTGTCTCATCAAAATGTTGATAATGGAGTCGTAGCTTACTCTTCGGGTAACCATGCACAAGCTGTAGCTTATGCAGCAATGAATAATAATATCAATGCTAAAATAATTATGCCAAAAAATGCACCGAGAATAAAAATAGAAAATACAAAAAGATATGGTGCAGATATAATTTTATACGATACTTTTTTTGAAAATAGAGAGAAAATAGCAAATGAAATTAAAGAAAAAGAGAATAGGACTTTAATCAAACCTTATGATGATACTGACGTTATTGCTGGTCAAGGTACTGCAGGCAAAGAAATAGCTACAGAATTACAAAGTTTAGATATTATCCCTGATATTTATTTGTGTTGTTGTGGAGGTGGCGGACTAGTTGCAGGAACATCAACTTATCTGAAAAATAAGTTTCCTAATTTAAAAGCATATGCAGTCGAACCAGAGGGATTTGACGATACAAAAAAATCTTTGGAACAAGGAAAAATAATTGAGAATGAGCCAAACAAAAAATCAATATGTGATGCATTACTAGCACCAATGCCAGGAAAAATTACTTTTCCAATTAATTTAAAAAATCTTAGTGGAGGAATATTTGTTTCAGACGAAGAAGTGAAAAAAACTATAATTTTACTTTCTGAGCATCTAAAAATAGTTGTTGAGCCAGGGGGAGCAGTTGCCGCTGCTGCTGTATTAAATAATAAAATCAATATTAAAAATAAGAAAATTATAGTTATGATCTCAGGTGGAAATATTGATTTGGAATTATTTAGATCATTATGAGCTCAATATCATCCTTAGCTCAATTACAATCCAAATTGAAATATGAAAATATAGATGTTTTTATAATCAATAGAAGTGATGAATTCTTAAATGAATACATTGCACCATATGCAGAAAGATTGCACTTTATAACACATTTTTCAGGATCTGCTGGTAAGGCAATAATTCTTCAAAATAAAGCATATTTGTATGTCGATGGTCGCTATACTTTTCAAGCTGACGAACAAATTAATAGCAATGAAATTAAATCTAGACATTTAAATTTATTTTGGGATGACTTAAAAAAAATAATAGTAAAACAAAACTGTGTTATTGCAGTTGATCCAAAATTACATTCCATAAAAGAAATTCAAACTATTCAAGAATGTACAACTAATACATCTACAAGTATTAAATTTTTAAAGACTAATATTGTTGATAAAATCTGGAAAAATAAACCAAAAATTGAATATTCTAATATATTTGATCATCCAATAAAATTTGCAGGAAGTGATAGGACTGAAAAGCTAGATAATTTTTTTGATTTTTTAAATAAAAATAATATCAATAAATATCTAGTTACGGGTTTAGATAACATAGCTTGGCTATTAAATATTAGAGCTGATGATATTTTATATACACCACTTGTTTTTTCTTACCTTTTAGTATCCAAAAACCATAAATCATCACTGTATATTAAACATGATAAAATAAATGATAAATTAAAAATAGAGTTAGAAAAATATATTAATATTCAATCAATTGAAGATATTAACGATATTTTTTCAAAAATAGAAAAAGATGACATAGTGGGTTTGGACTTTTCAACAACAACATATTATTTTTTGAAACAATTAGAAGATAATAAAATTCAATATAAAGATATAACTAATCCATTAATTCTATCTAAAGCAATTAAAAATAAAATTGAACAAGCTGGAGCCTTTAATGCAAATTTGAGAGATGGCGTCAGCATGACCAGGTTTATTTACTGGTTAAAAAATGAAATAGATATTAATTCATCAAATGAAATTATAGTTTCAAAATATCTAGAAACTTTAAGAACAAACAATGAATTATTTCATTCCTTATCATTTGAAACAATATCAGCTTTTGGCAAAAATGCAGCACTACCGCACTACAGGGTAAATAAAATAAGTAATACTGGTTTTAGCAAAGATAATATTTATCTTGTTGACTCTGGTGCTCAATATTATGATGGAACNACAGATATAACTCGAACAATAATCTTAGGAAACGCTTCTGAAGAGCAAAAAGATAGATTTACTCGAGTTTTAAAAGGTCACATAGCACTTTCAAATCACATTTTTCCAAAAGGTACAAAGGGAACTGATATAGATTATTTAGCTCGGGAAAGTTTAAATGACATAGGATGCGATTATGATCATGGAACTGGCCACGGAATCGGTAGTTTCTTAAGTGTACATGAAGCACCTCAAAGAATTGCAAAAAAATCAATGTATAACAGTGTGGAATTAGTTTCTGGAATGATAATTTCAAATGAACCTGGATATTATAAACTTAATGAATACGGNATTAGAACTGAAAATTTAGTTCTTGTAAAAGAAAATAAAGATAATTTACTTTATTTTGAAAACCTGACTTTGTGTCCTATTGATATAGATTTAATTGAAAAAGATCTTTTAAATAACAAAGAATTAGATTGGCTTAATACATATCATGAAAATGTATATGCAAAATTAAATGTTTATTTAAATCATAAAGAGAAAAAATGGTTAAAAATTGTTACAAAACCATTGTAAATTAATGACGAATTTAAGAATTCGTTTTCTTTCTTATATTTATAAAATAAGTTAAAATAAAATTTAAATGATATTAATATTAACACAATGCTTTCCTTCAAGAATTGGTGGAATAGAAAATTTAATGTTTAATTTAAGTTATTTTTTAGCAAAATATAACAAGGTTGTAGTTTTAGCTGATCAAAATAATATCATAAAAGATGCAGTATTTGATAACAAATTCAAAAATAACTTTTTAGTAAGAAGATTTGGTGGATTAAAATATTTTAGAAGAAGAAACAAATTAAGAGAATTAGAGAAGATAATTACTTTTCAAGATATAGAAGTAGTTATATGTGATAGTTGGAAAAGTTTAGAATTACCAATAAAAAATTTACAAAAAAAAAATCTACCTTCAATTTGTTTAGTGCACGGCAATGAAGTAATTATAAAAAATAAAAATCATCAAAAAAGAATAAAAAATACCTTAAAAAGTGTAAATAAAATTGTTACTAATTCTGAATATACTAAAAATTTGTTAAAGAAAGTTAGCTTAGAATTTAATAATATTGAAATTATACATCCAGGTGTTTCCACCTTTGAAAATATTAAAGAAGAAGAATTAAGCTTATCAGATGGCCAGCCCACTTTACTTACCCTAGCAAGACTTGAAAAAAGAAAAGGACATGAGAATATTCTGCATGCAATAAGTAATCTAAAAAATCAATTTCCAAAGATTCGCTATATTATTGCGGGTGATGGTATAGAAAAAAAAAATTTGCAATTATTAGTAAATAAATTAGGTATTTCTAAAAATGTAATTTTTATTGGATCAGTTAGTGATCAGCAAAAAAAATATATATTAAATATAACTGATTTAATGATTATGCCAACTATAGATAAAACTAATAATTTATCAATCGAGGGATTTGGTATTGCATATATAGAAGCTGCTTTATTTGGAGTACCATCAATTGCTTCAAATAATGGTGGCACAAATGAAGCTGTAATACATGATAAAACAGGGATAGTCTTAGAAGAGATTAGTGATTTAGAAGATAGCATTAGAGAATTAATTTTAAATAAAGAAAAACGGCAATTATATGGAAAAAATGCTCAATTAAGAGCAATAAATGAATTACATTGGGACCATCAGGTAAAAAAATATTTAAACTTAATATCAAANATTAAAATAAAATGAGCATATTATTTCATTGTAAATTTGCAAACTCAAAAGAGTGGAAAACAAAAATTAAAGAAAAATTTAAAAATAAAAAAATTATTTCAATAAATGATAAAAATGAATTTGATAAAGTTGATATTGCTATTATTTGGAATTTACCTAATCAGATTTTGAACAAACTTAAAAATTTAAAAATTATTTTTTCATTAGGTGCTGGNGTAGATCATATCTTAAAACTCAATGATTATAATGGTACACCAATAGTAAGAATAAAGGATCCATTAATGGGTGAGTTAATGTATTACTATGTTTTATCTCAAATTTTAAATTTTCAATTACGAATAAATGATTATAAAATTGCTCAAAAACATAAAGTTTGGTTAGATGAAATNATACCTCCATTTAATAAAGATTTGACTATAGGTATATTAGGTTTAGGTTATTTAGGTTCGATAGTAGCAAAATCTCTATCTAAAAATAATTATAATGTTATTGGTTATAAAAAAAATAAGATAAAAAAAGAAAAATTTAAAATCTATTATAATAATCAACTACCAAATTTTATTAGATCATCAGATATNTTAGTAAATATATTACCAGGTACAGTAGATACAAAAAATTTTATAAACTCCAAATTCTTATCATTAATGAAAAAGAAATCTTTATTAATCAGTATTGGAAGAGGTTCTTCTGTAAATGAAAACGACTTGATTAAACATTTACAGAGAAACAAATATTTTTATGCTTCATTGGATGTTTTCCAAAATGAGCCCCTTTCTAAAAAAAGTTTATTTTGGTCTATGCATAATGTTACCATTACACCCCATGTTGCTAGTAATACTCTAATAAGTTCTGCTATTAATCTTATGTTTAAAAGATATTCAAATTATAAAAAAACGAAAAAAATTAANTCTGATATAAATTTAAATAGAGGTTATTAGCTTAATATAATTAAATTAAATATATAGCTCTTTGTTAATTCGTTAATCCGTATCTAAATACTTACCATTTTTATTAAAATTATAATAATTATAAAAAACATAAATTATAGTTGAAAATTCTAATTTTTTTAAAATTATTCCTTTTTTTATAACTTTAGTCCAAATAGAAAATATGAAAATATTATGTGTTTTATACGATGATCCGACTACAGGAATGCCAGAAAAATATGCTTTAGAAAGCATTCCTAAAATTGAAAAATATCCAGATGGAATGTCNCTTCCATCACCAAAAGCAATAGATTTTAATCCTGGTGAGTTACTTGGTTGTGTATCTGGAGAATTAGGTTTAAGAAAATTTTTAGAAGATCAAGGACATACCTTAGTTGTTACTTCTGATAAAGATGCTGATGGATGCCAAGCAGATAAAGAATTAATTGATTCTGATATTGTTATTTCACAACCATTTTGGCCATATTACTTAACTAGAAAAAGAATTGAAAGTGCACCTAACTTAAAAATGGCAATTACTGCAGGTATTGGTTCAGACCATGTTGACCTTCAAGCAGCAATGGACCATAAAGTTGATGTTGTGGAGGTTACTTATTGTAATTCAAGATCTGTGGCTGAACATATAGTTATGATGATACTATCAATGGTTAGAGATTATCATAATCAGCACTCAATTGCTAAATCTGGTGGTTGGAATATCGCTGATGCTGTTAAGAGATCTTATGATGTTGAAGGGATGCACATNGGTACAGTTGCTGCTGGTCGAATAGGTCTAGATGCTCTTCGAAAAATGAAACCATTTGATACACATCTACATTACTTTGATAGACATAGATTACCGGAGTCTGTTGAAAAGGAATTAGGTTTAACATTTCACGATAATGTTGAATCAATGGTTAAGGTTTGTGACGTTGTTACAATCAACTGTCCTTTGCATCCAGAAACTGAGCATCTTTTTAATGATGACTTGATAGGTAAAATGAAAAAAGGTGCATACATAGTAAATACAGCAAGAGGAAAAATATGTGATAAGGATGCAATAGCTAGAGCTCTTGAGTCCGGTCAGTTAAGTGGATATGCTGGAGATGTATGGTTTCCTCAACCAGCACCAAATGATCATGTTTGGAGAACAATGCCTCATAATGGAATGACCCCGCATACTTCTGGAACCTCATTATCTGCTCAAGCAAGATATGCAGCTGGAGTAAGGGAAATTTTAGAATGTTTCTTTGAAGGTACAAGTATAAGGGAGCCATATTTGATTGTACAAAATGGTCAACTTGCAGGTATGGGTGCACATTCTTATAGTAAAGGTAGTGCAACTGCTGGCTCCGAAGAAGCAGCTAAGTATAAAAAGTAAATCCAAAAATTAAGAAGAGCGGTATTAGTTTAATCTCGCTCTTCATTTCTTGAAGGGGTACTCCCTTCCAAAAACTTTATTATAAACTATTGCAAATAGTATAATTAGAAGTGAACCTGTCGCCAACGGCATGAAAATAAAACCTATTGTTTGATCACCTAGAATAACAATGAGAGGATTCCCCCCTGCTGGCGGGTGGACTGTATTTGTAATCATCATAATAAAAATTGCCAGCCCAACTCCTAATCCAAGGCAATAAATATTACTCCCAATTAAAGTAATTATAATTAATCCTGATAATCCTGATAAAACATGTCCAAAAAAAATATTTTTTGGTTGAGCTAAAGGACTTTCGTGTACTGACATAACTAAAACCAATGTAGCTCCAAATGGTGGTATTAACCAAATATAAGCTTCATTAAATCCATTCAAAAAAGATAATATTAAAATACATAAAAANCCACCAATTGNTGCAATTAATGGATTAATTAATTTANTCANTNTGTTAATTTACTATCTATTGTTAAAATAATTTTCTAATATTTGAAAATAAATTTTTTCTAACTCTATAANNTCTTTAGTGTAAACAAANTCATCAACTTTGTGAAGAGATTGATTTCTAATACCTAATTCAACAACTTCACAATAATTNTTAATATATCTTGCATCTGATGTNCCTCCATCAGTGGCNTGCTCNGGNNTACTATTTTTNCCAGTTACATCNGANACAGATTTTGCAATCAAATCNCACATATAANNTGGTTGATTTANAAANGANTCTGCNGTCGAGTCATATGTNAACTGGCAACTAGCATTANTAACATTNNTAAAAATATTGTTTATTTTNTCTTCNATCCAANTTATNANAGTNTCAGANGAATGCATNTCGTTGAAACGTATNTTGACTGTTGCTTTAGCTAATTCNGGAATAATATTTGGNACAGGATTNCCAACATCAAATGTNGCNATTTGNATNGATGAGGGTAAAAAATTNTNATTTCCNTTGTCTAANGGATTATCAAGAATATTGTTTAATAATCTTATCANGTGATGNGATGCATTTTCTGCAAGATGAGCATTTGCTGTATGGCCTTGTATACCNTTNACTTGAATATAAAAACTNATNGCNCCTCTNCTTCCTATTTTNATNTTATCTCCAATNTCTTTATTNGAAGTTGGNTCACCTACNAGACAATGATCAAATTTATAATTATTTTTNCTTGCCCATTCTAAAATTTTTGGAGTACCATTAACTGAGTCNCTTTCTTCATCACCAGTTATTATAAATGATAATNTTCCAGGAATTTTTTTATANNTTTCNATAAATCTTTTTGTTGCACTGATAAAACATGCAACACTACTTTTCATATCTTCACTTCCTCTGCCATATAATTTATCACCTTCAATTGTCCCTGAAAAAGGTGGAAATTTCCAAGAAGCTTCATTCCCAACTGGAACAACATCTGTATGCCCAGCATAAGCAAAATGTTTTCCTTCTTTTCCAATTGTGGCAAATAAATTATTAACTTCATAAGAATC